>JBEAXK010000079.1:0-64097 GCA_041159865.1 Bacteroidota bacterium
CGGGGTTGTAGCTGTCTGAACTGTGATTCATCTGATTTCTGGATTACCTTGATTTTTTGTTTGAATCTAAATCATACGCTTCCAAATAGTTAATTGCTTGTGTCGACATTTCAAATTCCAAGGCTCTTTGATAAATCACTTCCTGAAAACCATTACCTAATTCTGAATGCACAATCATTGCACAGCCCATTATTTTCGAGGTTAGTTCGGAGTATTTATATTCTTCCTTTATCATAATAAATCATTTAATCGTAAAAATCATTGTTCCGACAGTTTTAAGTAATGAATTAGCGGAAAATCCTTCACAGGTTCGTCAATGGCGGCAGGGTTCCCTTCGTCATTAAATAGAGAAAATTGGTGTGATTTTTCCACTAAAAATTTAAACATATAATCTCTTCTTTTCAGCATGGAGCCATTTACCGCACTCCATTCTGAAAACACAATAGGTTGCTTCGTCGCGGGGTTTGTAAAGTCGAGCGCATCGCCCCAAAGTATATTTCTATCCAACAGGAACCGAATGCTTCGTCTGCAATCCTCTTTGCATTTGTCCTTAAAATGGGAGGTATATAAATCGTCAAATATTTGATAGAGACGCACCCTACATTCCTGTGCATTATCCTCCAGAATATCTACCCCGTAAATACTGGAAACGGCAATTACTGCATATCGTTCCCAATCCATTTGGTTATTGCCATATCGCTGATCAACCACTTTGAGCTTCCTTCGCAGCACTTCGGCTAGAAAGTTTCCATTGCCACAAGCAGGTTCGAGAAATCGGGAGTCAATGCGTTCCGTTTCTTGCTTCACCAAATCCAGCATAGCGTTTACTTCCCTGTCATTGGTAAAAACTTCCCCATGGTCAGCTACCCGCTTTTTTGATTTCACCTGTTTTTTTTCATTCATACCGGACATGGATAAACCTTTAATTTACTAGATTTTAGATAGTTATTTAAACGAAGTTAAATGAAAATGTCAGAAAATAAGCCAAAAATTTTGGAAGTCATTGGTTCTGCGTTTATTAAAGGCATTTTGTGTCCTTTTTATACACATGGAAAGCGATTATCACACCATTATTTTCCATACAAAATAGGCCAGAATACTTTGGAAACCAATGAAGCAGACCAACACAACGAGACAACCTTTGCTCGTTTTATTATACACTTTATTATAAATGGCTTTTTCCGGGTCCGTCAAAATGCCTAATCCCTTCGGTGCTTTAAATCCCAGATTATGCCTGATTATTCGTTTTATGGAAGTACGGGCAGCGATTCTTTTCGTTAAAGAGGGTATTCGAAATCCAAATTTCATAGGGTTGATATTTTAAAATGACTATTTTCATGCGTTGTATTTATATTCCCTTTGGAATTTGCATAAAGTTAAGCTATATTTAAGGGGTTGTATCACTCAAATAAAAATAGTTCTGCCAAATAGGGTCAAAAATGAAAATATTTTTGGTATCGCGCCCATTAAACCATTTCCACCGAAATAAAAGTACTCTACTTATTTATTTTACCCTGGTATTGCTCATGGAGAGAGCGTAATTATGAAATATAAAAGAGGGCTTGATTGTTGCACAAATTTTTTGGAAGGCTTTTCAGCATACACAATACCAACCGCTTTTGAACTTAACGAAATATCAATATCTTCCGAAAACCGATTTATCAATTGCAAAAACGATTTCCTTTACATCAAATCCATATTTTTTAGCCAGTAATAATGCTAATAAAAAAATATCGGCAAGTTCTTCTTTTACTTTTGAAGCATTTAAATCCTCTGCTTAAAATTTAATTGGCACTAAGTCGTCTCTTATGCTACCGCTAACGTGCCGCACACAGACGCAAACCCTTTTCGGGTTTCGCTTGTGCGCTGTTATACCATGTGCCTTACTGTTATAAATTGTAATTGGAAATTGAATTCTAAACTACTCCTTGATGCAAATCCGCTATTGGAAATATTAAATCATAATCATTCCAATTTAAATTTCCATCTAGAATTATAAATTGCTTGAATTTAGTTTCATCTAAATATTTTTTAATTGATGGATGAGATGAAGTTTCGAGGAATGATTTAAAGTCAACCAATTTACAAACACCATCATAAAAAAATAACCTTATTGCATAATCACCGATATAAACAGCGGAATTGATTTCAATCAAGTCAGTTTGAATATCAATATAATCTTCGACTATTCTCATACGATTCTTGTATTAATTTTTTCAAATTCAATGTTCTTATGATAGATAAAATAATCTACCCATTTCTCTACTATTTTGTCAGCTTATTTTTCAAGAAACACCTCAAAATCTTTTAAATTACTTCCTGTTAAAGGCCTGCGACCTTTTACTAATTTAATCTTAATTTCAACAATTTCGCCATCAACAATATAAAACTCAGCTTTACTTTCTAATCCATTATATTTCCCATGAACGTGAATTGGCTCATGTTCATTAGAATAAAAAAGATTAAGACTCCAAGATATTCAAATATTTTAGGCATTCTTAAATGATTTGGTCAAAACTACAAAATCTTAGTGATTTGTAAAAAGACTCTGGATAGTCCTTTTCAGGCATTTGGTATAACTCGCTTATACCCGAAACTATCTTTCGTCTAGCCACTCATTTTACTATGTATTAGCGAAGGATCGTTTCGTTTTATTTCTAAATAAAGATACTATTTAATTCATAAGTATTCATTTATACAAGTATTCCTTGACAACGATATTATCATTGAGTTGCACCTGTATTTTGGTGCTGCCATTCTCGGTTTTTCAGATGATTATTTCACTCCTGGTCTGAATCAGATTTTACTCATTTTTTTGACCGTGTTGTGCACCAAGTATGTCATAGCTGTCTGAACTGTGATTCATCTGATTTCTGGATTATTTTGATTTTTTTGTTTAAATCTAAATCATAAGCTTCCAGATAGTTAATCGCTTTTAATTCAACTGCTATAATTCCATGTGCTAAAAAATCACACACGACGCGTTCTGTTCTGATTATTCTTATAATAAACAGGCATTTCATGTTCCCGAGAAAGGTAAATTCCTTGTGACGACATTTCAAATTCAAAGGCTCTTTGATAAATAACTTCCTGAAAAACATTGCCTAATTCTGAATGTACAGTCATCGCACAGCCAATCATTTTAGAGGTTAATTCTGAGTATTTATATTCTTCTTTTATCCTAATAAATCATTTAATCAGAAAAATTATTGTTCAGACAATTTTAAGTATTGAATCAACGGAAAATCCTTCATAGGTTCGTCAATGGCAGCGGGATATACTTAAAGACAATTCTTTTTAAGAAAATTTTAGGGTGTAAAGATTTAAAAACATTTTGGAATGTGTTGAGAATTTAAAAATTATGGTATATATATATTACAACAGTCCCTGTTAGCATACCTTAAGATCTGCTAGCGGGTCATTCTTTATATAGCTATGGCAAATAAAAAAGCCATTTTGTGTTCGTTTTATATGCATGGACAGGGACTATCACATCAGTATTTTCCATACAAAATAGGTTATAATACTTTGGTACTTGGACAGACACTTACGAAGATTGGGTTTTAGATACTTAGACGGACAGTTTTGTATTTTTTCGGATTTTTGTTTTTCCTGGAAAATAATTTTTATTTTTTTATGGTATAATGATTAACCATTCTTTCCGTCATCATGTTGATGATTCTTTTGTTCATTTCCTTTTGAAAGGATAGATATTCTTTCAATTCCTCTCCATTAAATTGGCCAATGACCATGCCAATCAATAGATTTTTAAAGGGTAGATCTCTTTTTATATTTAAGCTCAGCCATTGTAATGGATTCTTTTCCTTTATTTTTTCCCAGGAGACATTCTTATTTTTTAGAAATTCCTGAGCTAAGGTGATGATAAGATCATTTTGTAGCTTTAAAATAGGTCTTAAGGTTTCATTTTGAAAGTTTTCTTCTATTGAATCTGCTTTTTTTAATTCTAACAAAGGTCTTGATTTTGGTTCCATTCGTAAAAATTTTGTAACTTCGGAATAATAGGCTTTAGATAATTTAACCATGTAAATAACAAGTATATGCGTTTTAGCCTCTTTTTGTTCATTCTTGTATTTCAAAGCCATATTATTGTCGCTCAAATACCCGCTTTTCCTGGTGCCGAAGGATTTGGCGCCTCTACTACAATAGGTGGCAGAGGAGGGAATGTCTATTACGTTTCTAACCTGAATTGTTCGGGTCCTGGTTCCTTAAATGATGCCTTAAATAAACAGGGACCAAAGTATATTTTGTTTTCAGTAAGTGGTGTTATCGATTGTGCCGCTGAAATTGAATGGGGCGATTGCTATATTGCAGGTCAAACTTCTCCGGGTGGTATCATTGTTAGAGGCATTTTAATTGATGACTTTTATGAGCCTTCAGGAAAAGCACAAAATATTATTATCAGACACCTGAATTCCAGACCAGGAAACCCCGATGTGAGGCCCGGAAAAGGTTGGGTCTTAGATGATGCCCTGAGAATAGATGGTGCTAAAGATGTGATTATTGATCATTGTTCTTTTGCAAATGCCATAGATGAGTGTATTCAATTATCAAGGAGCTCAAGGATAACGATTTCGAATTCTATGTTAGCAGAGACGCTGGGTGGGCATTTCGACCTGGGCGGAATGTTGATTAATTATTCAACAGTAGCTCATCCAAAAGACAGTATTTCTCTTCATCATAATCTTTGGAATAGGATTGGAGGAAGAATGCCTGAAATAAGTTGTGAGGAAAGTGGTGAAAAACCTGGCGATAGAACCTGTCTTACCCGACCTTTCCGATTTGAATTTTCAAATAATTTACTCTGGGATCCTAATATTCAAATTTATTATGGCCCGGGTTTTAGTCCAGCCAATACTACCTCCTTCCATGATATTTATGCCAATTTTGTTTCAAATCACGCCATTTCAAGGCCAGGTTACTGCGGTGGTTTTTTTAATTTTGATTTATTGGCAAATAAAAATAATCAGTTTTTTTCCTCTGGAAATACCATGGCAAAATATCCTAATTATTCCGATTATCAATTATTTTACTGTTGTAATGATTTCTGCCAATATAATCCAAATACGGAAAATGGTTTGGCCACCCGCAGATCAACCCGTTTTTCTTACCCATCCATTTCTTATACCCCCGCAAATCAACTAAGAAATTATATGGTCGAACAGGTTGGTGCTTTTAACGGTCTTAGTCAGGGGCGTCGAGATCCAATGAATAAAAGGCTGTTAAATGCATTGAAAAATAATATCATTGATTCCAGACCCGTTGATGGAATAGATTATTATAAAGATGCATTTGTTCTTGATTTTTCTGGTCAACCTGCTCCTCCAAAAGATACAGATGTCGATGGGATGCCCGATGCCTGGGAAGTAAAATATGGTCTCGATGTCAATAAACCAGATCATAATGGGATGCAACTTTCCAATCTATTAACAGGTATTTCTGGTTATACCAATCTGGAATGCTATTTAAATGAATTATCTAAACAATTGATAACGGGTACAACCACGCCCGTTAATGAAGTAAAGTTTCAACAACCACAAATCACCTATATGGGTGAAGGTCATTTTAAAATATTTTTTCCAGAATATAAAGGAGATAATTTAACGGCGAGTCTGACGGATCTGACCGGTAGAATATTGTTACAATTTCCTGTTGAAAATGGTTACGGAGAGGGGTTTAAAAAAGATTTGGATAAAGGAATATATATTGTTAATATTAGCAATGTGAAATATAGGTTCGCCGAAAAATTATTTATTTTTTAATAATAAATAGTTTATAATTTCGGTTCTAATTTGGAAATTTTTTTAAAAAACAAACAACAAGTTTATGAAAATCAAATTCATTCTCTTTTCTCTTTTATTTTCAGTGTCAGCCTTTGCTCAAAAGGATTACCTGACCTTTTATATTGAAAATAAAACTTCTACCGATTTATACGGTATTTATGTTACCGGAACAGACGACGATTCCTGGGGTGAGGATATACTACCTGATGATACCTTCGAAGCTGGTACAACGCTGACAGTTACGATTCCGATTAATAAATCAACCGTCTGCGAACAAGATATTAAAATTACCTTTTCAGAAGATGATGATAGTCCATTGATTTTTGAAAATATAGATTTCTGTACGCTGGATAAAATGATTCTTACTCAAAAAGGTAAAACAATTTATTATACCCTGGATGTCTTGGAAGAACTAACTTTTGACATTGAAAATAATACAAAAACAGATATGTATGGCGTTTTTGTAAATGGTTCGAAAGAAAATTCCTGGGGAGAAGATATTTTACCAGATGATACGTTTGAAGCGGGAACAGTTATTACCGTAACCATTCCCATACTCGGAGGTACCACCTGTAAACAGGATATTATGATTACCTTCTCAGAAAAAGATGAAAATCCGTTAGTTTTTACCAAAATTGATTTCTGTAGGTTGACTAAAATGATTCTGACAGAAAGTAAGGGTAAAATATTTTATACCCTCGAATAATCCTTCGTCATTTTTAACCATATTATTATCTTTAAGAGGGAATGATTTAGAATATAAATGTGATTTAAAATGAAAAGAATTACTTCAAACTTTATTTTTTTGTTTCTTATTTGTACGGGCATGTTTGCTCAAACAAATAATATATGGTCGGAAGAACCGCCAGATAATATTAAGAATCTTAAGTTCATGACCCCTACAGAACTTGAACAGCAATTTTTATCTTCACAAAAAATTCCTGCTTTTACAGCCGTTTTAAATGGTTTACAGAAAAGAGGATTTGTAAAATTAAAAATGAAGGAAGGGAATTGGGGTTTTACCGGGGAATATAATACAGGAAACGGTGTTTATGCTAAATCTAAATTTTTGGCTTTTGATTTTTATAATCCCAAAGCAGGCAAAGGAGGTCAGGGAGCTTCTATTATTATGAGACAAGTGGGTAATTCAACGTATACCGCCTATGTCATTTTTCCTGAAGGGGATGTTAGTATTGAAGATGCATTTACCAAAGGAGAAGAATGGTACGCAGACGCCCAAAATAATTTACAACCTGCAAAAAGCTGGATTCGCTGCTTTTGGCGCGAGGTAAGGGATGATTGCGCTTACACCTGTATTGTTAGAGTTGCGGTATGTACTGCGCTAAATGCAGCATTAGGCGTAGCAACAGGTGGTGTGAGTTTATCAGCTGCGATTGCAATTTTCGCTTCTTGTGCAGGAGATTATTGTGCTCCCTGTCTGGCCAGGCAAGCACTTCAATGCTTCTAGCTTGTTAAATGCTTAGTGGTTAATAATAATAAATGCTAAAGGGGGAATAAAATAATCATTATTCCCCTTTCATTTTGATTTGCTGAATTACAAAGTTACCTACCTTCCTTCCTTGCTTTACTCCCTCTTCAATAGCTTGCCTGTAATGTATGCCTCCGTAAAGCCTGCTTAAAGATGCCTCATCGCCGGCATGTCGAAAAGAGGTGAATGACCGCTCTGGAAGTCCATATTCTACTTCTGATGTGTCTCTGAATGCAAATTTATCACCGTACAAATGGGTTAGTACCTCTGCAGATGCATTTGATATGACACTATGCCCACTCGTATATTCTGGAAATGGAGGCGTTTGGAGCAAAGGAACCCAGTCTTCATCGACATATTTATTAATAACCGTTTCAGGTCTGATAACAACACTTCGCCATTTTTCATCCCAACAGCTTATAAATCCATCAAATAAGGAGATGGAAACCATTGTATAAGCAGCCACAGTTTCCATAAAGTCAGACTTCGCTTTCTGTGTTGTTATGCCTGTTATGCCCATCCAGTGTCCACCTGGAGTAATTTTCTTAGTGGCAAACATGGCATGTCCCTGTACATGAGAAACGTAAGGGTTACAATCCCAAAATTTGGCAATATTAAGAGATTCTTCCTTTAGGTTTTGACCAGTTTCGTAAACCTCCATTACTTGTTTGTAAAAAGGACTTCCCTTTGTCATATTAAATTTATGAGCGGGGACAGGTTTGAATTGACTGGCAGAATCCAATACAAAAGGACGGATTTTATTCCAATGAGGTTCAATCCCCTCCATATAATCAGGAGGAGTGGGTTTCCAATAGGCATCATCCTGCCTTAGAGTATATTTGGGAAGTGAGCGGGTTTGTTTGTAATTATCTTTACCTGCCCATGTCAATATATGTTCAGCTACTTTCTCGCCATAAGCCAGAGATTGTAAAAAAATGTCATTAGGTAGGTTGCTTTTTTTAACTTCCATATAAAAGGCCTCTCTATAAGCATCTATTTTTTCTTCTGAAAATATTAAGGCCTTCCCAACAGTTAAAAAAGCATGGATGGAAGCGAGATGAAAATCAATGTATTTGGTGGTATCAGGCGCCGGAACGGGTGTTAATTCATTTAATTGACTTGCTAACGATTGATATTCAGGATAGGTATGAACCAACACCTCATAAGCAGCTATATTGGGATAAGCATAAATTCTACTGGCTACAGGGGGTGAAAAAATATCGTGGACAATGATGTCTGTTAGCTTTTTTAAAGAATGATGATAATATTGGGGGTTTTCAAGAGTTGAAATATATGGGGTTGATTCTTTTTTGCATGCGCCCAAGGCTAAAAACAGCAAACTAAAAATACAGATTCTTTTTATTAATAATGTAAACATGGGTTTCTTATTTATTAGCATTTACTTTGTAAAGTAACGGTTTATCGTCATTCAATCCAATGATTAAATGCATTTTTTCTTGAAGATTTAACTTTTTTATGTCTCGTATTTGCCCTGAAATATGGATACCACTTTTTGCAATAGGTATAGGGGAAAAATTTAAATTTCCAGTACCTAAAAGGACTAAACCTTTCCCTGCATCGTAAGTTCCAAAATAGGGAGCCGTGCCCATATTATTTCCCCCTAATATAATATCTTGAAAATAATCTCCATTTATGTCCAATGATTGAATGGCATATATAGGGGTAAATTGAGCCTCTTTGGGTAGTTTTTTAATTTTAAAATCGAAATTACCCTTATTTTCCATAGAAATACTGCTAAAAAGCTGAACAGTCAACTGCCTACTGTTATCAAGCATCTCCTTTCCTAATATTTGTTGAATGGTTTTTCCAGCAAAATCTTTATGCTTAACAAATTTTTTCTTTAAACCTGGAATTTGTTTTATGAGTTCGTCTCTGCTATTCATGGGAAAAATACCGCCTTTATGTCTATAGGCAATGAGTGGATCAACGGTCCCATTTTTATCAAAATCGTTCGCATATAAGTACAGTGGAAATGCTGGTGAAGGGGTATGTCTGGTGTTTTCTCCCTGGTTACCCAAAATTAAATCGCTGTCTCCATCCTTGTCTATATCCACTATTTCAATAGTATGCCACCAACCAGAGGTGTTTGCTAAACTTTTAATTAATATTTCTTTGAGAATACCCCTTTCGTTTTTAAAAATTCGTATGGGCATCCATTCTCCAACAATAACTAAATCGAGCCAGTTATCTCTGTCTAAATCTACCCATTTAGCATCGGTAACCATACCAGATACTTCAAATCCTTTTTTTTCCGGTAAAGGGGAAAAATGTCCCTTCCCGTCATTTACAAGCAGGTAACTTTTCGAAGAAAACCCATATTTACCTGAAATGAAATGATTTCCGATAAACAAATCTTCGTCCCCATCCTTATCAAAATCGGCAGAGGTAATGGCTCCGGTATGTTGGAAAAAGGCGGGTATTCGGAAACTTTCATCTTTAAATATGCCCTTTCCATTGTTTATAAGTAATCTGTCTTTTAAATTTTGATGACCTTCGGGCCATTCACTTCCACTATTACCGATGTACAAGTCTTTGTATCCATCTGTATTGGCATCAAAAAAAAGACATTGAGTTTCTTCAGACTCCTTAAAAGATTCAAAAACAGCTTGGTTTTGTTTTTGCAGCTGGCCATTTTTTAATTGAAAAAATAGGCCACCAGAGCTGTTTTTGGCCTTTGTTATATAAAAATCCTCCAGCTGATCGCCGTTTATGTCGGCAACGGCAATATTTGGGCCCAGATTTGAATATTTATGTGGAATTAAATAGGAAATATCAAAATCGTTGAAATCATTTTCCTCGTGTATATAGTCTATTTCAGTTCCTTTTGACAAATAGGGAATATTTACTGAAGGTTTTCGATAGTCATATACCTCTTTTAATTCCGTTTCATTAACCAGGATAGTTTGATTTACAGGAATGCTTTCCCATAACTTGGTTTTACCACCTGGCCATATTATTCTCAAAGAATCAATTTCTTTTATTTCACCTAAACCCATTTGTATAAATGGAGGTACCGACGATTGAAACCCTCTGCTGGGATAATTCTCCTGTACCTTCATTTTTCCATCGTGATAAACCAAAGCTTTTGCTCCTATACCCTTTGTATTCCCATTTAAGCCATTGAACTTAATATTTATAAATGAATTTTCGGTTTTGGCATTAGATTTTCTGGTTTGATTTTGAAGTAAGGTCGCCTCTTGATTAAGGTTATTAATAACTAAATCTAAATCACCGTCATTATCCAAATCGCCATAGGCAGATCCGTTTGAAATGGTATTCTCATTTATCCCCCAGCTTTTGGTCACATTTTTAAAGGTTAAATCCTTATTATTTTTAAAAAAATAGTTGGTTGTTTCTCCTTTTGGCATTTGGCCGTATAGTTTTCTATCGCTCAGATTTGGATTATTTAACATTTCCTCACTGGAAAGAAATTGGATATAATCCATATCATTCGGTCTTCTTTGGATACCGTTGCTAACAAATAAGTCTTTCCACCCATCATTATCAAAATCAGCAAATAAAGAGGCCCAACTCCAGTCTGTGGCAGCAATACCCGCCAGATGTGCCATTTCTGCAAATTGGGGAACATTGTTTTCATCCATCCCCAGGTTTAATTGCAGGGCATTTTTTGAAAACTGTCTGCCGAAGCCCAAAGATAATTTTAACTGATAAGTGTTATAGGAATCTTCACCTGCTGATTTTTTAAGAACTACCTCATCCTCTGGCAACATATCTAAGGAAACAAGATCGATATATCCGTCATTATTAAAATCGGCCAAATCATTTCCCATAGAAAATCTGGAAGTATGTTGAATCGATTGATTGATAACCTCTGTAAAGCTCTTATTTTTATTATTTAAATACAAGTAATCATTTTCACTAAAATCATTGGAAATATAAAGGTCAGGCCACCCGTCATTATTCAAATCACTTACACCGACCCCCAATCCATAGCCTAACTGACTGCTAAATATACCTGCAGCTCTTGTTATAGGGTAAAATTTATGGTCAATATTTTCAAAGAATCTGTCCCCAGCTAAAGCATCATCATAATTTCTTTTTGATGCTTCGTTTAATCTGTGTTCCGTATGAACGGAGTGATTAAGTAGATACATATCTAAATCGCCATCGAGATCAAAGTCAAGAAAGGCAGTTTGTGTACTAAAACCGCTAAAATTTAAACCATAATTTTCGGCTTCTTCAGAAAAGGTAAGATTCCCTTGGTTGATAAACAATTCGTTTTCTCCCTTTATTCCCTTATAATTGCCCAATCTGCATTGATAAATATCCAAAAGTCCGTCCCCATTTATATCTACCAGGGTAACGCCTGTTTTCCATGCCCCTGGAGATTCTACACCTGCTTTAACAGTAATATCCTCGAACTTCCAGTTCCCCTTATTCAAGTATAATTTATTATTAGTTTGATTACCAGAGATATAAATATCCAGAAGGCCATCATTATTAATATCGCCTAAGGCTACCCCGCCGCCATTATAGAAATATAGGTATTCAATGATATTGAAATCTTCTGTTTCAACAAGATCATTTGAAAAGCGGACATTCGAAACAGAAGAGGGAACGGTTTTAAATAAAGCAGATTCTGCCCCTGGGTTTTGATTACAATGACTGGCCAAAAGGGATAGTGTACCAAACAATACAAAATGCTTCAGTTTTAACTGTTTCATTTAAACCATTTTACTTGCCGACGATGAATCCATTTTTTCTTTTTTGAATGGTAAATATTTGCGCTTGATCATTATTATTTGCAACCAATAAAATAGATTCATTTTTGACAGATAAAAGAGAGAAGCCTCTGGTTTGCCCTTTGAGTTTAAATCCAGAATCTTTTGCTAAGACAGGTTTAAATTCTCCTGATCCATTCCCTTTTAGAAATAAACCATAACTCGCATCATAGCGGCCAACCTCTGGTTTAGCTTGATAAAAATTGCCACCTAATAGAATATCCTGATGACTATCCCCGTCAAAATCGTTAATCGAAATGGCATAAACGGGTGAAAACTGAGCTTCCACAGGGAGTGGTTTTTTAATAAAGGTTCCTTTGCCTGTATTTAAATAAACAACCGTTTCAAGCATTTTTGCTTGCAGTTTTAAGGAAGAGGAGAGCATCGGTTTATCAAAAATATCGGTGATCTGTTGGTTTTTGTAGCTATTATATTTAAGGTATTTTTTCTTGAGAATTGGCATTTGCAACACTAAATCATGACGTAAAATCAATGGGTATGATTTTTCACCATTGTATTGACATAATATTTGTTCAATGGTACCATTTTGATCAAAATCATTGATATAGAGGTCTATAGGTTTATTTTGGGAAGCACGAAATCTAGAATTTAAGCCGTGATTTCCAAGGACAATATCCTTATATCCGTCTGCATTTAAGTCAGCTATTTCTATAGAATTCCACCATCCATTGGTATTATCAAAACCCGCATTTTTAGAAATTTCGGTAAACTTACCGGTATTATTTTGAAAAATACGGATAGCCATATATTCTCCAGCCAGGATTAAATCATCATCCTTATCGTTATCAAAATCGACCCATGCAGCGTCCGTAATCATACCGACATTCTTTAAGGCAGGCAGCGCTTTTGACGTTACATCCGTAAAATTTCCTTTCCCATCATTTTGTAGCATAAAACTACTTGCTGGAAGACCATAGAAAAAAGGAATGGAACGAATACCAACAAATAAATCGATATCACCATCAAGGTCATAATCAGCGGGTTTGACTGTAGAAGTACTTTCAAATTGATTTGCGGGAAGAATCTGATCTGATTTTACCAGTTTTCCTCCCGACGAATTAAAATACAAGCGGTCTGCCAAAGAAGAAGAGCTATTCGAAACCTCATTACTTCCACTGGCTACATAAAGATCATTTTTTCCGTCACCGTTGGCATCAAAAATGGTACAATCTGTATCTTCGGAGTCCTTATCCGTTTCAAAAAGTTGCTTTTGAACGGATAAAAATTGCCCGTTCGGTTGTTGAAAGAAAAGAGAACCAGGTTTGCCAGAGGAACCACCAATATAAATATCTTCCCTCTTGTCACCATTTAAATCGCCTTTACAAAGACAAGGACCTTCTGAGGAAAGCATGTGGAAAATCAGTCTTTCTCTATCAAAATCGACAAAAGGATTTTCCAGATGTTGAAAACTAAATGGAGGTGATTTAATTATTTCAGTAAATAATTTCTGATTACTTTCATTGGATATATTTCCGTTCCCTTCCTCAAGGGCTTTTTCCTGATTGAGAAGAATCGTCTGATTTACTTTTACATTTCGGAGAATGGTTGTTTTGTTATCGGGCCATTCAACTATTATACTATCAACTATTTTTGAATTTCCTAAGCCAATATTAGGTCTTGGATCAACGGTAGATTGGAATCCACGGATGGGAATATGTTCCAGATACCTTTTTTCACCCTGAACAAAAGTGGTTATTTTAGTACCTACAGCATTGGTATTTCCTTCAATTCCTTTCAGTTCAAACTTTAGATAATTATTTTCAGGATAGTTTTGTCTGCTTTGATTTTGAAACAAAGAAAATGGCGTATTGACATTATTTACAACTAAATCGAGGTCTCCATCATTATCGAGATCGCCATAAGCAGAACCATTAGAAAAACCTGGATTTCCCAGACCTAACTTTTGTGCTTCATCTTGAAAAGATAAACCACCTTGATTGACAAAAGCATGATTAGGGATAGGATTTGAGGGAATCAGTTCAACCAGTTTTTTATATGCCTCTCCTTTATTCGACATGATTTGTTGAACGGTATTTTCCTCTGTTACAAATTTTAAAAAATCCTGATCCGTTAAATCCTGATAAATACCATTGGCAACAAAAATATCTTTACGACCATCATTTTGAAAATCGAAAATGAGTGCACCCCAGCTCCAGTCGGTTGCAGCAACGTCTGATAATCGACCAATTTCGCTAAACGTATTATCTTGATTATTCAATTGAAGCATGTTACGTGTGAACTGATGCCAATATCCATTTTGAAAATTAAGCTGATACCTATCCCAATTGTCAAATGTGGTAACTGTTTTTAGTCTGGCATCTTCACGAGGTAACATATCCGTTACAAAAATATCAGGATAAGCGTCATTGTTGATATCTGCCATATCAGCTCCCATGGAAGCGGCACTGATAGATCGCATACAATTTTCTAATTCCTCAGTAAACGTTCCGTCTCCATTATTATGATATAAATAATCGCGTTCAAAGAAATCATTGGAAACATAGATATCCAACCATCCGTCTTTATCAACATCACCGACAGTAACACCCAGTCCAAAGCCTATAACACTTCCATAAATACCTGCTTCTTCGCTTACGTCGGTGAAGTGATTCTGGTCATTTCGAAAAAGTTTATCACCTCCTACCGGGTCACGATTTGGCCTTTCATTTTTTCGCAAATTAAAACTACCGATGGCTTGATAGGAATTATTGAGTAAATACATATCTAAATCACCGTCTTTATCATAATCAAAAAAAGCAGCATGCGTTGAAAAGCCTTTATCGGCTAATCCATATTTTTCTGCTTCCTCTTTGAACTCGGGAATTCCATTTGCATTATTTCCCTGATTGATAAATAGTTCATTTTGTTTATTATCCCCTTTTATATCTCCAGAGTTACAAACATAAATATCCAAAAGACCATCCCCATTGACATCGGCAAGACTAACGCCAGTTGACCAGGCTTTTGTTCCTGCTACTTTTGCAGGGCCTGTGATATCTTCAAATTTAAAATTCCCTTTATTAAGGAATAATTTATTTGGAAGCATATTCGCCGTCATGTAAATATCAATCAACCCATCGTTATTTACATCGCCAAGACCTACACCACCACCGTTATAATAATTTCGGTAAGTATAAATATTGAATGTAGCATCAAAGCTTAATTTATTTTCAAAGTTAATGCCGCTTTCATTTGCTTTTATTTCTTTGAAAAGAGGATTTGACCTATCTTTTTCTGAGGAACAACCAATGACCCCTAAAAGGAGTGGAAAAAATAATAAGGACTGAAGGGAATAATTTTTCATAATAAAATACTTTGTTGAAAAAATTATTTTTTTTCTTCTTCCAATTCTTCCAATGCTTTCTTTTCAACCTCTTTCACTTTTCTCATATCGGTATATACAACTTGAACAAACTGATCATCGCGGATAAAAAGATTTATTCTCCTGTATTTATCCATTTTAGCATATATCTTTCCTTGAGTAGGATGATTAATTAATTGAAAGTCATCTCCATACCATTTTTTATAAACAACAAGTAAATCCTCTAATAATTTGTCGGACCAATATTGTTTATTCCATGGAGCCCATTTATCATAAGTAAAGGTAACAGGCATTTCATAAATTTTATCTTCGTGGAAGGAAGGGTAGAAACGCATAAAAACGGGTTCTTTCAATTCATTTTCTAAACGATACTGAACGCTGGTATTACCTGTACCATGTGTAAATATTTTTTTCTTATTCATATCCCAGCAATAATCATAAAATTCTTTTCTGGTCATGCCAAAGAAAACATCTAAGAAAAGATAGTCTGGGTTTTTTATACCGTCTTTTTCTTTGGAAGGTGCTTTGGAGCAATTTGTAGAGAGGACGGAAATAAATAGAAAGAAAAATAAAAAATGCTTTTTCATGAGTTAATAGCTTAAAAATACTGGAAAATCATTGTTTTTACCGACGATAATGTTCGGTTTATTGTTTACCCTAATGGTTGTTAACGAACGCATTTCTCCTTTAATAAACAGACCGGATTCATTTTGTTTCAACACAGAAAAAGATCCATTTCCATGACCTTTTAATAACAATCCATAACTCCCTTGATATATGCCCGTTTCAGGTTTTGCCTTCGATTGATTTCCACCCATTAAGATATCCAAATGACCATCTTTGTTAAAATCAGCGGTTAATAAGGAATATACAGGGCTAAATTGGGCCTCTGCTGGAAGTGACTTTTGCATAAATTTTTTGCCTTGATTGTTAATGAACAAACTTGTAGACAAGTTAAATGCATTTAATTGAAGAGAGGATGATATTTGTTCTTTTGTGAAAATATCAGAGATACCTTGATTTTTATAATTAGTGAAACGTAGATATTTCTTCTTAAGATAAGGAAGCTGAAGAACTAAATCGGTTCTTAAATGTAAAGGCAGTTCTTTTCCATCATAATATCTGGTTAATATTTGTTCAACAGTTCCGTTGTTATCAAAATCGTTAACATATAAACGAATGGGCTGCGTGACAGAAGCTTTAAATCTGGAGTTCAAACCGTGATTTCCCAATACAATATCAGGGAATCCGTCTTTATTGACATCGCCAACAGATATTGAATGGTACCATCCATTTGTGTATTGTAGCCCAGCCTGTGTTGAATGGTCTATAAATTTGCCGTTCAGTTGAATAAATAAACGCACAGGCATCCACTCACCAACGATGATTAAGTCCATTTTGCCATCCTTATTATAATCTAACCAGGCTGCATCGGTAACCATGCCCAGGGATTTTAATTCTGGAATATAGGTGGAAGTTACATCCTTGAAATTACCCTTGCCATCATTTTGGAGCAGATAACTATTTACGGGTTGTCCATAATAATTAGGTGAAACCCTTCCACCCACAAAAAGGTCTAAATCTCCATCTGAATCAAAATCAGCTGCTTTTACGGCAGAGGTACTTTCCAAATTGGCAGGACTGGGTAAAATTTGTTGACTCTTAACCAAAGATTTTCCTTTTTTATTGACATATAACCGATCCATCAAAGTTAAAGAGCTATTGTTTACTTCATTGCTTCCACTGGAGACGTAAAGTTCTGGAAAACCGTCGTTATCTGCATCAAAAAACACACATCCTGTATCCTCGGAATCTTTATCTTCATCGAAAAGGGTATTTTCTAAATATTTGAACTGTCCTGTATTATGTTGAATCCATAACCTTCCTGCCTGTCCGCGTGCCCCACCTATGTAAAAATCATCCAGGCCGTCTCTATTAAAATCACCGGAACAGGTACATGGACCTTCATTAGAAATCATATTAAAACGCAGTCTTTCTTTGTCAAAATCAACATAATTACTTTCAATATGTTTGAAAACAACTCCTTTTGGTATTGGTTCTTGAAAGAATAGTTGATTTTTTTTGTTGGTTGCTAAATGATATCTGGGTTTATCGAAAACCTTGGCCTCTTTCTGGAAAACAGTTAAAAACTTGTTTGTTTGTACCTGATATAGTTTAGTCTGTCTGTCATCTGGCCATTCAATAATTAAGGAATCAATAATGGAATCTTGGCCCAGTCCAAAATTAAGACGGTAATCTACGGAGGACATAAAACCTCTCATGGGAGCCAGCTCCTGATAGTATATTTTATTTTTTGAATAAAGATGAATCTTTGATCCAAGTGCAAAAGTATTTAAACCCTCGCCAACTAAGTTTAGGGTAAGAAAATGATGGTTTTTAAGAAGGGTTGTGCTTTTATTTTCATAAATAAAAGAAGGCATATTTACATTATTGATAACCAGATCTAAATCGCCGTCGTTATCCAAGTCTCCGTAAGCAGAACCATTTGAATGTGAGGGCAGATCCAGTCCCCAGTCTTTAGCCTTATTAGAGAATTGATATGAGCCCTCATTTTTAAAAGAAAAATTGGGTATTTTATTAGAAGGAATGGAGTCAATTAATTGTTTAATGACTTGTTTTTTTTGTAGAATAATCTGTCTGACCAAGTCAGGATTACCTATAAAATTGACATAATCTTGATCCAGTAGATCTTTGTAAATGCCATTAGCGACGAAAATATCTTTAAGGCCGTCGAGGTCCATGTCAAAGATAAGTGCCCCCCAACTCCAGTCTGTTGCGTGGACACCAGAAAATCGGGAAATTTCGGAAAAAGAAATCTCTCCATTTGCATTTGGTCCGTTATTTAGCTGGAGACTGTTCCTGCTAAATTGATGATAATATCCTTGTATAATATTGGTTTGATATTTATCCCATTTTTCAAATTGAGCGGTCGTTTTTAAGCGATTGTCAGATTCGGGAAGCATTTCTGTAACAAAAATCTCAGGGAGTGCATCATTATTGATGTCAGCCAGATCGGCACCCATTGAACCCATACTAATTTCTTGCAGGTACTCCTCTAATTTTTCAGAAAAAGAACCATTTTTATTATTGATATATAAATAATCTTTTTCAAAGAAGTCGTTGGAAACATAAATATCCTGCCAGCCATCTTTGTTAATATCGCCAATAGTCACACCTAAACCAAAGCCTATTGCACTGGAATAAATACCAGCCTTAAGGGTTACGTCTGAAAAAAAAGTACCCTCATTTCTATATAATTTATTACCACCATCAGGATCAGGAATTTTCCTTTGGTCTTTCCTTAAATCATACCCACCGATAGATCTTAAGCTGTTATTGAGCAAATAAAGATCTAAATCGCCATCTTTATCAAAATCAAAGAAGGCGGCATGAGTGGAAAGTCCCTGATCATCGAGTCGATAATTTTTTGCCATTTCGGTGAAAGTAGGTATTTTACCTATTCCGTTTCCATCATTAATAAAAAGTTCATTGTGTCTGTTTACCCCACCTGGAGGTCCAGATTTACAAATATAAATATCCAGCCATCCATCGGCATTAATATCCACAATGCTTACGCCAGTTGTCCAAACACCCTCACTTCCAATACCTGCCTGTATGGAGATATCTTTAAATTTAAAATTTCCTTTGTTTAGGAAAAGTTTGTTGGCCACTAAATTTCCAGAAAAAAAGATATCCAATAGGCCATCTTTATCAAAGTCACCTAAACCTACGCCACCACCATTATAAAAATTCCGAAAAGTATAAGGATTAAGTTTTTCAGTATAGCTTAGTTCATTTATAAAATCGATACCAGTGTCTTTTGCTTCGTGCAAAAGAAATAATTTATTTGTTTTGATATTTTCGCTTGAGGAACAAGCATTTGTAATTAAGAGAAGAAGGAGAAAAACGGGAAGGTTTAATTGAATATTCCCTAAGTATGTATTCATAAGTAAATGAATGAAAAAAAGAAACTCCCGGAGGAATTCTTCGAGAGTTTCTTTTTAAAAAAATCAATGGATGATTAATTATATCCAGGATTCTGCTTCAATTTAGCATTTGAGTTTAATTGAGGCTTTGGAATTGGGAATATAATCTGGTGTGGTTTAGAAGCAGTTGATGGTTTTTCCCACCAGGCTCCACTCCATTTTCCAAAACGGATCTGGTCCTGACGACGAGTCATCTCAGCAAACATTTCACGACCTCTTTCTTCAAAGATTTGATCTAAAGTGAGCGTTGAGAAAGCATCTACACCAGCACGCTTACGTATTTGATTTACAAGTACGAGAGCTTTTGCTGTGTTGCCTCTTCTGAACTCAGCTTCAGCTAATGAAAGGATGATATCACCTAAACGGAAGATAACAAAGTCATTACTCATGTTAGGGGTACCACCTACTTCATATTCGTATTTTCCAATACGAGCTCCACCTTGTCTCCAGGCATTTGGGAATATCTGGTTAATTTGTGGAGTGAAGTTCAAAGGAGTTCCATCAGGGTCACCTGCATCGACACCTGGGTCTTGTGCGCGTGAACCATCAGGATTAAACTGAGGACCTACAACGAAGTTTGATAAACGCTTGTCAAGGGTACCTGTTGATGGAGCAGTTGCTAAACCTTTCCATACATTACCTTGAGGGCCGGGATTTTTAGCAGGGTCGATATATGAATTATAAAATTCTTCTACAACAGAATAACCATTCCAAGGCTGGTCGGTAAGTTTATAAACACCTTGGCTTGCGTAGTGTAATGTCATCATAGGCCAGTTAAAACCACCTGCGAAAACTTTATCATAAGCATAAACCATGATATTTTCTGATGATCCACCATTACGAACAGAGAAGTTATCAGAATAAGTAGATTGCAAGCTGAAAGGTCCTTTATCAACTATTTCCTGAGCGTCAGCCGCAGCTTCAGCCCATTTTGCCTGATTGATATAAACTTGTGAGTTTAAATATAATTTGCAACGAATGGCTAATGCGGCCCATTTAGTCATACGACCATAAGTCTTCGAATCTTTAGAAGTTGGAAGAACAGGAATAACCGCATTCAATTCAGAAAGAATAAAGTTATAAACTTCTGCACGAGTGGCGTTAGCTGGTGCTTCTTTAGCTGTAAAATCTACTACTAAAGGAACATTTCCAAAAGCATCCATAGCCCAATAGTACCATAAGGCACGAACTGCACGTAATTCAGCTATAAAGACTTTTGACTCAGGAGTTCCTAATTTTTCGAATGAGTAAATCAAACGATTTGCAGTATTAATACCGCCATAAAGGAAACCCCAGGAGTTGTTAAAAAAGTCATTATCAGAAGTAAAGTTATGCTGGTGTAAGTTTATAAGAATACCACCGTCATACCAGTCACCCCCTTTTGTGGTGATTACTAATTCGTCAGAAGAGATTTCACTCATGGACCATAAATTGCCATGGTTTCCTAAGCCGCCAAACGAAGCATAAGCTTGTCCCAAAGCAGCAATAAACTCTTCGTCCGTTTTAAAGAAATTATCCGCAGTAATATCGCTGTACAATTCCTCTTCCAGGTTTGTACATGATTGGATAGACAGTGTAAGCACAAATCCAACCAATAATATGCGTTTAAAGAATAAATTTTGCATTGTTTGATTTTTTTGATTTTTAGAAACCTAAGTTGGCACCTAAGGTGAAAATACGAGTAGTGAAGTAGGTTGATCTCCTCTCAATACCAGGTGATAACGGGTCGCCATTTTCAGAATCAGTAAATCTTACTTCTGGATCAATACCTGTATAGCCAGTAATTAAGAAAGGATTTTGAGCAGAAAGATAGAAACGTATGCTTCTGATTCCTGATCCCGCTTTAACGTTCATTTTATAACCAATAGTCGCATTATCAAGCTTAATGAAATCACCTTTTTCAACGTGAGTGCTGTTAACTTGTGCTTTGGTAATTTTTTGGTCTAAATACTTTGTGTTAACAACATTGTAATTGTTAACCGTTGTAGTTTCCAGGTTTTCGTAGAAACCACGGTAGCTATTCCATAATTCGTGACCAAAGGCACCTCTGAAGAATAAGTTTACATCCCAGTTTCCAAAAGTAAAGGTATTATTGATACCAGCTGTTAAAGTAGGTAAGCCTTGTCCAACGACCGTTCTGTCATCGTCGCAATCGCAGAATTTACCATCTCCGTTCAAATCTTTGAATTGAGGTGTTCCATTTGCATTTACACCAATCTGGATAGGTCCCCAGAATTGTCCTAATTCTTCTCCTTCTTTTACGCGGATTAAATTGGTGTTATTCTGACCAGGTGAACCCATACCAGCACGGAAAAGTACGCCACCATTACCAAAACTTAAATCACCAGAAGTTAAACTTTCAACTTTTGTTTTGAAAGTAGCTAAGTTGATACCTGCTGTCCAGCTGAATTTTTCTTTATTTACAATGTTGTAATTCAAAGCTGCTTCTAAGCCTGTATTGGATAATTCACCAATGTTTACTAAAGTTTGACCAAAGAGATTTGGTGGAACTGGTACGTCAACTAATAAAATCAAATCTTTTGTTGTTCTTGAATAGTAATCTATAGTACCTGTTAAACGGTTGTCTAACATGGCAAAATCAACACCAAAGTCAATTTCGTTTTTAGTCTCCCAGGCTAAATCAGGATTTGCATTGGAAACTGGACCGTAAGTAGGAACATAAGCACCGTCAATAAAGAAGTTACCTTGACGGCCAAATCTTTGAAGAGAAGCATAAGAGCTTGTAGGCTGGTTACCAGTGATACCCCAGCTACCACGAAGTTTCAAGCTGTTTATACCTGGTAATTCAAATAAGTTAGATAAGGTAACACCTGCACTAACCGCAGGGAAAAGACCCCATTTGTTATTCGCACCAAAACGAGATGAACCTTCATAACGAGCACTTGCAGATAGGTAATAGGTTCCATCTATATTGATATTTGCACGTCCGAAGAAGGCAACTAATCTGTTAGAGTTTTTATAACTACCTACACTTCCTAAACCGTTTGCGAAGTCTAATGCAGCTCCCATATTGTTATAGGTAAACGCATCTGTCAAGAAATTTCCTCCCTGCATGTAACTGCCTTCAAAAACGAAGTCTTGGTAGGAATATCCACCTAATAAAGTAACGTTAGAAGAAGCACCAATTGATTTATTGTAATTTAATGTTGCTTCTAATAACTCGTTATAACGCTCATTAGTGTATTTTGTAGCTAAACCTTTTCTACCAAATCCTCCTCCAAATTTTGAATTTTTTGGTGAATAATCAGCTCTGAAATCAGATTCCCACTGACTTGAATAGAAAACACCAAAACGTAAATCATCCGTTAAACTGTAATCACCGCGTACACTGGTTAGAAGGCGAGAGTCTTTTCCATCATGAATATTTTGTTCTGCAATCGCCAGAGGATTGAAGAAATCAAATATATCACGTTGAGCATATCCCCCAAATCTTCCTCCAGCTGTAGCTGAAGTAGTCGTGTTATCATAAACTGGCATTGTCGGATTTGCAATCACTGCATATCTGAATGAGTTAGCATCACCATAAGTTGCTTCTCTTGTTGTAGAAGAAACATTGACCGTGAAAGTAGCCTTATCATTGAAAGCCAATTGAGTAAGATTTATTCTACCATTTAACTGGTTAAATCCTGAATTGATACCAATACCGTTCGCATCACGTAAGTTCAATGATGTACGGAAAGTCGTGTTGTTTACACCACCGCCTAATGAAAGGTTGTGAACCTGAGAATAACTGGTATTTGTAACTAAATCTAACCAGTCTGTTGTTGCGCCTAAATTTGGTGCCCCAGGAATTTTACGAAACTCGTCAGCGGTCATAACTGGTATTTTCCTTGCAAGGCTTTCCATACCAACTGAACCATTATAATCGGCAGTTACCCTACCTGATTTTCCAGTTTTTGTTGTAATAAGGATTACACCACTTGAACCACGAGTACCATAGATAGCTGCAGCAGAGCCGTCTTTTAATACATCAATAGAAGCAATGTCATTCGGGTCAACCGTACTCAATGAACCACCAATTACTCCGTCAATTACCACAAGTGGTTCTGCATTTGCACCCACAGTAGATACACCTCTCAGACGTATCTGGAAACCACCATTTGGGTCACCACCTGGACGTACAACGCTCAAACCTGCTACCTTACCTTGAAGTAGCTGGGCAGGGTCGTTTACGGTTCCCCTGTTGAAATCCTCAGATTTCAAACTGGTTACCGCACTGGTAATTTCCTTCTTCTTTTGAGTACCATAACCAACCACAACTACCTCACTAAGAGCTTGTTGTTCAAATGCTAAACTTACATTGATTGTAGTACTGTTTCCTACAATCACATTTTGCGTAGCATAGCCAGTAAAAGAAAAAGAAAGTGTTGCATTAGCTCCGACAGTAAGTGTATAACTACCGTCTAAGTCTGTAACAGTTCCATTGGAGGTTCCAACTTCAACGACGTTAACGCCGATGAGTCCCTCTCCATTTCCTGCATCAATCACTTTTCCACTGATCTTGGTTCCCTGAGCATTAGCCATTCCAATTGCTAATACGCTAAGACACAAAACCGAGAAAACATGTTTCAGAAATCGTTGTCTCATAAAATCTGGTTTAAAAAAATGCTTAATAAATGTTTAATCTTAATGATTTATTTAAAGTTTAAGTTTCAATTTGATTTTTCATTTTTATGTAAATGCAAATGGTTACACTTACTAAAATTAATGAAATTTCAATTTGGCGTCAAAAATAGATAATTTATCTATATAATATAACCAAAACATAAAATATTAACTCTTTTGCGATGAATGTAACCCTTTTATATTCCGTTTAACGAAATCCTATTTTCTTTCGCTGCTTTTAACGTGAATTAAACTGTTTTGAATGGTATCCAGCGTTCTTTAAATTCATTTAGTGCTTTATTTTCTCTTTGATACATTTCTTCTTTTTCTATGTCGGTCTTATCTTTAAATCCACATAAATGTAAAATACCATGAATAATGACACGTAATAGTTCTTCTTCGAAGCTTACCTTATAAATTTGGGCGTTGTCCTGGACTCTTTCGATACTAATGAATATGTCGCCTTCAATTGCTGGCGGTGGCGTATAAGGAAATGTAAGGATATCTGTTAAAGTGTCATGTTGCAGGTAACTGACATTCAAGGAATGAAGATAATTATCACTGCAAAAGATGAAATTTACGAAATTTAATTGACAAGCGTACTCAAGGATGGTAGATTCAATCCAAAGGATCGTTTCCTTTGTTCTACTAAGTTCAAATTCAATATCTTCATTATAAAATGAAATTGGGGATGACTCATTTTCATCTTCTTCAGGGAAAACAAAATTTTTGTCATTCATATTTTGAAATGCATTTCGACGGTACGACCATTATCCTTATATTGAATCTGATCGCACAATCTTTGCATTAAAAAAACACCTCTGCCACCACACTTACAAATATTTTCGTCACAAGTTGGGTCGGGTACAGCGGCAGGATCAAATCCACATCCCTGATCAGAAACACGAATGGCTATGGTATCTGATTTTTTTTGCCAGTTTATTTTGACTACCTTATTTTCATCATAATGATTGCCATGAGATATGGCGTTGGTTACTGCTTCCGTTAAGGAAATCAGCATATTGCCGTGGACTTCTTGGCTTATCTTGTACTGATGAACTACATCTTGTACGATGCTGTCAAGCACATTAATGCTCCTTAGATTAGAGGGAAGTTTAAGCATGATACACTACAATTAGGTTCCAAAATAATTAGACGATTTGTAGCCGTCTAACCAAATCAAGTAGTGTTCACGGGATTATAGTTGCAAAAGTATATCCGAAATGTGAGAAAGTCAATTTTCGGATATACTTTTTTACCAAGGCTATTTTAATTTTTTGATTTATAAGACTTTAGGTAGTTTTCTACTAAATTCTTATAATAGGGCTTTAAGGTTGGTGATACGGTCTGGTAGCTTTGTATCTCGGCTTTTCTTTGACGGATATATTCTTCTAATGCCGGGGGCATAGCGGAAGGTGTATTTTTAGCAATCTCCGCTTTCCTCTTTTCATCCTGGTCTTGTTGTCTTTCTGCTTTTTCAAATTCTAACATCCGGGTTAAAATTTGTTGCTGACGCTTTAAAAGTTCACCATTTAATCTTTTATTTACTAAATCAATTTCTGATTTATTCATCTCTTCAATCATTTCCTGAATTTCCTTGTTGCCACCCTTTCCTTGTTGCTGCAATTTTCGTTGCTTTGCCTCCATAGCTTTTCGCAGTGCAGCCTGTTTTGCTGCCATTTCGGCAAAATCTTTCGCACTTGGACTTTTTCCTTCTTTTTGCTTGCCTTTCATTTGCTCATTTAACTTCTCCTGACCTTCCGACATCTGATCTTTGGGTTCCCCCTGACCTGGACTATTAGGATCGGCACACATTTGTTGACCCTTCATTTTTGACGCCATTTGTTGCTGTAATTGCTCTAAACTTTCACTGAGCATTAAGGCTAAGTCATTTAAGCTTTTCATCGCTCTTTGTTGAAAATCGGCTGCTGTCGTTTTCTTTCTTTCCTCTAGCTGAATGATAGATTCTTTATAAGACCTGTTGATTTCAAGTACTTTATCGGTTACAAAACTTTCAAGTTGTATCATCCTTTTTGCTAAGGCTTGGAGCGTGTCCTCGGCAATTTTAAAATCATCCTTTAATTTATATTGCTTTTGAGTAAGCTGTACAAATCGGGGTGTGGATGGATCGGTTTTATTGAAATCCGCAATCAAATCTTCCTGACTGAATGACAGAGATACCAGGTTTTCTAGCAGTTGCCTTAAAGTTTTCATGTCCATTTGCATTTGCTGCATCTGTCCGGCCTGCATCTGGCTTTGCATCTGATTGGCCATATCTTTCATTTTCTTTGCAGCATCCTTCTGATTTTTACTCGCTTTGTCATTCTTTTTTTGCTCCAGATTCTGCTGACTATCTTTCATATCGCGCTGGATGTCTTTGGCATCTTCTTTTTTATCATCCATTTTTTGAGGCTTCTCCAAAGCTTCATTTTTTCTGGCAATTTCATTTAATTTTTCTTCTACTTTCTTGAATTCTTCTTGCAAATCTTTTTGCTTTTCAATCAATTTTTCCTGGGTTTCTTTTTGTTTTTCTGTAGATTCCTGTTGTTGATTGTTTTGATTAGCTTCTGTTTCTTTTTTTAATTCTTCTTGTTTATCGGATAATTTTTCAAGTTCTTTCACCGTCTCCGAAACTTCTTTTTCAATTTCTAGTTGCTTGAATAACTCAAGCATTCTGTCCATTTGTTTATTGACTTTATTATCATTCATTTCCATCTGCTCCATCATCTTTAAGGCTTCATCTTTGTTCAGTTCCTGCATCAGTTCCTGAATTTTTTCCATCAAAGATTTCATTTCATCGTTAACCACACTTTCCATCAACTCTTCCAGCTTTTCCTGTTTCTCTTTAACTTCCTCGCTTTTTTCTGAGAATTCTTCTTGATTTTTTTTGTTCTCTTCCATGGCCTTTTTTGCCTCTTCAACCAACTTTTCTAATGCTTTTTGCTGATCTAAAATTCGCTGAAGTTCTTTTCTGGATTGCCAGTCCATTTCTTTCTGTTGCAACAACTTTTCGCGCATTTTCTGTAACTGATCTTGAAGTTTTTTTGACTCTTTTGCCGCTTCAAGCATATTTTTTTGAATCAAATCTTCATTCAAATCCTCCAACTTTTTAAATTCCTCCATAGTGGGCATTTCAAAAGTCCATGAGGCCGATTTTGTTGATTTGCTTCCATTAACGGCATCATTATCAAATACTTCAAAATAATATTGAATGTTATCACCAGGCTGAATATCTATGGTATTTAAATCAAAAGAATGACGAAAGGCTACGGGAGAACCTGCATTTTGTTTTATAATCTGATTTTTTTCCGTTATTAGTTTATCGCCACGAAATAAAGAATAGTGGAAATTTATTTTTTCAATGCCATAATCATCTGAGGCATCTCCTGCAAGAAATAGTAATTTATTATTGGTGCTGTCTATAAACCTTTCTGCGTCAATTTCAGGGTATTTATCAGGGATGATATTTAAGTTATACCGCACGGAATCACCTTTTGGCAAAGCTTTATTGCTGAAAAAAACCTGATACATATCATCCTTTAAGGCTTTTTTCTTAAAGGTGAAAAGATAGTCACTGAATCGTTTTGTTTCTGCTCTTTTATTTTCATTTTCAAAATAAAAAGAAATATTATCTGTATGATTTGCGTCAAAAATCCAATCAATGATTGTACCCTGAGGAACAACTATATCGCCTGTGTTTTGAATAGTTTCATCCTTTCTGCTTGTATATGCAGGATAATCTAACTTTATTTCAAAACCCTGAATGGCGGGCTTTGATAAAACATTCAAGGTAAAAGAGGGTGATTTGACTTCCGCACCCGTTATCCTGAATCGGGTGGTTTCTGCCACATTTTTGAATTGATAGGAAAACTGGTCAGGACCCTCTTTTTTAAGTCGGTAGGGGTATCCACCTATTTCTATAAATGCTTCTGCCGGAAGTTGGCTTCCTTCTACTTTTATATTTAAAACATAATCATTGTTTTGTAAAACTTCTAATTTTTCGTTACCTATAAGAAATTGAAATGGAGAAGGCTTAATAAATTCCTTACCATTATAAATTAACCGCTCCGTGGAGTCTATAAGAAGACTTGGAGCTGCAAATAATAAAATTAAAAGTAATAATAAGGGGGGTAAAGCATATCTTAAATATCGACGGTTTTGGTTTAGATTGATAGCCGACTTGAAAGGAACCAACTTGATTTCAGACGCCTTTTGATCTATGCCTGCCAATATTAAATCTGGATTTTCTACATGAGTGGCTAATTGTCTTAATTGTAAAATATTAAGTAATTTATCCCCCACATCATTGAAGTGACTCCCTATAATATGAGCAGCTTGCTCATGAGAAATTAATTCTCCTAACCGGAAATACTTAGCAGATGGAACTATGACCCACTTAAATAAAGAGACACCGGAAATACCTAGGAAAGAAAAGAAAAGTGCTTTTCTTACCAGTGTCGGAAAGTAAAAATAATACTCAAGGGAATTAATTGCTAAAAAAAGAACTAAGATTAATCCGACACTATACAGAGATCCTTTTAGCAGTTGATTCAAATAAAATTTTCGGATAAACTGATCTAGTTTGTTAATCAGTATTTCATATTGTTCCTGGCTCGATGTATTCATTTATTTATTCTTTTTCAACTAATTGAAGTTGGGGGTAAATATTTTTAAGTTCAGTTACTTGCTCTTTATTTATAACCTCTTCCATCCATCCGGATATTTCAGTTACCTTTTTTTCTAAGGCTTCTTTCTCAAGGGTATTCTTTGTTTTATTAGCTTCTTCCCGGTACAAATTTCTGAGATTATTCAACGTTGCCATTCCACCTAACCGCTTCCATGGTAACGAGTTGAGGTCTAAGATTATTTTGCGCAATTCATTGATTACTTCAGCTGTGTTTTCAGGTCCAGTGTACAAGCCATACATTAGAAAAGCCTCATAAAATGCAAGTATTTCAAAATCACTTATTTTGTTCAAACCTTCTTTGAAAAACGATAATTTACCAGATACTTTTTGGTTGGCATATATCATTCCCACCGCGTTTAATATGGCTGGATGATTTTCTGTCTCCAGTTTTTGCGTGTAAACAGAGGTTTGAGGATTGTTTTTTTGAAATAATACTTGTAAAGCAGTGGCTATCGTCAAATAAGAAGAATCAGTGTCAATTACTTTTAAAGCAATTTCTTCAATGGCAGGCTCGTCCCAGTTCAATAATATTTCAATAGCAGCAGATCTGACTTCACTGTGAGGATCATTCGTTGCCAGGTTGATTATAGTAGGAATAAGATTTTCTTGCTTCTCTTCAGGTAAAGAAACGAGTGCTTTTTTTCGAATTGCCCAGAATGAATCAGAAAGGGCCATGGGATAGATATCTTCAACTGATGCATCTGATTTTTCAGAAAGCCGGCTTAAAACATCCATTCTATCAATGACAGAGGGAGAATATTTAAACTGATTCACCAAATCTTTGCTTGTTTTATTATCTTTTATTTCAGCTGGTAAAACTCTTTGTGGATCAAATGATACCCAATCAGGTACTGTTGATAAAGGAAAAACGAAATCCTGAGTACGTTTGTTTACCAGTATCTTTTTAATATGCAAAGAATCTCCGATTTGAATGCCTATGGAAGTCGGTAAAATAAAGATAGGAAGCATCCTGTCTGGGTGCTGAGTTTGTGTAACCTTTACAGTTAATTGTTTTAAAGAAGAATCATATTGATAATCTATATTTAAATCGGGGTGACCTTTTTCAAAATACCATTGATTAAAAAACCAGTTTAAATCTTTTCCTGTGATTTCTTCAAAGGCTAAGCGAAGATGGTGGGTTTCCACGGCTTGAAATGCATTTCTATTCAGATAACGGTTTAAGCTTTTGAAAAAAGCCTCATCACCCAGATAATTTCTTAAAACATGCAATACACTTCCTCCTTTATTATAACTGTGTGCATCAAACATTTCTTCGTTATCCTGATATTGAAAATGGATTAAGGGATGAAGATTGGTAGAAACATCAGAAAAATAACCTTGCCATTCATTCATTAAGTGGAAATCAGCTTCTTCTTTACCATATTTATATTCAAACCATAAATATTCGCTGTAATTGGCAAAGCCTTCATTTAGGGTGAGGTTAGACCAACTTTCACAGGTAACTAAATCGCCAAACCAATGGTGAAAAAGTTCATGGGCTACCGTTTTCTCATTATCTTTAACATCAATTAATTCCCGGCTTGTTTTTTGCATAAATTCCCCAAATACGGAGGCTGTTGTATTTTCCATTGCCCCCGAAACATAATCCCTCACCACAATTTGTGCATATTTTGACCAGGGATAGGGGTAATCCAGTAGATTAGAAAAAAATTCCATCATTTCTTTGGTATGAGGAAAAATATTTTTTGCGTGAGCTTCATATTTTGGCTCAACATAATAGGAAAGTTCTATTTTATTCCAATATTCTTTAGCTACCGCATACTTTCCTATGGCTATCATAGTTAAATAAGGGGCATGTGGCTGATCCATAACCCATCGGTCTGTTCTTAGCCCGTTTCCTGACCATTGAGATGAGACTAATTTGCCGTTGGAAAGGGTAACATAATTTGAATCAACCGTCAAATTTATTTCTTGAGTGGCCCTTTCATTAGGATGATCTATGGTTGGGTACCACCTTGAATTCCAGTTGGTTTCACCTTGAGTCCAGATCTGTTTGGGTTTGTCTGCTTCTATTCCTCTGGGATTAATAAAAAACAAACCTTTATTTGAGGTAATAGCGGCACTTCCTCCTGTTGCGGAGGGGTTGGCCTCGTAGGTAATTAGTACTTTAAAATCTTCATTTCTTGTAAAAGTTCTGCCTAAATAAAGATAAAGTTGATTTCCAGTATTTTCAAAAAGAATGGGAGTAGTTTGATTTTTAACTTGAAGTTGAATTTCTGAGATATCAAGTTGTTTGGCATCTAAAGTGACCATTTGAATGGTATCAAAATAGGGTTTTAGATGCAGCGTTGCACTTCCAGTCACTTTCTCATTTTCCCAGTCAAAGTTTAGAGACAGCAAGGTATGTAATAAATCAACTTTCCTTTCAACGGCAGCTTGGTACAAAGGGAGTACAAAATCTTCAGAACTTTTCAGAGCCGAAGGTTTTGGAGCATCTACAGTAAGGGTATCTAATTCTCTAAATTCAACGGGTTCGAAAGTAACCGGATTACTTTTTTTGTTTGAAAAACAAGAGATTAGTAAAAAAGAAAGAGTAATAAAAAAAATAAAACGCATAACGACGACTGGTTTTTACCCACGGGAAAGTGCCAGCTTATTCAGGAAATCCGTCAGGTATTTATTAAATTCAACAGGTTTTTCTAACATTGGAGCATGTCCACATTTGTCAATAAAAAATAAGGTTGATTCAGTCATTAACTCTTTGAATTTTTCACCTACAAATGGAGGGGTAATCGCATCCTGTTTTCCCCAGATGAGCAGCGTCGGAATTTTAATTTCTCCAAGTTTATCAGCCAGATTATGTCTAAGAGCTGATTTTGCCATGGAAATGGCACGAATGACTTTACCCCGATCATTTACTGCCGCAAATACTTCGTCTATCATAGCATCTGAAGCAGAAGCAGGATCATAAAAGGTAGATTGTATTTTTTTTCTAATGTATTCTTTGTCTTCACGTCGTGGAAAAGTAGTTCCCATCGCCTTTTCATACAAACCGGAGCTTCCTGTTAAAATGATAGAAGAAATATGATTTGGCTCTTTAAGGGCATACAAAAGGGCAATATGTCCACCAAGAGAGTTACCCAAAATATGAAATTTAGTTAATTTTTTAAACGCAACAAATTCAACCAAAAAGTCAACGAGCCCTGCCACAGATACATGTCTTAGAGGTAACTCAAAAACAGGCATAATAGGTGCGATAACATTATGAGATTTACCAAAATCTCTTAACAGATATTGAAAATTATCTAAAGTTCCAAATAAACCATGCAATAATACAAGGGATTCTCCTTGACCTTTAGTCTCAACGAAGTGATATTTTCCTTCAGTTATAATTGGATATTCCATTTAACGGGTAAAACTTATGGTTAAAAATTTTAGGTTAAAAAAACCATTAATGAAATCAAATATAAGGGTTTTAATCGATTTAAGATAAGAGATACTATTTAATGCCAAATTTAGTTTATTTAATTTAGGTTAAAATCTTTGTTTATTTGTATAATTATTCTTTCTTTTGCATTGGAACAAAAAAATTCTAAGTGATTTAAAAATATAAATTGCTTGGAGTTTGTCTGGCATTTATGAAATTTTAAAATAGTAATCACATGCGTTTTTTAACTTACCTGCTTATCGTTGCTTTTGCTTTGGGATCTTTCCAGTCTTGTGTTTCAAAAAAGAAATATGATGATTTAGTAACCGGCAAATCAGCATCAGATGCAGCTTTGGCGGACACTCAAAATAAGCTTAAAAAGCTTGAAGAAGATAAGAATGCCCTTGCTGCTCAATTCGAGTCTGAAAAGACTCGTATGAATGGTGAAATCGGTTCCATCAAAACAGAATTGAACAACACTAAGAGCCAGATTGCAAAAGTTCAGGAGAAACTGAATATGACATCTGCAGAATTAGAAAAGGTGAAAGCCGAAATTAATGGTGTGTTTGCTTCTTATGAAGGAAGTGGTTTAAAACTGGAAGAAAGAGATGGCCGTCTCTATGTTGTGACAAGTCCTGTGAATTACAAAAGTGGTTCATACAGATTGACACGCGCAGAACGCGATGCTATCAAAGGTTTGGCGGAATCTGTAAAGAAAAATCCAAATTTGAAGCTTTTAATTGAGGGCCATACGGATAACGCAAAAGTTAATCCTGGTTCTGCACTTCAGGACAATTGGCAACTTTCGACTTTACGTTCACTTGCAATCGTTCGTGAATTGGTTAAAAATGGCGTAAATCCTAATCAAGTTGCAGCTGTTGGTCGTGGGGAATCAATGCCTAAGTCAGCAAATAGCGACAAGGCTGGAAAAGCAGTAAACCGTCGCTCTGAAGTTGTTGTTGATGTTCCTATGAAAGGAATTTTTGACGCAGCTAAAAAGAATTAATTCCTTGATTCTAATCAGATTTTAAATTAAAAAAGCCGATGGTTAACAATACTATCGGCTTTTTTAATTTAATAAATCTGGTGCAACCAGTAAAAACATGGGTATTTTAACATTGAAATATTCATCCGTTGAGGTGTTTAACATATAATACAACCCTTCCATTTTGCCAAAATTATTGGTCATAGATGACCAGCTAATGTATTGAAAGGTTCCTGAGGGCTTTATAATAGGTTGTTGGCCTAAAACACCCTCCCCCTTTATTTTCTTGATTAATCCATTTCCTTCCATGATTTTCCACGACCTCTTAAGGAGTTTTATGGGAAATTCACTTTTGTTTTCAATGGTAATTCTATAAGCATGCACATATTTGCCTTCCGTAGGTGCTGAATACTTTTCCTGATAGAAAGTATCAACACGGATTATGACTAAGGGTTGGTTACAACGTGTTTCCATGTACTATTTAACTGGGTCAAAAAATGATTCACTATGTTTGTAATCTGTTTCTGTGCATCTGCTAAACGGTCATTAACCAGGATATGTTCAAAAGAACTTGCGTAACTGGTTTCAAGTTCCGCCTTTAAAATTCTCTTTTGTAGACTTTCTTCCGTTTCTGTAGATCTCTGTTTAAGCCTTTCCCCTAAAATTTCAATGGAAGGTGCTTTGATGAAAATAGATAAGGATTGATGCTTAAATTTATTTTTCAATTCAATGGCTCCCTGCACATCCACATCGAATAACACAATATTACCTTTTTCCCATATTTTAGTAAGTTCAGAATATAATGTACCATAAAATTGACCAGGATAAACTTCTTCCCATTCAACTAATAATCCTTGATCTCTGAATGCAAAAAAATGATCAACAGATATGAAATGATAATCTTTTCCATCTATTTCCGTAGGTCTTTGTGCTCTGGTAGTCGCTGAAATGGAAAAATTTAATTGAGGAAATGTAGCTAAAAGATATTTAACTAAAGTAGTTTTTCCAGATCCGGATGGAGCTGTAATGATAATGACTGGCCCAGAATAATCTGAATGTTGGCTTTCAAAGGACATTGGCTACCTGTTCTTTAATTTTTTCTAATTCATCTTTCATGGAAATAACAAGTTTTTGTATGTCCGCATGATTGGCTTTAGCCCCAAGCGTATTTATTTCCCTTCCTATTTCCTGAGAAATAAATCCTAGTTTTCGTCCTTTTGATTTTTCAGGCTTTGATAATTCATCTAAAAAGTAAGTGCAATTTTGGGCGAGCCTTAGTTTTTCTTCTGTAATATCCATTTTTTCTAAAAAGTATATAATTTCCTGTTCAAACCGATTCTCATCTACTTTTTCCCGACCTTCATATAAGGCAAGGTTTTCTCTTAATCTGTCCTTTACCCTCTGAATACGCTCTGGTTCAAAAAAGGGAACTTTTGCAAGCGATTCCTGAATATGTTGAATTCTAAGTTTCATGTCTGTTTCAATGGACTGTCCTTCTTTTTCCCGGTACCCATTTAATTCCTCCATGCAATGGTTAACAGTGCTTAATACTTCCTCCCATTCTTCCTCTGAAAATTCTTCTTCTCCTGTTTCTACAATATTAGGTAAACGTAAAATAGATTGAAATAAATCAACCTCCCCTAATCCTAAATCATTTTTGAGCTGGAGTAATTCTCGGTAATATTTTTCAAAAAGGATTTTGTTTATAAGATTTTGAGGTTCTTCTGACTCTGATTGTATTTCTAAAATCAAATCTATTTTGCCTCTTTCAAACTTTTCGCTCAGTATCTTCCTGATATCGGCTTCTTTGTTTCTATAATTTTGTGGCGTCTTAGTCCGTAAATCAAATGTTTTACTATTGAGAGATCTAATCTCAACAATGATGGTTTTATGTTGCCAAGAATGTTTTGTCCGGCCAAATCCAGTCATTGATAGTAACATACGCTATTTATTTGTTTTTAATTAAAATCAAAATAAAAGGGCTAAGGTAAGAAATAATAGAAGTAGATATTAATTTAATTACAATTCCAAGGATTTTATTTAAACTATATTTTTATTTAAAATATTATTACTTTTCCTTAAATAATTGGGAAATAAATACGACCTTTGCCTCTCAATTAAAAAAATATTTTTTTCACAATCCTTTCAAAACCAACAGATATCAATGAGAAAAGCAGATTTGGTAGTTTCCGTTTCTGAAAAGACAGGCGTTCCAAAAGTAGATGTTTTGGTCGCAATGGAAGCTTTCTTTAAAGAAGTTAAGATTTCACTGGCAGAAGGTGAGAATGTTTATATTCGTGGCTTTGGTAGCTTTATTATCAAAAAAAGAGCTAAGAAAATAGGCAGACATATTAAACGCAATGTTGCAATCGAAATTCCAGAACATTTCATCCCGGCATTTAAACCAGCAAAGGTTTTTGTTGAGCAAGTTAAAAATAATGTAACCTCATTGCCTTCCGATGAGGATATGGAAGATTAATCATTTTTAGTATCCTTTCCAGCACTATGCATAAAGTTCATTATCTTGTTTTGTTTTTGTCGTTCTTATTACTCCTAACAATGTATATTGGTTGCGAAACAAAAGCTGCCGATGTTAAAGAAATTGCCAAAACAAGATCCCTGGTTGTAGAAAATACTACACGCGAAGTGTTAGAAATGTATGCAAAAAAAGAACTTGGTTCTACCGATTTGCTTCTCCTCGAAAATCTAAATAAGGATTTAGATAAAAATACTGATCTGAATAAAAAAGCAGAAATTGCCCGAAAGCTTTCTGCAAAATGGTTTGATTTAGGTCATCCAGCCGTTGCTGGGTCTTATGCTGAAATGGTCGCTGAGTGGTTTCCTTCTGCTGAAGCATGGTCTATTGCCGGTACTACTTTTGGTCAGGCAATTCCTCAAAAAGAAGATGCTAAAGTTAGAGAATTCGCTGCTAATCATGCCGTTACTTCTTTTGAAAATGCAATTTCTCTTGCTCCAGATGAATGGACCAACAAACTCAATCTGGCTCTTGTGTTAACGGATGTTCCACCTCAGGATAATCCAATGAAAGGTGTAAAAATGTTGCTGGAATTGAATAACAACTATCCAGATAATGCCAGAATTCTTTTTCATTTGGGTCGCTTAGCGATTCAGACAGGACAATTTGAAAAGGCTGTCGAAAGATTGGAGAAATCTTTGGAACTTGATGATGCTCAACCTCAAATTTATTGCTTACTTGAAAGGGCCTATCGTGAAACTTCAAAATCTGATCTGGCCAACATGGCCGCAGATAAATGTCGGAATTCAATAAAATAATTTTTAAACTCTTAAAAAAAGAATATTATGCCATGTGGAAAAAAGCGTAAAAGACATAAAATTGCTTCTCACAAAAGAAAAAAAAGATTACGCAAAAATCGTCATAAGAAAAAAAATAGATAGTATTTAGTCCTGCTTTAGGGGCTATAGGGAATGTATTTTTGTTTCCACTACCATCAGTGGTTAATTAAGCGAATTGTCTGCTTTTTATCGTAGATAATTCGCTTAATCATAACCCTATTCTTGTTTGTATAGGAACATTCCTTCGCTTGCCTTCTTCTAAATTATTTTCTTGTGGAAAAAGAACTTGTCATTTCCTCGACTTCAACAGAAGTGGAAATCGCATTGATTGAAAATGCACATCTCGTAGAAATTCATTCGCAAAAAGTTAATAATAACTTTACTGTGGGGGATATATTTTTGGGGAGTGTTAAAAAATTAATGCCCGGCTTAAATGCTGCTTTTATTGAAATAGGTCATAATAAGGACGCTTTTTTACATTATACTGACTTAGGTCCCAAACTTAAATCTTTAATTAGATTTACTCAAAATGCCGTTAACGGCAGCCAAAATACCCCTGGCTTAGATAACTTCGTTTTGGATCCTGAAATATTGAAAACAGGAAGAATAGACCAGGTACTTGCTAAACGTGATTTAATCCTCGTTCAGGTTCTAAAAGAACCCATTTCTACCAAAGGTCCACGACTTAGTTGTGAAATTACTATCCCAGGTAGATTTCTTGTCCTTACTCCATTTTCTGATGTCGTGGCCGTTTCTAAAAAAATTGCCAATAATGAAGAAAGAAAAAGATTAAAACTGCTAATTGAAAGTATAAAACCTAAAAATTTTGGGATTATCGTTCGAACAGCTGCTGAAGGTAAATTGGTGGCTGATCTGCATGAGGAACTCGGCTTTATGATGGCTAAATGGAATGATTTGTTTTCTTCCCTCCATAAAGGTGCTGCTCCTTTGAAATTACTTAGCGAGCTTGATAAAACTTCAAGTATCCTTAGAGATCTTCTCAGTGATTCTTTTAATAAAATTTTAGTCGACGATAAAGACCTATATCAAAGTATAAGGAATTATCTGGCTACCATTGCTCCCGATCAGGTTGGTATCGTTCAATTGTATAAAGGTAATAGTCCCATTTTTGAGTCCATGGGCATTATCAAGCAAATTAAATCTTCCTTTGGAAAAACAGCTTCCCTTCCAAGTGGTGCCTATCTGGTGATAGAACATACGGAAGCCATGCATGTTATCGATGTTAATAGCGGTCATAAAATGAGCTCCCAAAATGCAGATGAAGCCATTATGAGAGTAAATGTGGAAGCTGCTGCGGAAATCGCCAGGCAATTGAGGTTGAGGGATATTGGTGGAATCATTATTGTCGATTTTATCGACATGAAAAATGCGGAATTTAAAAAGGACTTGCTAAGCGTTATGCGTGCAGCAATGAAAAAAGACAGAGCACAACATACGATTTTGCCTTTAAGTAAATTTGGCTTAATGCAAATTACCCGCCAACGCGTTCGACCTGAAGTTAAAATAGATACCACAGAGGTATGTCCTACCTGTAATGGTACGGGTAAAATAAATCCTTCTATTCTTATTGTAGATGATATTGAACGAGATTTAAATTTTATTTTTCAATCCAGACCATCAGCAAAAATTACAATCGTAACACACCCTTATATTGATGCTTATCTTAAAAAGGGCTTCATAAGCAAACAAATGAAATGGTCACTTCACCACTTTAAGTGGATTCGTATTACTCCTTCCAATGAACAACATATTTCAGGGTATAAATTCTTTGATGAAAATAATGATCAAATTAGGCTGAATTCTTGATTTTGTCAGTTCATTGGACATCCACATCCTGTTTTACAAGAACTTATAAAGATACTAATCAATATAGTTAGAATAGTAACAAGGTCTGTTTTTGGTTTTTTCATTATTTAAGGATAATTTAATAACATATTTACAACAAGTTAATATTTTGCCACCAATTTTGTTCTTTTAAAAGTTCAAATTTGTTAAATATATGACGGTCTTTTATAAGAATGATACAGTTTTAAAAAGTAATTTGTTTACTGAGAATAAGGAACCAGCTATTTTGGTGACTCCTTTAGATTGGGGACTGGGTCATGCTACCCGATGTATTCCTGTTATTCGTCATTTATTAAACCTAAACCAGCCTGTACTTCTTGGTGGTTGCGGCGATTCTCTTAAAGTATTGCGACTGGAGTTTCCTAATCTGCCTTTTGTTGAATTTCCAGCATTTAATATGCGATATCCCAAAGAAAATATGCTCTGGAATGTCGCGCTAAAATTACCCCAGCTTCTTTCGACCTTTATTAAGGAACAACAATTGGTGAAATTGCTATTGAAACAAAATAAAATTAAAGCTATTATTTCGGATAATCGGTATGGTTGCTTCCATCCCGATATTCCTTCCATTCTGATTACACACCAGGTTTATCCGATATTTCCTATACCCTCTGTTGAAAAAAGGGTTCAGAAATATGTTCTTCATCTGATAAATCAATTTAATGCTTGTTGGATTCCTGATATGCCCGATGAATCTTCCTCTCTGGCGGGTAAATTGGCTCATCCAGTTATTCAAAACGCCAGATTTATAGGACCATTAAGTAGGTTGTTTCCCCAGGAATTAAATTCAGATCCGATTTATAAAGTACTGTTTTTACTTTCAGGACCAGAACCCCAGCGTTCTTATCTGGAATCTAAAATTAGAAATCAGGTGGGGGAGTTAGAGGGAAATTTTGCTCTTGTTCAGGGTCTTCCAAATAAAGCTGATTCTCCCGCTACTAAGGTTGGAAATCTTCAAATATTCTCTTATCTGCAAGCAGATGAACTTTCCAGGTTAATTGCAAATAGCCAAATTATTCTTTGTAGAGCTGGTTATAGTACCTTAATGGATCTCGCTTTTTTTGGGAAAAAAGCCATTTTTATACCTACTCCAGGTCAAACTGAACAGATTTATTTAGCCGATCAATTACAAGAGGCAAATAGGGGGGTTACTGTTTCTCAAAATCAATTTAGATTGGCAGATACCATCGATAAAGCAGAAAAAACAACAGGTTTACCCTCCTATAAACCAAATGTTGGGGAGGATTTATTGTCTGAAGCAATTCAGGATTTGTTGAGCCAATGTAAAAAATAAGCTATTTATTTACTTCATTCATAGCCAGACTAATTCCAAGAGACACGAACCTTTTTGTAGCATCGCAGCTTTTGGATATAATGGAGTCTAAGGTCTTTTTTTCTTCTTCACTCCATTCACCAAGCACATAATCAACCTGAACTCCTTTTTGGTCAGGACGACTTATGCCAATCCTAAGTCTCGGATATTCTGTTGTATTCAGAATGGCCTGAATATCCTTTAACCCATTGTGCCCACCGTCACTACCCCTGGGTTTTAATCGCACTGTTCCAAAATCAAAATTTAAATCATCTAAAATGACAAGTAAATGAGCCTTTTCAATTTTTTCTTTTTGCATCCAGTAATTAACAGCCTTGCCACTTAAATTCATATACGTAGTCGGCTTAACTAAAATGAGTTGTTTCCCTTTGTATTTTATTTTGGCAATATGTGCCAGCGTTTCATTTTGAAATGAAACGCCGGCTTCTTTGGCCAATTCATCTACCACCTTGAAACCAATATTATGCCTTGTTTCAGCATACTCAGCTCCCTTGTTTCCAAGTCCAACAATTAAAAATTTCATGAAATGGGAATTAAACAGCTACATTATGTTCCCTTAAAGCATCGTTTAAGGAAACTTTTTTATCAGTAGATTCTTTTCTTTTCCCAATGATTAAAGCCGCTGGAACCTGGTATTGTCCAGCTGGGAATGATTTAGTGTAGCTACCAGGAATCACTACTGATCCCGGAGGTACAAACCCCTTATGAGTTATTGGTTCTGAGCTTGTTACGTCTATAATATGTGTACTTTTGGTTAAGACCACATTTGCACCTAATACGGCTTCTTTTCCAACCCTTACCCCCTCAACAACAATGCAACGGGAGCCAATAAAGCAATCATCTTCAATAATCGTTGGGGTTGCCTGAAGAGGTTCTAATACCCCACCGATGCCAACGCCACCACTTAAATGGACATTTCTTCCTATTTGAGCACAGGAACCAACCGTTGCCCAGGTGTCAACCATGGTTCCGCTTCCAACCCACGCGCCAATATTTACATAAGAAGGCATTAAAATAACTCCTTTCTCCAGGAAGGATCCGTGTCTGGCAATGGCGTGAGGAACCACACGGACACCTTGAGCGGCATACCCTCTTTTTAGGGGTATTTTGTCGTGAAACTCAAAAGGACCTACTTCAATAGTTTCCATCTCACTAATGGGGAAATATAATACAACGGCTTTTTTAATCCACTCATTTACTTGCCATTCTCCAGTTTCACCAGGTTCTGCAACACGCAATTTTCCTTTATCTAATTGATCGATAACGGATAAAATAGCTTCCTTGGTATTGTTTTCTTTTAAAAGCTCCCTGTTATCCCAGGCAGCTTCAATAATTTGCTTCTCGTTAAGCATCTGTTATTTGTTTGGGTAATAAATTAAAATTCTAACCTGGCTAATCGAAGTCTTCCCCTTCGTTCACTGGGTATAATGATTCGATTGGCACTTACTTGCAAAGCATCTTTAAAACGAAGCCTTATTTTTTGATTCTCAGTACTTAAAATACTCTTTCTCTCTGATTTTCCATCGCCTCTTAATAAATATTCACTTACCGTGTTTTCATATTTTATTTCATCATTAAACAGTAAATGCAATTTTTCAGGTGTTCTGAAAATAAAAAAGGAGGAAAATGCACCCATGTCGTCTTGGGAATATTGTTTTTTGTAAAGAACGGATTGCCAGTGAAATTCGCCCCCTGGATTGACAGCAATGATAAAAATATCATTATAATAATAATCTACAATGCTTCGACTAAAATTATCATACATCATCCTGTTCATATTACTTATTCTCCTTTCCATGTCCTGAGACTCTTCGCCAACGATCAATACTCCACCATCTCGCCTTAATATAAGGTCTGAAATACTGATATTCATGATACCTTTGTTATTGCGGGAATCTTTACCCTCTAGATCAGATACAAATCTGTCATTAAATGGCTGAAGTTTTGCCTTCTCCAGATTTCCATCCGGACTAAGGTTTACTAAAAAATATCCTTCTGCTTTTTCTGGATTTCTGTTATAATAGAATCCAGATGCAATTAATTTTTTATTCAGATTATCAAAAATAAAACGCGCATCATAAACAATCTTTTCACCTAAATGTATGGTCGATATTTTAGGACCTGAATGCCCTTTTCCATATATGATTAATCTAAAATGCCCTTCTTCTCTTCGCTGTTTATATACACTTTCTTGTATGAAAGAATACATATTTCCTTCATTATCAACAGAAACAGAAATTGGATTTTCAAAATTACTGTAATTGTCTATGACAATTCTTTTCTCCCAGAGTAAGTCCATAGATTGATTGTCGAGTACAAATGCATGTAATTCATTTCCTTTATCTATAGCATAAAATAATACCTTGTTCTTATCTTCAGATAGGACCATTTCATATTCAGGAAAAAATACAACGAATCCCATATTAAGCAGCGTGCTTGTGTCTTTTAAATTGGCGGAAGGATCGTATCTGTTGGCGCGGATATAGGTGTCTCCTTGTTGTCTAACCTGATAAATGAGAGTGAAATCATTTTCCCTGACATTATAGCCCAAAATACTGATTTGCTTTTTTTCGAAATTTAACTCTTTGGTCCAGGTGTTTCTCATTGTTTCATCAAAGCCAGCAACCTCATATTTGAGACCTATAGTACTCATCATCAATGCATTTCCCTTTATTTCACCCAATATATCATATTTCACTTCACTTCGCAAAGGGATTTCATCGGAAACAATCAGCTTTTGACTGAATCCAAAGGAATAACTGAAAAAAATAATAAAAGTCGCTATCCATTTCATAATCATAAATGTAACTTTTTTCGACGTAATTATTTCCTATGAGGTTAAGGGTTTATGTAAATAAGTAACTTTAACCTATTATTGTTCAGATAAACGTAAATTTGTATGAAATTCTTTCCCGCTTTCTTTGTTTTTTGCTCACTTTGGTTTGCTTCACTGGCTCAGAATAGTCCTTCTTGGTTGAGATATCCTTCTATTTCTCCTGATGGAAATTCAATTGTATTTACCTATAAAGGAGACCTTTGGCTTGTTCCTTCAACCGGTGGAGAAGCTACGCCTCTTACTTTTCATGAGGCACATGACTTTATGCCTGTGTGGTCTAATGATAGCAAAACTATCGCATTTTCCTCAGACAGATATGGGAATTTTGATATTTTTTCAATTTCTGTAAATGGAGGAACGCCCAAAAGAATTACCTATCATTCAGCACCCGATTATCCTTATACCTTTACAGCAGATAATAAACACATCATCTTTGGTTCTTCCCAAAATGACTTGGCTGAAAACAGACAGTTCCCTGCCAGTTCACAACCTGAAGTTTATCAGGTTCCAGTCAATGGTGGTCAGGTTCAAATAGTTTTGACAACACCCGCTGAAGATATTTCCTTACATAAAAATGGAAATCTTTGGGTCTATCATGACAAAAAAGGAGGGGAAAATACTTGGAGAAAACATCACGTCTCTGCTATAGCCAGAGATATTTGGCTATTTAACCAAAAATTAAATAAGCACACAAAATTAACTTCCTTCCCAGGAGAAGATAGAAATCCACTTTTTTCATCTGATGGCAAATCTGTTTATTACCTAAGTGAACAGTTTGGAACTTTCAATGTATGTAAATTAAGTCTGGATAACCCGACAAAAATGGAGCAGGTAACAAAATTTACAAAACATCCGGTTCGATTCCTTTCACAATCAAATGCAGGTGTCCTTTGCTTCGGCTTCGATGGAAGTATTTATACCTCGAAAGATGGTGGATCCCCAAAATTAGTGGACGTTAAAATTTCGAATGAAAATAGAAAAAATAATGAGCAAATTCTTTCTGTTAAAGGTGGAGTTCGCGGTTTAGCCGTATCGCCCGATGCAAAGGAAGTTGCTTATATTTACAGAGGAGAGGTTTTTGTGTCTTCTGTAGAAGGGGGTATGACAAAACAAATTACAAAAACACCCGAACAAGAGGTTTCTGTAAGTTTCTCTCCCGATGGTAAATCGATTGTTTATGCTTCTGAAAGAGGAAATAAATGGCAGATTTTTCAAACTTCAAGAGTAAGAACAGAAGAACTTTATTTTTCTTCCTCTACCTTGCTTTCGGAAAAATTATTATTTGTTAATTCAAATAATTGTTACCAGCCTCTATTTTCCCCAGACGGTAAAGAACTTGCCTTTATTGAAAATAGAATGACCTTGAAAATCTGGAATAAAGAAAGTGGACAGTTTAGAACCCTTTTAGGCCAGGATCACCTCTTCGCTATGGGTGAAAATGATCAGTATTTTGCCTGGAGTCCGGATAATAAATGGCTGATCTTTGATTATAGTGTGCCTGGTTCTGCAGTTGGTGAAATTGGACTGGTCGCCGCCGACGGGAAATCAAAACCAATCAATATGACAGAAAGTGGCTTTCAAGATTATAATGCTAAATGGGCGCTCGCCGGAGAAGCTATTTTTTGGTTTAGTAATAGAGATGGTCTTAAATCTGTAGCCCAAAGTGGTAATAGTCAGCTTGATATTTATGCACTCTATTTAACAAAAGAGGCCTTCGATAAATATAGGTTGTCTAAGGAGGAGTTTGCGCTGGCTAAGGAAATGGCAGACAAAAAAATTAAAAAAGATTCTACTGCTAAAAAGGATTCGTTGAATATTCTTAATATCGATTGGGAAAATTTAGATTCCAGGAAGGTTAAATGGACCTTAAATTCAACTTCAATTTCCGATGCCGTCGTTAGTAAAGACGGTGAAACACTTTATTACCTGGCCAGATACGAAAAGGGTTTTAATCTTTGGTCACTAAATCTGAGAACTAAAGAATCAAAAATTGTTTCCAATCTTAATGCTTCAGGTGGAAATTTATTATGGGATAAAGATTTTAAAAATATTTTCTCGAATGCCTCAGGTTCGCTGATGAAAATTAATCCGGAATCAGGAAAACAAGAACCCATTTCCATTCAAGGTGAAATGGTACTCCAAGTCGCCGCTGAACGTTTAGCTATGTTCCATCATGTTTGTTCCAAAACAGAACGTACCTTTTATACCGAATCTTTTCATGGCGTACCCTGGAATGAATATAAAATGGATTATTTAAAATATCTTCCCCATGTTTCTAATGGACACGAATTTGCAGAACTTCTCTCTGAATTATTAGGGGAATTAAATATTTCTCATAGCGGTGCCAGATACTTTTCTTCTAATCCTCAAGATGATGAAACGGCTTCATTAGGTGCATTCTTTGATCCTTCTTTTGAAGGGAATGGTTGGAAAATAAAGGAAATAATCGTGGGTGGACCTCTTGATAAAGCTGCGCTAAACATTTCTCCTGGTGCTGTTATCACAAGTATCGATGGTCTCCTCTTTAATAAAGAACAGGACCTGGCAGCTTTCCTGAATAGAAAAGCAAGTAAAAATGTGCTTATCGCGATACAAGATTCAGGAAAATCAAGAGAATTAGTCATCCAGCCAATGAGTCCGTCCGATGAAAGTCGCTTGCTTTACAAAAGATGGGTGAAAAAAAATCAAGATGAAGTGGATAGGTTATCGGGAGGTAAATTGGGCTATATCCATATACCTGGTATGAACGACGGTGTTTATAGATCTGTTTTTGAGGAAACAATGGGTAAGTTTTTTAATAAAAGTGGCCTCGTTGTAGATACCCGCTTTAATGGAGGAGGTGACCTAGTTGCAGATTTGGCTACTTTCTTTTCAGGAAAAAAATTTATGGATTATGCCGTTGATAATAGAAGCGCTGGTTTTGAACCTAATTTTAGATGGACAAAACCTATTATATCATTGGCAAATGAAGCTAATTACTCCGATGGACATTGCTATGCCTACATGATTAAAGATCTGAACCTGGGTAAATTAGTGGGTCAACCCATCCCCGGTACTTGTACTTTTGCTGGATGGGAAGTATTGCAAGATAATTCGATTCGATGGGGTGTGCCTTCCCTGGGTGTCAAAGGTATGAATGGCAAATATCTCGAAAATGCACAGACTTATCCAGATGTTGCCGTTTGGAACGATTATGAAAAGGTTTCTACAGGTAGAGACCAGCAATTAGAGGAGGCTGTTAAATTATTATTGGCTGAATTAAAGTAAAATTAAATAGTTGTCCTCCAAAGTAAAAGACTGTTTTGGAATGATCTTTTAAGTTGGAGGACAACCCATATTTTAACAACGATTTATTTCTTTTTGCTGATTTGCAAGGAGTATCTAATATTGATGAGATAATCTGCAAAGGCAGCGTCTCCGTTTCTAAATTGTCCCGTTTGTGCAGATGTTTCTATATCTGTTACACTTTGCGGTCTGTTTCTTCTCACAGCAATAGGTACACTTAATTGAAGGTTTGTATTGCCTTTCATATAACTTATACCCGGTTCAACGGATAAAATACTTCCGGGTCTTCTAAATCCTAAACTTCCTCCAAGGATATCCTTAACGGGAACGCCTTCATACCTCGCTCCCAATAATCCGGAAATTCCTTTGCTGTTGCTGCCTGTCATGAGTCCCGCTCTGAAACTATATTGGTCTGATACAGACATGATGGCTTCATTTTTTAAAATAGGATTTAACGTTTCTCTGAAGGTTCGAACTCCATTTGTTTCTCTCGGATTGGCAAGATAATAACCTGTTAGATAGCCGGTAATTCCTGAAGATATTGCCTGGTAATATTGAAAATCCATTGAAATTCCAAATCCTCCATCGCCAGGTTGTATGGATTGATCTACCGGACGAATTTCTGAACTACCATTGATACCTACATTATAAAATATATCTAAAGCCTGATAATTTCCAGTGGGTAATTTTATAGAGAAACCTGCAGCCAATGCATGCTTTTTTCTTCCAGGAGCAACTAACCAGTATCCTAGTCCCAGTCGAAGATCTCCGATACCTCTTGAAAAAGTAGTTCTTCGTTCTTTTCTGCCATGTTCATATAAGGAAGATCTCGTATTTATAACATAAGGAATATCACTGGTAAAGAAAAGTCGCTCTGTTAAACCATATTGAATACCCATGTTTAAAATACTGGTATGGTTGATAACTTCCGTTCCATTTGCTACTCTGTCAGCCTCTTCTTCTAAGCCACGGAAATGTCGAAAAGATTTGAAATAGCGAAAATCTCCCGAAATGGTCCATGCTCCTTTTAACCCCGTTTCTGCATGGCTGTTAGGGTTTAAACAAGATCCTACGCCTCGGATAGCCACACATCCCTGACCCTGAAGCGTAATCAAGGTTAGGTTTATCAAAAGAATGAATATAAAAATTTGTTTCATTTTTTCAAGTAAATTTATTGCAGCAAAGGTCACAATTATATATTTCTGTTTGGACGAATAAAAGGCGATTAAAAGCGAATGAAAGGTTAATGTTTTGCTGCTATATGGCTTTTGTATTATTTTGGATCTTACTTTCCACTTTTATTAACTATAATATTGAATTCGTTGAAACGTATTTATTTTGGTTTAATTTTATTTAGCTTGATTGGCCTCGGTTTGGTACAATATAGGTTTTTTATTTTAAGCCTGCAATTGGCAAATACAAAGTATGCCATTCAAATAACTGAAACGCTCAGCTTAATAGGTAAATACCTCTATTTGGAAACCCCTTTAACTTCTCTGATGGCTTCCGGCTTTAAAGAAAAAACGGCCAGTCAAAAGCCCAATAAAATTCATTTAAATGCAGCTGCCAATCAGTTAGAAGGCTTTCTTAAAAAAAGATTTGAAAAAGTTGGCGTTAAAGTAGATTTTGCTTTTGCGATCTATAATACAAAGGAGAATTCGTTGGTTATAGGTTCTAAAAATTACCTAACCAACAAACTTCCTGATTTTTCTATACCTCTTGATGGCTACCTGCCTTATCAATGTAGCTGTCCATTAAGCCTTCACTTACAGAATAAAAATTTGATCCAATACTTTCTTATTGAGTCGAAAAATATATACCTGCCGGCACTAATCTTTACTTTCCTTTTGCTCGCAGGGGGTATTGGCGCTTTCGTTATTTATGAGAAAGTGCAATTTCAGGCTAAATCAAAACAAGATTTTTATAATTTCCTTACGCATGAATTAAAAACGCCTGTTTTTACTATTTCTATAGCATCTAAAATACTGGATAATCATCAACATAATGAGAAAACCTCAGAGGCGCTAGAAATAATTAAAACAGAAAATAATAAACTTAAAATTCAAATTGAAAGAATACTGGAAATGGTGGTCTCCGATAATTCACTACCCAATCTAGAGAAAGTTAAAATAGATATCCCTGACTTTTTTAATGATTTAATTAAAGACTTTTCTACGCAGATAAGCCAGGATAACACCGTCTTTTTTTCGCATCATGGGGAGGAATCTGTTCGCTCCATTTTTGCAGACAAACATTATATCTATAATGTTTTCATTAATTTATTGGAAAATGCAAAGAAATTTAAAACGGGTAATGTAAATATAAGCTTACTTGTCAGATATGTGTCTGAGGAGGTCTATATTGAAATTACAGATGATGGCTGGGGCATTGAAAATAAATTTCAAAAATTAATCTTTAAACCGTTTTATAGAATTAAACAAAAAGTAAATGTGCAAGGATATGGACTTGGACTTAGCTATTGTAAAAAAATTATTAAACTTCATCAAGGTAAATTATCCTTGTTTTCTGAAGTAGGAAAAGGGAGTAAATTTACGGTCGTTTTACCATTAATAAAGGACTAACTATATGAATAATAAAGTCTTATTGGTTGAGGACAATGAAAATTTGGGGTATATGCTGAAAGAATACCTGACGTTGAAGTATTTTCAAATGGATTGGGTAAAGTCTGCAAATGAGGCAATGATTTTTTTGAAAAATAATAAGCCTGATCTGGTTATTCTGGATGTTGGCCTTCCTGATTTAGATGGTTTCCAATTGGCGCAGTTTATAAAAAATGAATACCCAACCATTCCTTTTTTATTTCTTACGGCCAGGGTTTTGAAAATAGATGTGTTAAAGGGATTTAACTTAGGAGCCGAGGATTATATCAAAAAACCGATTGATGAGGAAGAACTTGTTATGAGAATAAAAGCAATTTTAAACAGGACAAGTAAAGAATCGGATACTGTTACCCACACAATTTCTTTAGGAAATTTTCATTTTAATAAAAATACAAGAATCCTTTCTTCCAAAAATGCAAAGAGAAGATTAACTGCTATGGAGTCAAAACTTCTGCTCATGTTATGCCAAAAGCCAAATCAAGTAGTGGAAAGATCTCTCTTATTAAATGAAATTTGGGGGAATGACGACTATTTTTCAAGAAAAAGTATGGATGTATTCATTTCTCGCCTCCGTAAATATTTAGCGGATGATCAAAATATTAAACTACTGAATGTTCATAACACAGGATTTATCCTAAACATAAATCCTGGAAATAATTAATAATCCAGCAGATTCTTTTGGTGAAAATAGCGGATGATTCGGTACATCAACAAACCAGCAGGTCCAAACATGAAGGTAAAACCTAAGCAAGGGATTAATAATAAATGCTTGATGTTTGATTTTTGTCCATTTTCTAAAATGTAAAGTCCTGCCATGAGGTCAAAAGCCAAATAGTGAATCCATCCCAATAAAACGGCTTGTTCCTTTTGAAACAGAGACATCAATCCTTGTAAACTACTGAATTCTTTGAAATCATCCATCTGAAAGGTTGAAAATACCATCCATGAATACACTATAGATAATACGAATATAGTAAAGCCAAATGCGATTCTTTTGGTATATTTCATACGGGGTAAAAAAATCAGTAATAACCAGGTCAATAAGGCAAGTAAATTGACTAACTGGAATGCTTGGGAATAATTCATTTTTCGTTGTTTATTTTGTTTAAATAGGTTTGATAATATTCATAAACCTGACGGTCACTCATACCTAATGTTGGAAAAGAAGTGGAAAAAGTCTTAAATAATTCTTTAAAATCAAGAATGCCCTGTTTCATTAAAGCTTCAACTTTCTGATATGCTATTCCCAATCCATTTTTGGGAAATAAATCAATCCATAACTTGATGGACTCCATGATTTCCGGAAATGCTTCGTTTTTATCCACTTCTAATTTTCTTAAACCTTCAGTATCTCCCTTTTTACAAAGATTCCATAAAATTATGGCAATTTTAATTTCCGTCTCATTCATAAAAACAGGCTTAAAATTTTTTTTTGCTAAAAAAGAAGATGGATAATGACCAAAACTATCTTCGGCGATTTCCTTTGGTGGATAAATAATACCTGTTTTTGACGTTATTTTGTGCTGATGAATAAAATGTAGCAAAAACCAAATATTTATTTGGCAAAATAAATCAGATCCAAACCAAAAAAACAAAGTATCTTCTTTTTTTGCCAAAATTAGCTTTTCGAGAGGTGAAACTACTTTTTCTGTATAGTTTGTCAAAGGAACCTTCCAATAATTAGCACGCATTTGCCAAAATTCATCCATTGGCAAATCCCCACCTAAAGGTCCTTGTAAGAGTGCTTCATGCATAACAATTCTCTCACCTTTTATATGATTTGGGAAATTCTCATATAAACACATCCCATTCAGAATATGGTAATCCATATTATTTTTTTATAACTTTTTCATAAAGCTTAATCCATGCTTCCGGACTTATCTTTTGAACCAATTCACCTACTAGCGAATAAGGTATATTTTTTTTAAATCTGATACAGCTTTTTCCTATATCTGGTTTAGAATTTTCATGTTTTGAATAGGCCGATTTAAACCATTCCATCAGTTCCGAATCTGCATAAATACCGAAATGATAGAGTCCAATAAAGTTTTTTTGAACTCCGATATTTAAAAAAGGAAGAGGTATTTCAGGGGTACAATGATAACCTGGAGGATACATTGATTTTGGAACGACATAACCAATCATATCATAAATAATGCATTCTTCAAATCCTCTCGGTAAATTCTGAAGAATGGTTTCCCTTAATTTTAGAAAAATTTCTTTTTTTTCAATGGGAATTAGCGATAAATATTCTTCTGGATTATTTGCGACTATTTTCATTTTTCAGTTCTGATTTTTTGCGTGAACCGCTTGCGCCTATTTTTGTTTAAAGATAAAAATATTAAAATGAAAAAATACTTGCTCCTGTTTTTCGGTGTTTTTATGCTTACGCTAAATAGTTGTGCCCAAAACACAGGGAAAAAAGATAAACAAAGAGAAAAATCTCCCACCGGAGTAATGAGAATTAGCGATTATATAAAAGGTAAAAATTTAGATAATTTAAAGGTAGCTACTTTCGCTGGCGGTTGTTTTTGGTGCACAGAAGCTTCGTTTGACAGGCTAAATGGAGTGGTGGCCGTTATCAGCGGATATACGGGAGGTTCCCTGGATTATCCCACTTATGAGGAGGTTTGTGCAGAAAATACCGGTCATGCCGAGGCAGTAAATATTTATTTTGATCCAACCATAATAAGCTTTGAAAATTTATTAAAAGTATTTTTTGTAGCACATGATCCAACACAGTTAAACAGACAAGGTCCAGATAGAGGGGAAAGTTACCGCTCTGCGATATTTTATCATGGAGAGGAACAAAAGAAATCAGCAGAAAAGGTTATCAATGAACTAACGGCGACTAAAAGTTTTTTATCGCCTATTGTAACACAAGTAACGGAGGCTAAGGAATTTTGGGCTGCAGAAGAATACCATCAAAATTATTATCCTCAAAATCCATATCAGCCTTATATTCTAAACGTATCGAGACCTAAGGTAGAAAAGGTTGAAAAAACCTTTTCTACCTGGCTTAAAGATAAAAGGAGTTATTAATATTGGTCTCCTAAAGCGAATACAACGGGGCGTTTCATCCATGCTCCCCGGGTAAAATCGGGGAACGGCTGAGGAGCACTTCCTGCTGCAATCGATTGTTCAGACAGTGGAGTTATGGCCATCCAAACAGCAGCATCGTACACATCAATCGGTGCAGCTTCGTTTACTTTGGCTGCTTCAACAAAAGCATGAAGAAGGAAAAAATCCATACCTCCGTGTCCTGCACCCGTAGCCTGAGCCTCATATTTTTTCCAAAGAGGATGGTCATATTTAGCCAAATAGGCGTCAGCAGCATCCCATTGATGAGGTTTAGCACTAACGCCCTCTATATAAAGGGATTTGTTTACATCCATCCAGATACCTTTTGTTCCCTGAACTCTGAATCCTAGTGAGTAAGGACGAGGCAGATTAGTGTCATGATAGAGTGTAACTGTTTCTCCATTAGCCGTTTTTATCAGCGTTGTAACCACATCACCTAAAGCAAATTCAACCTTGGCATTCGGATGATTTTCACCGCCTTTTGGATGATTAACAACATAATCGTGCAATCCTTTTGCTTTAGAGGCAATAGAGGTTAAATAAAGGAATCGGTTTCCCCTGTTTATATTCAGATAGTTGGCAACAGGTCCTACACCATGCGTTGGATATAGGTCCCCATTTCTATTTACAGAATGCTGCGTTCTCCATTTAGCTTCGCTAAAGGCATTTTCTCCAAATTCTACGCCATTATAAGGTGCAGTTGCTGCGTTGAATTTTACATTTCTCAAGTCATGCTGATAACCACCTTCAAGGTGAATCAAATCTCCAAACATTCCCTGACGTACCATATTCAGCACGGCCATTACATCACGGCGATAACAAACATTCTCGAGGAAAAAAAGGTGGCTGCCCGTTTCTTCGTGAACATGAACCATTTCCCAGCATTCTTCTACAGAAAAGGCACCACATACTTCGACACCCGTATATTTACCAGCCTTCATAGCCGCTATGGCCATTTTTGAATGCCATTCCCAGGGAGTTGCAATAATGACCGCATCTAAAGGGGCTTTTTTTAACATATTCAAATAATCATTTTCCCCCTTGTCATAAACTTCAACTGCTTTTCCTCCTTTTTTCTCAATGATTGCTTTAGATCGCTTAATCATATCGGGATCAATATCGGCAATAGCTGTAACAACGCAATCTTTTCTGTCTAAGGCAAGACTTAAATGCCCTTGTCCGCGTAAGCCAACCCCAATAAAACCAATGCGCAAGGGATTTGCTTCGCTTTTAACGCTATTCCTTATTTTTGACTCCTCAGTTACATTTCCAGTTGTAGAAGCTTTTACAACACCTCCTAAAGTTAATGCCGCTCCTGTGGCAGCTGCTCCACGCAAGAAAGCGCGGCGATTCCATTTTTCACTCATTTGTTAGTTGATTTTTCCTTAACTTACAAAGTACGAATAGTTTTTATTAAGCAATATTAAAAAAGGTCTTTTTTTACGAATGAAAAAGATAAATGTCAATTAAACTTTTATTAAAAAGGAATATCAAAGAGTAAATTTTTTTATGAAACAATTGTTTATTCTCCCCTTTTTATTTCCCTGTTTCATTAATATGAACGCTCAGACGGTCATTCATGAAGAAATGTTGGGCAGGCCAACCAATAAATCGATAACGTTGCAGATTATCTTTTTAGAAGCAGCGGAAGTTGCCATCCAATATGGTTTGTCACCCGCAAATTATACTAACCAATCACCCTGGAAAATATATCAGGCAAATGAACCTGCAGAAATTATACTGGATAATTTATTAGCTAATTCTACTTATTATTATCGCGTAATCCATAGGAAACCCGGAGAAAATATAATTTTGACGAGGAAACAAGGCCAATTTGTTACTCAAAGACCAAAAGGTACTCCTTTCTCTTTTGTTATTCAGGCTGACCCACATTTAGATGAACAAAGTGACAGTGCTGTTTATAAAAAATGCCTTCAAAATCAGCTAGAGGATAACCCCGATTTTATGGTAGATTTAGGTGATGTCCTTATGGCAGATAAACTAAAAAATGCATCCAATATAATTACAAGGGATACAATAGCTTTTAGGGCAAAGTTAATGCGTGATTACTATGCAATACAGTCACATGCAGTTCCAATGTTTTTTGTTTTGGGAAATCATGAAGGTGAAAGTGGCTGGTCAAGAAACGGAACAGCAAACAATGTGGCGGTTTGGGGAACCTTGGAAAGGAAGAAATATTTCCTGAATCCAAGTCCAGATTCTTTTTATTCAGGTGATAATACAAAACATGATTTTGTTGACTTAAGAGAGAATTATTATGCATGGGAATGGGGGGATGCCCAATTTATAGTTCTTGATCCATATTGGTACACTAATGTGAAACCTGATTCTTTAAATGGTTGGCGTTGGACATTGGGTAAAACTCAATATGATTGGTTGAAAACTACGCTCGAGTCTAGTAAAGCTACTTTTAAATTTGTTTTTTCTCACCAATTGGTAGGAGGTGATAAGAATGGAAGAGGTGGAACTGAATTTGCAGAATTTTATGAGTGGGGAGGTAAAAATTTAAATAAAACTCCTGGATTTACCCAAAATAGACCAAATTGGTATAAACCAGTCAGAGAATTATTAAAAGAAAACAAAGTCAATATATTTTTTCATGGACATGATCATTTTTTTGGAAAACAAGAAAAAGACTGTTTGATTTATCAGGAAGTTCCACAACCAAGTCATCCTAATTTTTCAAATGTTAATTATGCTAAGGAATATGGTTATTTCGAAGGTTTGATTCTCCCAAATTCTGGTCATTTAAGAATAAATGTTTCTCCAGATGGGGTAAAGGTGGAATATGTTAAGGTTTATTTACCGAAAAATGAAACAGCCAATAGAAAAAATAAAGATATAGCTGCAACTTATTACATTCCAAAGAACTATTGTTATGATTCTATCTCCACAGGGATCCCTGTTTTGTGGAATGCCAATTATTCAGATGAACTAGTATATCCTAATCCTGCAAATGAATCTGTCACTTTTTCTTTTTCACTTCGACAGGTAGAAAAATTAACCCTAAAAATATTAGATGTTAATGGCAAGGAAGTTAAAAATATACTAAATGGGAATGCTGTTTATCCAGGAAATTATCAAATAGAATGGAATGGTCAAAATGACAACGGGCAGTTGCTTCCAGGTGGAATCTATATGTATCAAATCCATAATGAAAAAGATATTATTAGTACCGGAAAAATTATCCTAGTGAGATAAGAGTAATTCCCTAACCCTTTTGCTCATTTTGAATCCTTAAAGTGGCTAATGCAGCAAAAATTAATAAAACGCCAGCAAATAAAATGGCTTTCCCTGGGTCATTATTCAAAAAGTTTTTTGATATAAATCCAAAGGTCAGGGTTTGAAATATCATTGGAATAACAATCATCATGTTGATGATTCCCATATAAACCCCATACCTTTCTTTTGGTATATCATTGACTACCAATAAATAGGGAACGCCCATCATGCTGGCCCAAGCTATACCAAATCCAGTCATGGGTGCAAAAAGTAGGTATTTGTTTTCTATAAACGGGAACATTAAAAGACCTGCTCCAGCCAATAATAAACATATAAAGTGAACTTGTTTTGGTCCATATTTCTGGGCTAAGCCAACTAAACTAAAAGCCGACAAAAAGGTAACTACATTGTACCATCCATTAACCAAACCTGTCCAACCTACAGCTTCCTCAAATAATACTTTATTTAAGGAAGGAGTGGTGTTCCATACGGATTGGGCAATACTTTTTGCAGCATTTTGCCAGTAACAAAATAAAGCATACCATTGAAACAAATAAATCAAAGCTAATTTCCACATCACGTTGGGCATGACAAAAATAGCTTCTATGATTTCTAAATTCTGAGCAAATAAAATACGCAATATTTTGTTACTTTCCGTTTTTTGAATGGTATTTCGTAGTAAGTTGCGGAAAAATAAGGATGGAATCAATAAAACTAGTATGATAAAAAAGGCTAATAATGTAGTAATTATAGAAAGGAAAAATTGAATAACTGGATGTGGCATCCCCTCGTTTTTACGCTTCATCCAGGCTAATTCTTCGTCAGAAGGAGGGATTTCCGGGGTTTTATACATACTCCATGCAACAGACCCAATGGAACATACCGTTCCAAGGAAAAAAGAGGCATATACCCAATTTGGAAGAGATCCTGAACGGCCAGGGATATAAAGCTGGAAAATAAACAGGGAAATATTGGCTAATGTAATTCCTAATCCTGTGAAAAAACTTTGTGAAAGAAATCCAGTTCCGTACTGCTCTTCTGGTAGCTTATCTGCAATAAAAGCTCTATATGGTTCCATGGCAGTATTATTGGCAGCATCTAAAATCCATAATAATCCAGCTGCCATCCATAAGGTACTGCTGAAAGGATAAACAAATAAGCAAAGACTGCATAAAAGAGCTCCAATAAAGAAATAGGGCTTCCTTCTTCCAAACCTGGGGTGCCAGGTTTTATCACTTAAAGCGCCAATAATTGGCTGAATCAATAGACCTGTCATGGGTCCTGCCAGATTTAAAAGGGGTATTTGGTCAGGTTGTGCACCTAACATATCATAAATTGGGTTTACAGCGCTTTGCTGAAGACCAAAACTATATTGTATTCCAAAAAATCCCACATTCATATTGATGATCTGGGAAAAGGTTAAATGGGGCTTAGTCATATTTATTTTTTATATCGCTGCAAAAGAAATGGCGTTTTTATCCCATTGCATGGATTGATTAATAGCCGTAATAACTTCCTCAGGTTGTTGAACAAAAGCCCACATCTCAGCATGTATAGGCCGTAAAAAATTTTCAGAAACACATCGATCAAGCATCATTTTTAAGGGATCATAATATCCATTTGTATTTAATATGATGATGGGTTTGGTAAATTGCCCAAGCCTTTTTAAAGTAATAGCTTCCAGCAATTCTTCTAAGGTCCCGGTGCCTCCGGGAAGCGCAATTAAGGCATCAATATTCTCAAGAAATTTAGCTTTCCGTTCGTGCATCGTATGGGTAAATTCAAAATCTGTTACCTTTTTATGTGCCCATTCAACTTCATTCATAAATTGAGGCATGATACCTTTTATTTTGCCGCCTTCTGCTAACACGGTATCTGCCAGCTTTCCCATCAGGCCGTGTCCACCGCCTCCATACACAATGTGAATATCTGAGTTTACTAATATCTTCGCCAGCCTTTCAGTTGCTTCAAAATATACATCGTCGATTTTAGAGCTCGATGCACAATAAATACATATTCGCATAAGTTTGAATTTGAGCTTACAAATTAACTTTTTGTAGCCTCAATATAGCCCATTTTAGAAATATATTTTTGATTCTTTATAACTGAACTCTTTTGAGCCTTTTAGGTTTCTATAAGTTCATAATACTCATGATGTTTAGATTTATATCCGTTTTATGCTTTTTTTGCTTGTTTGTTGAGATAAATGCACAGTCTCTAAAAATTTTCGTAAAAGATAAAAGCAAAGAGCCACTCACTGGCGCTACAGTTCAGTTAATTAGAGCAGGAGATTCTTTAAACTTTAATGAGGTTTCTGATATAGATGGATTAACTTCCTTTCTTAAAATGGAGACAGGTATTTATACGATTTATGCCAATTATATTGGGTTTAAAGAAAATATTTCTACCATTAGAATTGAAAAAAAAGCATACCAGATTGATATCTTATTGGAGGAATCAGCCTTAGATTTAGGAGAAGTTACCATTGTTGCTAAACGTCCTCTAATTAGTCAGGAAGATGACAAAATGATCATTGACCCAGAACCATTGGCTGGTAGTAGCATGAGTACCCTGGAGGTTTTGGAAAAAACACCGGGGCTTTTTGTCGATCAGGATGGTAATATATTTCTGAATAGCGCCAGTCCTGCAATTGTCTATATAAATGGCAGAGAACAGAAAATGAGTGCCCAGGATATTGCCTCAATTTTGAGAAGTCTTCCTCCTGGGAACATTCAGAAAATAGAAGTGCTGAGAACGCCTTCTGCAAAATATGATGCAGCAAGTTCAGGAGGAATTGTAAATGTAATCTTGAAAAAAGGAGTCAAAATTGGTCAAAATGGTTCCGTTAACTCTTCGATGAATCAAGGTCTTTATGGAAATCAATCTGTCGGTTTTAATCTGAATAATGGCGGAGAAAAACATGCCTCATATCTAAATATTAATTATCTCAAAAGAGATGGTCTCGATGAATTAAACTCTACAAGAAACGGGGCTCTGGGTTCTCTGATTTCTCAAAATGCAAAAACAAGAACACCAGGTTCTCAGGCATTTCTTGGCTTTGGTTATAATAAAGAAATAAAAAAATCATGGAATGTTAACACAGATACAAGGATAAATGTAAATGGGAATCAATCTGAGGCGGAAAATATTACCCTTATTCAATCGGCTGAAAATCAATTACTTTCAAAAAATTTAAATACTATAAACAATCAAAATGATTTCCTTAGTGTAAATCAAGACCTTGGCTTAAATGTTAAAAATGATAGTACTGGTTTTGAATTGGACACTAAAGTAAGTCTTACTTATAACCAGAATAATGGTGCACAATTTTACTCGTCTTCCTTTTCTTCGCCTTTTTCACAGATAATTGAAGGAAATGGGGATGCCATGCAAAAGAGAAAATTTCTCCTGACTCAAAGTGATCTTACCTTTAATTTACCCTGGACAATTAAAATGGAATCAGGATTTAAAGGTACTTTTCAACAATTTAGCAGTGATGCTGATTATTTTATTAAGGCAAATTCAGTTAATAAGGTAGATGCTCTCAGAACAAACGCATTTAATTATACAGAAAATATAACGGCAGCTTATTTTCAGTTTTCTAAATCACTTCCCGGAAATCTACGAGTAAAAACAGGGCTAAGAGCAGAAAATACGTTTATGAATGGGAAGCAAAAAATCCCTTATGATACCAGTTTCCTTATCCAAAGACTCGATTTCTTTCCATACCTATATATTAGCAGACCTATTTTCAAAATTGCCAGCTATGAATTAAATGCTTTCCTAATTTACAGAAGAACCCTGAATCGGCCAGATTATCAGAATTTGAATCCAGCTATCAGATATGTAGATCAGTATTTTTATGAAACAGGAAATCCTGCCCTTAAACCTCAGTTTACAGACAATATAGAGGCGAATATTAGTTTCGATAATATGCCGATTTTTGCCATCGGCAGAAATTATATCTCCGACATTTTTTCAAATGTGGTTTATCAGGACAAATTAAATAACAATGTTCTGGTTCGTACTTTTGATAATGTTGGAAAGAATAAAGAAACTTATTTTAGACTCATTGCGGCTATTCCTCCAGGTGGAAAATATTTTTTTGTTTTGGGAACCCAATATAATTTGAGCGAATATGATGGAATATATGAAAATAAACCGCTCACTTTCACAAGAGGGAGCTGGAGGTTTTTTACCTTCCACCAGGTTAAGTTATTTAAAGAAACTAAAATTAACCTAAGTGGATTTCTGCTGCTTCGGGGTCAACAGAATTTTTATGAGTTAAAAACTTTCGGGCAGCTTAATATTAGCATTAATCAATCTTTTCTAAATAAAAAATTAGTCCTTTCACTCAGTGGAAATGATATTTTGAGGTCAATGGTTACCGAATTTAGCTTGCAGCAGGGAAATGTTTTTACCGAAGGGGATAGGTATTCCGATAACCGAAGAATTGGTTTGAATCTGAGATATGCCTTTGGTATTCAAAAAAAAGAACCAAGACAAGGTATTATACCCAACGATTTTGATTAACTTTAAGAAATTTTAAAGATGAAAAAAATAATACCTTTTATTGCTTTTATAGCCTTCACAATGACTGCTTGTCAGCAGAAATTTAGTTCTGGAACTAAATTTCCGCCTACAGGTTTAGTGAAAAAAGAGGTTTTCAAAGAAATGATTCATCTGAATAAGGTGCAATTGGTCGATGTAAGAACACCTGAGGAATTTTTGGCGGGACATATTGAAAATGCAAAGAATATCAATTTTAATGATTCAAATTTCAAACAAGTTATTTCTTCGACTTTAAATAAAAATAAACCAGTAGCTCTATATTGCCGGTCGGGGAGACGAAGTGCATCCGCTCTGGCTGTCTTAAAAGAAATGGGTTTCACAACGATTTATGACCTGGAAGGAGGTTTCCTGAATTGGCAATCAACGCCTAAATAATTGGGCATTTCTAAACATTCATTCTTCTTTTATGTTAACCTCTAAAAGAAGAATTTGAAAAAGGTAATCGTTATTGGTTCTGGTTTTTCTGGCTTAGCAACTGCATGTTTCTTGGCAAAATCTGGTTTCGATGTAACTGTTTTAGAGAAAAATAGTTCTCCGGGAGGAAGAGCAAGAAAATTTGAAGAAAATGGTTTCGTTTTTGACATGGGACCTAGCTGGTATTGGATGCCAGATGTTTTTGATCGTTTTTTTGCACAGTTTGGAAAGAAAACATCTGATTATTACAAGTTAGTTCGATTAGATCCTTCTTACAGAGTGTTTTTTGGTAAAGATGATTTCGTTGATTTGCCAACCAGTGAAAAAGATCAGGAAGAACTTTTCGAATCCTTCGAAAAGGGAAGTAAGTATTCTTTAAGGAAGTTCTTGAAGGAAGCTAAATATAAATATGATGTAGGAATCAACGAATTTGTTTTCAAGCCGAGTCATAGTATTATGGAGTTTGCAGAGCTACGATTGCTTATAAGTGCATTCAGGCTTCAGCTTTTTCAATCTATGGCTAAACATGTGAGAAAACTATTCAAACATCCAAAATTATTAAAAATTCTTGAGTTTCCCGTTCTGTTTTTAGGAGCAACTCCCCAAAAAACGCCTGCTTTATATAGTCTCATGAATTATGCTGACATGCGTTTGGGTACCTGGTATCCACAAAAGGGCATGTTTGAAGTCATAAGGGCAATGGTCACATTAGCAGAGGATCTTGGCGTAAAATTTTTATATAATCAGGAGGTTCTTAAGGTAAATGTGACGGATGGAGTAGCAAAAAGTGTGGAGACAAAATCAGATATTTTCAAAGCTGATGTTGTTGTTGGAAGTGCAGATTATCAACACCTGGATCAGCAGGTTCTGGAAAAAAAATATAGGAATTATAATGAAAAATACTGGGAAACCAGAGTAATGGCACCTTCCTCTTTGTTATTTTATATAGGAATCAATAAGAAAGTAAGTAATCTGTTGCATCATAATCTATTTTTTGATGAAGATTTCGATCAGCATGCAGTAGATATTTATGAAGAACCTGCATGGCCCGAAAAACCACTGTTTTATGTTTCAGTTCCCTCCATGACTGATGAAACACTGGCTCCAGATGGACATGAAAATATGTTTATCCTCATACCTTTGGCGCCAGGATTAGAAGATAATGAAGAGAAAAGATTGTTTTATTTTGATTTGGTTATGAAACGTTTGGAAAAATTAACCAATCAAGATATAAATAAACATATTATCTTTAAGCGTTCTTATGCACATCGGGATTTTGTGGCCGATTATCACGCTTTTAAAGGAAATGCCTATGGCTTAGCTAATACGCTTCTACAGACTGCCTTTTTAAAGCCTAAACTTAGGAACAAGAATATTTCAAATTTCTTTTATACAGGTCAATTGACTACTCCGGGGCCAGGTGTACCGCCCTCGTTGATTTCAGGCGAAGTTGTAGCTAAAGAAATTTCAAAACTGTTTAAATTGTAGCTCTCTAAATATTCACCCTATGTTGTCCCTTTATAATCAAACTTGCTTAGAATGCAGCAGTCTTATTACCAGACGCTATAGTACTTCTTTTTCAATGGGTATAAGGGTTTTTGATAAAAAATACCGTTCCCCCATCTATGCAATTTATGGATTTGTAAGATTTGCGGATGAAATCGTTGATACCTTTCATGATTTCCCTAAAAAAGAATTATTGGACAAGTTTAGAAGAGACACCTATGAAGCTATCGAATCAGGTATAAGTTTGAATCCGGTTCTTCATTCTTTCCAAAATGTTGTAAACAAATACAATATTGAGAAAGAGTTAATAGATGCTTTTTTAGACAGCATGGAGATGGATTTAAATCTAAATTCGTATGAAGACAATTTGTACCAAAAATACATTTACGGATCAGCTGAGGTAGTGGGGTTAATGTGTCTTCGTGTTTTTGTTAACGGTGATGACCAATTATATCAGCATCTATATGCTTCAGCCAGAAGCTTAGGTTCTGCCTTTCAGAAAATCAACTTTTTACGTGACATTAAGAGTGATTTTGATGAACGTGGCAGGGTTTACTTTCCTGGGGTTGATTTCCGTAATTTTAATTTAAGGGATAAACTAGAAATTGAATCTGATATTAAAAAAGATTTTGATGATGCACTTGTAGGTATTACTCAATTGCCACAGGGGGTTCGTTTTGGAGTCTATTTGGCTTACAAATATTATATAAAATTATTTCAAAAAATTAAATCTGCTTCACCTACAAAGGTTAAGGAAGAAAGAATTCGTGTAAATGATAGTCGTAAAGTTGCTCTAATTTTTAGTTCAGCGGTCAGATTACGATTTAATTTATTTTAATATCCATTATACATGGACTCTCTTTTTAAATGGGTGAAAAAACTTAATATACCTGCAGAAGTGGGTATTATTGCATTTTTTTATGCATCAGGTATTGTTGCACATATTATACCACAACTTAGAATTATTGCATTTTCTTTGACCGATTTATTCCTGTTTGGTATAAATGCCTTTTTATTAAAAGATATATTTGATAAGAATAAAGGGAAAAGGTTACTTTTTTGGATTATTCCTGTTTATTTATTTACATTCTCCATGGAGGCTATGGGTGTGGCTACAGGAAAAATATTTGGAGCCTACCATTATGGAAGTAATATGCATCTTAAAGTTTTGGGGGTTCCTTTAGTAATTGCATTTAATTGGTTAGTTCTGGCTTTAGCGGTAAATGGTTTAGCATTAAAATTCTTTTCAAATAAGTGGGTTGTTTCCCTATTTTCTGGATTACTTATTTCTTGCTATGATTTTTTTATAGAACCAGTGGCAATCAATTTAGATTATTGGAAATGGGTAAACGTGGATGTTCCTGTACAAAATTATATTGCGTGGTGTATAATCGGTTTTGCAGTATCCTTACCCTTACACGTTTTTAAGTTCAAATTTTATTCCCCCCTTTTGATACCCTATTTATTTATACAATGGGTCTATTTCAATATTCTTGTTTTATTAAATATAAAATTCCAATAATTAAACATGTTAAAAGTAGATTACATCATTGCAGGAGGAGGAGCCGCAGGGTTAAGTCTTGCGTTAAGAATGATGGATTCTACAAAACTTAAAGATAAGCGAATCCTTATACTTGATAAGGATTCAAAGCAAATGAATGACAGAACCTGGTGTTTTTGGGAACATGGGCCAGGTTATTTTGATTCCATTATTTTTCATAAATGGCAGCATTTGAGAATCGATGGGGACGGGGATAAACTGATTAAAGCCATTTCGCCTTACTATTATAAAATGCTTCGGGCAGAAGACTTTTATGAGTATGCAAAAAATAGATTAAATAAATTACCGAATATAAAATGGATTCAGGCAAATATTGAAAATATAGTTACTTATGAAAATAGGGTTAAGGTAAAAACAGACCAGGGAGAATTTAAGGCAGACTGGTGTTTCAGCAGTATATCTCAAATGAAGATAGATAAGATCCAAAATCATTACCTAGATCAGCATTTCAGAGGATGGTTCATTAGAACATCAAAACCAGTATTCAATAAAGATGAAGCACATTTTATGGATTTTAGAACCCCACAACATGGGGAAACAAGGTTTTTATATGTTTTACCATACAAATCAAGTGAGGCATTGATAGAGGTAGCGATATTCTCTAGGGAACATCTTTTAACAAAACAATATAATGATATCCTTGAAACTTATTTGCTAAATCATTGGGATCTGGATAGAAAAGATTATACTATCATACAGGAGGAAGAAGGAAATATACCCATGACAGATGCCCCATTTAAAAAAGCAAATGGACATACCATACATATAGGTATGGCGGGAGGTGATACCAGGTCATCGACTGGATTCACTTTTCTTAATATACAGCGAAGAGTTGAAACAATAGTAAAGAAATTGGAAATGGGTAGAAATCCGGGTAAATCGCCGCTATTTGATCGCTTTCGTTGGTACGATCGAGTACTTTTAAGAGTACTGGAAGAAAAGAGGTATGGAGGGGAGCAATTATTTATGCGATTGTTTAGAAAAAATCCCATTCAGCATATTTTGGCTTTTTTACAAGGGGATAGTCGTATTATTATGGAAATCAAGGTAATGCAAACGGCCCCTATAAAAGAGTTTTTAATCAGTGCCATCAGAATTGTATTGGGAATCAAAATAGATAGGAAAAAGTGAAAAAAAATATAATTTGGTAAATGGCCATAAATAAAATATAATGGAATTTTTATTACTCGGTTAATATATTAAAAGTGAAGTTTTTTAGAATAAATCCAAGGGATTATAGACTAGGTAAGTCATGCCTATAAAAATAAAATCAAAGTAGGTATATAAAAGGTTTAAATGTTTATTATCTTTGCGTTCCCAAGAGAGGGAGAAAGGTTGAGGGGTAAGAGATGGAGGGAGGAATAAGAAAAAAAAG
>JBEAXK010000075.1:0-3532 GCA_041159865.1 Bacteroidota bacterium
CACCAATCACCAAAAAATAATTACTCTTTCCCTAAAAATTTCATTTTGAAAAAGTTATATTTGAAATATAGTTAATCATCAGAATGAAAATGAAAAATACACGCAGAACCTTTATTAAAAATGCCATCTCAGGTGGTATTGTATTAGGAATAGGTGGATTAGTACCCGCCTTTTCAGCAAAAAGCTATCGCCAGATTTTGGGTGCAAATGAAAAAATTCGTGTGGCTGTAATGGGTGTAAACAGCAGAGGGATGGCGGTAAGTAAAAATTTTGCTTTACAGAAGAACTGTGAGGTGATACATGTCTGTGATGTTGATTCTCGAGCTGCTGAAAACTGTATCAGTGCTTTAGGCAAAATCCAAGTTAATATGCCCAGAGCAACGCCCGATTTCAGAGTTGCTTTGGAAGATAAAAACTTGGATGCACTCATTGTGACTGCACCTGATCATTGGCATGCACCTGCCACTTTATTGGCCTGTTCAGCTGGGAAGCATGTCTATTTGGAGAAACCTTGTAGCCATAATCCCTGGGAAGGGGAAATGATGGTTAAATCGGCTGAGAAACATAACCGTGTTTTGCAAATGGGCAATCAACGTCGTTCTTGGCCAAATGTCGCTGCTGCCATTGCAGAATTGCACGCAGGGGTGATTGGTCGTCCTTATTTTGCCAAAACATGGTACACAAATAATCGAGCGTCTATAGGAATTGGAAAGGAAACGGAGGTTCCTTCCTGGCTAAATTATGATTTGTGGCAGGGTCCTGCACCCAGGAAAAAGTTTAAGGATAACGTGATTCACTATAATTGGCATTGGTTTTGGCATTGGGGAACAGGTGAAGCCCTAAATAATGGTACCCACATGGTAGATTTGGCTCGCTGGGGTCTCCAGGTGGAATATCCCACAAAAGTGAGTTCTTCAGGAGGCAGATATATGTATAAAGATGATTGGGAAACGCCTGATACCCAAATGATTAATCTGGAATTTTCGAATAATTCTATGATCTCCTGGGAGGGAAGAAGTTGCAATGGTAAATCAGTAGAAGCAAATAGTGTAGGTGTTATTTTTTATGCTGAAAATGGAAGTATGGTCATCGAAAGTGGTAATTCCTACAAGATTTATGACTTAAAAAATAATTTGGTAAAGGAGGTTAAAAATAATTTTGCCGTTGATGCACGAAATATTGCTGATCCCTCCCAAAATCTGGACGCTCTGCATATTCTTAATTTTTTCGATGGTATCCGTTTAGGTGAAAAACTTAATTCAGATATTCTGAGTGGACATCAAAGTACACTTTTGGTGCAATTAGGTAATATTTCTCAACGTGTGGGCAGAACCTTAGATATTAATCCTAAAAATGGCCATATTTTAAATGATAAACAAGCGATGTCCTATTGGACAAGGGAATATCAGCCAGGTTGGGAGCCTAAAATATAAAGGATGCAAGATTTAAGTCATGTTAACAAAACAAATACAACCTTTCTGAATAACCGGTTGGTTTCACTCGATGTGTTGCGTGGTTTTGATATGTTCTGGATCATTGGTGCAGATGAAATTGTCCACGGAATGGCCAAAATGACTAAAACTTCATTTTGGGAAAATTTCTCTGCCCAATTGCGTCATCCTCAGTGGAATGGTTTCACGATGTACGACTTAATATTTCCCCTTTTTATTTTTTTGGCTGGTGTTTCAACCCCATTTTCTATTGGAAAAGCATTGGAGGAGGGAACTCCAAAAGAAAAATTATTATATCGTGTTTTTCAACGTGGCTTCATATTAATATTATTGGGTATCGTATATAATAATGGATTAACTTTAAAACCTTTGGAGGAAATCCGTTTTTCCAGTGTTTTAGGAAGAATTGGAATTACTTATGTTTTTGCCAATATCATCTATTTATATGTAAAACCTCGTTGGTTTTTATTCTGGTTTTCTGGCCTTTTACTGAGCTATTATTTCTTATTAAAATTCTTTTCTGCCCCCGGTTTTGAGTCAGGAGATCTGACGATGGAAGGAAATTTTGCCTCTTATATTGACCGTTTATTATTACCGGGAAAGTTAAGTTTAAAGATTCATGATACCGTCGGTTTTTTCAATAACATTCCTGCCATTGGTAATTCACTGGCGGGAATTATGGTGGGGATTTTCATTAAAAGAAAAGAATTTTCGGGGATAAAAAAGACGCTTTATCTTGTTGGTTTGGGTTTATTATCCTTGTTTTTAGCACAATTATGGAATTTGGATTTTCCCATTAATAAAAATTTGTGGTCAAGCTCCTTTGTATTGCAAACAGTAGGACTCAGTCTTCTCCTTTTCTCTTTATTTTATTATATCATTGATGTTTTAGGCTATCAAAAATGGTCTGTTTTCTTTCGGGTCATTGGTGTGAATGCTATTTTAATTTATATGTCTGTGAAATTTATAGACTGGGATTTTACTGCTCGTAAGTTTTTTGAATGGGCCTATCAATGGGTCGGAGATACTTGGTCCATCTTGATAATTCCAATTTCACTTTTAACCATCAAATGGTTATTTATGCGAATTTTGTATCATTATAAAATATTTTTACGCATTTAACTCTTTCTATTTTGAATGTACAAATTTTAAATACGCCGAAAGACCTCGGACAGGCTGCTGGTAAAATGGGCGCATCGCTCATTAAAAAAGCCATACAAGAAAAAGGATTTGCCAATATTATTCTCGCTACAGGAACCAGTCAGTTTGAAACGATTCAATATTTAATTTCCGACAAAGAAATTAAATGGGAGAATGTTCAAATGTTTCATTTAGATGAATATATCGCCCTGTCTGATCAGCATAAAGCCAGCTTTCGGAATTATTTAAAAGCACGTTTTATTCAATGGGTGCCAAAATTAAAAAGGGCTTATCTAATTAATGGTGAGGGAGATGCTACCATGGAATGTAAGCGTTTGGGGGAACTTATTCTTGAAAATCCGATTGATGTGGCTTTTGTAGGCATTGGCGAAAACGGACATCTCGCTTTTAATGATCCCCCCGCTGATTTCGAAACTGAAAATCCATACATTGTGGTGACTTTAGATCAGGCCTGTCGCGCTCAACAATGGGGAGAAGGCTGGTTTGAAACGCTGGAAGAGGTTCCTCACTATGCCATTAGTATGTCTATCCGTCAAATTATGAAATCGAGTCATATTATTTGTTCTGTTCCTGATGAGCGCAAAGCAACAGCAGTGCGGGATTGTTTGACTTTAAATGTTTCTAATCTTTTCCCGGCCAGTATTTTACAAAATCATGCTGATTGCCATTTATATTTAGACACTCAGGCAGCTTTGCTTTTGCCATCGGAATATAAGTAATATGGTTGGACGACTTAAAATAGGCAATGGTCCGATTATTACACCAGATAAAATTTTATCTGGTTCTTGCTTATTAGTGGAAAATGGAAAAATTTTAGCCATTGAACCAGCAGATACCTCCTTTCCAGATTCCCGTATGATTGATGTCCAGGGTCATTATATTTCTCCTGGATTTATAGATATCCATGTGCATGGAGGTGG
>JBEAXK010000066.1:0-48367 GCA_041159865.1 Bacteroidota bacterium
GTATCCCAAACCACTCCTCTTGCTGTAATGGGCGCCCCCCCATTATTTATAATAGAACCTCCTGTAGCTGCACTTACGCTTGTAACGGCAGAGATAGAAGTAGTTGATAAGTTGGGAGGAACTGGTGCAAGAGTGGTAAAAGTTACCTGGTTACCGTAGCCTACTCCTGTTGTATTTATAGCATAAGCTCTAATGTAATATGTAGTACTACCTAAAAGATTTGATATAGTGCTGGTAAAAAGACCAGCACCAGCACCATTTCGCGTTGTATCATTGGCAATGGTTGGATTAGGAGAAGTACTCCAGCAAATTCCTCTTGCGGTAACAGGCGTTCCACCTTCAGCAGTAATATTACCGCCTGTTACTACACTTATACTTGTTACAGAGGTAGCTGCCGTCGTAGTTAAGGTTGCATACGCAGGTCCGGCCCAAACAGGTATTCCCGTTTGAGACAGGAATAATCCCTGTCCTGGAAGGCCTGTTTGAATTTTAACCCATGCAGTACCATTCCAATATAAAATATCACCTGCTGTATTACCAGTCTGCGGAAGTCCTACTTTTTGATTCCAGCTACTTGTATCAGCACCTGTAATCCCTTTTGCTATACTTGTATTAAAAAGTGGATCAGTCTCCGTGAAACTATCCAGTTTATCATTCCAATATGCAGTATCAACAGCCGTAATTCCTTTTGAAATACTTACATTAAAGAAAGGATCCGTTTCTGTAAAGCTACTTAATTTTTTATTCCAGTAAGCAGTATCTACAGCAGTAATCCCTTTGGAAATGCTTGCATTAAATAAGGGATCCGTCTCTGTATAACTACTCAACTTTTTATTCCAGTAAGCAGTATCTACGGCCGTAATTCCTTTTGAAATACTGGTATTAAATACGGGGTCTGATTCTGTATTCCATAAAGCAGTATCTGCTGCCGTAATACCTTTTGCTATACTGGCATTAAAAAGAGGATCTAATTCAGTAATGGGTCCTGTTACCTTTTCTGCCGATTTAGCATAAATAGCATAAGGCACGCTTAGAAGTCTTGAAACAGTGACCAGTGTGTAATTTTTTCCTCCTGTCGGATCAGTTTCAGATTTTATATAAAAAGGACCTTTAGACCAGTCTATTCCTCCCATGTTACCAAACAAAGGAGGGGTAACTGAACCTATATTTAAATAGGCTAATCCATTCAGATTTGTTTTTACCGTATGTTCCTCTTGATACCATAAAACATCCGCTGCTGTACCACTCAGAATACTGATGCGCACTCCAATAGAAGCATTAGTTACCAGCTCATTATTACTATTTCTAATAATAGTCTGGTAGCTAATTAAATCCGGAGATTGAGCGAAGCCAGTAATACTAATAAAACTGAGAAAAAGGAAGAAAATACTCCATCTCATAATTTTTTTCATTACTCCATTCATTATTTTATTATTTTGAACTTTTTGGTGATGTTGATTCTGCCTTTTTATCATCAGCCTTAAATTGTTTAATTGGGGTTGGTTTAGCTGTTAATTTGTAAGCAAGAAAAAAGACATGATTGCCTTTTGAATAATCATTTACGGCTGATAAGGGCATATCAAACTGATAACCCAATACAAATGGATGCCACGATATTAAAGCATTAAGGCCAAGAGATTGTCTCCCTGTTAATGCTGCATAACCAAAATTTCTGAAAACAGGGGATATACTAAAAAAGGAACTTGGTGATGCTGTAAACTTGAAATCTAACATCATATCTAATTGATAATCCGAATTTTTCTGCGTCCTGAAGAGGACATTAGGTCTAACACTTAAATTATCTTTTACTTTTAGCTCAACTCCTGAGGATAGAAATACTGTAAAAGCATTTTGTATGTCATTCTCATTGGTAAAAATAGAACTGACATGAGGAATTATATTATAAGCAGAAGCACCAATATTAAAGCCGTTTGAGTAAAAATTAAAACCTATATTGGCATTTGGATAAGAGTTTACAAATTTATTCTCATCATTAAAAATATTATCATCCGCCTCAGTGGGTGATAATGAGGACTTATCAATTCTGTATTGATTGTAGGTAGCAGACAAACCAAATGAAAATCCACTTAATGGGTCGGACCCCTTCTTACCACTACTTATGTGATAAGCAAAGGTTGATTCGAATCCAAGAAATGAACTGGAACCATTCTGGTCTTTAAATCCATTCATTCCTATACCAATTTTGCTTTTCGAAAATGGATAATCCACTGAAATTAACTGAGAATTCGGGGAATTATCAAAGCCAGCTAATTGCTTTTTATAAATCAAGGCTGCATTTCCACTATTTTGTGATCCTGCCAATGCAGGATTGGTCAGATAAGGTTTGAAAAAATTTTGATTTTGAAAAATAAAATTTTGTCCCTTTCCCGAAATAGTATAAATAACCAATAAGACAGTTATTATTTTTTTCATGCGCTTATCTTAGTAAGGTGAAGTTTCCTTTGAGAATATTATCTTTTGTTACTTGAACAACATACCAATAATCGCCTGCCGTAGCCGGATAATTGTTTATTAGACCATTCCAGCCTGGGGAGGAACCAGCATATTCAACAAGTAATCTGCCTAGTCTGTCAAAAATAAATACTTTTGATTCTGGATAAAAAGCCAAGGCTGGGATAGCCCACAAATCATTTTTGCCATCCTCATTAGGGGTAAAAAGATTAGGGATTTTAATATCACTATCGATTACTTTAACTAGGACATTACACGTTTTATCACCAATAGTAACGGGAAAAATGGCTGTTCCAATTTCTGTAGATTTTCCAGAGAGATTCAAGGTGAAAGTTCCACCACCAGCATTCAATAAAACAGAATCAGCTTTTAAGGTTAACCCAGTAACTCCAGATGATGCTACAGAAATAGGGTATGATTTTTTTCCGTTTCCACCTTGATAGGTAATTCCTACCGTTCCTGTATATTCAAAGTTTTTGCCTACATCTTTTGGATTTATAACTATATTGGTGCAATTCAGTGCGGCAAGCTTAGGTTGCAAAATAGTAACTGGTAAAGTAATAGTACAAGTCTTTCTTCCAAAATCAATGGTAAATACAGCAATACCTGTATCTTTTGGCGTTCCTTTTATCATTAACTCAATAGAACCATTCCCGTTGGCCAATTTACCAGGTTCTAATTTTAGAGACAAACCCAAAACACCCGTAGCATTGGTATTTAATCCCAGATAATTCGCACCGTTTCCACCCAGATAGGGCAAAATAATAACGCCTGTATATGCTTCGTCCTTAAAAACATCCTTGTTGTCAAGAAGCAAATTGTTACAAGATAATTCACTAACCGTGGAAACTAATTCATAAACGGAGGGTTGTTGGATTCCCTGATTTAAATTAAATTCAGTTAAAATACCTGTATGATGGAATAACACTTGCCCTATAGACATATCTACTGAACCACTTCCTTCAATAACAACTCCTGAGCCAGTTGATACAGCCACAGCCGGTATTGAATCTTGTGCACTCAAATGGCCAGACATAACGTTTCCTCCAAAAAGAAGAATGAATGAAAATGGGTAAAAATACTTATGTATCATTATTATTGGTTGATATTTAATTTCCTAATTCATAATAAACTGAATTTTAGGGAACTAAGTACAAATATAAACAAAATAATTATATATAGTTTTTTTATTTTCTAAAATAATTAAAAAATTAATGCGTTTTTCCACCTTTTATTTACACATAGAGTTTACTTACACTCCATATTTTTGGATAATTTTTCATTAAAAAACAAATGAAAAGCCAGATAAAGCAGCTAAAAATGGGATATATTCTGATGTTTGATTTTTAGAAATACCAACACGAATTTCTCCAAAAAAAGAAACCGAATACTTTGGGTTAAACTTACCTCCTATGGTACTGAAAAAAGAGGTATTAGAGGAACCTAATTTATCTTTTAAGCTATATTTATAGGTATTATTGTTTGTTAAGTCCTTAAATTCATAATCCATTTGGGTCGGTAAGGTAAAATCAGAAGCTATACCAATACCCGAATACCCTTCCAAGTTTTTATTCTTATAAAAATAATAGTTGCATGCAATGGCTGGAATAATTGTTTTTTTAATTCCCTTTATTTCATGAAGTGTATAGGAGCCTTGAGGATAAATCGTTGATGAAAGAACTATTTTAGCGCTATTTAAATCCTCTAATTCAAAGAAATGCTGGGTATAAAGCAGGGAAGGTTTTATTGAAAACCTGGGTAAGATTTCAAATTCTGCCTGAAAGGCCATCGCCACAGGATTTTTGATTTCATTTGAAATTATAGGCAATAAACTCCCTACGGAAAATCCAACACTGGATTTTATATTTAATTTATTTCCAATCTTATCTGAAAAATACTTCACCTTTGGTTTTTCTTCCCCTTCCTGGCTAAAAAGAATAGACAAATTATTTCCAGAATTTATATGATCAAAGGGTTCCCATGATTTATTTTTGATTACAGTATCTTTGTCATTTTTAATATCTAAGGGATTATTGATCCCTACATAAGACTTATTTTTATCATTATTACTGAGCTCAGGCTTTTTTACCCCATCATAATAGGGTAAATATTTGTATATGGTATCCTCGTAATATATATTTTTTTCTAAAAAAAGAGTATCTCTAAGCTTTGAGTAAAAATCTTTTCCTGTTGAATTCTCAACTAATTTTTGCTCTATTTTATTCAGCGAGGTAAACAACCAAAGCGTATAACTTGAAACCAATAAAAGCAAAAGCCACGGAAGGGCCCTTAACCAATACCTCCTTTTTGATTGAAAACGGTCTATTTTAGACGACAATTCTTGCCAGTCAGTCTCATCAGGGTTAATGAAAGAACGAGAATTTTTTAAATTTTCGGAAAACAAATGGTCAAATTCGTTATCTGTCATGGTCTTTCACGATTGTAATTTTTTCTATACATATTGATACTTAGTCATTAATGTTTTTAATTGAATTCTTGCTTTTGCCAGATTTGATTTAGACGTACCTGATGAAATATTAAGCAGTTTTGCTATTTCTTCATGCGAATATTGCTCCATAACATAAAGGTTAAATACAAGACGATAGGAAGGAGACAGTTTTTGGATCAGTAAAATTTTCTCTTCCACCTCTATTTTATTAAGCAACTGAATATCAAATCTTTCTGAAGAATCTGGTATGATTTCAACTTCACTGATTTTAATTTTATTGAGATCAGCTCTGTATTTATCAATAGCTACTCTTTTGGCAAGTTGTGTCATCCACCCTTTGAAATTAGTACCTTCCTGGTATTGATTTAATTTGGTGAATATTTTAAAAAATACATCGTTGGTAACCTCCTTTGACTCCTCAAAAGACCCAACATACCTCCTGATAATTGAGAATACGAAAGCATAATAGAACTCATAAATTTCTTTTTGAGCCGCTCTATTATTTTTTCTGCAAGCATTCAATAATTTTTCTAATTTTTCATCAATCATCAAATAGCATTAAATCTATCTATTTTAACGATTAAAGTAGAAATAGGGTTGCTTTTAAGCTGCTGCCCTTTTTTTGATCATGTGGATGATAATGGCATAAATTAATAAAAATCCAGTTCCTAAAACCCCAGACAAAATAGGATCAATGGTGCAATTCAGCCAGTTGAATGATCCGGAAATATTTCTGGCAAAGGTACTCCACACAATGACAACAACACTTATTCCAATAGCAATAAGACCCTGTGAAAAAGATAATTTAATTCTCAACAAAGCTATTATGAATAACCCGAGAATTCCGCCACCAAAAATACCTGAAATTTGCCACCAAACGTCTAAGGCGCTTTTTGCATGAATCATCCAAAGGGCAAAAACAGTTCCCAGGATTCCCCAAAGCCAGGTACCCGATTTCAACATATTCATTTGTTTTTCTTCACTGGCGTTTTTAACAAACCTATCTTTAATAAAATCAATCCATAATACCGTTGCTGAACAATTTAGCGCAGAATCAATCGTACTCATAGCTGCTGCTATGATGGCCGCGAGTATCAATCCTTTTAATCCAACAGGCATTTGAGTAGCTATAAAATAAGGAAATATCTGATCTCCTTTGGTGATATTCCCTGGCAAAGATTCTTGAATATTATAAAAATAATACAGAGCTGTTCCTATAAATAGAAAACAAACCGTTAAACCTAAATAGATTACTGTGGCCAGTTTCATTGATTTTGCAGCGGATTTATTATCCTGAACGGTAGCATATTTTTGGACATAATTTTGATCCGCCAGTAAATTTCTGAGATTTTCTGTAAAACCATAAATTAACATGACCCAAAGGGTTCTTTTATCAAAGGAAAAATCTGATAATCCCCATGAAAATTTTCCTGCATCATAAGCCTGTGACCATAACTCGGGGGATTCCCAGAAAACCATTTTTCCTAAAAAGAATACCGTATATAATATTCCAGCTATCATCACAGCTGATTGCATAACATCTGTCCAAATCACAGCCTCTACTCCACCCATTAAGGTGTATAGAATAGTTATGAACCCAATGACAAGGATTATCCACAACAAGTCACCCCCTGTAAAGGATTGAATCAATATGGCAACCAGATATAAAATGACAGCCATTCTGCCAATCATGAATAATAAAAAGGAAAAGGCAGCATAAAGTCTTGCCCAAACTCCCAATCGATCTTCTAAAAAGGAGTAAACAGAAATAAGCTGTAATTTTCTATATAGAGGGATTATTTTAACAACTGCAAGCCAGCTGACAGGTATCATGCAAAGGGCAAAAATGATAGGGTGCCAATCGGAATCGAATGCCTTCCCAGGGGTTGCTATATAGGAAATACTACTTGTATATGCACTCATTACGGCCAAGCCTGCTGCCCAGCCAGGAATTTTTCCATTTGCGGTCATAAACTGACCTGCCGTTTCCATTTTTCTGGCAAAATAAAATCCCATACCAAGAAGTATGATAGCATATAAAACCAGAATTAAATAGTCTAAAAAGGCTAGATTTCCCATTATTTTTAACTTATAATTTTTAAAAATGGATACTTGTCTTCCAGATACTTTAGAGAAGACTCCAGTTTGTTTTTACCATTAGGCGTCATAGAAAACAGAGGCGGAATAGCCACATTTTTACATATGCCTTTAATGGCAAGTGCCGTTTTTACTCCTTTCATAAATCCTTCAAAATAAACAGCTCTGTCGAGTTCTTTTACCATTTGTTGAAACTCCATTACTTTGATTAAATCTCCTTGTATAAAGGCTTCATATAAGCCTACAAAAAGTTGAGGATATAAATTAGCTCCACCACTTACGCCACCATTTCCACCAATGAAAAGCGTTTCTGCCAACAATATTTCAGGCCCGGTGAAAAAACAAAAATCAGATCTTTCCACACTACCCATCATATTATTTAGATAGCTCATATCTCCTGAACTATCTTTTATTCCTAATACCTTTTCTAATTCCGATAGTTTCTTAACTGCTTCCAGTGAAAAAGATACTTTACAGTGGGACGGCATATTATATAGTAGAACAGGAATAGGTAATTGGGGAATCAACCACTCCGAATAAGTCAGTAATTCCTGTTGATTTAAAGGGGAATAATAAGGTGGAGCAAAAACGAGGGCGTCAGCACCACTATCTGCAGCAAAACAGGCTAATTCCAATAACTCCTCTGGACTTGTATCTGTAACACATACAAATACTGGTTTCCTTTCTTTTACAAAAGTAGTCGTCTTTTTTATGATTTCCTTTCTGATTCTGTGACTTAAATTGGGCCCTTCCCCGGTAGTTCCCAATATAAAAAGTCCATGTACTTCATTTTCTATTAATCTGTTCAATACACTTTCCAGTCCATTTACATCGAGGGTATTAATATCTAATAAAGGGGTAACTACCGGCGGAATAATTCCCGTAAGTTTTGAAGGCAACATAAAGTAATTGTCTAATTAATTTTTAATTCTGCAAAACGAATTTTTCTCCTTTTCCAAGTGTAGGTAATCTTCAAATGGCCATCTGTACCTAAAATCATTGCGGGATAACTAAATTCCCCCGATGCTTCATCTTCTAACTGAATTTTTGAATCCCAGTTTTTCCCATCTTTAGAGAAAGCAACCGCAAGTTTAGCCCTGTCGTCAGGTCCCTTTACCGTTGGGTTATAAATCAAAAAATGACCCTTATCTGGAATCGAAACAGCATCTATTCCAGCACTGGGATTAGGTAAGGAAGTCTCTGCTGTTTTTGACCAAGTATTACCCCCATCATAAGACCATGATTCAATAATTTTATTTTGTTTGCTTCTGCATAATATTTGAAGGGTATTAACCTCTTTGTAGCTTAATACGGTAGGTTGAATGATGTCATACGGAGAATTGTCATCAACGGCTATTCTTTTCCATGAGTTATCCTTAGGATTAAATATTTCAATATGAACAGACCATTTACCATTTGGAATTTCTAAACTTGATGGGCAAAAAATACGTCCATCAGACATTTCAATAGGCTTAGCCCGAATAGGGCCAAAAAATCCATCTGGTATTTTATCAGGTTTAGACCATGATTTTCCATCGTCCTTAGACTGGATACTTTCACCCCACCAGGTTGTTGGAGATGGACCTACTTTATAAAACAGGTATAAAATACCGGATGAATGCTTAAACAAAACGGGATTCCAGCATGGATATCTTAATTTATCATTTTGAATTCCTGTAGCCACTTCTCTAATTTCACCCCATTTCCCTTTAGAATATTCCGCTAACCAAATAGTAACGTCCGGATTTTTTTCTCTTGTACCTCCAAACCAGGTTGCCAGTATTTTGCCCTCAGCCACTTCTACTAAACTAGAAGCATGACATTCCTTAAAAGGTGCATCTTCGTAAATAAATGAACGAGATAATAAAGTTAAAGAGGCGTTTGGGTTTTGAGCAATCAAAAAGGTCGCCAAGATAAAATTCAAGCCAAAAGGCAAGAACCAATTTAATCTTTTCATTTCATTTGTGGTTTTAGGTAGGCATGAAATTACAGAATATATTTTATTTAAAGGAAGTAATCTTCATTTTTTTGCCCTTTTAAAGGGTATCAAAATAAAAAACCCAATTAAAGCTGGCATAAATAAATTTAAAAAGAATAACATATAACTAGCTGTCATAGCTGTAACGGGAGGAATATCCCAAATACCCCAGATGAGTACGGAGGTTTCACCCCGAACTATTAAACTATAAAAAGGAGGCAGAGGGATGATGGTTTGAAAAAGATAAAGACTGGCTAATCCTATATAAAGTTGAAATATATTTAGTTGAATACCCCATAAAGTAAGTACCAAATAATATTGAAAACTAAAAACAAGATAACGGGAAAAGGCTAAAATAAGTCCCTTAAAGAAAGACCTGTAAGATATTTTTGCCAGCGTTGTAAATTTTTCTGTCCACGGAGCTGTCCAACCCCATCTTTGAGTAAATTTACTCATAAAATAAAATATCTGGGGATAAAAAAATAGAAAAGACAAAGAAAAACTTAACCAAATTATAATGAGCCAAAAAGGAAAATCAATGGGATGATGACTATTCTCCCCTAATACGGGAACAAATAAAATAAGGCAGGAATTCCAGCGATTAAAAGAATAAAAAATTGACAGAAATTACCCATAAAAGTAGCCAATACCGTTTCTTCTCTTATTTCAACCGGAGAAACTAAACCTCTGCCAATAAAATCGCCCATCCTGTTGGGTGTCAATATAGCACAACTTACACCTGCAAAAATGATTTTGAGTGTTAAAAGATATGCAGGCCTTTTTTCAGCGGGTAGAAAAATACGCCATTTTAATCCCTCTAAAAACCAATTAACTGGAATTAGAAGTGTAATCAGGAACAATAAAGGGAATGATTTGCTATTCATTTGTGGAAATTCCTTCATGGAATCCCAGAAATTTTCGTCAAAATAAAACTTAAGGATGAAGGAAAGGCTCAATATCCCGAAAATCCATTTAGCGTATTTATGATTCATGAACAGGTAATTGAAAGAAATGCTTTTCCCAAAAACTGGATGATGTGGCTTGCCGATAATGCTTCTGCGCCATATTCATTTGCGGCTAAATCACCTGCTCTTCCATGCAACCAAACACCCAACAAGGAAGCATCCGTTGGTGAATATCCCTGCGCCAATAAACCCGTAATCACACCAGTTAATACATCTCCACTACCACCCGTTGCCATCCCTGAATTTCCAGTTGTATTGAACCAGGCCTTTCCTTCTGGGGTGGCAATTAAAGTATGGTGTCCCTTTAATATCACCGTGCAAGACAATTCTTTTGCCTTTTCTATGGCCTTTTGTACTCTTTCCTGACTATTTTCACAATTCCCAAATAATCTGTCAAATTCTTTTGGATGCGGTGTTATAACAGAATTTTGAGGAATACATTTCCATTTTCCTTCATAAGCAATTGCGTTTAAAGCATCTGCGTCTAAAACCATTGGACGCTTAATTTTAGAAAGTTGATTCAACAGCCATTTTCTGGTGGCTTCAGCAGTACCCATACCTGGACCTATCCCTATAGCCTGATAATGAGAGAAATCTAGTTTTAAATCAACTATTTTATTTAATTTTTCATCTGAAATGACCATAGCTTCAGGCACCCCTGTTTGTAAAACAAGATAAGCACATTTTGGAGCTGCAATGGTCAGAAGCCCTGCCCCACTATGCAGACAAGCCCTTGCAGATAATAAAACAGCACCTATTTTACCATAACTACCCGCTATGATTAGGGCATGTCCAAAGGTACCTTTATGTGAAAAACGTTGCCTGGGTTTGTAAAGGCTTTTCACCTTACTTACTTTCAATAGATAATGATTTACTGTCAGATTCTCCAGATATCCTCTATGTAACCCAATATCCAGAATATGAATTTCCCCCGTATATTTTTCATTTTCCGGGTAATAAAAAGCTAGTTTGGGGCTTTGAAAACTCAGCGTGTCATGGGCTCTGATTATATCATCTCCTGTTTGTAATTCATCAGCCCTTAAACCTGATGGCAAATCAATAGAAATAGTCAAATGTGCCTTTTCATTAAGATATTTGATTAATTGGGCATTAAACCCATCTAAAGGTCTGTTTAAACCTGACCCAAACAAAGCATCTATGATAATTCCACCTTTGGAAAGATCAGGAAAATCACTGGGTTCACTTAACCAGTTTATTTCTCTTTTTGAATATTCCTTCCATCGAAGCAAATTGATTTGAAAATCTTCAGTTCCTTTATTTTCACCTTTTAGGATATAGAGATTTACGCGTGCTCCAGCTCGAAGCAGCATTCTCCCAAGAGCTAATCCATCCCCTCCGTTATTACCTTTTCCACAAAAAATATGAAACCAGGATGAAGAATAATTCATCTTTTCCAACCACTTAAAACAAGCAAGAGCCGCCCGTTCCATTAAATCGATTGATTCAATTGGCTCATTCTTGATGGTAAATGCATCCCATGCATGTATTTGATTAGAAGTAAGAATCATATAGATTAGAATGACTTAAAGTTGTTTAAAAATGGCTTGTAAACTTGAACTGGGCTGCAAAAGTGAGGATAAAGCTAAGAAAATAAATATACTATGAAAAACAACCATTAATCGCTATATTTAACTTTGGAAAATTTAATTTTCACCTTTGATTTTAAAAAACCTATCCCTATGTTTCCACTTGTAAGGCAATTAAAGCTGATGTTTCCTCTATGCTTTTTATTTTCACTTCCAATCATTTTATCTGGACAATCTTATGAAACTTTAGATAAGCTTTCTTTATTTAAAAATCCTTCTTCAAATTGGCAACAGACAAATGAAGGTTTATTGGTTTGCGAATTAAAAAATGGGCCTTTCAAAGCCAGTGATAATCTGGTTACCTTAATGGAACATGGTGATCTTGATTTATCTTTAGAAGTAATGATTCCTAAAGGTTCCAATTCGGGTATTTATCTGCAGGGGAGATATGAAATTCAGGTGTTTGACAGCTGGGGAAAATCATTACCTTCTTTTGATGATGCAGGGGGGATTTATCAGCGCTGGGATGAAAAGAGGGGTAAAAATAACGAAGGATTCGAGGGACATGCACCTAGGTTTAATGCAGTCAAAGCGCCCGGACTCTGGAACAAGGTTGAAATAAGCTTTCAGGCACCCAAATTTGACGTCAGTGGAAAAAAAATAACGAACGCCAAAATGTTGAAAGTCTCTTGGAATGGGGTAATTATTCATCAGAATGTTGAACTTTTCGGACCAACGAGAGCAGCTGCTTTTCCAGATGAAAAACCTTTGGGGCCTTTAATGTTTCAAGGTGATCATGGTCCTGTAACTTACAGAAATATCAGAATAACAAAAATGGGGAATGCCAGTGTGAAGATAGTTCCCCCTGTTCAATACAAAATTTACGAAAATGCGTTCACCCGTGAACAAAAAGGTGCTATACAATCGGTTCCAAAAGAAAAAGATTTAACGACTCTTACCCCTGTTAAGACTGGAGAAACGAATCTGATAGACGTTTCTGTTTCAAGAAGAGGCACCCAATACTACGTTATTACAGGTACTTTTGAAGTTGCTAAAACGGCTATTTATGAATTCAAAGGGAATTATCATGGTTATGCAAATGTACTGATTGATAACGAATTAGTTCTTTCCGATGTGGAAGTACCTTGGTATGGAATGAGTTTTAATGAAGAAGTATTAGGAAAAAAACAATTATCCGCAGGGAAACACTCCTTTCGGATAGGTTATACGCACAGAGACTGGGAGAGAAATTTACGGGCTTTTGGATTGTCTGTTAAGGCAGAAGGTGATGGCGAAGGATGGCAGCCCCTCCACGATAAAAAATCGGAAATGGAATTTTCTAAAACGGTGATGAATGAAGTTTATTTGACAAATCAACCTGTTTTTCAACGTTCATTTGTCGTTTTTGATGGCACGAAAAGAACGCATGCAATCAATGTAGGATTTCCACAAGGGGTACATTACAGCTATGATACTAAATCGGCTGCCTTATTGAATGTTTGGAGAGGCAGGTTTATTAATACAACCGAAATGTGGCATGACAGGGGGTCTGAACAGACGGCAGAACCACTGGGAATGTCTCAACAAATGACAGGACTTTTTCCCATTGTAAATAAAATGAATCTGGATTTAATACCCACTTCCTCCATTCGGTATGAAGGCATGCAATTTGTCGATATAGATGGTCAAAAGACACCTCAGTTTGTCCTAAAAATGGGAAATTTAGTCCTAAAAGATTGGTTCCATCCAACACCAAATAACCAGGGAATGACAAGGAATTTATCCTTCTCTGAATTACCTGCTGAAAAGCAAATTCTTTTGGCACACGCAAAAAAGGGAATAAAAAAAGTATCTGAAGGGTTATATGCCATTGATGATGCAGCCTATTTCATTAAACTTAATTCACCAAATACTCCTGTAATTATTGAAAAAGAGGGACAACAATGGTTAGTGTCCGATATTAAAAATACCCTTTTTACCTATCAGATAGTATTTTAAAAAAACGAATGGCAATGAAAAATTTATTACTTATAGTTTGTTTATCTATTCTTCTTTCACAGGTAATGATTGCTCAAAAAGCAGCTGCCGAGGCAGAATATTATCCCTTAAGGACTTTACCAATACCTCATAATATAGAATTGGAAGTTGGAGGTATGACTACAATACCCGATGGAAGACTAGCTGTTAGCACCCGTCGCGGAGAAATATGGATGGTCGAAAATCCATATTCTGCAACTCCATTTTACAAACTTTTTGCCAGTGGCATGCATGAAGTCCTCGGGATAACATACCATAAAGGTTCTTTGTATGCCGTTCAACGTGGCGAATTAACTAAATTAACCGACCAGAATGGAGATGGATCTGCCGATTACTATCAAAATATTGCCAATTGGGAATTGGCAGGAAATTATCATGAATATTCTTATGGACCGGTCTTCGATAAGGATGAAAATATGTATCTCACCTTTAATGTCGCATGGGTTGGATTTGGCGAAGCAAAATTATCAAAATGGAGAGGATGGATGGTCAAAGTTTCTCCCGATGGCACTTTATCGCCCGTTGCATCAGGATTGAGGTCTCCCGCTGGAGTGATGATGAATAGCTCAGGGGATATTTTTTATACGGAAAATCAAGGTGACTGGGTTGGATCTGGTAGAATTACCCATTTAGAAAAAGGTGATTTTGCCGGTCATGCCAGTAGTCTAATCTGGTCCAACGAACCTGGTTCTCCAATGACAACGCAGATTTCAGATATTCCTGATAATGGTGAACCCATGTATAAAGCAGCTGAGAAAGTGAAAAATTTGAAGCTGCCAGCAGTTTGGTATCCTCATACCTTAATGGGTATTTCTACAGCTGATATGATTGAAGATAAAAACGGATTTATGGGTCCTTTTTTTAAAGGACAATATTTTGTTTCCGATCAGGGGCATTCCAAGGTGATGCGCATGATGTTAGAAAAAATTAACGGACAATATCAAGGCATTTGCTTTCCATTTCGCGAGGGCTGGCAATCAGGTCTTCTTCGTTTATCCTGGGGAATTGATGGTTCTATGTTTGGGGGTATGACCTCAAGGGGATGGGGATCAACCGGAACCGATTTGTTTGGCCTTCAGAGAATGGTCTGGAGCGGTGAAACTCCTTTTGAAATGGCCGAAGTCCATGCAATGTCCGACGGATTTGAAATTACTTTCACCAAACCTGTCGATGTTGCAACTGCCACACAAGCAGCAAACTATGATATTAATAGCTTTAATTATCAATATCACCACTTTTATGGCAGTCCAGTAATTGAAAATAAAACGCACACTATTAAAGCCATCCTCATATCAGACGATGCTAAAAAAGTTCGCCTGGTGTTGGATGAAGCGAGACGTTTTTATATCCATGAAATTAAACCAAAAGGTGTTAAATCCACCAATGGCGATTTGTTATTGCATGATGTTGGTTATTACACCCTCAATAATATTCCAGCAGGATTAACAGCTGATCTTTCCAAAAATAAAATGGCTGTAATTGCTCCTCCTCCAGCTCAACATGAGCACGCTGCTCCAATGGAAACCGAAGTGGAAGTAAAAACAAAGAAAAGCACTAAAACAAGTACTAAATATCAACCTGTGATGCCTGCTGATTGGGCAGCACCCGACAAAACCCTAACCGTCGGCACTATTCCTGGAATGAAATACGACGTGACTGAACTAGAGGTCAATGTGGGAAGTAAAGTAAAACTCATTTTCAATAATCTGGATGACGACATGACCCATAATTTGGTCATTGTGGAACCAGGAACCGCTGACGAGGTAGGATTAGCTGCTTTTTCCCTCGGGGTTAAAGCTTCTCAGATGAGTTATGTACCCAATAGCAATAAAGTATTGTTTCATACTACCCTATTACAACCAGAATCATCACAGACCATTTATTTTACAGCACCAGCCAAACCAGGTAATTATTCCTTCGTTTGTACTTATCCAGGCCATCATACTTTAATGAGAGGTATTTTAAAAGTAGTGAAATAAATTATACTTGGTTTTTAAAATTTGATAAAGGTATTTTCTCTAAACAGAATAACGCTTACATCCTTTTTCAAGACAATTTATTCGCTTATGGTACACTGTTTGATAAAATTTGGACTAATCCTTTTTATATTTAGCTCCTTTACCCTTTCTGTGGATAAGGAATCCCAATCTGTAAAGCCAAACATTATCTTGTTTTTTGTTGATGATATGGGTTGGCAAGATACATCGGTTCCATTTTGGACTGAAAAAACGGCATTAAATCGTTTATACCATACACCAAACATGGAAAAACTGGCAGCTGAAGGGATGAAATTTACTCAGGCTTATGCCAGTAGTGTTTGCTCCCCTACACGGGTTAGTTTGATGACGGGTATGAATGCGGCAAGACACAAGGTTACCAATTGGACCTTACGAAGAAATATTTCAGAAGACCATAAAGATTCCATTTTACAAATGCCAAAATGGAATATGAATGGTCTGCAGCCAGTTGATAGCATTGAAAATGCTGTATATGCCACGACCCTACCACAACTACTTAAACAACATGGCTATTTTACCATCCATTGTGGTAAGGCTCATTGGGGAGCTATGGATACTCCAGGAGCTGACCCCTTAAATTTAGGCTTTGATGTTAACATTGCCGGACATGCCGCCGGCGCACCCGGTAGTTACCAGGGTGAACGTAACTTTGGAAATAAAAACGGAGAAAATCATACGCTGCCATGGGGGGTACCGGGTTTAAGTAAATACCATGGCGATACCATAAATCTGACTGAGGTATTAACCATTGAAGCTATTTCTGCTATCCAGCAGGCTCAAAAAACAAATAAACCCTTTTTCTTAAATATGTCTCACTATGCAGTGCATACACCTCTTGAAGCCGATACCCGTTTTTATGAAAAATATAAACAACAGGGGCTAGAAGAACCGGAAGCTCGTTTTGCTTCTATGGTAGAAGGAATGGATAAGAGTTTAGGTGACCTCATGTCCTTTCTATCCGCCAGTAATCTTGAAAAAAATACCATTATAATTTTTATGTCTGACAATGGATCCTTGAGCGCAACTGCCCGAGGAGGCCAAAAACATACTCATAATTCACCGCTAAAAAGTGGTAAAGGATCTGCTTTTGAAGGAGGAATCAGAGAACCCATGTTAGTAAAATGGCCTGATGAAGTACTCCCAGGTTCCATCTGTAATCAGCCCCTTATAATTGAAGATTTTTTTCCCAGTATTTTAGAAATGGCTGGAATATTAAAAAAGAAAACGGTTCAACAAATAGATGGGAAAAGTTTTATCCCTCTTTTGAAACAAAAAGGAATAACACCTTCTAATCGCATTTTCGTATGGCATTTTCCCAATAAATGGGGTCCTACCGGGCCTGGCATCGGAACAACCAGTACCATACGTCAAGGAGAATGGAAATTAATTTATTGGTATAAAGATGGGAAAAAAGAACTTTATCGATTAGATAAAGACCTTGGGGAAAATGTTAATCTGGCTATTAAACATCCCGGAAAAGTAGAAGAATTATCCACTTTACTTAGTGAGCACCTAAGAAAAGTTGGAGCAGACAGACCTTTTTTTAAACAAACAAATCAGGCAGCACCATGGCCTGATGAAAAATAAAATTACATCCGTTTTACAAATATCAATATGAACCATTACAAGTATTATTTAACAATTCTGCTAGCTGTTTTTATGCTTTTTGCAGGCATCATGCATTTCATAAAACCCCGTTTCTATAATAAGTTTATTCCAGATTTCATTCCAAAGTTATTCGCCAACTATCTGGCTGGCATAATTGAAGTATTACTGGGTATTGGACTTCTTATCCCCCAATATCAACAGATGGCGGGAAAAGGTATGTTCTATTTAATGGTATTTTTCTTACCCATTCATGTTTTAGATGTATTCAAAGAAAAACCTGCTATAGGAAATAAGAAACTGGCTATCATTAGAATCCCAATCCAGTTTATATTAATCTACTGGACCTGGCATTTAAGTCAATAATTAGAAAGGTGATGATCTGAGGCTTCCGTACCCCCTTTAAATACTTCGGTTCCTTCTTTGACAGATGGAACCGAAGTATATATAATTGTATCATTTAATATGTTCGGAATCAAGATAACCATAAGCCTTATTCAGTTCAAAAACGGACTCCGCTGTAAAGTTATTATTATGAATAAGGGCTAATTGACCTTCCAGAAGCTTTCTTTTAGTAGGTAAAAATTGAATATTTTTTTCCCTTATTTTTTGGGCGGTATCATTCCTGCTTTCCCCATAAAGACTTAATGTTTCCAGCACCTCCTCCATCTGAATAATGACGGCCATAATTTGGTTAGGTATCCAGGAAGTAATAGGGGTTCCCCCCGTTGCTTTGGCGTACTTAGTATTAGACATGATATATTTTTGAACAAATTGCCAGTGACCATTCCTAAAATGGTAAATCTCTTCTAAAATACCGATTAAAAAACAAAGGGCTTCAACATTGCCTCTTTCTTTCAATAATCCAAATAAACCTTTTGGATGAACTTCTTTCATAGTATCCGTTAAATCTGAGAAAAAGTTCTGAACACATAAGGGTCTGTAAGCCCTTAGATCAAGCAAATATTTGGTTAGTTCATTTTGAGGATAGTGGAAAATAACCCCTGAGAAAATATCCTGCATTGGAATAATATCATCTTGAGCTCCCGTTTGTCCCCGAAAAGCTTTAGGCTCATCCCATACACCCTCATAAGTTACTCCAGGTCCAAAAATTTCTTCATTCCCTTTAACACCCATTATAAATATTCTAAAATCGTTATAATGTTGCCATCGTGAAGCTTTCCACATCTCTTTTCTACGCTCATTCATTTGCTTCATAGTCATCCAGTTAGCTTCTAAAAAATCATGCACCGGCTCATTCTCATCTTTGATAACCTGCAAAGTCCGCATGACAGAACCTACTAAACCCGGGGAAAACCTATTAATATCAACATGAAGCATAATAAAACCCACTTCATCAGACTGACCTGAAAAGTAATTACACATGGTAATATTTTCCCAGTTTAAATCCTTTCCTTCATCTAATCTTTTATAGTTTCCTAAGGAATAGGCATAATGGTAATCGAGCCAGGGAAAGACACCTAATTTTTCTGATACATAACAAAATGGCTGTGCGATATTTGCAGGTAAAAAGTTTCTCGCTTTACCATAGCTTCCATCTATTCTAAATTGTTGAAAAGATGGTTCTAATAAATAAGCTGATGTTAAAAATCCATAAGAGCGAAAAAGTGCCTGAATAAGAAATATATTGTCCTCTTGTTTAACGTCATCTAAATGATTTTTTAGTCTAGAAATAGCTTCAACTATGGCACCATCATGATGTAGCAATCCATTTCCACCATTTGGTAACCGAACAGGCATTTCATCTAAAATTTTTTGAACATCTGCATAAGTTGCCGGAAGTGAAATAATTGGATCTTTTACAGGTAAAAAACCATGCTCAGAACATACGTCAAAAAAGCCATCCTTATAATGGTTCTGAAGTTTCATAAATTTGGTATTTGGTTATTTGGCAAATAAAAATGACAATATAACATCAAAACAACCTATTTACAAATGATATTTTGTTTTAAAATATTTTTGCCCTTAAAATATATCTATTTTAAATATCTCATTTAAAATGCAATATCAAAGAGCGGAAAAAGAAAGGATTTTATTCCTACATTGTCATCAAATAGAACTGATAAATGTTACCTGCAGAAAATAAAACATATCGTATTTTGGGGGTCGATCCTGGAACCGTAAAAATGGGTTATGCACTTTTGGAAATCAATGGAAATCAAATGGGAACTATGGACATTGGTGTTATTTTTTTAGATTCATTAAGTGATCATCCCACAAGATTATTAAAAATACTGGAAAGACTTCGAAGTATTATTGAGACGTATAATCCTACAATTATGGCTATTGAAGCCCCGTTTTATGCAAAAAATGTTCAATCAATGCTAAAGTTAGGCCGAGCCCAGGGAGTAGCTATGGCTGTTGGCATGGACAAAGGATTAGAAATTTTTGAATATTCCCCGCGTAAAATAAAGCAGTCAGTTACAGGAAACGGAAATGCAAGTAAAGAGCAGGTTGCCTTTTTGTTACAAAGTCAGTTGAAAATTGATTTAACAGGTCAGTTTTTAGATGCCACAGATGCCTTATCTGCTGCTGTTTGCCATTTTTATCAGAATGGTAATATGTCCGTTTCTAAGGCTAAAACAATAGCTAAGAAAAGTAAAGATTCTTGGAAAAATTTTCTAAATGAAAACCCTGACAGATTAAAAAAAACCTGATTTTCAATAAGTTTAACTCATATAAAAATTTAAAAAAATGGAAAAAATATTCAAAGGAAAAGTAGCTTTAGTTACTGGTGGTAGCTATGGAATCGGTCGGGCTACCGCACTGGCATTTTCAAATCAAGGTGCTACTGTCATTGTTGCTGATTGGGAAGATGGTTCTGAAACGATGGAATTAATCAAGAAAAATGGGGGAAGTGGTATTTTTATAAAAGGAGATATTTCTAAACCAGGAGATGTTAATATCCTAATGGACACTATTTTAAATAATTACGGAAGGCTTGATTTTGCAGTGAATAATGCTGGCATTGAGGGCGTTAGTAGTCCAATAGATTCTTGCACATTGGAAAATTGGAACCATGTCCTTAATGTAAATTTAACAGGTACCTTTCTATGCATGAAAGGTGAAACTCAAATCATGCTAAAACAAGGCGAGGGAGTTATCATCAATATTGCCTCTGTAGCAGGATTAGTAGGATTTGAAGGTATTCCGGCATACGTTGCTTCAAAACACGCACTAGTTGGGTTGACTAAAAATGCGGCCTTGGATTACGCAACAAAAGGCATAAGAGTCAATGCAATATGCCCGGGGGTTATCAGGACTCCTATGATAGACAGATTTACAGGAAAAGACAAAAATATAGAAGCTCAATTTGCCAAAACACAACCCATTGGAAGATTGGGAGAACCCGAAGAAATTGCAGATGCAGTTCTATGGTTATGCAGCAAAGGTGGCTCATTTATAACAGGGGCTGCTATTCCAGTGGATGGTGGCTGGGTTGCAAAATAATCTGAGTAAAAGAGCTTATTAGCCGCCCTTTCCCTTTCTTTAATTTATAAAGATAGAAAGCATGAAAACGGATGCTTTCTATCTTTTACCTTTTTCTATTAAAGTATCCAGACTGGAAAAAGCACCTCTAATATTATCAGCAATCTCCTTCATTTCTTCAGGTGAGAAGGATAAGGGAGTTTTACCAAAATTAATATCCCCCATATTATTTAAGGGAACTAAATGGATATGAGCGTGAGGAACTTCCAGACCAATGACACTCATACCAACTCTGAGACACGGAATTGTATTTTTTACGGCAGTGGCTACTTTCTTCGAGAATAAGATAATACCCGTCAATTCCTCGTCTGAAAGATCGAAAAAATAATCAGTTTCCAATTTGGGTATAACTAACGTATGTCCTTTTGCAAGTGGTCTCACATCGAGGAAAGCTAAAAAGTGTTCAGATTCTGCAACTTTCCATGCAGGAATCTCCCCTTTCACAATACGGGTAAAAATACTGGACATGAAGCTTTATATTGAAATATTTTCAACTACGAATTCCAGTTTACCATTAGGGGTATCTACATAAGCAACTTCACCTATTTTTTTTCCTAACAGCCCTTTACCCATTGGGGAACTCACCGAAATACGTTTAGCTTTAAGATCAGATTCTGACTCTGAAACGATTTGATAGGTTATGGTTGCATTATTAGCCTTATTTTTTATGGTAACCTTCGAGAGAACAGTAACTTTAGAAATATCGACATCACTTATTTCTAAAACCCTGGCATTCGCTAATTGTTTTTCGAGATCATTGATTCTCAATTCTAACATGCCTTGCGCTTCTTTGGCAGCGTCATATTCTGCATTTTCAGATAAATCTCCCTTTTCACGAGCTTCAGCAATAGCACGAGCAGCCTCAGACCTGCCTCGAGATTTCATATCTTCTAATTCATTACTGAGTCGTTCAAAACCCTCACGGGTCAGGTAGTTAATACCAGACATAACATTATTTTTTTGAGCTTTTTCGAATGAATAGGGTAATTGGCTAAAAAAACAAAAACGACATGGGGTCTCCCAAATCGTTTTATCCTTAAATCTCAGCAAATATAAGTCATATTTATCAAATTTTCAACTTATGAACTCAATTATAAAAGGACAGTATAAAATAAGGATTAGAAATTAAAACGAAGCGAGATATTATGCGTTCCTGACCAAACACGGGTTGCCTGATAGGCATAGTCTAAAGCCAGTTTATTTTTGGAGCCTTTTGCCAAAGGAAAATCTAGGCTTCCACCCGCACTTAACCCTGTATTTACAGGTTTGTCATCCATGGAATAAGCTCCCAAATCATATTTATAAGCTCCTCTTAACATAAATGATTCCCAGAGTGCATATTCTATACCTGCTCCAATTTGATCTCGGCTAAATGAATTGGAAGTAAAATTTCCAATTAAACTAATACGATGGGGTTGTCCAAGCAGGATATCATAGGACAAACCAATATTCAACATAGAGGGAAGTTCAAAACCGGCAGCCCTTTGGTCAAAAGTAAGCTGATAACCAGCTTTATTGGGTGTATTTCCCTGAAAAGATAATCCTTCACCATTAAAAACCATTCTTGAACCAACATTACTTAAGCTTATACCAAATTTGAATTCTTCCTTATCGCCAGTAACATACTGAACACCAGCATCGACCGCAAGACCAAAAGCACTGACATTGGAAAGTGACTCAGAAATACCCCTCATCAGGATTCCCACCGAAACCTTATTTTCAAATGTGAAGGCATAGCCCAAAGCAATATTAAAAAAATTAGGAGAAAAATTAGCTCCCGTTCCCTCTGGCTGGTTTTCTGTTGTTACTTTGTTTTCACCAAAATTTAACGAAGTTAAACTAAGTCCCAACGCAGCACCATTTTTTAACTTCCTGGAAATACCAAATGCATTCATTCGGATTCCCGTTCCCTGAAGATAATTAGCTCCAGAAAGATTAATTTCTAAACTGTTTATCCTTGGTAAGCCTGCAATATTTATTCTCATCGCTTCTACGCCCCTAACGGATGACGTGTTAATATGAAACAGACCAGAACTTCTTGCCCATGGATTTAATAATAGCTCATAAGCACCCGCTTCACCTTGTCTGTCTGGATTACCCGCCCAGGCCAAAGATTGAAACAGTATTATCAAACCAATCAATAAACTAATCCCTTTAATCCTCATTTCATTTAAATATTAATTGTTTATAATCCAGAAGGATCAAATTTTCGATTTATACCAAACCATTTAATAGTTTTAGAACCTAATTCACCTGCATCAATGTGCATCAGATACACACCACTTGCAACCGGAATTCCCCTGTTGTTTTTTAAATCCCATTCTAAATCAGGTGTAATTTGATTAGATGTTATCGCCCTGTTGTTACCTCTTGGCACAGCACCAACTTCATCACGCTTATATTGCCTGATAAATTTACCATCTAATGAATAAATGGTTACGGTGCAATTGGCAGGCAAATTGGTAAATTTAATCGTAGTTGTAAATTGGGATACCTCATAATCAGAAAAACCATAATAAGGATTAGGAACAACATTTATAGCGTCGAGTGCCGCATTATAATTCTTGGCATCACGCTTCTCGGCTTCCTTTTTATCAAACTGGAATCGATAGACTGGATGACCATTGTTTTCATTTCCTGCAATACTGTAAGGATTGTTAACCCGTATTTTAACCACGGCATCATTAGGAATTAATCCGTCTTTGTAAGAAAGGAATGGAGTTGTCGTTTGATTATAGATAAGACCCGACCAGGTAATTTCCTGCAAGGCAAGAATTTTTGCAACGGGAGCAGCATTTCTTAAAGAATTTCTAATAGTTCTGCATTCATCGTAGGTTTGCTTGGTTACATAAACAAAATGCTGTCCACCCACTGGGTAAAATCCAAGATTCCCATTACTTACTCCTGATAATCGGACTAAATTATCAGGATTAAACATCATGTCTGCACCTATTTTATAATTTTCCAGAACGGCTCCATTATAAACAGAATTCTCACCAAAGAAAATATTTAATCTTCTTCCTGTTTCAACATCAATAGCGTAACCAGGAAACCATCCTAATCCTTCAGTTAAATCTGCTGTATTTGTATCTGGTAATCCGTCTCCATTAGTATCCTCTTTGGTTACTCCTGGGCGGGCCCTTAGGTCAAAATGCCTTCGGTTTCCTTCTGTATTAAAGCCTTGAGTTCGATAAAATCTATTAGCTGACTCTATAATAACACACTTGCTCCATAGATTTTTATCTTTGGTAAAAATGATATCCACATTATTTAAATCAGCTAATTTCATCCTGGTTCTTAAAATAGAACTGGCACTATTATCTGAAATAGCAGGCGAAATATAAGCAGGATCGCGCTCCCCTTTAACTCTCCAATCGGCCAAGAAATAGGGCGTAAATTGCCCACCACCCATTTTTGATAAAGCCTGAGTAGGATCTAAAACAGCATCTACCTGACCGTCCCCTGTAGAGATATAATCAAAAACAGTTGCATCGAAATTAGTTGGACCAGCACTGAATCCATCACTTATAGCTCCCAACCATTGGGGACCGTTTTTATCTTTATATGATACTTCTATGCCTATTGCGCCATTTTTAGCATCTTTTAGACTGCCAGGTTCTGAAACCTGGCCAATAGTAATAGAAAATCCAAAGGCTCTGATAATTTGTTCATTCAATTCTTCAATCGGTCTTTCAGATTTAATGACTGGACTGTTAGGGTCTCTTAGATTCCTTAATTCCCAGGTAACCGGTGCTTCTAAAACACCATTTGTTTCATTTTTATCTTTGAATTTAAGTTCAAATTGTCCATCCTTAACTTCCAATGGATTAAAAATTTTCACCTGAACAGGCGCTCTTCCTGGTAAATATGTAATCTGTCCTGAAAAAGACGTTCCCAACATGGCTGTTCTGGTATCAGCTGATATATCAAGGAAATTTTCACCCGTACCAGCACCTGATATCCGGGTTATTACTGTTCCTTCCCCATAAGCAGCATTTAGAATTTTATCGGTCGTTGGGTGAGGTAATACGGTATAAAATGGATTTCTGCCGTCACCAATATTTCTTCTTCCTTCTAAATAAGGTTTTCTTTGCCCCAAAACAGCTTTAGGGTCGAATACTCTATAATTATTATGTGCATAGGCTACAGCTACAAAATAATATTTCTTATGATTAATCAATCTGCGGTCTCCCTCAGAAAACTGATCTTCTTTGATGCGGAATGTATGTTGAATGCCATTATTTCCGCCTTCCACTTTCAATTCCGGCACATAATATTCCTCTCCTGTTGGATTATCAATCGTTTTCCAGTTAAATATTCTATTAACCGAATTTTTTAAATCTACCTGATAAATCAAACGAGATTTATCGGGATTTTCTAAGTCTGCTACCGTGACTGAAGAATTAGCAAGCTGATATAATTTATATCCTTCAAATTTGTACAAGCTGTCCTTTGCACCTGCAGGTATTTGTAATCCACGTTGAGCATATCCCTCAAACGCATTATTAGAAGTAATACTATCGTTGGTGAAAACAGCAATAATTTCTCTGTCTAATTCTATGAAATCAACATCTGGTGCATCTGGACCATCGGTAATTTCAAAACAGTTGTCAAATAATGCCTGCGCGATATCATCTGCTTCCAATAATTTTGAAATATCAGGACATGGATAAGTTTGATCTGCTACCCAAACCACTCCAATGATAAGTTCATTGACAGCACCTGGATCCAGACGGAAAGGACCTGATGCCTGAATGGTACGACGGTCGCCAAAAGGCAGATTAGCGGTACACATAGACCAACCCCTTGAATTATTTGGAGCGTCAGAAAAGGCGTATTTTACTTTTGCTCCATCCTGATAGGCATCATCACCAAAGGTAAACGGACTTCCATCTCTCCAGGAACCAGACAAATAGTTATAATATTCCTGAGCTGTAGCTGGATCAGTCGTACCAGGTGCAGGACTTCCTACACCCCCATTGTTATAATAAGTGAAAGAAGACATACCAATTTCCTCCCCATTTTCATCTAAAGGCCCTCTAAAATAATCTACGCCTAAGATGGGTACTTCATCACAATAGGTATTTACTCCTTGTGGACAGGCACAACCTGTCTGACCATCTAATGCATCTTCATTATACATGTAACCCAGACTTCTGGAAACATCACTTCCAACATAATCATCGGTAAAACAACCCAGATCTGCATCGACCCACATAGCAAAAAACATAGAATCTATACTCTCAACGGCACGATTAATGAGTTTGTACCGTTGAAAAGTCATATCATTTATTTCGTCATTTGTGGCATAAGAAAATGCTTGTACCTGAACTTCCATCTGGATAGGATCTCCCCTCGATTCCGAGTGGATATTTCCAGCATCATTATACACCCAAAATATCATCTCATCAGGGAATTGAGGCTTTGAAACGCAACCTCTTATTTCAATGACAGGAAAATCTCCCCGGTCTGGATTATATAAACCATCTCCATCCTGGTCCCAAAAAGCGGCAAGGCCCTGGGAAGTATTTGGCAGCTCAAAATTATGTATCTCAAAGAAAAATTCATTTCCACGTGCTGGCCAACCCTTTATATCTCTGGGTATATCATCAGAATCGTATGGCGTCCCACTTTTCTGTGCTTGTTGAAATTTTCTAATATGTTCCCTGATGCTTTCCCCTTTAACGGTAAAGAAACGATCCCATCTGGAACAAATGGTTTGATTCGTCTTCCCTGTTTCAGGATTTAAAGGACCCGGCCAAAAATCAAAATCACCCGAACTCCTTCCATAAGTCTGTGCTGCCACTTTTAAATTTCCCGCAGGGTCAACACCACCTAGCCATACTGCACCGGCAAATATAGAAGATACTTCGGGTAACCCAGCTGGAACTTTAGGCACAATATAACGACCATCATTACTGTCCCACCATACATCACCTCCCGTTGTTAAACGCGCTCTTACATTATTTATAGCCTGATCAATCTGAGCTACTGCATTATTACAATTCTCAGCAAAGCGAAGTTTTACAGGGGTATTGCCTCTTCTTTCTTTTAATAAAGGATTATCTCTGGCAACCAGTGAAATGGAAGAAAATACAAAACCCATCCACAGAAAAAAAGAAAAAATTCTAGTCAACCATTTATTTAACATCCTACTCATAATTTCACATTAAAAATCCATAATCACTCCTGCAAATATTCTTCTGGGTAAGCTGAATAATCCAGGGTTTACCAAAGCCCATTGATAAGAAGCGAGATAAGCTTCTACCAATCGATTTGAATTCACTATATTAGTCAGTTTGTCTTGGCCATTGGAGGAAGCAAGAAATCCATCATCTTTTGGCGAACCCGTAGAGGAATAAACATTTAATATATTTTGTTGATTCAATAAATTAGAAACTCTGCAATATATGTTCAAATTCAATCCTTTACTTACCTGGACTATTTTATCAACTCTTAAATTTAGCGTATAATTCCATGGTTTTCTGGAACCATTGATGGAACCTGCAGTTTGAGCTCCTCCCAGTTCCAAAGGTGTAATTGTAGCGGTATAAGGTCTGCCTGATACAGCAATAGCCTGGAGGCTTAAACCGGTATTTGCCAATATATCAGCACCAAACACATTAGGACCATTATAAAATTTACCCCCACCAAATCTATAATCTAAATTCATATTGACACGATGACGCTCATCAAAATTTAGCGGAAATAAGGTACGTAAATTACCTCTGCTTGTCAATCCTCTCTGAGAATTTGCATCTGATCCTGTACCGTCGGCAAATTGAAGGGTATAATTGGTTACCAAAGAGAGATTCCCTGTTCTTCTCAACTCGTACTCAAAAGAAAATCCTTTTACCGTTCCAAAATCCAGATTCCCATAAGTAGTATATTGATTTACAATGGGAACCGGAAAATAAGTTCTTTGCTGAATCATATCTCTCAGCTCTTTATAATAGGCTGCTATTTTCAACTTGGAGGTGGCTGATAATTTTTGTTGGAAACCCACTTCATAATCAATGGTTCTTTCTGGTCTTAAGTCAGGGTTATTCCGGATGACAGAAGGAAAATCAGTAAAATAAAAATAATCTAAAGCGGTTGCCAGGGTATTAGATGGTGGACGCTGAATGAGGACGTCGTAATGCGCGAAGAAATTAGCGTCATCAGAAATTGGAAATGAAAAGGCAAGACGTGGCATAAAATTAACTTGAACCTCATAATCTTTAAAAGAAACTGATGGATCAAATTCTCTGTCTTTTATATAATTATTGATACTTTGAGCACGTGGATCTTTATACTTTGGGAATACCAATCCTCCAGAAAATATGTCAATAGGACTATTCACGGGGTTTCCATTTGATCTGTACCATTGGTCACCGTCTCTGTAAGCAAGAACATCTGTTCCACTATCATTCAAGTAAACTTTGTAGTCATCCCCAATGCTTCCCGGTTTTTTGGATTTCGTTTCCGGTAATGTGTGAAATTCCGAAGCTTCCATGATATCATATAACGAATAAGGGTCTTTTAGCACTCTGGTATTGGCATCATACCTATCCATACGAACACCTAAACGGAAAATAATATCCCGAAATGTAAACTTGTCTTGAATATATGCTGCAGAATAAATAGGTCTGTTCGGAGCTACAGGAAAGGTTCTCACTCCATTTTCATCAACCGTTTTAAAAAAATCTTCAAAGGTACCGTCAAAAGGTCGACCTAAATAGTCATGTCCGAAATAGCTGATAGCTCCCTGGTCATTTAATTCTTTCGCGGAAAACATATCTAACCTCAATTGGTCAGGATTTAAACCATCCACATTCACGAAAGTGGTGAGTGGTAATCCTAATTCTTCCCTTATCGATTTATAGAACTTATTATCCTCACTGTTTACAATAGAAAGAGCTCTTACAGGCGTCTTTGGAAAGTTTGGCAAATCAATATAACCAATCGTATCCGCATTGGGCGCAATTCCTTGTATGTGATTATTTGCCTGTTGTCTTGCTATGTCCCATAACCCTCTCGGAATAACGGAATAGCTTCTGTTTAAGCGTTCTTCATAAATGAAGCCTATTTGAATATTATGCCTTCCATTTTTTGAACTTCCAGGTATCCAGTCAAAATTGGTTCTTGCACTAAAGGAATAAACATCATTGGTTGATCTACCAGCTGTATTGTACACCCAGCCTACATTAGTATGAAAACCCCATGAGTTATTATAGACTGGAGAAATAAAACCATTTGGAGCTATAAAATTACCCAAAGAAAGTAAACTCTGGCTATTAAAAAAGTTAGACAGGATATATTTTCCAACCTGTGTATTTATACCTTCTCCTTGTTTTATATTCAATGCATTATTATAATTTGAGAGTACAGGATTGCGGTCGCCAGCCGTATATTTTCTAAGTACCTGTCTGTAATCCGTATGTTGCATAACGGCACTTTGGGAAGCTGGATCAAATGCAAGAGCAAAAGTTGGTACCCATTCCAGGTCAAATTTTCCTACATAGCCATAATCAAAATAATTAAATCCATGTCTTTGATCAGCTTGTTCACCTGTCGTTTTTTCATATCCTCCCTGCAAGGTATAAGAGGCATTTTGAATAGCACCTTTTTGCCCGTCTGCTCCACCATTTGACCCAAATCTTTGTCTGATTCTAACGTTTGCTCTGTAAGATTTACCTATACTAAATGGATTATTTTTACTGTTTAAAACACCCCATCCACCTGGTGTAAACTGGTTTTTAGAATCTGTTAGTGCGCCCGTAATGGTCATATCAACTGATTCCCCCAATCTGGCATCAATTTTACCAGTTAAATCAAGTCTTTCGTTCGTTTCATTATTCCTGGCTTTTAAAATATCTACATCGTCCGATATTAAATTATCAGCGCTGATGATAAAACTTGAACCCAGTGCAGTTATAGGATTAGCCTCTAATTCGGCTAATTTATCCTCTTTTACTCTGAAAATAGAAGTTGCCGGAGGATTATCTTCATATTGATGCGTATATCTACCTGAAAAACGATAGCCCAATATCGATTGACCTTTCTTGTTTTTTACGATTGGTCCACTTAGATTTACGCCTATTAAACTATTGCTGTATGGATCCAGGTATTTTGATGATTCAACTTCCACACCTCCACTAAATTTGTTTGACGGACCCTTTGTTGTTATTGAAATAATACCCCCAGTTACATCTCCATATTGAGCTTCAATACCACCGGTAATTACCTGCAACTGATCAATTTCCGACTCGGGGATAAGATTGCCTTGAATTCTGATACCGTCAACATAATAGTTAGTTGCATCCGAACGGGAACCTCTAATGGTTATCGCTTTCCCTTCATCGGCGGCGGCAAGACCTGCCGTCGTAGCAGCCAATGCATTAATATTTCTGGTAGGCAATGAACGTATTTGATCACTGGTGATAACAGACCCTGAAGTAGTATTATCTTGCTCAATAAGAGGGACTTTATACTCCACAATCGTTATTTCCTGCAATACAACACCGCCGTCAGAACCAAGCTGAATATCTAATTTAGTTGCTTTACCCGCTAATACTCTTACACCGGTAACACGTCTTGACTGATAACCAACATAGCTTGCCTCCACATCATAAAGGCCAGGATCCATATCAGGGAAATTATAATTTCCTTCAAGATCGGTCTCTGTACCTGTAACTAAAACCCCATTTTTATATAAGGCAATAGTACCAAATGAGATTGGCTCTTTAGACTCATCATCAGTTACTTTGCCTCCTAAAGAAGTTTGAGCCTGAAGCAAACTAAAAGACAAACAAAGTAAAATTAAAGGTAGGAATAGCATTCTTTGCATCTGAGTCCTATATTTTTTCAATAGCTAAAAATAAAAGTGCAAGTTAATTAAAATGCGCTTTAATTAACATAAGAAATTTTAATCTTGTAAACAAATAGCTTAAATTTCTATGCTTTTGTTGTATTTAATATGTTAGCCAATAATCTATGAAAATGATGTACATTAACCTCCATATTGACAGAATATCTCCCTCTTTCATAGAACCTGCCTTGAATTCCTTGCTGAACAGATTCCACTACTTCCTCATCCTCAAATTCTGTCATATCCAGTTGATTTTTTTCTCTGTCAAAGGATGTCCCTTCAAAATAATAGGAACGGAATTTAACAACGGTTAATTGATGTCCTTTGGGTTCCACTACATTTAGAGACAAACCCCAAGGGTAAAAATTAAACATTAAATTAGGGAAAATCCAAAAATAGTAAGCATATACTTTTTTTCCTTCATCCACATGTCCCTTTGGACAATCAAAATATGGCTCATCATCTGCTGCGATGCCAATTTGCAAATTCCCCCAATCAAATAAATGATATTCATATTTATCAAATTCAATAGCCTGATTTAAAGCAGGATGTACAAAAGGAATATGAAAACCTTCGAGATAATTGTCAACATATAAAGCCCAGTGAGCCTTAACTTCAAAATCTCTTGAAGTATCAGAATTAAAATTCAACGTATGTAAAGGCAAAAAGGACACTCTTTCCAACATAGGTTGTATAAAAGTAGCAAATGGGGCAAGTGGATCTGTTGAAGTAAAAAACAAGGGGAAAAAAGTACCTAAGGGTAATTGCTTTAAATGATCCTTTTCCGTTGGAAAATTTTCAGTTTGATCAAATTCGGGCATACTCTTAAAGGTGCCATCCAACCTGAAACAACGTCCATGATAACCACAACGAAGCATGCGCTGCCCAGAACATGTTGCTGCTACGACTAATTTTCCCCTGTGTGTGCAAACATTTGACAGACAATAAACAGTTCCGTCTGAATCAGTGGAAAGAACAATGGGCTCGTCTAAGACTTCAGGTAATAAAACCTGCGGCATTAAACAACCCGAAACGGTATGATTGGCATGATGATCAATAAAAATCCAGCTTTTTTCAAAGATTTTAGCCTTTGATATTTCAAACCATGCCTTATCTTTATAAAAGGACGCAGGTAAAGTTTCCGCCTTTTTTATGTCTTCATCGATGGTAAATTTTTCCATAACTGCTATGAATTATTCCTGAAAGTACTATTATAATCTAAAAAATAAATCATTTTTAAGGAAAGAATATTTCGCTGAGGATTATCAAATAATCCATCCAGATTTGACCAGTAATCTCTCATTCTAAAGGTTAAAGATTAGGTTGGTTTAAAATTATAGGCTGCAAATAAAACATTTTTTACGATACAGAATTCTCTGATTCCAAAAATAATATCTTTAAAATTTGCATGATTACAGACTTTATTTAGGAAACCAACATCATTTGAGAAGAAATTGATAGAATTTATTTGCCATTCCTGATTATCCTGTGTAGGAAATCGAATAGCCGAAAAAGGAATTTTCATTTCAACTATCCATCCTTTGTCCATGAAAGTTACCGCACTGTACCACACAGTATCCCAACCGCTATCTTCTCCGTAAACGGAATATTTGACATCAAGTTGAACCCCACTGGCTGAAACAATAAATCCAAGTCCATTATTTACATCTTTATAGGTATCTACTATGACCGCAAACCTATCTGAATTATAAATTTCATCGCGCTGGGATAATTTTCGCGGAACAGAAGTAGGATTATTATCTGCAAGAAATGCCCCTATATAGAACCCTTCATTATCAAATAAAACCCGAATTTGTCCATTTTCTTTTGCTTTCAATCCAGGTACTGGTGAAAACTTAACAAAACTTTCCGCAGCGATTGCCGATTTTCAGTCGTTTTCTTCCATATAGCCGTCTATCTCAATTTTTCCTTCCACCCTTTTACCTTCCAATATTTTTTTTGGACCAGGGTCTATATTCTGAGCACTTAAAAAGGAGGCAAAAAATAAAAGGACTAAGACATGAATTCTAAACATGGGGAGTTTTTAGGTGTTTTTCAATATGGGCACAAAAGACTAAAAAAAATAGAGCATGCACGTACTAAATCGACCAACGATTAAATTAAATGGTGAAAGGATTCTGAAAAGAAGATAAGTTAATAAAATCATTACTTTTGTACCAATAATAATATTGTGAGCATTATTGTACCTGAATTCATACTGAACGAATTTAAAAATGAAAATTTCCAAGGAGATCTTGATGCCTGGATAATGTACATAGATCTCACTGGATTTACTCCCTTGACAGCCTCAGTATTGCAGGATGCGGGGGCAGGTGCTGAAGAAGTTTCTGATTTATTAAACGCCGTTTTTTCACCCTTAGTGGATATTGTATATAATCACGGTGGTTTTATTCCCCATTTTGCTGGTGATGCATTTTACGGTATATTTCCAACAAACACAACAGATATTTACGTTTTTACAGTTGCTGTCAAAAAAGTACATGCCTATTTCAGGACAAAAAACGCAAAAGACAGAATCTTAACTGTAAGCGTAAAAATTGGTCTGGACGTTGGTGTAATCTCCTGGGGGATTGTTGGAAAGGATCCATCCTCCTATTTTTTCAGTGGCGAGGTTATAAGAAATAGTGCCATTTGTCAACAAAAGGCAAGATTTCAAGAGGAAGGCATCGTCTTTACTACCAAGATCCGAAATCAATTTGAATCCATTACCCTTAATAGCAAACCTATTGAAGAAAATTTTTATACCTGGCAATCGGCAGAACTTAAAAAAATTAAACTAAAAGCTGGACTGTTAAAACCCCAGCGCATAAAACAGCAACATTTTCTAGACAATACCCCTTTTCTTTCACCTGTTTTTACACGAAATATTCCTTCTGGGGAGTTCAGATCTTGTATTGCTGTTTTTATAGGTTTCACTAATTCTGATGACAAACAAATTTTCTTTGATTTTCTGAGTCAAATAGTAAGGCATGTCAATGAATATGGCGGTTATTGCAAGGAATTTGATTTCAGTGAAGAAATTCCATGGCTAATTACTTTTTTTGGAGTCCCTCTTGCCTCGGAAAATCAATTAGAGCGGGCACTCAACTGCATTTACAGTCTTTTTAGAGATTTAAGAGAAACTTACGCCCCTTTTGGTATCCGCATGAAAGCAGCAATAACCAATGGTACAGGGTATACTGGTTTCATTGGTGGTAAAGCTATGCAACAATATAGTGTGGTGGGTAATTTCGTAAATCTTGCAGCCAGAATGATAAATCAAGGAGAGTGGGGCGAGATTAGAACAGACAAGCAAATTGCACAATCTGACTTCTTCCTTTTTGAAATTGCTGGCGAGATTAACTATAAAGGTATAAGTGAACCTGTTGAAACTTTTATTCTAAAGGGACAAAAGCCAGAAGGGTTTCAAAAATTTCAATATCCCCTAATAGGAAGAGATCATGAAATGCAGCTTTTGCAGACTCAGTTTGAAAAATTATTATCCACTAATACAGGACAATTTATTTTAATTTCAGGTGATCCTGGGGTAGGAAAAAGTAGGTTGGCTGCAAATTTAAGGGAAGAAATTATTAGAAATGGAAAGGCAAACTGGTTTTTTTGTCCCTGTGATGCCGTCATAAAAAAGCCATTTAATCCCTTTATTCATCTTTTAAGGCACTATTTTAGCCAAAATATTAGAGGCCTTTCCAACAGACACTATCAGTATCAGAGACAGTTTAAATCTTTGATAAATAAACTAAAGGCAACTTCTGTTTCAAGCAGTTCTTATGCTGAAATAAATGAATTGATAGAAAAATTAAATCAGGCAGATATTGCCTTTCGCTTCTTATTAGGTCTCAGCAGTTCACTTTCTGAATGGGAGGAAATGGCACCACAGAGTCGTTATCAAATGGCAAAAAATGGCATAATTTCTCTAATTCTGGCAGAGTCCATATTACATCCATTAATATTACAAATGGAAGATTCTCACTGGCTGGATCCATCCTCCAATGAATTATTGGTATCATTATGCCGCTATTTAAATGAATATCCTTTACTAATATTGGTTACAACCCGGTCGGAAGCAATGAAAGAAGTAAAAACTTTTTTGCCATTCCAGCCAACTTCTTATACCTGTATTTTTATCCATCTTGAAAATTTAAGCAGAAAAACAAGTGCACAATTCACTAATATCATCCTGGGAGGTGAAGCAAATGAAGCACTTTTGGATTATATAGATGTGACAACTAATAGAAATCCATTCTATCTGGAACAAATGGTGGAATTTTTAAAAGAAAAAGAATGGCTCACTACTTATGAAGGGAAATGGACTTTGAACACGGGGGAAATTGTAACTCCTGAAAGACTTGGAAATCTTCTCACCACTCGTATAGATAGCCTTAACCCAGAACTACGTGAATTATGTAAAGTTGCTGCCGTCATAGGCAGAGAATTTGACCTGTCTATCTTAGAAATTGTATGGGAGAAACTTCATGCAGATGCTGGTATTTTATCTACCCAAATAAGTTTTATTGAAATTTTAATTAAAGCGGGCATTAGAGAAAATATCTGGCGGCCTTTAAGCAAACGAAGATTTTTGTTTCAACATGCTCTGCTGAGAGAAGCAGCTTATAATATTCAATTGCCTGCAACATTACAACAGATACATCATCTTGTTGCCGAGGCTATAGAGATTCATTTTAAAGATAATATTGAAGTTAGATTACAGGAATTAGCCTATCATTATGAGTTAGCAAATCATATTTTAAAAGCCACAGAATATCTGTATCGTGCAGCCGTTCAGGCAAAAAGTAATTATTTAAATGAACTGGCGCTTGGCTTTTTAGAAAAATTATTGAAAAACCCTCTTTTAAATCCAGAAAACCCATTTAAATTTAAAGCCCTTATATTACAAGGATCTATTTTAGAAATTACGGGATATTATGAACGGGCAGAGAAAATTTATCAACAAGCATACTTAGCACTTCAAGAAGATTACATTGGTGAATTAATACCCATCTTGTTTAATAATCTGGGAAGAACCCAGCTTTTTAAAGGAGATTATTCTTCGGCAATGGCTTCCCAGAAAAAAGCGCTTTCTTACGCAGAAAAACACAATCTCCCCACTTTAATTCCTTCAACTTTAGCATATTTAGGCAATATTTATTTTAGAATGGGAAAATATGATGAAGCAAATTATCACTTTAATAAGAGTCTAAAACTCAAATCTTCTACCGATAAAAACTTCCCAACAACCCAGGTTTACGCTAAAATTGCTCTGACTCAAATGAATATGGGCAAAAATGATCTAGCGCTGGAAACTTTAAATATTCAATTAGTCCATTGCATTCGGGAAAGAGATAAACTTGGATTAGCAACAATCTATATTTATAAAGGATTGGTCCACATAGATAAAGATGAAATAGACGTAGCAAAAATAAATTTTAATGAGGGATTTGAGTTGGCAAATCAAACAGGAAATAAACACCTCCAGGCCATTGCACTGGGAAATATTGGTCTTCTTTATGAAAAAGAAGGTGATTTTGACAATGCGTTTATTCATTATCAAAAGGATTTAGAAATTTGTAAAGAATTAGCCGATAAACAAGGAACCTCAATTTCTTTATGCCTGATTGGTCAATTACTTAACCTTAAGGGGGAGTTTATGGAGGCTATTCATCATCTGCAAAAAGCTTTAACGATCAGTGAAATGCTGGGTTTTCAAAAAGGTATGGCTAAAGCTCTTAACACCTTAGGTGATATATACTATTTTAAAAATGAATATGAAAGGTCTATTCATTTTTATGAAAGAGCAATAACGCTTACCCGAAGAATCAATAATAAACTGGTGCTGGGCTATAGCCTCATCGAATTAGCTATTGTATTCCTGGTGGACGGTCAATTTGGTAAAGTTAAGGAATTACTGGTTGAAGCGACCGCTATTGGAAATGAATTGTCAAATGATGCTTTTAAGTTTGATATAAGGTTATTAGAAGCAAAATATACTCGAGCAAATGGAAAAAAAATCCAGGCAGCTGAAATTTTAGTTCAAATGGAAAGCATGGCATGTACACAAGAACAGGAAGCTGAGAGATTATTTGAATGGGTCATGCTTTTTCCCAATGAACAGGCTTTAAGGGAAAATACAAAAAATAAATACTTGTCCTTACTTGAAATGACACCTAAATATATTTATAAAGAAAGACTTCGCATCCTAAATACCTTCATAAACTAAATTATAAAGCATTTACAAATCCAAGTAGTGAGGATTCTTTTTCTTTGTCTGCAAAAAACTGAATACCTAAAGGTAGTCCGTCTTCCGTTGGCTGAACGGGGATAGATATAGCTGGAATCCCAGTCAGATTTGCATAAACAGTGAATATGTCAGCCAGATACATTTCAATAGGATCATCGAGGCTTTCTCCAATTGACCAGGCAGGACCAGGAGCAGTTGGCATTAAAATAAAATCAAAGTTTTTAAAAATCTCTGCCGTTTTTTCTACTATCAACCTTCTGGCTTGTTGTGCTTTACCGTAGAATGCATCATAATACCCTGAACTTAAAACAAAGGTACCCAATAATATTCGGCGTTTGACTTCCCTTCCAAAGCCTTCCGTTCTTGATAACTTATAAGTTTCCTCCAAATTTGTAGCATTAGGACTTCTGTAACCGAATCTGATTCCATCGTAACGGGAAAGATTAGATGAGGCTTCTGCTGTGGTCAGTACATAATAGGCAGGAATCATAAAATCTAAATATTCAAAGTCAACACCTTCTACTGCATAGCCTTTACTGATTAGATTCTCTATCATTGTTTCACACCTTTCTCTGACCGTTTTATCCAGACTCGGATGTTCAAGCGCTGCTTTGAAATAAGCAATTTTAGCATTCTTAGGTGCTACTAATTTATTTTGATAATCTTCTGGAATAGATGTTAATGCGGTGCTGTCATATTCATCAGGACCCGCAATTACCGATAAAGTAGCAGCGATATCCTTGACATTATGAGCAAATATCCCAATTTGATCAAAAGAGGAACCATAAGCTAAAAGCCCATGCCTTGAAATTCTACCATAGGTAGGCTTAAATCCATTGATTCCACAAAATGCCGCAGGTTGACGCACTGAGCCGCCAGTATCAGACCCTAATGCCACTAAACAAGTATCTGTTTGAACTGAAACCGCTGCTCCTCCAGAAGACCCACCTGGCACCAAATCAGGATTTACCGCATTTCTTACGACCCCATAAAAGGAGGTTTCATTGGTTGAACCCATGGCAAATTCGTCACAATTTGTGCTTCCAATGATAATAGCATCCGCTTCCAATAATCGAATTACAGCAGTGGAAGAATATAAGGATGTAAACCCACTTAAAATCTTTGAACCACCTGTAACGGTGTGATTTTTATAACAAATAACATCTTTAATGGAAATAACCATACCAAATAGAGAACCCACCCTTTTTTTGTCTTCATCATATTTTTTCTGAAGTTTTTGGGCTCGTGAAATAGCTTCCTCTCCCCAAACTTCCACATACATATTTAAAAATTTATTCTTTTCTATTTGTTCGAGATAATTTTCCACTAAGAGGGGAAGCGTAACTTCACCATTTTTTAAGGCTTCCTTTATTTCATCAAAACTTCGCAGCATCATAAAATCTTTGTTCAAAAGTAAATTTCAAATTAAAGAACCAAATCTACGGCATTACTGTTAAGAAAACCAAAATGAGCACATGCAAATATTGATTTTATCAGGATCATCCAGAAAAAATAGTAATTCTTTACTGGTAGCCAAGTATTTAACTAAACTGTCCAATCAACAGGATGGGCTAAATTTCAGTATCATAGATTTAGCTGAGGAACAAATCCCTACAGTTGGACGAGGAAGTATTGATCCTGAAAATCTTTCTGATTTCCAACGAAATTTAATTGAAAAATGGCATGCTGCTTCCCTTATTATCGTTACTGCTCCCGAATACAACTGGTCAACAAATGCAGAATTAATTAATTTAGCTCATCAGCTAGGTAATAAAAATCATGGCTATTTATTTAACAATAAAGTATTTGCCTTTGTAGGTGTTTCAACTGGAAGAGGTGGGAGACAGTCTGCATTAGAGTTAATGATGATATTCAATAAAATAATCAGTTTCACAAATAACCAAAGTATTGTATGCCCCAAACTCTGGGAATCACATGAGACCCATCTCAATATAAATGCTGATTCTCTATTATCGGACAATAAAGTATATACAGAAAGTGCCAAAAACTTTTTAGATTATTCCGTTGAAATCGCAAAAAGATGGCAAAGCTGATTAAATAAACCGTAAAATTCTTTATTCCTAAAGACATTGATATTATATTTATAAAAACTAATTATAAAATATAATTTTCCTTGATGTCTGACTACGCCGTAAAATATTGGAAAGCCAACAAAAAAGAATCTTTAAATGGAGATAAGCATCCCATTTCCATAAATTCCGACAATTTTTCTCATTCAAAATGGGGTAATTTAGAGAAAAATAGCCAAACTACCCAAAAAATGAGAGCCATTCAGTTAATGGCGAATGATTACAGTAACAAAATAATTCAGAAAAAACCAAATCAAAAGGGTATTCCAAATCCATTAAAAAGTGGAATTGAAGAATTATCTGGTATCTCCATGGATCAGGTTAAAGTGCATTATAACTCTGATAAACCTGCACAATTAAATGCTCATGCTTATGCACAAGGTAATCAAATACATATAAGCCCTGGACAAGAAAAACATCTTCCTCATGAAGCCTGGCATGTTGTACAGCAATCACAGGGAAGAGTAAAACCAACGAAACAACTTAAAGAAAAAGTTTCAATTAATGATGACCAGCAATTAGAAAAAGAAGCAGATTTAATGGGTTCAAAAGCTATTTCATTGAAAATAGCTGATAAGGAAAACACCTTATCCCCCTTCAAATTACGACCCCAAAGTATTCAAAGAGAGGTAGATACCTCCTCAAGTCCATCATTACCAGAATATGCGCCTGGTGAAACACCAGGTTGGAAAAAAGTGGATGAAGACACATCTGCAAAAAGAAATCAAGCCATGTCAGCAGATTTTGAGGCAGAGCAGTTACAAAAATTTTCATTTGCACAACTTTATGATGGTACTTTACCAGGCTTGGCAAGTGCCGTTTCTCAGATATACATTCAGGAAGGTTTGTTAAAAGATAATGTCTTAATTGATATCTTAAAAGAACCTTTGGAAAGTAATTGGTTTAAAGCAAAAGAAGTGTTAACTACAGATAGTTGGCCAGGAATTGAAAGAGAATCCATTCCACCTCACGCTCACAGTATTGGTCTGATGCAATCTCTGGTTAATATGAGGGGACGAGTATGGCAGAAGTTTGCAAATCAAGTCATAAAAGAAAAAATTAATCCTGCCCTATTAAAGAAAAAAGAAGCAAATAAAAAATTAGAAGACCTAAATATAGCCGGAGAAAATTTTGGTCTAAAAGATTCTGTTGGATCTGAATCTGTTACATCTGATATTGATCTTTCTGCAAAAGGGGAAAATACAGAATTAGGTGTGGCTATTATAAATGAGGAATTTAGAAAAGTTTATGGTCAAGAACCTGGTGCTTTTTTTGATATAAATGTTTATTCATCAGACTGGATGTTTGGAGGAGATGAAATTCTTTCCCAAAATTCAGGAGAGTATCTGGTAAAACCTAAAGAAGAAAAGAACCTGTCTGAAAAAGGAAAAAAAATTAAAAATGACCAAAATGAAGTTTGGTCAATGGTTAAGATACGCAGGAATATGCAACCGTCTGATTGGGTCGACTACAAAAATGCCCTTTTATCAGATTTGCCAGAAAAAGAAAATGTTGAAATGCAACGAAAGTTCATGGATGTTGAATTAGAATACAACACCTTTAAGCTAACTGTTGAGCAAGAAGTTGCGAATGCAAAACTGGCTGCAAATGAAGAGATGAAAAAAGCAAATGAGCAAAGGAAAGAGAAGCAAAAGAAAGGTGCCTTTGAAGAAAATGGAGAAGACCATCATGCCGACGCTGCCTTGGAAATGCAGGTTTCAAACAGACAATATGAAAAAATAATTGAACAGGTAAAAATTTTAAGACTTCAAATAGCGAAATTAGAAGCAACAGGTACTCAGGGTGATGAGGCAGAGACTTTGATTTTAACGATGCATAATCAAATTTCCAGAGGTCTTACTTATGCCAATGAGGTATATGCAACGCAGGGAGCCGTTTTACATACCGTTTATGGAAATCAAGGTGCAAAAAAGAAATTAGCTGAACTTAAAAAAGAGGGTAAGAAAAATTTAGCTGGTGAAGATATAACCTCCGTTAAATATCAATTATCCAAAGAAATGTACCTGCAGTCAATGAATGAAAATGTAGGAGACACGCTTCATTCTTTAAATCATTTTGAACATGATCCTCAATATGCAGTATATAGGGCGGGTAAATATATCGACCGGCTATGTAGCTCGGTGGAAGAATTAATAGGTAAGGACGAGGCACTAAAAATTTCCGTTTTTAAGGCTTTAGATCAAATCGGCAAAAATTCTGTGAAAGAGAAATCAGGAGCAGCGGGGCAGGATCCAATGGCAACCCATGAAGAAAGTTCATTTTTCTTTAAATACTCTAAATCTCAACTACCAACCGTAAAATCAATGGCAATGACTCTGGGTTCTCAGGCAACAAATATTTTTAAAAAAACCAAACAACCTGAAACAATTTAAAGTGGAAATCAAATTAGCGCTTAAATGACAGATTGGAAAAAGGTTTTGCTTTCAGATATATACTACTTTAATAACCAAATAGCTAATGTTCCTGTTTTGGAACGGGACATGTTTAAGGGAGCTGATTTATCCAATATAGATCTTTCTAAGGCCTACATTAAATCATTTGATTTAAGTGGTTCCAATTTAACAAATGCTATTGTCCCCGGATATCTTCTTTCTACTTGTCGTTTAGAAAAAACATTACTGAATAATATTGCCTTCGACGATCTTTACTGGAAACCAGTTATTGAAAATATTCAATTCATCTGGCAAGGTGCTGCAATATGGAATCTACTAAAGATAAAAGACTCCCCCATCTTATTAAATGAATCATGTTTCAATTATCTTGCAGGTGTTGAATATGATTTCAGCGATATAATGTTTACTTCATCTAACTTTCTTCATGCTCATTTTAATAAGACTATCCTCTCTTCTACCCTATTTACTGGAAGTAATATGGATGAGTGCTTATTTCAAAATATACCATTACATGATGTTACTTTTAATAATGCAAAATTAAGAAATTCAGTCTGGTCCGATTGTAGACTTGTTAATACCAGGATTGTCGAAGCAGATTTACAGGATTCAAATTTTAAAAACTGTCATTTTGACTATGTAAGCTTCAATGATAGCTCATGCCAATCTAGTGTATTTGAACATTGCAATTTTTCCAATTGCTCTTTTTTTAGTACTGATTTATCTAACTGCCATTTTTTAAATTGTACTTTCGAAAATGCAAATTTATCTTTTGGCAAAACGGATAATATGATAAAAAGAGAATGATTATTAGCTTTTTTCTGGTTCCTTCCATAATTCCTATTATTTAATATAATTTTTAATAAAAAATTATTGACTTGCCCAATTTGCACGATCTAAACTTCTGAAATGAATGGCCTCTGCTAAATGTACCAGTCCAATTTTGTCATCCCCTGATAAATCAGCTAATGTCCTTGCAACTTTTAAAATTCTGTCATAGGCCCTTGCTGATAATTGTAATTTTTCCATGGCCTTTTTAACCAATAAATTCCCCGCACTATCTAATGTGCAAATATTTCGAACCTGATTTGCAGGCATTTGTGCATTATTATGTATTTCAGGCATAGAAACATATCGTCGATGTTGTATTTCCCGGGCATTTATGACTCTATCTCTAATTATCTCACTTTTTTCTGCAACCGTATTTGATACTGCTAATTCATCATAAGAAACGGGAGTAACCTCTACATGAAGATCAATCCTGTCCATCAAAGGACCAGAAATTCTGTTTAAATATTTTTTTACTGCTCCGGCACCACAAACACATTCCTTCTCTGGATGATTATAATAACCACAAGGACAAGGATTCATAGATGCAATAAGCATAAAACCAGCTGGATATTCAACCGTAAATTTAGCTCTTGAAATAGTGACGAAATTCTCCTCCATGGGCTGTCTTAAAACTTCTAAAACGCTTCGTCGAAATTCAGGTAATTCATCCAAAAAAAGGACGCCATTATGTGCCAAAGATACTTCTCCAGGTTTTGGATTAGAAGTACCACCTATCATTGCCGTGTCGCTGATGGTGTGATGAGGAGATCGAAATGGCCTGGTATGGACTAAGGCTGCATCAGGTAGTAAAATTCCTGCTACGGAATGAATTTTTGTTGTCTCAAGTGCTTCTGATAACGTTAAAGGAGGTAAAATGGTAGGTATTCTTCTGGCTAGCATTGTTTTTCCTGCACCAGGTGGCCCAATTAGGATGGCATTATGGCCACCTGCAGCCGCAATTTCCAGAGCTCGTTTTATATGGTTTTGACCCTTCACATCTTGAAAATCGACATTGTGGGTAGTTTGATTCCTGAAAAAATCATCTCTTGTGTTTACCCTGGTGGGCATAATGATTAACTCCTCTCTTAAAAAAGCAACAACTTCGGAAAGATGCTTAACACCAATTACCTCTATATCATTAACAATCCCTGCCTCTCGCGCATTACTTACAGGTAATATTATTCCATGGAAATTTTCCTTCCTAGCTTGTATGGCCATCGGAAGGGCGCCTCTTATAGGCTGAAGAGTTCCGTCTAGAGAAAGCTCGCCCATAATAAGATAATTGCCTAGTTTCTGAAAAGGAATTTGACCTGATGATGCCAAAATACCTAATGCTATGGGAAGATCATAGGCGGATCCTTCTTTTCTTAAATCAGCAGGTGCTAAATTCACAATGGTTTTAACACGGGGCATTTTCAATCCTGCGTTAGTAATAGCAGCCTCAATGCGCTGGAATCCTTCTTTTACGGCATTGTCAGGCAAACCAACCATATTATAATAGTTTGTTCCAGCAACGGGTTGCCCGCCCGTATTGACTTCTACTGTTATTGTTTTAGCTCCAACACCTTGTACCGCACTGGCAAAAGTTTTAATTAACATAGCATCTCCGTTATTCTTAAATAAACGTAAGATATGCTATTTCATTTGGGCTATTTCAAAATTCAGAAAACGCAATTTTGATAAAAAATGATATTAAATATCTAGTTATCAATAAATTAAATAAAAAGGAAATGGTCCTATCAGGTAGGAAATCAAGGCTTTCTGTCCTAAAAAATAAATTAACCCTCTAAATGTATCTCCAAAAGTGAACTAAAAGTGAGAACGTCTTCACCAAACAAGGAAATTTGTTGTTCAAAAAATGTTGCCATCTGACCATCTCGGTATTTTAAAAAAGTCTCCCAGCTTTCACATTTAAATTGAAGGGCATACGTCTGAGCATCTATATTTTCTTCACCTAAAAGTGAGCAAAGTCTAAAACTTGAAAATAAACCTAATGACATGATAGCCGGAATGTTTGTTTCTAATACCCACAACTTCCAAGAGTCAAAAATTTTATTTTCAACCCTATAAGTAATATTATATAAATACATTTAGCTATGTATTAGGTTTTCTTTTGCCCGGACCAAGACTATTAAATCGAGATCTTGTCTTGTTTTTATTCGCACTTTGTGGATAATTAGTTCTGTTTCGGCCATAATCATTGCTTCCATAAGATTTCCCCATTGGCCGCCGGCGCGAATTCGAGTTGTTGGATGGTTGGCCAAAAGTATCGATGGAGGAGCCATCCTCAACATAGAGCGTTCCTTTTGAAATAGTTGCCAGGTCGTTTTTTATCGATTCATCACTAACATAATTTTCCCTGTTCCAAGTCTTATATGCCAATTTCATATAGGAAGCAATCGTATTAATCATGCCTGCCTTTTTAGGGCCTTCAGGCATTTCCTTTGCTTTTTTTATCAGTAATTGTATGTGATGACCATAATGCCTATAATTATTTTCAATATTGGGATAGGCAACTTCCTCCGGATGTTCCTTCGAATCCTCTTTTGAAAATACCACACCTTCTGGAGGAGTCATTTTTAACTTGAAATCAGAAATCCGATAAGCATGTTTCCAAAGTTTTGTTCTGAAATCCTCTACATTCCTACATTGAGGATTTATGACAATCATTAAATCTATAATTTTGTCAACATACTTCCGCTGTTTCTCTAAATCTTCAATTTCTGCCGCGTAATAAAGCATTTTTTGAATATTTCTTCCATATTCGGCAATATTAATTTCTCCTCTTTGAGAATTATATTCAATTTCAGGTAAATCCACTTTACTCATTTTGCTGTTTTTACAGCTGTTAAATAATATAAATAAACTGCAAATGTACGCAGTATAATGCTGTCTTCATGTTTTATTAACGAATTATTTGTAATTTTTTGACTCCCTGAATATTTTTTCCGTCAAAATTTAATAAATAACTGCCCGTTGGTAAATTAGATAAAGGAATTTCAAGTACCTCACCTTGTGCTAATCCTTTTGTATATACCCAATTCTGAATTAATTTTCCTTCCGTGTTCCACAGGCTTAGAGTGATTTCTCCTATTAAGGTTTCCAAAACTAAAATCTGACAAAATGAATTAGCTGGGTTAGGGAAAATTTCAATCCTTCCTGCTTCATTTTCAGATGAAAACAGCCCTGTGCTTGCTATACTTTGAATGGAACCAATTTGTAAATCATCTTTTCGATATTTCCCATCAGCGCCGTCTTCCCATTGAATAAATAAAGGATAAACCTTATTTTCAGATTTCCTCCAAAGCTTAAAACGTATATTTTCATTCTCAAAAAAACCATTTCTTTCCGAAACATTTTGACTATTTCCCCAGGCAATAATCGCAATATTTCCTGTATCTACCTTTGAAGCGCCAAAAAGCAAAGTATCATTTGCAAAAACACCAATTTCATCTCCCTTTTTAAGAAATTGATTAGAATATCTTAAAGCTATGGTACTATTGTTTCCCGTATTCTGATTAACCCTCCATTTATAATATTCTAAGGTGTCCAACATCGGAATATATTGAATGCTAGGTGGAATTACCCCAGAAACATATTGTTCTGGATATATGAGTTGCGTTGCTTTCTTTGCCTGAATATAATAACCTTGTCCTGGATTTAATTGTCTTAATGTATTAATCTCCAAATCGGGAATATAAACCTTACCCTCATTATCTTTTATTAATTTAATGTCATTGATAATCGGTTTTAAAACTTCAGTAACCGGCCTGGATAAAAAACTGTAAAAGGGTATTATTTGAAGCCCCTTTTTTAGGTCGATAGGATAAAATAATGGCTTGACAACAGCACCCGTTAGAGTTAGTTTACCCCCAATATCTGTCGATATCTTATAACCCTTTTGAATGTTAAAAGCGGGATAATTTGCATTTTTCTTATCTATAAAATAAGTGTTACCCTCTACATCTTCAATTGATTTGATAAATGTATATTTAGACCAGTCTGCTAAGTAATCAAAAGCTTTTATCTCTGGAATGATATAACTTGATATGGTATTCCAACCTGGATTTAAGTAAAAATCAATTTTAGCAGAAGTTAAGGTAAACATTGATTCAATGGCGCTGGTGCCACCTGGTAAAAAGGTATTAGTGGCTGTCACCACCCCATAAGAACCGATTGGAGAAAATTGACATTGAACATCTATATCCTTAGGGCTATTAAGCGGTCTAATTTTAAATCTTAACGTTGAACCAGTTACAAAACCCTCTTTTTCAGGCGTGTCTGGATTATCCCCATAAACATTTAAAACTAAATTTTCATCCCTCCAGATTGCATATCCCACACAAGTTAACTGGTTCCCTGTTTCCATGAAAAGCCCAATTAAATCTCCAGGAACTATTTTAACATTTGATCCAAAATTAAAAGATGAATTTTTAAATATTAAAACCTGATGAATAATATTTGACGGCCTGATTTTCCAGTTTTCCGGCAGATTTACTCCCTTTGAATCTTGAATTACTTCAAGCGAATCTATTAGATTTCCTCCCTTCCAAACGATTATACCTTTTCTATTTAAATACCCTGGATTAGATTCAAAAGAAAATTTCAAAGTATTCTCTTTCAATAAAAAACTGGAATCCTGAGCAGGTAAAATTTGAGAAACCCAGTCAGGTTTAGTTTTTAATTGCCATGGAATATTACTATTTAACTTTATTGACACCTGACTTACTGAATCTGGAATGGCAATCATTCTGGTGGCTAATTTTAATAAAGGTAAAGCAGCTTCTTGGAAAATTTTAACATTCACCTGAACGGTCTCATCGATTGAACGAATCAAAAGGATACCAGTTCTACTTGATCCATTTGTATTAACCATTACAGAAACCTTCAGACTATCCCTTACAATGCCATTTTCCTTGTCTACATTTACCCAGTTAGGTTTACTGATTACCTTCCAGTCTACATTTCCTTTTGTATAAATAAATTGGCTATTTGGCGAAGATGAAAAATTTAAGGAATCTGGATTAATAAAAAATTCACCTTTTTTAGGAGCCTGTTTAATTAAAATTAATTTACTTAAGGTATCCCCACTGGCAGCGAAAACACGAATCGTATCTGTTCGAGGTTCTTTATTAGTATTACTTAAGACAGAGAATCTTAAGTTCCCATTTTCTAATCCCAGTGGCGTATTTATATTCATCCAAAATGCCTTCGTTCTGGCCATCCAATAAATATTCGATTTAATAGGAATACTTACATTTTGTGCGTCATCTGAAACCTCAATAAAGGAGGTATCAATCGATAAAGTGGGTTTAACAGGATCTTGAGAAAGAAAAATGGCTTTTGATTTTAAAGTTCCTTTTAAAGTAAAAGTATAATTAATTTCTCTGCGAGATCCTACATTATTCTTTACATATAAATAAATATTTAGTCCCGAAGGAGTTGCAAAAAAACCAGGATTTGATGAAGCAATCCAGGAACTCAGTGTTGTAACATCCCACCATGCTGAAGCCCTGACATTTACCATTAAGCTCTTAAAAGAATTTTTTAAAAATACCGTGTCAGGAGTAATGAAAATACTATCTCTGTTTTTCTTTACATTTATCCCATAATCTTCTACTTCCAATATTTCTGATGAAATTTCGCAAGCACTTCTATCTTTTTTTTCTGTGGATAAAATAATGCGCATTCGAGTAACACCTAATGGCATATCTTGAGGAATAGCTATGTTTTTAAGTATCCCAGCAACTGAAGTGAACTTAGGTATGACTGAATTATAAATTTGTTCTAACGTATCATTAAAATCCTTATCTCCATTAAAATCGATGTAAAGTTGCCAGCGGTATAAATCTGCTTTAGACAAGGAATTATGCTTGCTTGAAAACTTGAAAAGATAAATCCTTCCCTCTTCTACATTTCCAATTACATCCGTTTTATTAATATACCCGAGATTTTGTCCAGAGGTAAATGATTTATCGCTCAAAGTTACAGATTCGATCCAGTCTGATTTACCTGCACCATATGAATAGCAATAAGGATCGTTACAACCTTCGGTTTTAAAACTAACTTCAGTAGATAAAGGACTCTTAATATTTGCACAATAAGCACTTACCTGGATGATGAAGGAATTACAAGGGGCTAGATTAGAAATTTCAAGAGAGGTTCCTTGTATGGAATCAACACTTATCCAGGTGCTGTCGCGTTGATTTTTATATCTCACCTGATAGTGATTCGTACCCCTTATTGGATTC
>JBEAXK010000136.1:0-38630 GCA_041159865.1 Bacteroidota bacterium
TGACATTCGTAACGGTTACTGATACCGTATTGGAAACTAATGGATTTAAAGTAATGAGAGATGCTGTACTCCCTGTGCTCCATCTAAAAGTATGCGATGTAGAACTTAACTTCGTATCAAGAGTTACGGAACCTGACTGACATACGTCAACAGCAGAAGGTAAACTGATTACAGGATTCGAAACCATACCAATAGAAGTGGATGAAGATCCTGAACAACCTGTTCCATCCGTTACGGTCAATGAATGACTTTGGGTTGCATTTACCGTAATCAAATTGGAAGAAGCTGTTCCACCATTGCTCCATCGATACATTAAAGTACCTGAAAAATTTGAAACAGCAGGTATAATATTATAATTTTCACCCTGACAAACAGTGACTCCTGTAGGTAAAGAAACATTTAAAAATCTTTGATTAACAGTAACACAAGCAGAACCTGTGCAATTATTTGCATCTTTAACCGTCAAACAATATGTTTGAGGCGATGTTGGATTTACTGTTTTATTAGCAGTTGTCGAAGTCACACCATCCCATGTGTAGGTATAGGGAGATATCCCACTACTAATACTGGGGACAAGGGTTACTGAATTACCAGGACAATTTGTATAAGTACCAGAAAAGCTAATACTTGGCGCCGAGGACTGAGTAATTGATTTTGATGCAGTTACTGAACAACCTGCTGCATCAGTTACGGTAACTGAATAATTTCCTGCTGATGTTGGTACAAAATTAATTGGAGTGCCCGTATTTCCATTACTCCATTTATAACTGTAGGAAGATGAATAAATCTTATCCAAAGTAGCGCTTAAAGTTATATTTTGACCGGTACAAAAGGAATTACTTCCTGTTATGGTAACGTTTGGCAGTAAATAATTGTAAACATCCAGAGAAAGAGATTTTGCACAGTTAACATTTTTTGTATCTAAAATTCTTAAAGTATAAGTGCCAACAGATAAGTTTATAAAGGTAGTTTGAGTAGATCCAACTGTACTTCCATTAAAAAAAATAGAATAAGATCCAGAACCTCCTGAAATAGTTAAAGAAATGCTACCTGTTTTTAATCCTGGACAAGTAGCATTTACTACTGGTGTAACCGAAAAACAAGAAGTAGACTGACTAAATAAATTTAATCCCCAAAAAGACAAAGTACCTATCAATATCAGCTTTAATCTTTTCATTATTCCCAGTATTAATAAAGAATAAATAGGGGAATTTGATCTCCTAATCCTTTTGACATTTTCGCAGGCATTTGTTTACTTTTCTTTTTCTCCATTACCATAGCTGGAACTCTTTTCTGAAGAAAATCGAAAAGTTCTCCAAATCTTATGATTTTATCTCCATCAGGATCTGGATTTATATTATTATCCATTATTTTACCTGAAAATGCTTCTAAAATAGCCTTGGTAAAAGCGCCATTTCCCCAGGAATCATCTTCATAAGATAATTCATCTACCTGGCTGCTCGTCAAAACATTTAACCCTGGATATGCAGCATTAATTTCTTCTAAAGCAAATCTAGCCTGATTAACAAGCCTTGCACCCTGAGCGGAACCACTATGGCAAGCGTCAATAAAAACAAATTTTTTACAATCAATTTGATTTAAAATATCAAGTATATCTCTTTTATAATCAATATTTGAAACATCTCCATAGGATTCATAATCGGAAGCCAAAATTTTAAAATCGTTATTCTCATCAGTTTTTCCATGGGAAGAAATAAAAAGAATCAGTACATCTTCTCTATTTATTTTACCTCCAGTTAAATCGGAATTGTATCTTCTTTTGAGATCTTCCATTGCTGCCCGTATATCCAGATTTCTCGTATTTTCTTTGGTATTTTTTTTATCCAAGTAAATTTTATTAAAAACTTTATTCAAACCAGTTTGATTCTGAAAGGCATTTGCAAAATTTTCAGCATCCACGGTAGTAAATTTTAAATCTCTGTGAGGAATACCAATACTCAACACATGAAGGTTTGGTTGTTTGGGTTTATAATTAATAATCATTTCATTAGACTGAATGACGCCATTGGGGGTAACCAATTCAATTAAAACTTTGTTTTCGCCCTCAACAAGAGAAATTACATTTTCGTAATCATAAAAATTCATTGTATTTCCCTGACCAGAAGAGGCTGGAGGTGTGAGTTTTTCTTCATCCATTTTAGATCGTTCTGGAATTACACCATTTATTTTAACAACGGCATCACCTAATTTTAAGTTATTACCTGTTGTACCAAACATTGCTTCCAATTTAAAAGTAGGATTACTCCAGTCTGTTCTTTTTTGAGAAGCTTTTGGATTATTGAAGACAATAATATTTGAAGACTGACTGGTTGTTATGACATCAAATCTGGTTGAAACTGATTTCGAAATTTTTGTCATTTGGTTGTCAGCTACAATTATTTGAACAGAAGCTTCATTTCCATCAAATTGAACTGTTTTTTGAAATCTAAAGATTGCTTTTTTCAGAGATTTTGGATGTAGAACACCTAGTTTAACCTCGGGTGAACTTAGGGCTAAAATACCTTTAGGTAAGGTAAAATTTACATTTACTTCTGAAGAGGGTAAATCACCATCATTCTGAATCTCTACCCATAGCGTTTGGGGACTAAATTCATCTACCCCTTCTTTTTCCGTATTTGTCTGAACAAATCGAAGGGTAGCGGATTTGGGATTCAATGTTTTGACTGTTCCTGTCAATGTTTTTATAAGATCTGATCCGGAATAAACCTTAAATTCGAGAATATTGTCCTTTGTTTCAATATTATCCTCTGATGAAACAGGAATATTTATCTGTTTATTGACATTAGCTAGTAAAGGAGATGTAAAAACAGTTTGATTGATATTTAAACCCTTTTGACCTTCTATTTTATTTACTTCTATGCGAATATTTTCAATTTGATTTGCCTCTTGATTATTAAGTTGAAATGAAAGATAAGACTGTGTATTTGGTTTTAATACACCATCTGGGGTATTTAACCAAATTTTTGATTCTTTTAGTCTTAAATTTCCCTTAGCCAATAATCTGTTCATTTCAGGTGCTGGAAAACGAACTATCCATCCATCTTTAGAACTTTGCGAAGCAGATTCCGTCCAGCCCATAAACAAAACACTGCCATCATGTATCTGACAAAGATGATTAATTTCTTCATCATTATCCCCTCCATAATCTGCCTCCCATTGTAGGTTACCACTTGCATCGATTTCGACCACCCTGGCGGCATATTTTGTTGATCCTTTTTTGTTAATTAAAGACAGACTTTTGCCTGCCAACCATATATTCCCATTGAAAAGCGGTAATATTGTTTTTCCAATATCCGCTTCTCTACCACCATAAGTACGTTCCCATTGCAAAAAGCCGCTACTACTAAGTCGAACCAACCAGATATCCTGCTTACCATTCCCCAGAGAATTCGTTTCACCACAGAAAAGTAAAGAACCATCTGGAAGAACTTTAAGATCATTTAATTCTTCCCAAAGCTTACCTCCAAAAAATTTACGCCACAATTCATTCCCATTTTTATCCATAGAAGTTATCCATATATCTCCGGGGTTTTGTCCCCCACCCTTTTTAGTATTACCTCCGAAAAATATATTACCATTCAGGCCCACAGAAAAAATTTTGCAATCACCAAATGATTCGGACATTAACTCTTTCTGCCAGATTATTTCTGCCTCTTTATTTAGGTGAATTAAGATAATTCCACCTGTTTTAGTATTTGCTAACAAATAATATCCGGTTTCCAGATCCTTATTTATAAAATTCAATGTAGATCCTTCTGGCAGAGGGAATACTTTTTCCCAAATTTTATTCCCATTTGCATCTAGTTTTATTAACCATGGATAATCTATTTTATTAAAAGAAGAATAACCTACTAAAATTAGATGACCATCAGGCATTTCTATCAGATCATTAATGAAAATTTCATTCTGGTTTCCAAAAGTTACTTTTTTGATTATTTTCCCAGTACCATAATCCATAAAAGTTAATAGACCCAGTTTTTTTAATCCTTCAGGAGATGTTATACTTCCAATAGCTGCAATATTACCATTTGAAAGTTGAATTGATTTCGTAAAATAATCATCTCCTTTATTTACCTCTTTAACCTCCCAACTAATTAAAGAAGGTTGCGCATGAACTGTATTAATGAATAGTATAAAATATAAAAAAACTAATATTCTCATGATAAAAATAATTAAAGAAATACATTTTCTAAATTACTGAAATTTTTAAAATCAGTGGAATAATCGCCCCTGAATTTCGGGTTATGGCTTTGAATTTCATTGATTCTTTGTCAAAATGAACTTCAGAGGCAGGAATTTGATGTTGCCCTAAAATTTCAATCAAGGATTGAAATAAATTTCCATTTGCTTCAAGGGATAAATTATCCTTTAAATATTGTAAAAAGGGAGGTTGAATTTTCTTTTCAGAAAACAATATTATCAAATTGTCCGTGCCAGGATGAGCTAATTTTAATACACTTTGGGCATCTGGAATTTTTATTATGCCCCCAGAAAAGGGAGAAAGGCCAGATTGGTGCTCCCCTTTAAACTTTTCATTATAAATTTCATTTTTAGGCCAATGTACTTCTATTTTACTTGTTGGATCAACACTTAATACATAGATGTAACCATTTAAAAATTCTGGTTTCACTTGTAATTGGAACTTATCACCTACTTTCCAAGATCTGTTAGTAAGGGTATATACATTTTTATCTCCCAAAACCGAAGCTTCTTCAAAAATAGGTTCTCCATAGGAGTTAAAATTCCCCGTAAACCTTAAGAAGTTAAAATTTCCAGAAATTTCCCTTAAAGGAACTTCATTTAATGAAGTTTCAATAACTTTTTCATTCGATGATGAAACAACTGGAGATGCTTTAATAGTTACACTAGGAGAAATAATGGGTTTATTACGTCCTATATAAATGATATAAGCGTATTTACAGTATTTAGCGAATTCATTATATTTTATCCATATCATACCATTTTTACCCCATTTTGGACCCCAGCTATTAAATATTTTAAAAGCGGATAAATTATCATCATACCCTACGACTACCATGGCATGACCTCCTGCATAAGTAGTATCACCTAAGTCAGGATGCCAAAAACCTGCATCCTCCAATTTGTAAAAATTATTTTTAATTCTTAATCCTACAATTACAGGTTTATTCTGAGCTAAAGCCTTTCTAATTCTATCTATTTTATCCTTTGCATCTATTTCAGCCTCAAATAGGGCAGCATAATCTGAAATTTTAAAATTCTCAGCATTTTTTAAAAGTTCAGGTGTTGTTGGTTGCTCACAATCATCGAGATTTTTGTCATAATATTTTGCCAGGCAATCTCCTTTTTCTTGTAAAAAACTAAGCGCATCTGAAATTCTTGCCCCTCTGTTACAATTTCCAATTTTAATTTGATTGTACAAAAATAAGGCTGATGAAGATTCATTTGTTATTTTAATTCTGTCTGTCCAGCCATTCTGGATGGCTCTTTCAATGGTTAAAGCACCATAACCCACAGACCATCCTACACAACTAAATATAGTACCCTGATGTCTTGGAAAAGGGGAATAAATAGATAAATCGATGGAAGATGGTATTGATTTTCCACCATTTTGTAATGATATAACAGGTTGAACCTCATATTTATCATCCTCAAATTCAAGTCCCGTAGGAAATTCCTGAGCCAGAATTACATTTCCTAAAAAGATAAAAAAGGCAAATAATACTAATCTTAGCCCATTCATCATTCTAATCATTTATTTTTATGTTTGATGGTTTTAATTTGATAGTATCTTTCTGAACAGGAGCGGGTGCGAAAGGATCAGGTGCTTTGGTTTTTGACGGGACTGTTTTTATATTTTGGTTTTTAACTGGCGCTGTTCCATCCACATTGGTTGGAACAGGCAATGTAGAATTCGTTTCCCACCAATTTTGGTTATTCGTTTTTGTGGAATCTATTCCTACAGAAGGTAAAGGTTGGTTAGCCACTGGTGGATAAACAGCATTTGGATCAGGTGTTATTGGGTAAGGATAAGGATTTGTATTTATCCCATTATTATAAAAATTATTCGTGTTATTCATATTGATATAACCGGCTTCAGCCTGAATTTCTGCCCATGTTAAAAACTTAAAAGGCATTACCAACCATTTATCTAAATAGGCTTCATCATAACGAGCAGCTATTTCTTTCATTTCATTAAAATGATTGATAACCTCAGGAACCAATTTGAATAATTCAAGAAAAATAGCGACAACAATACCTCCATCTTCTTTTGACTGTCTGACGTCTTGTAAGGGTTGTTGAAAGTTTTCAGCATAATATTGAGCTAATTCTCTAAAATTAAGTTCCAATGACCTGGTATAATCTTTTGGGAATTCTATTATATATTTTAATTTTTTCTTGTTAAGAAAATCCATTTTCATATTCTCCAGCTCCTGATTAAATCTATCAGCCGTTTTATCATATCCACTTTTTACTTTTTGAATTTGATCCGGCTTAAAATTATTCATTTCCGATTTAAAGGATGAAACACTATTTTCTGCCTCTCTTTTTAAATCTTTGAATTTGACCATTATTTCTGATTGGACAAATTTTCTTAAGGCCGGGTCAAGCTGTTTATTGGTGGAAGTTTGCGCAATAGCCAATATTTGACTAAAAAAGAGGAATACCAAAACATTTAAAATCGATTGATTATTCATGACTTTAGATTATTCATAAATTAATAATTTATTTCTTCCCAGGTTTTAAATTTATAGGGCATAATTAATTTTTCTTCCAAGTATGTATCTTCAAATTTTTTGACAGAAGTTCTTAATTCAGAAATACTTGTAACCATGCCAGGCACCAATTTTGCCAGTTCCGCAACTAAGGTAAGTAAAGAATTTCCATCAATAGTTGCATCTGTTACATCATGCACGGTTAATTGCAGATTACTCTGATAAAAGGAGGTAAGGTCATTGATATCAGAAGTCAGGCCATTGGTATAATCTTCTGGAAAATCCTGTATATATTGCAATTTTCTTTCATTCATGAAATCAGCTTTTATATCCAATAGCTGTGCATTAAACTTATCCACGGTTTTCTGATAAGCAGATTTCACTCTGTTAATTTGAGCAGCAGAATAATTTTGTTTATTCTCTTTAAAGGTTAGCACCAGATTTTCTGATTCAAGTCTCAGGTCTTTAAATTTCTGCATAAACGGTGTCTCAATAAATGATCTCAAAGCAGCATCCATTTTTTCTCTTTTTTGTGCAAAGCTCTGGAATGGAATAAAACAACTAAAGACCAAAATGGATGTGATTGAAAGGATTCCTTTTTTCATAACAAGTAGGGCATTTAAATTAATTAAAAAATCTTGCAATTGTTAATTTTTTCAAAAGTTCGGAGGCATCCTCTTTATATTTAAAGAATTCATTTTCAGATAATTGTACCAGATTAACTTGATTTTCATCCGACCAGGAATCTAATTTTAGCTGGCACAATAGATATCCATATTTTCCTTCCAGTTGTATGTCCTCTTGATTTGCTTTTGTACATATTTGAAAGGCATTTGCAGCTTTAGAAATCAAATCGATTTGATAACTGGCATTACCAATTAAAAGCTGAGCCCTAAAATAACGGTCATCATCAGGGGAAATATTTTTCAGAATAGATATCGCCATAGCATTTTCATTTTTCGAAATATAAATAGAGGCTTTCTCTATAATATCTTCAACTCCCACATTCGTTCCCCTTACTTCCTGCATTTCTAATGAAAAACCATCTGCAATATTTTGATAGTCATATTTATTTCCAACAAAAAGGTAGGAAGATACTCCCAAAACTAAGGCTACTGAGGCTGCAATGGCCAATTTATAAGGAGAAGGATTAATTTTTTTAATAACAGCGCCAGAAGATACATTTTCTACTCCTTGATCTGCAAATGAATACAATTTCTTCTTTAAATCTTGAGCTATGAATGTTTCTAATAATTCATGTGCCAACAAGTGTTTTTTAAATTCCTCCGCCAATGCAGGATTATTAAGTATTTCTTTTTCTAGTTGCATTTTTTCATCACCAAATAATTCCTTATTTGCTAACGCCATTAATTTTTCAGTGTAATCCGGAGTATTCATTGTCCTAAATTTTTAAGATTATGAGCCAATTCTGGCGAACTTTCAATAAGACCGAGTAGTTTTTGGTAACAACGGAATTTATGCTTTCTTGCATTATCCCCTGATGGAAGTCCCATTTCCTCTGCTATTTCATTCATAGAATAGGAAAGTTTCCAAAGAGATAAAATTTTACTACAATTTTCACCCAGTTGACTAAATAAAGAAGCAACTAAATTTTGTCCTTCATTATTAAGCATGGTATCCAAAGGATTTTCACCCGTAGATTGATCATAAGACGTAAAATCATCTTTTAAATCTACTCTTTTATTCTTCCTCTGTTGATTAGACCAGATAAAACGGCAAACACCAAAGAGATAACTTTCAATGGTTCCACGATCTTCATATTCATCTTGTCGGATTTTTCGATCAAGGGTAATAATTCCTTCATGAAATACATCTCTTGCATCCTCCTCGTTACCGCCATTATTGGTAACCATCTGCTTAATTTTAAAAAACAGTCCTGTAACTTTATACAGGTTCGATAATGCTTGCTCTCTTTTAGTTCCGCCTAATCGTATAGCAGCAGCTAAATCCGTTATCTCTAAACTACCATTCATAAATACAATGTTAAAAGGGCAAAATAATGTTCCGCTTAATTCCACAAAATTAAAATAATTCTATTAATCTTTTTTTGATACATTTATGATAGAAATTAGTATTCCGCAAAACCAGTCATCTAGGAACTTTTCATTTCATGAAAAAAAACATTGACTTTTTAAATTTAATATCCTGTTCTGACATCCTAAAACTAGTCATCCTTTCCTATATGGTTATAAGTTGTAAAGAGGATGCTACTAAATATAATTATATTTCTCTTGATTATCCAAAATATTTAGCTATAGCTGAAAATTTCTATGATAATAATAATCTGGATTCAACCTATTTTTATTTAACAAAAATTAAAACTCTATTTCCTGAAATTCCTGAAGATATTGATTCTTCAAAAATAGGCTTAAATAATACCCTTTTGGGTTTTTACTTTGAAGATTTAAATCAACCAGATTCAGCTTTATTTTATCACCAATTAGCCTATCAGGATAAAATGAAATATTTTAAAGGAAATCACCCTGAGGTTTCTAAGTCAATAAATAACATTGGCTTGTTGTACCAAAGATATGGGCAATATGAAACCTCCCGACAATATTTTTTAGAAGCAATTACCCAGGTGAAAAAATCTTCCATTCACCAAAAAGAACTAATTAAATATACGCTTAATCTGGCAAATAATTATTATTTAAAAAATGATTTCCATGTTTCATTAAAATATCTAATGGAGATAATTTTTATTTCAGATAACTCAAATCTGGAAAATATTTATTTAGCAATAGCTAATAATTATGTGGGTTTAAAAGATTATACAAAGGCACTTTCATTTTATCGGAATGCATATAAAATAGAAAACAAAAACCTAAAAATAAAAGCGCAAATTGCCAACAATATAGGTAATACATATAGTGCGATGAATAAGGAAAAATTAGCCCTTGTCTATTATCAAAAATCATTGAAAATAAGAAAATGGATAAAAAATACTTCAAAAAATGAATTAGGTGAAATATATGCTAACATAGGCTCTACCCTACTCAAAAGGAATGAACTGATAGCTGCTAAAGACCATTTAAGTAAGGCTAAAAATTATTATCTGAAAAGTAATCCATTAAATCAAACAGCTATTTCTGGAATTGAAGAGAATTTTGGTCAATTATACCTAAAAAAATTTGATACTGAAGAGGCTATTAAATCATATAAACAAGCTCAATATATTCATGATTCAATTCTATTTACGCCTGAATTAGAAAGTGGCAACAGATATTTGAATCTTGCTTCTCTATACATGATGCCACCATTTAGAGATACTTTAAAAGGTTTATTCTTCTTAGGAAAAATAGGAAAAACAGCCACTGAATCACAAAGAATAAATAAACTCTTCCTATTTACGTCCATTTCCATTCAACAAAACAAAATAAAAGAAGCGGAAAAATACTTGTCTGTCATTAAATCCTTAATTCAGAATTATACCTTTGAAAACAAAAACACTCACATAGAAACCTTATTACAAATTGCCTCCTTCTTTGAAAAAATAAACCAGCTAAATGAATCACATAAATTTAATAATCAGGCATTTAAACTAATACTTCAATTAACTGATAAAGAAGATTTAAATTTTTATCAATTATTTTTTAAATATTATCTTATCGAAACAAACCTATTATTGAAAAAAAACAAAAATATAGAAGCATCTCAGATTGCTTTAGATAAATATAAGTATATCGATTCTATTCAAACACATAAATCTACCCTAAAAATAGATAGATTAATAAATGAAATGAAAACGAGCTTCATTAGTAATTATTTTGAAGCTAAATCATTTCATAAGAAAGACCTAGGAAAGGTCATTTTCTTTCCCTATTCAAAGGATAAATTCCCCAAAACCTCCCCTAATACTATGTTCATCAGGTATTGGACAACACAAAATAAATTATTTATTTGGACTCAGGTAGAAGATAAATATGATGTTTTAATAAAGCATTTGGATACTCCACTTGACAGGACTATTTTATCAGTTCGCAATGCCATAAGAGAACTTCCTCTTTCCGGAATAAAATCAAAAGAAAATTATGAAATAATTTATCGGAGTTTAGTTCATAAATTAAGTGCCCTTTTGATACCCCAAATTCCGGAAGGTATTAAAAATATAATCCTGTTTCCGGACCATATTTTAACTATTCTACCCTTTGAAATCCTCTATGGTGAAAAGGAAATGATTCATCCTCTGGTTGAAAAATATGCTATTTCATATCATCATATAACACCTTTTAAATTTAACCAAACTACAAATCCATTAAAGGATAAAATTTTAGCCTTTTCCCCGAGTTTTCAAGGTGATAAAAGAGGATTTGCCAATTTAAAGTATAGTGAAATTGAAATTAAAAAGATTAGTCAACATTTGCCAACGGTACCATTTAAGAATAAACAAGCAAGCGTCAAAAACTTTAAAAAAGAAGCACCCAAATACAACATGATCCATATTGCGACACATAGTGACCCAAATCTGAACGATGAAGAAGAGGGAGGAGAATTAATTTTCACAGAAAATTTAAGTACTAATGAACCCTCATCTCTATATGCCAATCAGATTAGTGGTTTAAAAATTTGTGCAAATTTAGTTGTATTATCCGCTTGCCAGTCTGCTATTGGGAGCTATATTCCATCACAAGGTATGAATGGTATAGCTCAAGCTTTTTTAAACGGCGGTGCCTCTTCCGTTTTAACCAGTTTATGGCAGGTGGATGACCGGAGTACATCCCTTTTTATGAATTCTTTTTATTACTATTTGTCAAAAGGATATTCCAAAAATAAGGCTTTGCAAATCACAAAGAAAAAAATGTTGAACCAATCACCTTATTTTTGGGCACCCTTTATTTTAATTGGGGATACTGGTGCTATTTGATATTTTAAGCCACTTCTTTTGTAAATTTTCCATATCCAGATTTAATTCTTTAAATCTATCATAAGCATCTTTTCCAGGTAATTGATCAGCAGTATTTAACATTTCTCTCAAATATGAAATTTGATCCAACAACATGGGTTGACTATATGCTACCGATTTAGAAGTATTTAAAGATTTATCAATTTCAAGACATAGATTATAATCAGGGGAAGATTTATCCATTTCAGATAATGCTTTTTTAATTTGAGTTGAAAATTCTTTAACTCTCCATTCTAAATCACGAATCAGAAGAGATAATTCAACTTGTTGCTTTATAATATCTGTAGAAATTTGTTCTTTTTCTAACCGGGGATCCAATAACAATTGAAAATTGTGCGTATATTTTTTTTCCTTGTATATAAACTCTATCAAATAATTACCGGGCGCTGCCAAAACCCCATTTTTTCCATTTGCACTAAATCCAGTATAACGCATATCCCATAAAAACCGATGAATTCCTGGTTCAATTTTCAAATCTGTTTTAAAACCTTTTGTCCTAAATCCGGTAGCCATATCTACTTTATCTATAGTAGAATCCTCCTTAACGAATACATCAGTACTTGAAAATTGCCTGACTAACCGACCTTTATCATCTAATATTCTCAAATTAATGACAGAATCTGTTTGTTTTGGTATAAAGTATTCAAAAAATACGGAAGGAGATGGATATTGTGTTAAATCAGATTTTGAGCTGGGTTGATACCTTAATCTAACCTGTGGAACTGGCTTTAAGAAAGTAAACTCGGTTGAATTTTCAATTTTTTTCCAATCTCTTATAGCCTGAATATTATCCAAAACATAAAATCCTCTACCCATGGTAGACAAGACAAGATCATTATTTTTAATTTTCAGGTCAGAAATGGGCGTAACTGGAAGGTTTAATTGAAATGGAAACCATGAATCACCATCATTTAATGAAATAAACAAACCGTATTCTGTACCTGCATACAAAATTCCAGAAACTTTTGGATCTTCCCTTACTACTCTGACTGGATGATCGGAGGGAATACCATTAAAGCCGTCCGTTAATAACTGCCAGGAATTTCCATAATCGACCGTTTTAAAGATATAAGGTTTCCAATCACCTAACTGATATCTAAGAACCGAAAAATAAGCCCTGCCTTTTATATGAATAGATGGTTCAATACAATCAATTCTACCACCAGAAGCAAGATTTACAGGCGTTATATTTTTCCAGCTTTTACCTTCATCTCTGGTAATAAACAAAGGGCCATCATTAGATCCTGTATAAATAACACCTTTTTCTATAGGAGAAACTGCAATATCATATAAAGTACTATAATATTCTTCACCCGTTACATCCCTTGTAATTGGACCTCCTGAAATTATTTGAGTCTCTGAAGTTCTGGCAGTTAGATCCGGAGAAATACGCGTCCATGATTTCCCGCCATCCATTGTTTTATGTAAATACTGGGAACCATAATAGACCGTTTTAGAATCAAATGGAGAAACTTCAATGGGGGTCACCCTCTGAAAACGATAGGTCAATTTATCGGGTTCGTGTCCATAAATATTAGTAGCCCCGATATAATATTGCATTTCCTGTCCTGTTTTTTTATTAAAGACGCCAAATCGTCCTTTACAATTTGCATAAACCAAATCGGAATTTCCTGGCATTGGAACGACTGGGCCTGTTTCACAACCGCCAACTTCCATCCAAAAATTATCCGTTCTGTTTAAGGCGTTATAAGGGGGCAAAACTGGTAATGCTATGGTTGTATTATCTTGCTGACCGGCATATAACCAATAAGGAAATTGATCGTCAATATCAACCTGATATAGTTCAGCTGTTGATTGATTATCCTGAGGTGACCAGGTTTGTCCTGCATTTCTGGTAACGTTTGCACCACCATCGTTTGCTTGAATCCAAATATCAGGTTGATTAGGGTTAATCCAGATATCATGATTATCGCCATGTGGTGTACTCAAAGTACTCCATGTTTTACCTAAGTCTTTTGAAGACCAGAATGAGGTTGAATTTACCATCATCCAATCTGGATTTACGGGATGAACATCAATGTTACAATAATAAAAAGGTCTGTCAAGAAGTGGAGCAAAGGAACTAACTTTAGTCCAGCTTTCTCCTTTATCTTCAGATAAATAGACGCCACCTTGACTTTGATCTGCTTCAATCAAAGCATAAATCCTGTCTGGAGCAGCTGGAGAAGTTGCCAGGTCAATTTTACCAATCAAACCTTTAGGTAAACCTATATTAAGTTTTAACCAGGTAATTCCACCATCAAGTGACCTAAAAATACCTCCTTCTTCTGAGCCTGAAATAATTGTCCATGGCTTTCTATCAACGCGCCAAGAACCAGCATAAACAATATTTGAATTACCAGGGTGCAATTCAAGATCACTAAAACCAATTGTATCACTTAAATAGAGAACTTTATTCCAGTTTTTACCTCCATCCATTGTTTTATAAATACCTCTTGCATCATTGGGTGCAAAAGCATTGCCAATTGCGGCTACGTAGACAATATCAGCATTTTTAGGGTCAATTTCTATGGCTCCAATATGAGCTGTTTTCTCCAATCCAATAAAAGACCAGGTAGCACCTTGATCTTCAGATTTATATACACCTTTACCTGCGATTACATTACTTCTAATGCCATCAGAACCTGTACCTGCATAAACAATTGCAGGATTAGATGGTGCCATTCTTATAGCACCAATAGAAGGACTTTTAAAATATTTATCGGATACAGGCAGCCAATTTTGACCATAATCTATTGATTTCCAAACACCTCCACCAGTTGAACCCAAAAAGAATAAATGAGGGATATCCGCATGCCCTGTAACGGTGGTAACTCTTCCTCCTCGGGTTGGACCAAGAGATCTAAATGAAAAAGAATGATTAAGAGGAATGGCATTTTGGGCATCCAACATATACAAGGAACACAAAATAAAAATTGACACAAGAATTAAAAACCTGTTATTCATAGAAAAGATGTATTTTAAACAATAATGATTTAAAATACACCTTTTTGCAATATATTCAATTAAAAACGATCGATTTATTTTACGTACATGACTTCTTTTACAGCCTTAATTACTTTAGAAGCGTTAGGCATATATGCATCAACTAACGGAGCAGCATAAGGTAAAGAGGTATCAGCCGCATTAATTCTAATAACAGGAGCATCGAGATAATCAAAAGCATATCGTTGCATTTGGTATGTCACTTCTGAAGAAACACCAGCAAAAGGCCAAGATTCATCAATTACCACCATTCTATTTGTTTTCTTCAAGGATTTCACAAGTGTATGGTAATCAAGAGGACGAATCGTTCTAAGATCAATTACCTCAGCTGAAATACCTTCTTTTGCCAGCTCTTCAGCAGCTTCTAAAGCAACCAAAATCATTTTATTATAAGAAACCAAGGTAACATCTGTTCCTTCTCGACGAACAGCAGCTACACCTATAGGAACAGTGTATTCTCCTTCTGGCACCGGACCTTTATATCCGTAGAGCAGTTCTGATTCCATAAAACAAACGGGATCATTATCTCTGATAGCAGATTTTAGAAGACCTTTTGCGTCTGCCGGATCAACACATGAAATAACTTTTAATCCAGGTACATTCGCCATCCAGCTTTCAAATGTTTGTGAATGTTGTTGAGCTAACTGTCCGGCTGCACCTGAAGGGCCTCTAAAGACAATGGGGCAACTAAATTGACCAGCAGATTGAGAAAGAGTTTTAGCAGCATTATTAACAATCTGATCAAAAGCTAAAATAGCAAAATTCCAGGTCATAAACTCAATAATGGGTCTCAGACCATTCATAGCTGCACCAACTCCAATACCTGCAAAACCTAGTTCGGCAATAGGCGTGTCAATCACTCTTTTAGCACCAAATTCATCTAATAAGCCTTTACTGACTTTATAAGCTCCATCATATTCAGCAACTTCTTCTCCCATGAGAAAGACGTTTTCATCTCTTCTCATTTCTTCTAAAATGGCTTCTCTTAAAGCATCACGCAGTGCAAGTTCTCTATTCATTTTATGATTGTTTTGAAAAACTATCTTTTACGGGTGCAAAAATAACAAATTCTATTGAATGGATTATCGCTACAAAATATTAATTTTGACATTTCGTTAATAAACATGAATCTGTAAAATAAGTAACCCCATGCAAAAGAACAAAAAGAGCTGTTTTATCCCCTATTTGTTGACATTAGCTGTTGTTTTATCAACACTTTCCTGCAATAGAGGATATGGATGTCCGACAAATTTCAAGTTGTCTGTTATTTTCACCCATTTACTTTCTACTTTTTCCCAAGTTTTCGGCTAAAACCAATGGATTCAATCTATTCCGTTCCTGATTTGGTCATGACTCAAGATGGTTCCTTTACCCTATTTTCCAAACAACATGGTGTGACCTATCATTCCAGATATGGCGCTATTCAGGAGTCTAATCATGTATTTATTGATTCGGGTTTTTTACCTGTTACAAAAGAAAAGGATACAATCTCTATTATCGAAATTGGTTTTGGAACAGGTTTAAATGTCTTATTAACCTGGAAAAATAAAGAAGTAAAAAAGAATTTAACCATAAAATACCACTCTTTCGATATTTTTCCATTACCTGAAAGTATTTTAAATGCTTGTGTTTACCGAGAATTATTGAATATTCCAACCTATGTTTCAGACCAGATTTTAAAGTCCTCCTGGGACATTGATGTACAAGTAGATGAACAATTTAGTCTTAAAAAAATTTGCAAGGACATTCTAAAAGAAAATTTGCCATCCAATTTTTACGATGTCGTTTATTTCGACGCTTTCTCCCCTGAATCTCAACCAGAACTATGGTCCACCTTTATATTTGAAAAGTTATTCGTAGCGATGCAACAAGGAGGAATATTAGTAACCTATTGTGCAAAAGGCGAAGTTAAAAGGACCTTAAAAAAAATTGGTTTTACCCTTGAATCACTACCTGGACCTCCAGGAAAGAGGGAAATGACCAGAGCAACAAAACCTTTTTAATCTATAAGGTTTTGTTTTCCTTGATCCCCGTATAATTTTTTTGACATTTCGTTGAAAGCTCTAGCAGCATCTTCTGCGGTCTTAAACATACCTAAATGCTTTGATTTCCCATTTATTGAAATAACAGAACGATATTTATTATGTTCCTTATAAACACCAGTAAATCCAGTGCTGCTGCTTGTTTTTCTATTCCTACTGGCTACTGCTCTACTTCTATAAATGAGATTATTTAATCTACAATCCAGCTTGTTTCCATTGACAAATCCAACTAAATTATTTATTTTAGTCTTTTCATCGGGTTTAAAAGTTTCAGCTAATAGTTTATGAAGATAAATGGTAGTTGTTTTGTAGTTTGAATGTGATATTTTAATTGTTTTTTGAAAAAATACGCAACCGCTTGAATGAAGCCTAAGATTATCAGATAGTTTTAAAAGAATCATATCTTTATCCTCTGTTATGTAGGAAAATCCTAGATCATCTAAAATGACGAAATCATCAACATTTTTAATTTTTACCTGGTGATAATCTATGCCCATAATTATAAAATATCATTCTTAAAAATAAGCCCTCAAAGGAATATTATTTTAATTTCCCCACTTCTTTTCGGTTTTGATTTGGGGGAAAATAAATAATCATCCGAAATTAACTAAAAATATTTTTAACAGAACTATATATAAATCAATTTTTTAATGAAACAATATACTCACGCGCATTTTATTTTAAGGTGCATCGAAATAGCGAGAAATGGAGGTAAAAAAGTATCTCCTAATCCAATGGTGGGTTCTGTTTTGGTAGAAAATGGTGAGATTATTGGGGAAGGATTTCATCAGGAATATGGCAAAGCACACGCAGAAGTAAATGCAATTTCTCAAGTTAAACATGTACATTCTGATAGATTAAAAAATGCAACTTTATATGTTTCTCTAGAACCTTGTAATATTTTTAGTAAAACACCCCCATGTACCCATTTAATTGTAGACAAGAAGATAAAAAAGGTGGTTATTTCTGCTTTGGATGTAACGCCTGAGGTCAATGGAAATGGTGTACGATTGCTGGAAGAACAAAATATTGAAGTCATTCAAAATATCTTAATCGAAAAAGGTAAAGAATTAGTAAAACAAAGGAGTATTTTCGTAACGGAGAAAAGACCCTATACCATCTTAAAATTAGCTGTTTCTAAAGATGGATTTTATGCATCTAATGAACCGATAAATACATGGTTAAGTTCACCTGTTACCTCTCGTTTAACTCATAAATGGAGAGGTGAGTCAGATGCTATATTGGTAGGAACTAAAACTGCCTTAATTGATAATCCCACCTTGGATACCAGGTATTTTCCTGGAAAAAATCCTCTTAAATTTGTCCTTGATCGGAATCATGTGCTTCCGGATCAATTATCCTTATTTCAGGAACCTAATGTTGCTAAAAGAATTTCCAGCCAAAAATTGAATAAAAACGATGTTGCCATAGAATTAAATCAACAGGGAAATCTTTCTTTGGAGAATATTTCAAGTTTCCTGTTCTCTCAAAATATAGGCAGTTTACTAGTTGAAGGGGGTGGGAAATTAATCCAAAGTTACCTGGAAACAGATTTATGGGATGAATTAAGGATCATCAGAACTGAAAAATATTTAATGAAAGGTAAAAGTATCCATATGAATGGTTTAATAATACATCATTCATACAAAATAGGAAAAGACCTAATTGAAATTTATTTAAAATAAAAATTGAGTTAAATAAATTAAGGCGGCTGCTAAGAGTAGAATAAACAGAAAAAAAATAACTAATCTTTTACTAAACTGATTGGTTTGAAAGTGATTCCTTCTAAATTTTGCCATTTTCTGACTGGTTATTATTATATTTAAGTTAAGACAACATTAAAATTATGCTTTCTGTAGGAATAAGTGGTGGAATGGGCAGCGGAAAATCACTCATCTGCCAAATTTTTAATCTATTGGGTATTCCCATCTATAATTCAGATTACCATGCAAAAAGGATAATGGAGGATGATGAAATGGTAAGAACAGAAATAATAAGACTATTGGGACCCGAGAGTTATTTTGCTGATGATATTTTAAATAAAAAATATATAGCAAATAAAATATTTAACGATACAATATTATTAACTAAATTAAATCAAATTGTTCATCCTGCAGTAAAAAGAGATGCTGAATATTGGAAGAATTATTTACCTGAAAATCAACCATACTTTATCAGAGAATCCGCTATCTTATTTGAAACAGGAATATACAAACAATTGGATTACAATATATTAGTAACTGCACCAGAATCAATTCGAATTAAAAGAATACAAAAAAGAGATGGTTTATCTTCTGAAGAAATTAAAGCAAGATTAGACCAACAATGGACGGAAGAAAAAAAAATTCCATTAAGTGATTTCCAAATTGTAAATGATGGAGAATTATTTTTACTACCCCAGGTTCTAAAAATACATCAGATTCTCAAGAAATATTCTTTAATGCAAGCTGGTAAGCAGCAAGACATAGTTCCTTAGCTATTTTGGGATCAATAATTGGTTTTACATAGGTTGGACTACCAAATTCCGGCACCCATTTTTTTATATATGAATATTTGGGATCAAATTTAAGGGTCTGTGATTCAGGACTAAAAATACGAAAATAAGGTGCGGCATCTGTACCTGAACCTGCAGCCCATTGCCAACCTCCATTGTTGCTTGCTAAATCAAAATCTAATAATTTTTCTGCAAAATAATGTTCACCCCAACGCCAGTCAATAAGTAAATTTTTGGTTAAAAAACTTGCGGTTAACATCCGTACTCTATTATGCATAAATCCAGTTGCATTTAATTCTCTCATTCCGGCATCCACCAAGGGAAATCCAGTGTGACCTGATTTCCATCGTTCAAAATCATCAGGATTATTTCTCCAGTTAATTAGATCATAATTAGGCCTGAAACTACTTTTTTCTACATGAGGAAAGTTAAATAATATTTGTGCGTAAAAATCTCTCCATATTAATTCATTCAAAAATGTTTCATTCAATTGGAAAATTTGCCTGCCTAATTGCCTTATACCCAAGGTGCCAAATCGTAGATGAATTCCGAGTCTACTTGTTCCGTTAATAGAGGGGAAATCTCGGTTTAGGGTATAATTCTCAATTACTTTAAAATCAATGTCAGCAGTGGGAATATCCATGGAGGAACGTTTAAAACCCATAGATTCTAAAGTAATATTCTTAAATAAACCATCAGATTTAAATATATTTCCTGATAAATTAACTGCTGAATCATATTCTTTTAAAGCAGAATTATTTGGCGTTGCAAGTGTTGCAAATAATTTTTCTTTCCATGACCTACTGTAAGGAGTAAATACGGTATAAGGTGTTCCTGCAGATTTTGACAAAATTTCCTTTTCTTCAAAAATCACATGATCTTTAAATGAAAGAAATAATATAGATTTTTTTAACAATATATCATTTATTTGCTTATCTCTTTTTAAAGCATAGGTTTCATAATCCTTATTTGTAAATAGAGCCTTAACTGAAAATTCATTCGTTAATCTGTCTATAATTTGTATTGGATTTCCATATTCTATTAAAAAACTTCCACCTAAAGATTCTATTTCAGCTTTTAATTTATAAACCTGGTCAAAAATAAAAGTTACTCTACTATCTTCTCTATTTTCTAGTTTTCCTAAAATGTTACTATCAAATATAAACAAAGGTAAAACAGGTAATCCATGTTTTAAAGCATGAAACAAACCCTTATTATCAGAAAGCCTGAGGTCTCTTCTGAACCAAAATAGTGAAACTTCATTCATAATAGTAAAATTTTTTAGATTCAACAAGCTGTATAATCAAATGTTTCATGTAAATTCATAAACATTTTAAATAAACACAAATTTGAAGATTACTGAATTATCAGTTAAAATACTGTTTGTAGGTTTTATTTTATCCTTTTATGCTTGTCAATCAGAGCAAAACAATTGGGTTGAAGGCCTTGAAGATAAAAAATCTTATATCAACCCTGAAGAATCACCTACTGATCTAGACAGGCAGTTAGCTTATATTCATAGATTTCCGAAAGATACCATTCGAAATATTAATATAGTAAAAAAATCTATCCTATCCACCCTAAAGAATGAAAATGAGGAACTCACTTACAAATTAATCTTATGGAGTTTAAACAAATACCCAAAAATTATTAAGGATAAAGAAATGGAGCAACTCACTTTATATTTCTATGAATCCTACTTGAAAGAACAAGAAACAATAAAATGGATTTCAGAAATCATAAGAGATAAGTCAACTGAAAGCGAAAAAGTGACATATTTTAACGAATTTGCAAATCAGATAAAGAAAGATTTCCCAGGACCTAATGCTTTTCATGACAGCAAACAAATATTAAGCATGGCAAAAATTCACAGTATTCTTTTTCCTGAAAATGAAAACAGTCCTGAATTTTTATGGACTGCCTATGAAATTATGTATCTTACGGGTAGCAGTAATGACGCGTTAAATGTATTGGAATTAATATTGATAAAACATAAAGGATGGATAAATATAAAGGATGTTAAAAGAGAAAAAAGAAGGTTAATTAAAATTAAAACAAGCAGTAAATGGTTACAAAAGGAGAAATTACAGCTGGAACAACCGAGAAAAACTCAAGCCCCAGTAAGTTGAAAAAATTTTTGTACAAATGGATTAAGGGCAGTGCCCTTAACCTTAGCTTCAGCTTCAATTCTAAATTCAGCATTTACCTTATTTGCCTTTTTTGCTAAACCTGCCAACCCTTTAAAAAGAATATTTTTTTTTGCAAACTCATCCATAGGTGAAAAAACATATTTAAATGAAAAAGCAAAAGACAATTCTGTCTCCACATTTGGAGAAACAAAGATTGATTTTTCAATATGTAGTTCACCTAAAGTATATTCATCTACTAATCTTTCAGAACCTCTGCCTCTTCCATAGCGTTCTATCATTTTGATATGAACACTCAGAACCTCTTGTTCGGTAAGGGAATTGAAAACCAAAAATCCTGAAAATAAACCATCTGAGGATTTGATTTCATCAGGGAGTAATATATCCATCTTTACCCCTTCAATTCCAAACCAATTTTTGACTTTATTGAGCATATAACTTATAATTATACTAAAGAAACAAAAGACTATTTAAATAGTTATATATAATAGCCTAAATCCATTAAAAAGCCGACGAATAAACGGCTAAATAATCCTTTTAAGCCAAAAATCACCTAATTTTTTAATTAAATGATTTTGTAAATCTTGTAAATTATTAACTAATGTGTCTATAAATAAAGTATTCAATGTTATTTCATTGGCTTTTAATTTCTCGGACCAAATAGCAGTTGGAAAAGTTTTCCATTCTCCATTATAATAAGCGGTTTGCAATAATCTGTTAAATAAAGAAACATTAAATTTATTTTCTAAATTTTTTATGAAAGCCACAGAATTATCCATAGAACAACCACTAACAGAATAAAAGGACTCATCCACAACTAAAACAATTATTCTGGAATATAAAATAAAACCATTAGCTTTTAATCTTACCCCGTGGCTATCCCAATTTTCGCAAAACTCATTTATATTATGTTGAATCATAAGTTCATCTCCCTCGTTAAAGACTTTATCTGAGGTATAAATCCAGATTTTTGAAGATGGGCTAAAACCTAGGTCGATTAAATTATTTTCCAATAGAGTTTCCATATTTAATTGAGTTGTTGAACGATAAGTTCAGATAAATCGAATACCATTACATTTTTTTCTTCATCTGATTGTAAGCCATCTTGAAGCATGGTTATACAAAAAGGACAGTTGGCTGCAACAATATCAGCTCCAGAACTTTTGATCTCTTGAGCTCTGGCATGATTAATTCTTTCTGTACCAGGTTCATCTTCTTTCCACATTTGAGCACCACCGGCTCCACAACAAAGTCCGTTTGATTTGCATCTTTTCAACTCAACCAAATCTGCATCCAACGCCTCAAGTATTTCTCTCGGAGCCTCGAAAATGCCATTAATTCTACCTAAATAACAAGAATCGTGATAAGTTATTTTTTTTCCGAAAAAGGAACCACCACCTTGAAGGATTATTTTACCATTCTTAATTAAATCGTTTAGGAATGTGGTATGATGAACAACATCATAATTACCGCCTAAATCGGGATACTCATTTTTTAACGTATTAAAACAATGAGGACAGGCTGTTACAATTTTTTTTACCTCATACTTATTGAGCGTTTTTATATTTTGAAGTGCAAGCATTTGAAATATAAATTCATTTCCCGCTCTTCTTGCCGGATCACCTGTACAATTTTCTTCATCTCCTAGTATAGCAAATGATACTCCAATTTTATTTAGTATAGTACAAAACGCTTTCGTTATTCTTTGAGCACGTGCATCAAAACTACCAGCACAACCTACCCAAAACAATATTTCAGGAGAAATTCCCTCATTATGTAAGGTTGAATAAATAGGAACTTTCATAGACATATTCTTATTCTTAACATAAATTGCTAATCATTTAAATCTGAAGTCCATGCTGATCTATCCGTTGATAATGACCAGGCAGCCTGATTATTTTCCAAACTATTAAATAAAGGAACCCAATCAGCAGGACCTGATGACATGGTTAAAATTTCATAACGTCTCATTTTCAATATTGGTTCAAGTGGATTTATCAGAACAGGACAAGCCTCAACGCAAGCATTACAAGTTGTACAAGCGTGAATTTCTTCAGGAGAAATGGAAGAAAATAAAGACAAACCATCTGAAAAGTTAGCGGGAGAAAGAGGTAAACTTTGGTCTGCACAATAAGAATTATCACCACTATCCAGTTTTTTTCCAACCTCATCTGCTCTATCCCTGATATCCATCATTATTTTCCGGGGGGATAATTTTTTACCTGTGACATTTGCTGGACAAACTTCTGAACACCTTCCACATTCTGTGCAGGTATAGGCATCTAAAATATTTTTCCAGGAAAGATTAAATACATCATTACTCCCAAAATCTGAAATATTTGCCGAATCATTGGTTGTTTCTGAAATACCCAACAGCGATTTGACCTCATCCATGATTGCTGGCATATTTTCCATTTTTCCACGGGGTTGCGTATTTGCAAAATAGGTATTTATAAACGCAAAAATAATATGTAAATGCTTTGAATAGGATAGATAAGTTAAAAAGACAAAAACTACTAAAATATGACCCCACCAACCTATACGTTCTAATATATGTAGCGTATAAACATCTAAATTTTGTAGATAAGGCACCAAGAAACCACTTAAATAAAAGTGATAATCTTGTTGATGAAGTGAAACATCAGCACTATTCATCAAAAAGATAAAAAATACTAAAATAATCTCCAAAAAAAGTATAATATTGGCGTCCAATTTAGGCCATCCGTTTAAATCAGAACTTTGAAAACGAGGAATATGGAGTAAATTCCTTCTCCAAAGGAATATAAAAGTTCCAACCAAAGCCAATAGAGAGAGAACTTCAATAAAGTTAATTAAAAACAAATAATAAGTACCCAAAATTGGCCTAAATATGCGGTGGGAACCCGTTAATCCGTCAAAAAGAATTTCTATCAGCTCAATTTGCGTAATAATGAATGCTACATAAATAAAAAGGTGTGAAATTGCGGGTAAAACCTTTTTAAACATTTTTTTTTGTCCCAAAGCGATAAAAAAAACGTTTTTCCATCTTTCAGAACTTGTACTTGATGGTTTCCAATCTGAACCAAGTTTTATATTTCTCGATATAGTTCTAATCTTTTTTACTGCGAAACCAAAAGATATTGCACAAAGGATAAAAAAAATAATTTGTTCAACCATTATAGTTCCTTTTTTCTTTAAAGGTAATTGTTTTACTTTATAGTTTTAATTTCAGATTCATTAAAATTCAGCAAACATGAAGATTTTAAGTTCCAATCAAATTTCCAGAAAAATGAAAAGGCTGGCTATTGAGATTTACACTAATCACATTGGTGAAAAAGAAATTTATTTTGCTGGAATAAATTCAAAAGGCAATTTGTTTGCTTCTTTTGTTGCCGATGAACTGAGAAAAATATGTTCCATTGAAATTCACCAAATATCCATATTGCTTAATCCTGCAGATCCATTAAATAAAACCATTGAAATATCCATTGATATAAATAAGCTTAAGGATAGTAAAATAATCTTATTTGATGATGTAGCAAATACTGGGAGAACATTTTTCTATGCTTGCAAACCATTTTTAGAAATCATACCCTCAAAATTGGAAGTGGCTGCTTTAATAGACAGAAAGCATAAGTTGTTCCCCATAAATGTCGATTATGTAGGGCTATCGCTAGCCACCACATTACACGATAATATTGAAGTTATGTTCAACGAAAATAAAATGGTTGAAGCTTATCTGGGTTGAACCTGATTATTTCTTTTTAGGTTGAGATTTTGCATTTTTCTGTTGCTCTGCAATTTTCCTTTGTTCATCCAACACCTTTGCCAATCTGTCCTGGAATCCACCTGTTTTTTTAGGTTTTTTCTTGTGTTCCTCCATTTGAGCTAATATTTTAGCTTCATCTATAAGGAATGCTTTAGTAGCCATGGTTTGCCCAATATTTATAACGTTACTGAACAATAAATAAGCAGTTAATCCAGACGCATAACTATTAAAGAATCCCAGGAACATAACAGGCATTACATATTGCATCCATTTCATAGCTGGATTTGCAGAAAAATCCATGTTTTTGGAATTGTAAAAGGTAAATACTAAGGTTGAAATAGCCCAAAGGATTGTAAATAAACTGATGTGACTACCAAATCCAAGAGGAATTGCAAATGGAAGTTGTACCCATTCATCGTAAGATGATAAATCATTTGCCCATAAAAAAGGGGCCTGTCTAAATTCAATAGCAGCTGGAAAAAAGCGATAAAGAGCAAACCATATAGGCATTTGAAGTAGCATAGGCAAACAACTTCCTAATGGATTTACACCAAATTCTCTATATAACTTCATTGATTCCATTTGTATTGTGGAGGCATCATCCTTATACTTTTCCTTCAATTTATCTATCTGGGGTTTTAAAGCTGTCATCTTACTCTGCGAGTAAATCATTCTATAGGTTAAGTAGAATAAAGACAATTTTACCAGAAAAGTCAATACAAGAATAACAATACCTTTATTACTGAAGAAAATAGAGATCCAGTTAAAAACAGGACGAATAACCCAACGATTAATAGTTCCGAAAAAGGATGATCCAAAAGCAATGATATCCTCCAAATTATTTCCCATAGCATATAATCGATCAAATTCATTTGGACCGACATAAAAATTCATATTAAATGAATTGTTTGATTTAGCCCATGGAATTTCAATTTCTGCATCCATTTTTTTTAAGGCCTTATCAGATTCATCTAAAAAGGTCGTAACCATTTTAGCTCCTTTAAATTGATCCTCTGCAAGAAGACTGACATTAAAAAACTGTTGCGTGAAGGACACCCATTTAATTGTAGTATTTTCCTTGTTTTCAGTATCGGAACTTGTGCATGAACAATGTTCTGGTTTATCAATAGCAGGTTTATAATAAATGGCAGAATAATTTTTCTCATAACTAACCGCCTTTTCAAGTTTACCTAAATAATTTACCCACCGTAATTTGATTGATTTCGTACCTTGATCCAGAATATTGTCCAGATTTTCTGTTCTAATGGTGTATTGGAACAAATAATTGGCAGGATCTAAGGTATAAATTTGTTCAAAAAAACCACCATTATCCGCTACGGCTTTAAAACGAATGGTGTTTCCTTCTAATGAACCATCAAAAATCAAATCCTTGGTATTTATTTCACCGCCAGGAACAGATTTTACAGGGAGAGTATAATAGAATTTATCCCTTTCATCAGCCATTAAAAGCAAGGATTCCTTTATGTCTTTTCTATCAGAATCTTGAATTATTTTGTGATGTTTCTTGATTAAAACTTGCTTAATTGTTCCTCCTTTTGAGCTGAAAGTAACTTTTAACAAATCATTTTCCAAGATAAAATCTGAAGCTTTTCCTGATGCGGCATTAGCAAAAGAACCAAATTTATTTAATCTATCCTTATTTAATTCAGAACTATCTTTTTGATATTCAGATGTTTGAATTTTAATTTTCTCCCTGATAACTTCTTTTGATTTTCTGGCGAGCATAATGGAATCTTCCATTTTTTGCTGCTTAATTAATTCTTCCTGAGAAGGTGATGTTACCACCTGCCAAAGAACAAATAAACCAAAGATTAAAAGAAGACCCAATTGTGTATTTCTATCCATTACAGCCCGTTGATTTGTTTAAGACTAAAATAAAGCCCCACAAATGTACAATTTTGAGGTTAATTAGGAAATTCATTTGAAAGGTTTATTTAAGATAGTATAAAGAAGTCTCTAATAAATATGTCCAAATCAAATGTTATATTTGCAATCTAGTTAAAGTAAAAGATTATGTTTCAAAGTTTAAGTGATAAGTTAGAAGGCGCTTTCAAGTTATTAAAAGGTGAGAATCGGTTAACCGAAATTAATATAGCGCAGTCTATTAAAGAAATCCGCCGTGCTTTGGTAGCTGCTGACGTAAATTATAAAATTGCCAAAGAATTCACAGATAAAGTTAAAGATAAAGCTCTGGGTAGTGAAAATGTGCTTAAATCAGTCAGTCCTGGTCAATTATTGGTTAAAATCGTCCAAGATGAATTAACTACCCTCATGGGAGGTCAAACAGAAGGTATTAATCTTACTGGAAATCCTACTGTTATATTAATTGCAGGACTTCAAGGTTCCGGAAAAACTACTTTTTCAGGTAAACTAGCTTTTTTTCTTAAAAATAAAAAGAAAAAAAATCCCTTACTGGTTGCCTGTGATGTTTACAGACCTGCAGCGGTTCAACAGTTGACCGTATTAGGTGAACAAATTAATGTCCCAGTTTTTTCAGATTTAGAATCAAAAAATCCAGTTTCTATTGCTCTTAAGGCCATTGAATATGCAAAAAAAGAAAAACTGGATACAGTTATTGTCGATACAGCAGGACGTCTTTCCATCGATGAGGAAATGATGAAAGAGATTGCAGCCATTAAAAAATCAATCTTGCCACAAGAAACCCTTTTTGTGGTTGACTCTATGACAGGTCAGGATGCTGTAAATACAGCAGAGGCTTTTAATCAAACCTTAAATTTTGATGGTGTTGTTCTTACAAAACTAGATGGTGATACCAGAGGTGGAGCAGCTTTATCAATTAAATATCAAGTAGGCAAGCCAATTAAATTTTCAAGCAATGGCGAAAAAATGGAAGCGCTCGACCAGTTCTATCCAGATAGGATGGCTCAGCGAATTCTCGGCATGGGTGATATTGTCAGTTTTGTAGAAAAAGCACAAGAACAGTTTGATGAAAAAGAAGCCAAAAGAATTGAAGCACGAATTAGAAAAAATCAATTCGATTTCAATGACTTTATGGGCCAAATTCAGCAAATTAAAAAAATGGGCGATTTGAAAAATGTAATGAACATGATTCCCGGTATGGGCAAAATTGCCAAAGATATTGATATTAATGACAGCGCTTTTAAAAAGGTAGAAGCTGTTATTCAATCGATGACGCCAAAAGAAAGAATGAATCCTGATTTAATTAATACAAGTCGTAAAAATAGAATAGCCCTGGGTTGCGGACAAAGTATTGCAGATATTAATGCCTTCATCAAGCAATTTGACCAAATGAGAAAAATGATGCAAAAAATATCAAAAAACCCATCTATAGGTATGCCCAATATTGGACCTGCTGGAAGAGCCAGAAGATAAAAAAAGAACCCTTCCCGTTTGTCAGGAAAGGTTCTCTAATATACATCGCAAAATTAAACCATTACTTAATACAAAGATAGTAATACTATTATTAAAATACAATATACATTTTCATTTATTTTAAAATATTTTCAATAGCCAATTTGGGTTGAATAAACCTTCCTGTAGTTCGTGTATCTTTTGTTTCAGTACCTGTTTTATGTAGAATTGAATGAATTTCTTGTGAAGTTAATCGTGGATTAATCGCTTTCAACATCGTAACCAGAGAAGCGACGTAAGGTGTTGCCATTGAAGTTCCGCTTAAAACCCCATATTGATTATTAGGTAATGTGGATAGAATATTTACTCCAGGAGCAGAAACTGCCATTTTAATATCCATCACCTTATTGGAAAAACTAGCTTTTGACATATATTCATCCACTGCAGCGACAGTTATAACACCTTTTACATTTGCCGGAGAATATTCTTTTGCGTTACGATTGCTATTTCCTGCAGCAACAACTATGATGGTCCCTTTTGAAGACGCATAATTAACTGCCTTTCTATATACCCGCTGATGTAAAGGATTTCCTGGTCCTCCTAAAGAAAGTGAAATAACCGTGGCTCCTTTATCGACAGCTTCAATAATTCCATCTACGATAGATTCTTTAGTTCCATAACCAGCAGCATTTAAAACTCTGATACTCGTTACCATAAAAAGTCCTCCACTATAATTCAGAGAAGCTATGCCCTTATTATTGCCGGTAATTGCTGATGCAATACCCGCACAATGTGTTCCATGGCCTTTAGGATCTAAATCGGAACCGGGCGAAATGGAGGTAAAATGATTTGAAAGATCCTCATGTTGTTGATCTATTCCTGTATCAAGAATAGCCAGGAGACCCTTTTTCTTAAACGATAATTTTGAATTGGCGAGTAATTCATTTAAGCCTAATAGGTCTAATTTATGTAATGCCCATTGATCCCCAGATAACGGATCTTTTGTAACTGGTGGATTCCCAGATTGATAAGCTTTAGCATTTTTAGGCAAATTAAGAGCATATATAAAATTTGGTTCTAAATAAATAACTCCCTTTATTCTTTTCAATTTTTCCAATAAAACGAACCACTCCCTGTAGGTTTCAACCTTAACATCTAATTTGATATACGCATCTAATTCCGTACCTTTCTTATCTTTAGGCGAGAAAGCCATTTGCCATTTTTTGACCCCTTTCGTTTGATAAACTTTTTTTGAATGAAAATTTTCTGGATCAATCAGTAATAAAATTTCAGCTTTTTTATCGAGTTGAAGAGAATGAAGTGTAAATTTTCCAGGAATATAATAATGCAAAAAAAGTGTACCTAAGGTTAGAAGCAGCAAGACTGGAATTAAAAATTTCCCCCATTTTAATGAAATAAAAAACAGACCAGCACTTAAACCTATAAATAAGAAATCTCTGCTAATAAACCGTAATCGATCAGCCATATTATGAGTATCTATGAATAAACCATAGAAGTAGATAAAAGCTGAGAGAAGTAAGACCATCCAGATCATTAAACCAAACCATCTTCCTTTTCCAAAATACCTACAGAATAAACATAGTTGAATGCATAGAAGGCCAATTTGATACATCATAGTTAGAAATTACCTTTATGTAAAGTTATAGAAATGACAAACTGATTTAGTTAATATTTTGCTGGCATCCCTTTACCTGGTATTGTTTTAAGGATAAAATCTCTTAGATCTTCATTTGATTTTTCAAGATCTTCTCTTCGCAGATACATCATGTGACCACTTCTATATCCTTCAAAACGCATTCTATTTTTAAAACGACCTGAGGGATCCATATTCCAAAGCGAGTATTTAGCATCAAAATAAGTACATGCACCGTCATAATAACCAGATTGCACCATTACATTCAAATAAGGATTCTGAGCCATTGCCTGGCGAAGATTTTCCCCCGTTTTATCCCCCGTTCTGTCCCAAGGATTTACAGGACCGAACATATTATATTTAAGGTCTGTTTTAAAGTTAAGCGTATTGCTGATATAATGATTGATAGCAGGCGTAAAGGAGTGCAACCAAGAAGTAAGTTCCGAATTATAATCTGGTGAATCACCTGCCAGTTGTCTGTCGATACCCAGATATCTACTATCCAAACGACCTACTGTAAATCCACCATATTCTCTTCTGAGATCTTTCCAAAAGAAAGAAGTAGATACATCTAAATTATTTTGTAAAACACTTTCCAATGATAAGCCAGAATATTCAGAGAATTTTTTAGCAACCTCCATCTTTTTATTTTCAGGTAAAAATCCACCCATTGCCAAAGCGGGTAACAATTCCTCCACTGTATATTTTTCTACCTCAGGTAAAAATTCGGTTAAATCCTTTTGCTGATATTCAGGTTTCAATAATTTATGAAACCATGCTGTGGCGGCAAAATATGGCAGCCGATTTGCAGCATCTACCGGACCATCTCTAAGAATTCCCAAATCAGTTGGTGAAACCAAAATGACCCCATTTAAATACATCCACTGATTATTCTGCAATTCGAGTGCAAGTCCAGAAACCCTGGTGGTACCATAACTTTCCCCAATTAAATATTTTGGAGAAGGCCATCTGTTTTTTCTACTTACAAAAGTATTAATCCACTCAGCTAAATATTTAATATCAGCATTTACACCAAAAAAAACAGAAGGTTTCACCTCCTTATCTAAAATTCTGGAATAACCTGTATTAACAGGATCGATAAAAACAATATCGGCGACATCTAAAACGGAATATGGATTATCCTGTATACCGTAAGGTTGAACTGGATATCCCTCGGAGTCAATATTTAAAACCTTAGGGCCTGTATAGGCTATATGCATCCATACAGAAGCAGAACCAGGACCTCCATTAAAAGAAATAATCAGTGGTCTGACAGCCTGATCTTTAATATCCGTTCTTTCATAGTAGGTATAAAACAAAGAAGCAATTACTTTTCCAGATGCATCCCATACTGGTTGGGTTCCAGTTGTAGCTTTATAAGGGACAGGTTTGCCTTTAATAAGCACAGAACCCTGTGTTAAAACCTGAGTATCGGATGGTAGAGTCACTGTTTGACTGTGCAGTACCAAAACGGACATACAAATTAAGCAAAGCAGGATAAAACTTTTTTTCATGTAGACAGGTATTTAATGTTAATTAATTAATTGCTAAAGTAACAAAATTTAAGGTATCAAATTTTGTAACTTTGCATTTTAAAAATATTTAGATATGTCAGTTTTAGAAAAGCAAAAATGCGTTATCATTGGATCTGGACCTGCGGGATATACAGCTGCCATTTATGCAGCCAGAGCAGGGCTTAACCCAGTATTATTTACGGGTAAAGAACCAGGTGGACAATTAATGATTACAACCGATGTTGAAAATTTCCCAGGTTATCCTGCAGGAATAATGGGTCCAGAAATGATGGAAGATTTCCGCAAGCAAGCTGAAAGATTTGGAACAGATATTAGATATGAACTCATAACGGAAGTAAATTTAGCTGGTCCAATACATCTGATAAAAACAGAAAGTGGAACTACTATTGAAGCGAATACCGTCATCATTTCAACAGGTGCAAGTGCCAAATGGTTAGGACTTGATTCCGAGAAAAGACTTATGAATAAAGGGGTATCAGCATGTGCCGTATGTGATGGATTTTTCTTTAGAGGAATGGATGTAGCCGTAGTCGGCGCAGGGGATACAGCAGCTGAAGAAGCCTCCTATCTGGCAAAGTTATGTCCAAAAGTTCATTTAATAGTGCGCAGAAATGAAATGAGGGCTTCAAGAATAATGCAGGAAAGAGTTAAAAAAACGCCTAATATTATCATCCATTGGAATTCGGAAACAGTTGAAATATTAGGTAAAGAAGAGACAGAAGCTATTCGCATAAAAAATAACGAAAATGGTTTTGAGGAGGTTATTCCTGTAAAAGGATTTTTCGTTGCCATTGGTCATCAGCCAAACACAGCTATTTTTGAAAAATGGCTAAAGATGGATTCATCTGGATACCTAATACCACAAGCAGGAAGCTCTAAAACAGAAATTCCAGGTGTTTTTGTATCTGGTGATGCTGCTGATAAAGTTTATCGTCAGGCAATTACCGCTGCAGGAACAGGTTGTATGGCCGCATTAGATGCGGAAAGATACTTGGTCGAAAACGGTATTTCATAAAACACTTAAATTTGTAAACCTTTTTTTAAAAGGTTATTATATTTGCCGCGTCAATATTTTTACTAAAAGAAAATCATTCATTGGTTTTCAAATTATCCTTTTATGTCAACAAAAGCAAACACCAAATTTCGTCCTGGAGTTCTTTTCGGAGAAGAAGTAACAGAATTATTGAACTATGCAAATGAGAAAGATTTTGCTTTACCTGCTGTAAATGTAATTAATACAAGTACCGTAAATGCAGTTTTAGAAACTGCAAGTGCTGTAAATTCTCCTGTAATTATTCAATTTTCAAATGGTGGAGCTGCGTTTTATGCAGGAAAGGGTTTAAGTAATGAAGGACAAAAAGCGGCGATTGCTGGTGGTATTTCAGGTGCTTATCATGTTCATGCACTGGCTGAACATTACGGCGTTTCTGTAATTTTACACACGGATCATTGTGCTAAAAACTTATTACCATGGGTAGATGGTCTCCTTCTTGCTAGTGAAAAACAATTTGCCCAAACTGGAAATCCATTATTTAGTTCCCACATGCTCGATTTATCAGAGGAGTCATTGGAAGAAAATATTCATACTTGTGTTGAATACTTCAAGCGGATGGCACCACTGGGTATGACCCTTGAAATAGAGCTTGGGGTAACAGGCGGAGAGGAAGACGGCGTTGATAATTCAGATGTTGATAATTCAAAATTATATACTCAACCAGAGGAAGTATCTTATGCTTACGAAAATTTAAGGGCAGTAAGTAATCAGTTTACGATTGCAGCAGCATTTGGAAATGTTCACGGGGTTTACAAACCAGGAAATGTTCAACTTTCGCCTAAGATTTTATTTAATTCTCAGCAATATATCCAGAATAAATTTAAAACCGGGATAAATCCAGTAAATTTCGTTTTTCATGGAGGATCAGGTTCCAGCAGAGAAGAAATAAGAGAAGCAATAACATATGGTGCAGTAAAAATGAATATTGATACAGATATGCAATGGGCATTCTGGGATGGAATCCGTCAGTTTGAAGCTAAAAACAGGGAATATTTACAGGGACAAATTGGTAATCCAGAAGGATCTGAAAAACCAAATAAAAAATATTATGACCCGAGAGTATGGATGCGAGAGGGTGAAAAAACCTTTGTTTCAAGGCTAAAACTAGCTTTTGAAGATTTAAACTGCATCAATCGTAACGCTTAACCTACGACGACTGTTCCAATTTCTTTTGCCAGAATAGCTTGAGCCTCTTTTAAACGTAAATGAAGTTTCATATGATCTGAAAATAACTTTTCATTTTCGGACATTTGAATATTTTTCAATTTCTGATAATTTTCATTTATTAATTTAGTAATTTTTCTAAATCTAAATCTTTTCAAAGAATCAGATGCATCTTTTACAAAATTATCCTCTGGTACTTTTTGGTTCAAAAAGATATCCCATTTCTTTTCCCAATTTTCACTAAAGGTATAAGGCGAAATGAGGAACGATATTGCTAAATTTTTAAATTCAGCTACATCGTGATTCAAAAAATAGGTAGTATCCGGAAAAGGTGTACCCTGAATATGGCTTTGAATAAATATTTCCACTATCTGTTTATAAAGAAGGTGTTCAAATCCATCAATGATATCCTGGGTGTTTTGAATTATAAAATGACCCACCTTAGTACCATTTTCTATATCGATATACTGGTTACCAGCTAGTATTAATATTCTGGCAATATCTCTTTCCTGATGCCCATCGCCCCAAACTAAATGATCTTTTACGGGTTCATCAAATTCAATCAGCGGTTCTTTCTCAATTTCTGTATTCCCTGAGGAAGATTTTTCCAGATCCTTCTTTAAGTTTCTGTTTATTTCAAAAAGAATAGCTCCTTCATCAATTTGTAATAGATCTTTACAAATTTTTACGAGCGAATCTCTTTTTAAGGGGTTTCTAACTTTACTAATCGTTACAGCAATTTGTGAGAGCACACCTGCCCTTTTGTTGGGGTCATTTCCTGCAGTTTTCAATAAATGGGACATCTCAAACTGCACTAAATTTTTTGCATTCTTATTTAAAAACTCTTTAAACTGGGCCGTTCCAACTTTTTTTAGAAATGAATCGGGATCTTCACCTTCGGGTAAAGTTACTAATCGGACATTTAAATCTTCCTCTAAAGTTAGACTTAATCCTCTGACAGCAGCATTAATTCCTGCGGCATCTCCATCAAAAAGGATCAAGACATTTTCAGTTAATCTTTTTATGATTCTAATTTGATCTTTGGTCAAAGAAGTACCTGACGAAGCTACTGCATTACTGATACCAGCCTGATGCAAAGACAATACATCTGTATAACCCTCTGTAATAATGCATTCGTCCTCCTTTTGAATTAATTTTCTTGCGAAATTCATCCCAAACAAGGTTTTACTTTTTAAGTAAATCTCTGTTTCAGGTGAATTTATATACTTAGGGGCTTTTGTATCTTTGATTAATATTCTTCCTGCAAAAGCGATAACCTTCCCAGACATATTAAAAACAGGAAACATTACGCGACCCCTAAAAAAATCATTCCCCTGACTGTTTGTCAAACCTAATTTTTGCAAATAATTTAAGGAATAACCTTTTTTTAACGCTTCTGTTGTAAAAGCATTACCAGACTCAGGCGCAAAACCCAGTTTAAATTCTTTGATTACTTCTTCTCTAAAATCTCTGTGTTTAAAATAAGATAATCCAATATTTTTTCCTCGTTCAGAATCCCAAAGTTGATCCATATAAAATTTAACAGCAAAATCATTTATCAGAAATAAAGATTCTAAATGTTTTTGTTCCTCTTTTTGAACATCTGTAGAAATGGTTTCATCTAATTCAACCTTATACTTTTGAGCCAGATACCTAATTGCATCAGGAAAAGACAAATTCTCAAGTTCCATGACGAAATGTAAACTATCACCACCCTTCCCACAACCAAAACATTTGAAAATATTTTTAGAGGGTGAAACAGAAAATGAGGGTGATTTTTCGTTATGAAAAGGACATAAACCTATGTAATTAGCTCCTCTTCTCTGTAGCGTTACAAAATCTTTTACCACATCATCAATTTGACACTTCTCAAGTACCTCTTGTATGCTGCCTGGATGTATCATACAGATCTATTTATGAGTTTAAAACAAGAATGAGGCTTTGTTCTTTCGAAATCTTCTGGAATAGATTTTTTTGTCAGATCTTCTATCGATGCAAAACCATCTATTTCAGCAGTATTTAATTTAAATTTCTGATAATTATTTGAAAAATACAGAATTCCACCGGGAGATAAAATTTTTTGTAATTGGTTAAGCAATAAAGCATGATCTCTTTGCACATCCCAAGTGAGCAACATTTTTTTACCATTGCTAAAAGTAGGAGGATCCAAAATAATTAAATCATAAGAGGACGGTGAAACAGTTGAAATCCAGTCTAATATATCTTCCCTGAAATATTCATATTTTTTTGATGATTTAAAACCATTGAGTAGCATATTTTTTTCCGCCCATTGCAGATAAGTATTAGACATATCTACCGTAGTAACTTTTAGTGCATCCCCCGCTGCAGCATAAACACTGAAGGAACCTGTGTAAGCAAAAAGATTTAACACTCGTTTATTGAGAGCTTCCTTTTTAACCCATTGTCTTGTAATTCTATGGTCAAGAAATAGACCGGTATCTAAGTAATCGAAAGGATTAATTAAAAAAAGAAGGCCAAATTCCTGTACAGAAATAAGAGAACCTGAATAATCAAGTTTCGTATATTGTTTTTTACCTTTTTGTGGAATTCTTAATTTAACAGAAATATTATTGAGATCAACATTTAAAACTTCTGCCATGATATTTTTAATTTCAATTAACCAGTCTTTATTAGATTCTTTACCATTTTCTATAACATCAATGGCCGCAACCACATAATCTTCAAATTTATCAATAACAAAAGGGAAATCAGGTAAATCTTTATCATAAACCCGATAACAAAAAATGGCATTTGATTTAGCCCACTTGGTTTTATGTTTAAATCTCTTTTTTAATCTGTTTTCAAAATCAATGAATGCCATAAAAATATTTTCTAGTTTATGAATCTTTTAGAAACCCCCAATAATTTTTTCGAACTATCGTATTGATAAAATCCTTCAGCCGATTTTACACCTAGCTTACCAGCATTCACCATATTGACTAATAAAATTGCTGGGGAATATTTAGGATTTCCGAAACCATCTTTCAAAACATTTAAAATGGATAAACAGACATCAAGACCTATATAGTCAGCCAATTGTAAAGGACCCATTGGATGAGCCATTCCTAGCTTCATAATTTGATCAATTTCATTTACCCCTGCAATATTTTCCTGAAGTGCAATAATGGCTTCATTAATCATAGGCATTAAAATTCTATTGGAAATAAATCCTGGAAAATCAGAAACTACCAAAGGAGTTTTATCTAAACTTTCCGAAATAGATATTACTTTATTTGTTATTTCAATATCAGTTAATAAACCAGGAATAATTTCTACTAGAGGCATAACAGGGACTGGATTCATAAAATGCATACCTATTACTTTTTCAGGTTTTTTAGTATAAGAACCCAAAGAGGTAATAGAAATAGATGAAGTATTCGAAGCTAAAATAGCTGAAGATGGAGTCAAAATATCTAATTGTTTAAATACTTTTTCCTTTAATTCCATATTTTCTGAGACCGCTTCAACCACCAAAAAGACCTCCTTCACTCCATTTTCCAAATCGGAACTGAAGTGAAGATTTCGAATAATATCCGGCTTCTGTTCCATCGATATTTTACCTTTTAAAATTAATCTATCCAAATTTTTATGAATAGTTAATTCAGCCTGATTTAATGCTTTAGATGAAATATCTATTAAATTAACAGAATATCCTGCCGTTGCAAAGACCTGGGCGATTCCATTACCCATTGTGCCACATCCAATGATTGCTATTTTTTCCATAAATTTTATATTCATCGGTGTAAATTTACCTTAGAAAAGACAAAAGGTGTATTATTATACATATTTAAAAAAATTAAAATGAAGCTTAAGCTGTACAAAACATTTATTGTATTAATTATGCTCAACATGGCTAGTACCATCCGTGCTCAGACAGATCCTTACGAAGGAATACTGGAGGCGATTTGGTTAGATTCAATGACCATAACTGCAAAAAAAATGGGATTTGACGTTGAAAATTTTATAGAAATGGTTCGAACAGATACAAGTTTTTATCAGGCTTTCAGGAATTTAAGGAATATCCAACACAAAGCAAAGCATAATCAGGAATTTTATAATGAAAAAGGTAAAATAATTGACTTTTATAAAGCTAAAACAGAATTAGTAAGTTCAGGTAAATGCAAAGAAATAAAATATTTGTATATAGATAAGTCCAATAATTACATGAAAAAAAATGGAGAAAGGAAATATTTAACTTCAAAATTATATGAGCGTGTATTCTTACCAGTTGGGAAAATATGTTCCTCGGAATCTTATAATGAGAAAAGCAATAAAAGAGAAGGCATCATAGATTACTATTACGGGGAACTTAAACGATTCATATTTCAACCTGGTGAGAAGGCAAATATTCCATTAATCGGCAATAAAACAGCTTTATTTAGTGATAGAATGAAGAAATTTTACCGGTATGGAATTTCCTCAAAAAATTACATTGATGGCACACCCTGTTATGTTTTCACAATTCAGGTAAAAGATGCGTATTCTGAAAAGAAAAATGGAAAAACGATTATTAAATTTATGGAAACATATTTTTCCAGAAATGATTTTCAAGTCATGGGAAGGAGATATGAAGTTGTATATCCGGGACCTTTTTTTAGTTTCAATATTACTGTGCAAGTTGATTTAGATCATTTGGGGAAAAATCAATATCTACCTAAATTGGTACAATATAATGGCCATTGGGATATACCGGGACGAAAAAGAGAAACAGGAAAATTTAGTATGCAATTAATTTCAGAATAAAAAAAAGTACCTACAGAACACTGTAAGT
>JBEAXK010000033.1:0-7333 GCA_041159865.1 Bacteroidota bacterium
TGCTTTGGCTTTGAGTAGGTTAATTACTTTATCAGCTGCTTGCAATACTTAGGCTATGGCGATTTGTTCTTCGTATGTCGGAACAGTAACTTTTAAGGAAAAGAAATCTGCCACCTTCGTGTGCAATTTTCGTCAATCCTTTATCTAGGTGGTTTGCACCAAAAAATTGTTCGAAATATTCTGGATTGTTTTTCTTTTTATCCAAAGCCTGGTCATTAACGAAGCTATATTTCTGCGGTTTTATTTCAAAAGATTTAAACACTACATCATAAATAGGATTTGCAATAATTATTGTTTGGTTATTTTAGGGAAGGTACGAAAATAAATGGTAGTAAACCGCAGATGCAGTTAATGAGAAGAGTCATTGGCTGATTAAGATTAAATACCCTGGTTCCTTTTTAAAGGAATTTTTTTATCCACCGTCATTCACTAAAAAGTGCAGGATCCGACAGGCATTTCCCTTGCTTTTTTGGTTTTTTTCAGACAAAATACGTACCCTGAGAACATGCTTTTTATCCTTCAATGGATCCCCCAATATCAAATACCAGGGCAAATGCAGATTTTCGCTCCATTTTGTAAATAAATCTAATTTTTTAAATGGCTTACCATCAATACTATAGGAGATGATACCTGCGTCTGGCCCTGATGCCACACATATTCCTATCGTATTTCCGGTAAATGCTAATTGGAAAGCTGCATCGGGCTTCTCTCCCACCAAGGCTGGAATTTGCACATATTGCTTACGAGTTCCCGCTTTGTCAGCAGGTTTCCAGGCATCCATTTTTGAAAAATTAGCTCCCACTTCTGCATTGTCAATAGATAAATATCTTCCACCCGCATAGCTTCCATCATTTAATAAAGCAGGTAGTTGAACATTCGATGTTATTTCTGTATTTACATTGAAATGATAGGCATTATTTAAAAATGCTTTGATTGATTGAAAATAAACTTCTTGCCCAAAAAGCGAAGGATGTAAATCTTTAAAATCATCCGCCCAGGTAAACTCCTTATTTTTAATCCGTTCATATACCTCTTTCGCCAGATGAACACTATTTACTTGGTAATGTGCAGCAACCTGCTCATGATTTTGTATTTCAGATGGTATTATTCCATTTTGATAATCTGTTAATTTCTCCGGATCCACAAAATGCATGATAACAATATCCATTTGAGGATTAGATCGTTTTGCTTGTCTGACGATACCTTCCATCCCCCGAATTTGAGCCACACTATCAAACCCATTTGTCCTGTCATTTACCGCAGCCTCTTCAAATAACAAATCAATTTTACCTTTAGATAAAACTTCCGATGAAAGTCTAAAAGCACCTGGTGTTGAACCCGTTGAAGCAATACCCGCATTAATAAATTCAAAAGCTGTTCCTGGAAATTTTTCTTTTAAAAATTGACAAACCTTATTTCTCCAGCCGTCACTTTCGGTAATAGATCCACCCATAAAAGCAACAACTCCTTTTTTTTCATTTTTAAATTTTAAAAAGCTATGCTGAAAACTTGAACGTTGAATATGAAAATTGGCAGGATTTAAAGGTTTTTGCTTATTCAAAGTGTGAAACTTAATAAACTGCGCTATTCTTTCCGGATTTTCAATAGGGAAATGATGTCCTTCCAAGGTCTGTTTGCCTTTTGTCATAGGTATAATGGTAGCAGGTCCACCCAGATTTATATATCTCTGAACCAGTGGAAATGTATTTTCAAGATAAGGCACAATGCTATCCTTTAAACTGACGCTGTGCAGAATAGGTACTTTACAGGCAGCTAATCCTTGTAAATTATCTATTGGATTGTCTGTAAAACCTAACGCATCCTCTTCGGTAAAATGGTATTCTGTCAAAAACTTATTCCAATCCTGAGGAGAACCCTTCCCTTTTCCCTTTCCACCTGGCCAGCTTTTTATGTCGCAAACAGGCGCTTCCGCATAAATACAGGATACTTTCAAAGGATTTCGTTTTGCCCATTGATATACATAAAGTCCTCCCCTACTCACTCCTTCCAGCGCAACAACAGGTGAAAATCCCTTTTTCTGAACCAAAAATGCATAAAATGCATCCCATATTTGCATTGCAGCGTTGGAACCAAACATATCGTTGGTATTCAAGTAAACAATATGAAAACCCTCCGAAAGCAATATAGAATCCACCTCCGTGTGCCATTCAGGAAAATGAGCACGCCAAACCCAGGGTTTCCCCTCCAATCCCTTAGTAGGTTTTATCAGCCATGCTTTTCTTCCCTGAAAAACAAAATGCTCCCGTTCAAAACCTTGACGCTGATCTGTGTAAGTGGTATCTCTTTGATTTTGTGCGGATACATCTGTAAACAAAAGCAAATATAGGAGACAAAATAATATATACTTCATGAATAAAACAGCCTTTAAGTAACCTTTTGATTTTTAATAAAAAAGTCAAAAATAGCAGGTGAAATGCGCTTAAGTATCATAGCCAGACCCTCTTTGAATCCACCAATATATACATTTCCTTTTCTTTGATAAATGGCTTTAAGCGCCTGTCGCGCAAATTTTTCAGGGGATAACCCTAAATTATTTTGACTTGATTTAACCAGTTCGGGCGAAGTTCCCAACGAGTTTTTAGTGATATTGGTGGCAATAAATCCAGGCATAATGTTACATACATTAACGCCCTCATCAGCAAGTTCCAGTCTCAAAGACTCAAAATAACCCACAAGGCCATGTTTTGCCGCTGCATAAGATGTTCTGTATTTGGTATTTATTTTACCCATAACGCTACTTATCACTACTATTTGTCCCTTTTGTAACAATAGTTGGGGCAAAGCGGCTTTTGTAAGCGCAATGGTACCAATTAAATCGGTTTCAAGTAATCGCAATTCTTCAGAAAATGGGGTATCTACGGCAAAACTTCGTTGACTAATGCCCCCATTATTTATTAAAATATTGATTTTACCAAAAGCATTTATCGCTTTTTCTGCTAGCTCTTCGAAGGCATGGTATGCGCGCAAATCTAATGGAAGGATCACCGATAATGCCTCTTTATTTACAAAAGATTGTTGTACTTTTTCTAAGGCAACAACATTCCTGGAAGACAAAATTAATTGGGCACCGAGTTCGTTAAACAATTTTGCCATAGCTTCTCCCAATCCTGAAGAAGCGCCTGTAATCCAGACCACTTTATTTTTAAAATTCATGTTTTTACGTAATTAGTGCTTTGTTAAATAAATATAGTTAATTTCAAGCGCTAAATAAATATTTCCCTATGTTACGACGCAAATTTGTATTATCAGCCATCAAAGCAACTCCGTTTTTCTTATTTCAATCCTCTTTGACAAGTGCTTGTTCTCTGTTGGAAACGGAAGTAACTCCGGTGATTACGGATAAAAAAATTATTATCATTGGCGCAGGAATTTCAGGTCTGGCTGCTGCAAAAAAACTGAAAGCTGCCGGATTTACAGTAGTTGTATTGGAAGCGCAGGAAAAAGCTGGAGGGCGATTAAGAACTGACCGATCTATTGGCATTGCATTTGACGAGGGCGCAAGCTGGATACATGGACCAAAGGGAAATCCTATTACAGCTATTGCTTCACAAGCAGGTGCTTCTACCTATTTGACAGATGATGAAAGTCTGAAAATTTATGATCAAAACGGTAAAGAATATAATACTGATTTGTTGGATGCTGAATATGATTTATTTGAAGCTGCGTTAACAGCTGTAAGAAAAGCAGGTACTGAAAATCAATCCTTCGAGGCCATATTTAACTCTTTATATCCTGAAAAAGGAAAGGAACGACTATGGAAATATATGCTTTCTGCTTACCTTGAATTTGATACGGGTGGAGATATTTCTAATTTATCATCCAGGTATTTTTATGACGATGAGGAATTTTCAGGGGCAGATGTTATTATCACCAACGGATATGACAAAGTAACCGAGTACCTGGGAAAGGGATTAGATATAAAACTAAATACACGCGTTACAGAAATCAATTATGGAGTCGAAAAACCGATCGTAAAGGCTGGGGGTATAACCTATGAAGCTGATTATATTCTGGTTACCGTTCCTTTAGGCGTGTTAAAAAATAAATCGATTGCTTTTTCCCCAGCATTACCCAGTGAAAAAACTAAAGCCATTACAAATACCCAGATGGGTAATGTAAATAAATTTCTGCTTGTATGGAAATCATCCTTTTGGGAACCCTCAGTTCAATACATTGGTTATACGCCAGAGACAAAAGGTAAATTTAATTATTTCATGAATATGAATAAATTTTTGCCTTCTTCCAATGCTTTAATGACTTTTGCCTTCGGTAAATATGCCACCCAAACAGAAACGATGTCTGACACGCAGATTACCACTGAAATAATGAGCCATTTAAAATCCATTTATGGAAATAATATTAGTACCCCTATTCAATTTTTAAGAACGAAATGGGGATCGAATATCAACACTTTTGGCTCTTATTCTTTTGCAACCAATGGTACCGGTTCCACCGATTTTGAAACCCTTTCGAACCCTGTAAACAATAAATTATTTTTTGCTGGTGAACATACCGAAACTGATTATAGAGGAACGGTACATGGCGCTTATTTAAGTGGTATCAGGGAAGCCGAAAGAATTATAGACTTGTGAAAAACAAGTAGCCATTTAGAAACGTAAAAAAAAACGCGGGAATGATTAATTTGAAATCATCCCCGATTTTCAGGCGGGTAAGTACTCCCAATAACATGAGGAGAGATAGCCCACCTGCTGATAACAGAAAAATGGGTTTTACCAAGCAGCCTACAAATAAACCCATCGCACCTAAAATTTCCAAGGTAGCTACCAAGGTTCCGAACTTCGCTAATCCGAAACGGTTGAACTCCAATTTCATTTTGTTAGACATGAAATAGCTAATTCCGTAGATAAGAAAAGAGAAACCACTTAGTGCTACCAAAAAGTTATGTAAACTCAATGATTAAGCATTTTGATAAATCAGATAAATACATAGAGTCAAAAGAAATAAAGAGGGAATGTGTTTTTGCCACGGATTTTTGACCTTAAAATGAAAATATTGGGCAGAAATCATTAAAAATCCCATAGCTGCAGCTGAAATAACAACGTATTCTTCATGCCAGATGCTCACTACCAGCAAAGTAGCCAATACGATTTTTGACGTACCAACAATGGTTCGCATCAAATCACTTAATTCATACTGTTTGAATTCCTTGACGATATTATCGAACCTGAATACCCACACAAATAAAATGGATAATGCGATGACTACTTTTACTACGGTTTCTAAAGTTAACATATTTACTGTTTTTGAATGAGCTTTGATTGAAACTGACCAGAACCTATTATTTGAACTCGCAGCAAATAGGTACCAGAACTTAAATATTTAGCAGAAAAACGTACACTAGAATTATGTCCTTCATGTGATTCTCTTCGTAATATCTTCCCTTGTAAATCAAATAATGAAACCTCAACGTTCGAATGCTTGGGAATGTTCAAAAATTCCAAAGAAATATCGTCCCGAAAAGGATTTTCCAAAATGTTAAATAAATCCGAACGAGCAAATAAATCGATTGTATTAGTAGAACTATTGGAAATGTATGGATCTGTTTTATTCTTCCATTCATTCAAATTTGAAATGCCATCTTTATCCGGATCTTCAAATCCTTTGAATGAAGTAGTGAGTAATTCTTTGAATTCCCAGATATCGGGTAAACTGTCCTTATCTAAATCGTCTCCTATTCCAGTAAACTTGCTATAAGCCGGATTTAACATAACCATTCTGGTTTCTACCTTTTTCAAATAATCTCTAAGCTTTATGGTAAGTTCTCTCGCCTTTGCGGGAAGTAAGTTGGTCAGATCAGTGGTTTCGCTAATGTCTTTCTTCAGATCAAATAGTTGTATTTTGTCCGCTTCATAATCGACCAATAATTTGTAATCTTTATCAATCCAGGCAGACTGAGGAAAAGTATTGGGATTAAAATGAGGACAATGGAAAACCAACTCTTGTTGATTACGATTGAAAGGCAAATTTAATTGTGGTTTCAAAAGTGGCAGTAAACTGGTTCCGTCTAATAATGGAGGCAAAACAGGATTCCCATTTGATGCTAATGAAGCAATGGTCGGAAATAAATCGTATGCCACTACAGGGGTGGTCTGATATGTATTAGAAGGAATACCAGGACCAATAATCATAAAAGGAACTCGAATACCCCCTTCCTGAGTTGAGGATTTCCCCCCTTTTAACGGACTATTATTCCCACCGGCGCCATTATCACCAATATATATTATATAAGTATTATCCGTAATATTTAATTCCTTTATTTTATTTAATAAGGTATTTAAGCCCGAATCTAAATCCTGGAGCATTGCCCCGTATTCAGGATCTTTATGTCGTTTTCCCAAGGGGTGTTTTGTTAAATCCTTCCACTCATCTACTGATTTTTGGGTTGCTTCAATAGGACTTCTTGGAGCATGGTGTGAAAGCTGGACATAAAAAGGCTTTCCATTTTTTACAGCATCACTCATAAAAACACAAGCAGAATCGGTTATACTAAAGATATTTCTTGGATTAGTCTGTATCAATCCATCATGATTTCCGTCATCATTACCAGTATCCCCATCACCTCTGTCAAAGCCATGAAAAGCAGGACCTTTTCCCTGTATGTGCCATTTACCATAATGAGCGGTTATATAATTTAGTCCTTGCTTTTTTAACCATTCTGCTATGGTTGTCAATGAATCTGGAATTGCTAATTCTGTTTTAGCTTCCAAAACGCGGGTACCTGCCTCCTGCGTGTTGTCAGTAAATGTGAAGTGAAGCCTTGATGTCGATTTTCCAGTAAGAATACTTATTCTCGTTGGAGCACATTTTGGCGCAGAAGCATAACCTTGGCTAAAAATCATTCCTTTTTTTGCCAATGCCTCTAAAACGGGCGTTTGGTAATAATCGCTGCGAGAATCTGGTTGACTGGGATCCATCAAAACCGAAGTTCCATTCCAGCTTTGGTCATCGGAAAGGATAAAAATAAAATTTGGCTTTGACTGGGAATAAAGCGTAGAACAATAAATTAAAAAAATAAGGTTGAGTAGACGTTTCATTTTCAGGTTTATCGTTAATTATAGGTATTAGATGATGAAAGGAGGCAAAAGTTTAAAATGTACAATTAACCCTATAGATAATTTTCAGAAAAAAGTATTTTTAATTCTTAGTATGATATATCGATCAATTACATCAAACAAAATATCCTGGACTATTTTGATATTTTAGAACCAGGGAATTACAACTTTTCAAATAAGTTTAATAAATAAAAATCCTGGTTTTAGATAGAACTAAAACCAGGAAAAAAGATAATTAT
>JBEAXK010000059.1:0-39559 GCA_041159865.1 Bacteroidota bacterium
CTCTACAGGATACTACCAAGAGCATAACCATAGCCATGATCATTGTCATCCTTTTAAAAATATTATTCATTTTCTTGTTATTTATATTTAAGAAACAAATTTAAGTTTGGAAAGATTAGAAGCCTATGGAGAAATTCAACATATAAGCAGGTGTAACAGGGTAGTTACCTACATCTATACCGAAGTTCGTATCTGCACCACCACCGACCATTGGATCTAAGCCAGTATATTTGGTTAAAGTCCAGATATTGTTTGCGGAAACGCCTAAGCTTAACTTTGAAACTTTTAATCTCTTCAAAATTGAGGCATCGAAATCATAATACATAGCTAATCTTTGAATACGCAAGAATGAACCATCTTCTACATACCATGAGTTAGCAGCACCATTTGTACTAATATTCGAAGCACTTTCCCAGATAGGAGCCTTCGCATCATTACCTAAGGCTGCAGTCCATGAATCCAGTGCACGAATACCTTTTGCTGATCCCTCAAAAGAACCAAAGAAATCAGTAAACCACTTAGATTGATTAAAAATCTTATTTCCTACAGAAGCATATAGATAGATTTCTGCGTGAAGGTTTTTATAGCCAACATTGAAGTTAGCACCTCCAGTATATTTTGGAATTGGGCTACCAATAAAAGTACGGTCTGCTGGTGTAATTTGTCCGTCTTTATTAACGTCTTCATATTTGAAACGACCTACACCTGCACCTGGTTGTTTGGATGCATCAGCTTCTGCTTTCGAATTAAAATACCCAATCATTTTATAACCAAAAAATTCCGATAAACCATAACCAGGTTGATTTCTGATAGGTGCAATACCTCTGTAGGAACCCCCATCAAAATAAGGAATACCGTCAGCTAACTTAGTAATTTCATTGTGAAGGAATGCATTATTTAAGGTAAGCTCATAAGTTAATTTAGAGCCTAAATTTCCTCTGTTTATAATCTGGAAATCAATACCTCTATTTAACATACTTCCTACGTTTACAGCAGGAGAAGCAGCATAATTACCCGCAACACCTGGAAGAGGAACAGTAAATAATAAATCTCTGGTAGTTTTCTTCCACCAGTCAAGAATAATCTCAAGTTTATTATCAAATAATGAAACATCAAAACCAATATTAATGGTCTCACTTGTCTCCCATTTAGCATCTGGATTACCAATTCTACTTGAAGCAAATCCTTCGTCAACGCCACTGCTTTGTCCGCTGATAGGATAGAAAGTGTTACCACGGTCTGATCGATATAGGAAAAACTGGTTACTTGGATCCACGTTATTTGAGTTACCCATTTCACCCCATCCACCACGAATTTTTAAATCTCTAAGCCAAGAGATATCCTTCAAGAAATCTTCTGAAGTTACACGCCACGCGGCAGAAAAGGCAGGGAATATACCATATCTTGAATTTGCACCAAAACGAGAAGATCCATCTCTACGAAGTACACCAGTTAAATAATATTTCTCTTTAAAGTTATAATCTAACTTACCAAAAATAGAGTAAAAATTAACCCCGTTATATAGTCCACTATTTACTTGAGGGCTTTGTACTGTTGAAAGGTTCACGAAATTTAAATCGGTAGAGAATGGGTTGATACCACTACCGTTAAAGAAACGGCCTTTTCCTGTATTTAGGGCTTCTATACCAGCTAAGGCAGTAATATTGTGAGCGCCAATTTGCGCTTTATAAGTAGCAGTATTTGATAATACCCAGCTAAAACCATATCCACCCCCTTCACTGAAGGTATTTGAAGCTTCTGGCTCAGAGTCACCTAAATAAATATAGTTGTAGTTTTTATAGAAGTTGTTATTGTAATTGCCACCTAAAGATGTTTTGATGGTCAGATTTTTTACAGGTTTAACAAGGAAGTATATATTACCAAAAGCACTTGTATTGAATCCACCATCATCTCCATTATTGAGAACTAATCTTCTTACTGGATTTCTAGGGTTATTAAAACCTGCAGCTTTTGTACTGGCATAACTTCCAAATTCATCATATACTGGTAATATAGTAGGCATACGATAGGCAGAAAGTACTTCGGACTCATCATCAGCAATACCAATACCACCTGCATCTCCTTGTTGACCTAAAACGGCTCTATATGTTACCTGTAAATTTTCACCCATAGTTAACCAAGGTAATAAATCCCATTCTGAATTTGCTCTGAAAGAATAGCGTTTGAATTCATTTTCAAGTAAAATACCAGATTGATTTTGAGAACCTAAACCTATATAATATCGGCCATTTTCAGTTCCACCACTAAAGCCAAGGCTATGACGTTGAATAGGTGCAATACGTGTAATTGCATCATACCAATTGGTTCCCTCTAAATTTGGTTTGATTAAAAAGACATTTCTTGGATTTGCTTTGTAAGCGGCTTCAATTGCTGCTAAATCTACATTTCCTACTACTCCATTTGCTCCGTTGGCATGTAAATAAGTCGGCATCCGAGGTGTTGCCTGATTTCCATACTGTGGGTGAGTGTAAGACACTGCGGTTCCATTGGCTGCTGCATTATTACGATAAGCAACATGTGTCCAGTCAGCCATTTGTTGAGGATTCAGCATTTTTGGTGAACCTTTAACGTTTGGATCAGTAAATCCAGTTAGACCATTGTAGGTTACCTCCATTTTCTTTGCCTTTCTGGAACCTGATTTAGTGGTATAAACCACAACGCCATTAGCGGCTCTTGCACCGTAGATGGAAGCTGAAGCAGCATCTTTTAGAACTGTTACAGTTTCAATATCATCAGGGTTAATGAAATCGGTGTTATCAATGGGTACCCCATCTACAATATATAAGGGGGCATTTCCACCAAAAGCACCAAATCCACGAACGCGAATTTGGCTGGTTGTACCAGGCTGGCCATTTGTCAAAACAGTTACACCAGCCACCCGACCTTGCAATTGCTGCTCAACGTTTCCAGATGGTATTGCAGCCATCTGCTTAGCAGGTACCGTGGATACAGCGCCAGTCGTTTGACGCTTACTTTCTACAGCATACCCTGTTACAATAATTTCGTCAATAGTAACCCCTTGACTTAATGTAATGGATAAATTTGTTTCAGCACCAACTGAAACAGTTTTTGCAGTATACCCTGTGTAGGATATTTCTAGTACATCACCTGATTTCGCATTGATGGAAAAGGAACCATCTAAATCTGTTACTGTACCAGTCGAAGTACCAGCAATGACTACTGATGCTCCGATGAGAGGCTCTCCGTTGTCAGCATCTACCACCTTTCCGGTGATTTGAGCAAACATGGCAGAAGAAATAAACAAGAGACAGAAAAGTACAGCATACTTTTTCATGGTTCTCGTCACTTTTTCGAAAAATTGTACCATAAGTTGACTATTGTTAATTAAAAAATTGAGTGAATTATTTTTTAAGGATTATCTTTTTCCTTTAATTCTCAAAGATTTTCCACTACCTCTTTTTCAAAACAAAACTAAATATAAATACAATTTTAACCAATTAAAAAATTTGCTTTATAATTTTGACAAAATGAAAGATATTATTTAAAAAAATTGACATTTAGGTTAGTTTGTTTTCCGAAAATGACTTCCCGATAAACAACTCAGTCCACCAACTACTCCACCGATGAGGGAACTTACAATTAGGATTATTACCCAATTAAACTGATTATCAGGCAACATGAACACTTGACCTACCTTATTTGCTAATAAATGTTCATTTGGCAAACTTAAGGATAGGATTTTTATCATCCACAAAATAAAAATTCCAAAAAAACCACCCCAGAAGGCTTGTTTTTTAGATTTCGAAAACAAATAACCGCTCAATAAACAAACGGGAGCAATAATCCACCAGGGCAATATACTTTGAGCTATAAAACAACTTACTATAATAATTAAAAGGAACATGTTTTTTTATTTAGAAATGAGGGAAATGGTTTGTTTGATTCTTTTGGTGTCTGATTTCCCCCTTTCATAGAAATAAAGAGAATTTAATTTGCCATCAGCCCATTTTTCAACCATATTGTCGTAATAAAAACTACCAGGATTACCTGATTCTCCGCCGGGGAATAAACCAAAAGCTTCTACCTTATCACCAAGAGATACAATCATTTTCCAAGATGGACCTGTTGTTTGAGAAATAGCATTTACAGCAGTTTTTGATCCGCCGGTAAATAAAGTCTTCGTTCCAAACCCCACGATTTTTGCTAAATGAGGAATATTTGTTCCCTTAACATGACCCCATTCCCATTTTGAACCTATTTCTCCATAAGATTCATAAAGACTATCAATGGTTTCTTTAAAAGTTTTTGTGACGATATCCTTTTTTGATTCTTTTTCATTGGTTTTTATATCATCATACCATTTTGCGTTTTCATCGGAAATAAGCAGGGCAACTGTCCTGTCTCTGGAGGGCATGACCATAGGATATTTAGAGTCTGTGAATTCATCAGACCAGATACCTTGGGCAAGTGCTTTATGCCACCATTCAAAAATACTAGGTGCAATTTCTTTCGCATCATATCTGAAGGACCAGTTTTTAAATAATGTTAAAGCTTTTTTTTCTCTATTCGTTAAAGAAGAAACTGTTACATTTTTTACCAATACATCTCTCATATTTTCAGCATGAATACTAAAATTATCGTTCTGTAATTGTTGAAAATCTCTAACATCTGCTTTATCCATTTTAGCTAACTGCCTGTTTATTCTGGCACCTCTTTCATATCCTGAAAATTCCCAATGTAAATAATAGGGATAAGTGGTGTCTGCTGAAAATTGATTGGCAGAGGATACAAAACCTCTCTGTGGATTCTTTACGGTAGGATTATGTTCAGCAGGTACCCGACCTTTCCATTCATGGGCACTTTTGCTTCCATCCAATAAAAATTTACCTTGCCCTTTCCATTTTAAAGGAAAATAACCATTTGGCGTTATAGCAATATCATTTTCTTTGCTTGCAAAAATGAAATTTTGTGCTGGTGCTACATAATGAAGTAAAGCCGCACGATAATCGTTATAATTCTTTGCCCTGTTTAATTCGTAAAAGGTTTTGATATCGTTTGAAGGTTGATGGGCAATCCATTTTAATGCATATCCGATAGGAACATTATTTGATTTAGGTAGCCCTTCTGGTTTTTCTCCCTCCATATAAACTATGGGTCCATAGTGCGTATACAACACCGTTTCAGTAATGGTTTCTTTTCCTCTGACTAATATAGATTCTACCACTTTTTTGATTGGCCTCCACTCATTTTCAACTAAATATTCATTTTTTGAATTATCCTTGAAAGTGATTTTGTACCAGTCTAATACATCCGAACCTACATTGGTTACTCCCCAAGCGACCTCTTTATTGAATCCGATGATAACACCTGGTGAACCCGGAATAGTAACCCCATAAACATTTAACCCTGGTGCTGTAAGTTGATTTTGATACCAGATGGCCGGTAAGGTCATTTCTAAGTGTGGGTCATTGGCCAGTATAGGAAAACCAGTATTTGATTTATTTCCAGTAATAGCCCAGTTATTGCTTCCCAGTCCTTCCTCTTTGGGATCTAATTTAATATTTGTATTTAAAGAAGTCTCCACCGGTGCATTAGGAATTGATACAGGGTCAAAATCCCACTTTGTTCCTTTAGGAATGATAGGATCTTCCCTAAAAGGATAATTGGGGAATAAATCCTTGATTACTTCTGGTCCAAATTTATTTAAGGCGTTGGACATATAAAAATCATTGGAGGCAGCCGCTAAAGTAGCTGACATTAATTTCAAAAGATAAGCTGAATTGATTGGCTTCCAGTTTTCAGGTTTGTAATCTAATAACTTAAATTCAATTGGATAATCCTTAGGTTTTAAGTTACTTATGTAGGCATTTATTCCATTGGTGTAGGCATCGAGGACCATTTTCATTTTGGGATCTTTTGTAACAAAAGCTTCCATATTTCTTGCACCAAAACCCATTCCCATTCTTCGGTTATATCTATCTAAATCAATGGCCTTTTCTCCAATAACTTCTGATAATCTGCCGGCGGCAAAACGTGTTTGAAAATCTAATTGCCATAATCTGTCTCTGGCTATAACATATCCTTGTGCGAAGTATAAATCTTCTTCGTTTTCAGCCTCAATATGTGGTACTCTATTTTCATCGAAGCGAATCGTTACTTCTCCTTTTAATCCTTTAATCTGAAGGGTACTCTCAGTTTCGGATAGGCGGGGTTCTGCTTGTTGCCAAAAACCATTGAATGGGTCAAGAAATTTACCCAGTGGGGGTAGGGACCCCATCTTTGTATTTAATAAAAATACTAGGGTTGCAGTCAACAAAAAATAGAAAAAAGAGGATAAGTTAATTTTCATGCGGTCGTATTTTGAATAACATACGAAATTAAAGATTTTAGCCCATTAAGTTCATTTTATACAACCTTTTTATAGGTTTGACCTAAATATATTTGTTTTCTTAATTACTTAATGTACTTTTCAACCTAATTTATACACCAAAAAGATGTCAGCTATTTTACAACAGATAGGCGAAAATATGTCAGCTATTTCCATGTTAGAGTGGATAAGTACTATAGCTCAGGTTCTTAGTGTCTGGTATGCTTTGAAGAATAAGGTTCTTGTTTTTCCTACAGGTATTATTGGTGTTTTGATAGCTGCCTATATTTATTTGTTTAAAATAAACCCACCTTTATATGCTGAAGGAATTCTACATCTCTATTATTTTGGAATGAGTATATTTGGTTGGTATGCCTGGATGCTAAAAAAGTCCGACCAATCCTTTGTTTTTCCAATCACATGGTGTCAATCTAAAGAAAGGATAACTGGTTTAGTCATTGTCCTTGTTTCTTGGACGGTTATTTACCTCTGGCTTCAATACAAAACAGATAGTAACACACCAATTGCCGACGCTTTAGTCACATCTTTTTCCATATTAGGTATGTGGTGGATGGCTAAACGTAAAATAGAAAATTGGCTGGCTTATATTATTTCTAATGCTATAGCAATACCTTTAAATTATTATAAAGATTTATCTTTATTCTCCCTGATGTACCTTTTATTCTTTTTTATGGCTTGGCGTGGTTTTGTTACATGGAAAAAAGAATCGGTGTTATCCTGATTTTTTACTCTGTGGTGCTCGCTTCTTTTTCAAAATGTAAAGAAAGATATCCTCCCTGCGCATTTGCTTCAGTGACAATTTGAGGAACGCCATTTTTTAATATATCTAGGGAAGGTGCATGGATGTGCCCTGCAATTATCCCTATCAAATTTGTTGCTTCTAATATTCTTTGGTAAAATTTTAACGTAAATGCTGAATGACCTGTATCTCGCCAGGCTTCTCTTTTTTCCAGTTCAAAGTTTTTATCGTTCTTCCCTTTCCAATCTGGATGAGCACACCCAAAACCTAAATTTCTACCCTGTACATAAAAGGGAATATGGACGCACAATAATATGGGGTCTCCCTGAGAAATTTGGTCTTCAAAAAAATATAGTTGTTCCTCCTGTATTTCATAGGTAGAATTATCTATTGAAATGATTCTGACTCCATTTATTTTCCTGACACCAAACATTGGATTTTCATTTTGGTAAAGATTCAAAAGTCTCTTATTTATCCAGATTTTTCTCAATGAATCAGAACTTCCAGGCATTCCCTCATAATGCCAGTCATGATTTCCTGCAGTAAAAATATAAGGTATTCCTATTTTTTTTAATTCCTCTAAAACAAAAGTTATAGCCGCTTCCGAGGGAAAGCTAAAAATGTCTCCAGCTAAAATCAAAAGGGAAGTATTTTCTTTCTTTGCTATCTGGAGTGTTTCTATAAATGCCCTTTCAGGATTTGTTTCTATGCCGGTTTGAAAATGTTTGGTCTTATTGTAGGCTTTTGCCATTCTTCCACTGTAGATTTTAAATTCATCTCCTCTTTCATCATCTTTAAATAAATGAGTATCTGCCATGAATAGACAAGAAAATTTTTCTGTTACTTGATCATGATAAAAACGAATCTTGTTTTCATCCATCGAAAAAGTTCCTTTTGCGTTTTTTTTCTCTTTTTTATTGAAATTCATAACTTTAAAAGGTAGGAAAAAAAGGATACCATGGGTAAGCAAATTTCTTCTATTCATATTTTTTTGCTATTTTTATAACAAAGTACAGAATTTATTCGTTTTTTTATAGAAAAAACATGCAAGTCAGCGGTGAATTTGCTTTTGATATCCCTATTAATGAATTATGGAGTTCCTTATTGAATCCATATTATTTTGGAAGGCTAATACCAGATATTGAATCCATTGATAAGCTTGAAGAAGAGACTTTTAGAGTATATGGAGATTTTAATATTAAGGGAAGGGATAGGGAATTATCTGCTATATTAAAAATCTTGAACAAGGTTGAATCTAATTTTATTTCCTTAGGTATAACTCAGGAGGGTACTTTGGGTCTTTTGTCTGCCGTAGTGGAATTTAATCTGGAAGAGACTGCAGAAAATAAAACGCTAACAACTTATAAGGTTACCATTAAAATACCATTTATATTAAAAGCCATATTTGGAAAAAAATTAAATGTTTTGATTCAGCAAAATGCAATTGAATTTTTCCAAAAATTAAATGAGCACTTAAAAAGTTAATAGGGCCTCATAAATGGCACAAACAGGTAATCCCATAACATTGGCATATTCTCCCTCAATTTTTTTTATTTTACAAAATCCAATCCAGTCTTGAATACCATAAGAACCTGCTTTGTCAAATGGTTTAGATTGTTGGATGTAAAAATCAATCTCTTCCTCGGTTAAAGTTCCAAAATGAACTGTAGTCTCATTGGAAAATAAACGCTTTTTGTTTTTTGATTGTAAACAAACGCCAGTAAAAACTTTATGGGATTGGTTACTTAGCTGCAACAACATATTTTTTGCTTCTTCTGCATCTGTTGGTTTATTCAATATTTTCTTATTTATTATTACGACACTATCAGCGGTCAGTAAAATTTCATTTTCCATAAGTTGTCCTGTATCGGTTGCCAGCGCCTTTTTCTCAGCTAGAAAACTGGCTACTTCTTCGAGGGGCATATCTTCCGGGAAATCTTCGTTTACGTCGATGGGTTGAATTCTGAAAATGAATCCTGCATCTTTTAATAATTGGGCTCGTCTAGGCGATTTTGATGCTAAAACAATAGTTTTGTTGAATGGGGAAAATTTTTGATTATCCATTTTGTAGGGATATAATATAAGTTACAAGAAATAAACCGTTAACCATTATGATTTTTATCCAGACTCCAATCCTTTTAAATTCATCATCTACTTTTGCCTGGTATAAATTTATCATACATATTAATAAAGGTAGTTGGATAAATATTATATGGAGGAAATACAGGTAGGGTATTTTTACGAATAGGGGAAGGAAAAAAGTATAATTTATTATGAATGAACTAATTATGGCAATTATAAAAGCAATTCTTTTTGAAGTTTTTTGCCCCCAAAAGACAACGGTTGTATTTAATTTTGATATCCTGTCACCTTTTTCATCTTGTAAATCTTTGACAATTTCCCTAATTAGATTGGTTAAAAAAGCAAAGACGACGTAAGAAAATAGGATGGTTTTTAAATTATTTGAAGCAATAATATTGATTTGACTTAATTTTTTAATTCCAGTATATTCCGAAAGATAAAAGATGCCAGGAACCGCCCCACAAAATAATGAAACCAGTATATTTCCGATAAGGGGCATAGCTTTAAGCCATTTACTATACGCAAATAAAAGAAAAACGGAAGTGGGATATAGGAACCAATAGGAAATTTCTTCCCTTTGGATGGCCAGATAAAAAGCAATAAAAGCCCCAGAAATTATGGAAGATACATAAAGAAACCATCCTGATTTTACACTAATCCTTTGATTAATGACCCGTGATAATGGTTTATTTATTTTATCCGTTTTAATATCGTAAATATCATTGATAATATAGCCACCAGCTGTTATGCATAAGGTGGTAAGGATAAATAAAAATAAATCTAAACGGTTAAAAGATCCTGATATAACATGAACGGTGAATGAAGTCGAAATAAGAAGGTGATAAATAATATATTGAGTTACACCTACAATAATTAAATTAGGTATGCGCAACAATCTAAAATATGAAATTGCAATGCTTTTAATTTGATTAAGAATCACCTACATTCCATTTATTTTGTATCTGTAATGTTTTTTGAATGACATCTCTGACACAACCTCTACCACCCAAAACGGGTGAAATATAAGTTGCCAGATGAAAAATTTCAGGAATAGCATCAGCTGGACAACAAGCTATTCCTACTTTTTTTAAAATAGGTATGTCGGGAAAATCATCCCCCATGTATAAAACATCTTTAGCTGCTATATCATATTTGGCTAAAAAATCCTGTAACGAGGGTAATTTATAATGTTTACCCGTTGCTACAAATTCGATACCCAAATCGTTTAACCTTTTAACGATTCCCAAACTAGTACCACCTGTAATAATTCCAATTGGGAAACCTTCCCGAAGGGCAACTTTAAGGGCAAAACTATCTCTCAAATGAATAGTTCTTAACAATTCACCTGCTTCAGTTATTTGAACCTCATTGTTGGTGAATACTCCATCGATATCAAATAAAAAAGCTTTTACCTGGCTGAAAGATTCTAAACTGGACATATCAATCTATTGATTGTCACGCCATTCATAAACCCATTTTGCTTGAATCTGTTCGAGATGTCCTTCGTTTGATTCTTCCCTAGTTCCTACAAAATTCGGTATTTCTAAAATCCAGTCGAGAAGTTGGGTAAATCTAATTCTATATATTTTGCTTTCACCAAATTCATCACCAAACTTTTCGTATAACTTGATGGCAATGTCTTCGTGGTCCGTCCATTTAATGGGTAAGTTCTCAAAATCTTGAAAAGGCATTGTTCGTTTTTTTAAATAATTCAATGTTCATGGCCAATGATACGACTCTGATCAGGTATTTCCACCTGTATAATTGCATCATTAGTCAGAACGATACATTGGCAGGCAAGGCGGCTATTTAATTTAGGCTTAATTGCTCTGTCAATAAAATCTTCTTCTTTATCGGATATCTCTTCTAGGTATTTTTCTCCCTGATGAATGTACACATGACAAGTGCTGCAAGCACAAACCCCACCACAATTGTGGTTAAGATGAATATTATTGTCTTCTGCTATTTCTAAAATACTCTGATCCGAAGGAACATTATCCACCTGAATTGGCTGAGCGATGGTTTTGTCTTCAAAGGTAAATAAAATGGTAGCCATGTTGATTTTTGTTCGGGTAATAATTACCTTTAACAACGAAATATTTTTTTTAGTTTTATCTGCCTGGCATTTTTTAGAAATGGAATAAAACCGATGCTATAATTGCGGTCATAAAACAGGCAATAGTTCCCCCAATCATAGCTCTCAATCCAAGTTCTGTTAATTCTTGTCTTTTATTAGGTGCCAGAGCACTAATTCCACCAATTTGAATGCCAATAGATGCGAAATTAGAAAATCCACACAAGGCATAGGTAACGATAATTAATGATTTTGGATCAAGAATTATTCCTTTTTCCCGAAGTAGTCCAAGATCGGAATAAGCAACAAATTCATTAATGACAGTTTTCTGGCCAAGTAATTGCCCAACTATGACAATATCTTGCATCGGTGTACCTAATAACCAGGCTATCGGCGCAAAAAGAAGCCCCAAAATATAAGTAAAAGTTAAACCTTCAAACCGACCAGATGTCGATTCTTTAATATAATCGTTAACGCCTAACCATTTTCCGGGGAACTCGAGTATAAAATCATTTAGCATGTACACAAGGGCTGTAAATACCAATAACATAGCACCTACATTTATCGCCAATTTTAAACCGTCAGTGGTACCTCTTGAAATCGCATCTAAAAGATTATTACCATTATCTTCAATTACCTCAAGATTCGACTCCAATCTTTTATCAAGTGTTTCTGGAACAATCAGCTTGGCGGCAACTATGGCAGCAGGAGCTGAAATAATGGAAGCAGTTAATAAATGTTTTGCAAAAAACAATTGTTGTTCTGGGTCATCACCACCTAAAAAGCCAACATAGGCGGCAAAAACTCCCCCAGCTATAGTGGCCATTCCACCTGTCATTAAACACATTAATTCAGATTTGGTAAAAGAACTTATATATGGTTTTACAACTAACGGTGCTTCTGTTTGTCCTACAAAAATATTGGCTGCTGCTGCCAGGCTTTCTGGTCCAGTAACCCCAAGGGTTTTTTTCATGATGATAGCTAATACATTTATAATTTTTTGGAGTATGCCAAAATAATATAAAATGGATGAAATTGCCGAGAAAAAAATGATGGTGGGCAACACCCGAAAAGCAAAAATATATCCGAATGATTTTGTGTCTGTGACTAAATTTCCAAAGAGAAAAGTGGCGCCTGCCTCAGAATATTTCAATATGACCTGAAAAAATCCAGCTGCATAGTCAAATCCTTTGTTAATTAAAGGAACTTTTAATACCAGAATGGCAAGAACAAATTGTAAGATTATTCCCAGAAATATGGTTTTCCAGGGAATAGATTTCTTGTGTGTGCTTATCAGATATCCGATACCAATAAGTACACCCATACCAAGTGTAGCTCTTAAAATTGTAATAAGTATTTCCATTAATTCCTTTTTTATAGTATAAAACTAAGCAAAGAGTTGCGGATTAACTATTTTTGAGAAAACAAATCACGTGCAACCATTTATTATTGGAATTACAGGAGGCAGTGGCTCAGGAAAAACGAGCTTTATTCTCAATTTGAAGAAAAATTTTAAGCCTGATCAGGTTTGTTTTATTTCTCAAGATGATTATTATAAACCCAGAGAGCATCAAGCTGTTGATAGTGAAGGGATTTCAAATTTTGATTTGCCACAATCTATTTTTAAGGATGATTTGTACGCAGATTTATGTAAATTAAAAGAGGGGAATCCCATTGTAAGGGAAGAATATACTTTTAACAATCACTTGACTAAGCCTAAAATTCTTCATTTTAATCCTGCTCCAATTATTATTGTAGAAGGGCTCTTCATTCTATATTTTGAAGAAATCAGGAAAATGCTGAACCTTTCCTTATTTGTTCAGGCAAAAGATAATTTAAAGGTTATAAGACGAATAAGAAGAGATCAGACGGAAAGAAATTACCCCATCGACGATGTTTTATATCGTTATGAAAACCATGTAATGCCAGCTTATGAAAAATATATAAAACCTTTTGCGGAAGAGGTTGATATTATAATTAATAATAATAAACATTTCGATCAGGCGTTACAAGTCGTCAAAGGTTTTATCACCAACTATTTAGCAAAATAACATTCAATTTGCTGGAATTTTTAAATCTTCCAGTTTTTTACTAAGCTTTTTGGTATTTGTTGCATATTTTTCTAAGTTATAAATTCTTACTTTTCGAAAAGAAATGGGATGACTTTCGCTCTGTAAAGATATATATCCAGCTTTTATTAATTCGCCATCTCTTTTTTCCGCTGGGTTATGTCTGTTTACAGTTCCTCCGCCAAATTGTGGTTTTTCATAAGAAAGTACTAATTCGTCATTGGCAAAATGTTTGATAATGGAGTCACCAAGGACCAGAAACTTTGCATTCACCCATTGATCTCCATGAAATGTTTTTGATTTTGAGGTTATACAATGTTGGGTTATTAATTTACCTTCCATGACCACATGAGTGCCAGGAGTGCATAAATTACAAGTTGTTCTGTTATTTTTACCGTCTCCGCCTAAGAATTGTGCCTCGATGGAAATAGGGAAATCCTGTTCTTTTGTCATTGTATATGGAGACTGTCCATGTAACATAACCCCACTATTTCTCCATGCCCAACCTTCTCCCTTAGGTGCCTGGTCACCAAAAAATTTATATTCAATTTCAATTAAATAATAACTAAATGGTTTTTCATAAAAAATATGGCCATATTGAAAGTCAAAATCTGTGTAATTTTCATAAGAGACCTGCATCTGTCCATCTTTTACCCGAAAAGTTTCCCCATAATTTTCACCTGTCTCATGTTTTGCTATTTTGACAATCCAACCATCAAGATTTTTGCCATTGAATAAGTCTATCCAGCCATCTTCCGTTTTTCTAAGCATTGACATTCCTAAAAGTAGGCATGTTCCAATACTCAAAAGGAAAGTTTGCATTAAATTTTTCTTTATTTTCATGTTGAAGGTTTTAGTTGTTCATTGATTTTGAAATGTTTATCCAATTCCCATTGGTTTGAGCATTTATCTGATAATTGTACATATCTGACACAGAAGCAGCAGGGTAATAAAAACGGCCACTGAAAGTTGCATTTAGCCTCACTGTAAATTTTTTAACTTGTCTTTCACCCAAAGTAAAAAAATAAGAACTTCGATCATCTTTGACATCTAAAAAATCATAATCCTGTTGTTGCTCTGCATTAAAATTAGTCATTCTTTCGTTAATTATCTCCCATCCAGAGGGAAAAACCTGAGTTAATCCAAGGTCGGTATAAGTAAATGGATTTTCTCCTGTGTGTTTAACCGTTATTTCTGCTTTGAAATCTTCTCCCTGGGATATTTTTGCAGGATCTAATTTTTGACCATTCAGCGTAAAAAATTCTGTCTTTAATTCAATTCCGGAAGCTACTGCTTTAACTTCCCCCAGAGGTTCTTTACCAGCTTGAATAAATTGAAGGAATAACTTACTTTTTCCCAAATTTTGGATTTGTAATTTTTGAATACCCGTAAAATCCTTAAATTGAGTGAATCCAACAGATTTTTCATGAAGTACCTCAACCCACTTTCCATTGCTTGCAGGGGAAATAAATCTAAACCTTGCAGGCTCTCCAGCTCTTTGATTCCCTAAATATTTACTCAAAGCTAAAAGAACATAAGCGGTTGTATGCGTGGAATACCACTGATTTTTTGAAAATTCCTTTGTTAATTGAGAGGCTAAAGCGCCAGATTTGTTTGTATTTCCTAGTTGAATATAGGTCTCAAGTAATTGTGCTCTGTCTCTCATGTCTGAACCATAGGATGTGGTATAGCCAGATTTAGTTAGGTTTTTACTTTTTCCAGCTAAAATTTTATTTCCGGTTGCTACATTTCCAGTTAATGCATAAGCTCCTGCTAATCTATTAGCTGCCGAGTTATACAGGTTTTTTAATTCCCTTAACTGGTTCATTGCTCCTTTTTCTGGTTTTCCAGCCAAAGCGAGGGTATAAAGTCTGTAAGCCTGATTTATCTGAGGTGACTCAGCTGAAGCCCATGCAGTATTTAAATTTAATCCTTTAACTAATTTAATTTGAAACTTTTCCCACTTCTTTAACATATTGGATGGAACTAAAAATCCTGCCAATTTTGCTTCTAATAAAAATTGTCCCGTATAACTCGTTACCCATTCATCGAACTGATAATTTCCTGGCCAATAGGAAAATCCACCTGAAGAAAGTTGAAATCTATTGATTTGCTGAATGGCGGATTGAATATGCTTGACTCGCAATTTTTGTTGGTTTTGGTTTAAATCCACCCATTTATCCATATATAATTGGGCGAATGCAGAGGAAACGGTTTGTTCTAAACAACCGTATGGATAATTCAATAAATAGGATAACCGTTTATTTAGCCCCAGGTTTGGCACCGTGGAAGTCTCCAATATAACTTCTTGCGTGCCTTTTTGTCCAAAATCAGGAATATTTTGAATCCATGTTTCACCTGGATTTAGAACTTTATTGATTACGCGGTATGAAATTGGATTGGGATTTCTGACTGGGATTTGCAATATTTGAGAAGCCGTCCCTATTGAACTGGTTATTTTTATTTTTAATTTGGTCAAACCTGTTTTTCCTGAAACAGAGAATGGTATTTCAACTAAATTTTCCTTTTTATCCTGCATATTGATAGTGAAACTATTTGTTTTACTGGTTAATATTCCTGATTCATCAAAACTGGTTACTACAACTTTTTTAAGGTTATTTTGAGTACTAAAAATATTAACAGGCAATAAAAATTGATCACCGGGAGACAAGGTTCTAGGTGCTGATGCAAATAACATGACTGGACTTTTAACAGCAACTAATTTTTCTGCACTCCCGTAAGAATTCATGTTTTTGGCAACCACCATTATTCTAACCGCACCCATATAATTTGGCAGCGTAATGTTGTGGTTTAATTTTTGTCCTTTTTTTAAATGAAAGGGTCCTAGCTGAAAGACAACAGAACTAAACTGAGTTCCGGTATTATTAAGTACTTCAGGTTGATAACTGTCATCACCACCTATGGCTAATAAATTCCCTAAATCTGCTCCAAAAGCACCCAAAACCTTATTATAAATATCCCAGGTTCTGACACCTAAACCAATTTTTGAATAAAATGACAGATGTGGATTGGGTGTTTTAAAACGGGTAATTCCTAATAAACCTTCGTCTACGACAGAGAGGGTATAAGTCATTTCTTTTCCTTTTTCCTCTGCAATAGCTATTGAAATTTTTTCTCCAGGTTTAAAACTTTCTTTTGTATAAATCTGAGGTTTTAAAATTGTTGCTGGATTTTCAACATAAATTGGACAGATACCAAATAATCTTATCGGTAAATCATTCTTCACAGATTCATAAGATTGAATAAAGGAGATATAAGCATAAACATTGGGAGACATTTCTTCACTAATTGGAAGGCTTATCGTGTTATTTCCTTTTTTAGTTTTAATTCTAAATGTTTGTAATATACTACTTCCGCTCTCTATAGTCACCAATGCAGTACCTTCACTTGAGCCTGGAAAGGATAAAATAGCTTTTTCGCCAGGAATATATTTAGCTTTATCTGTTTTAACAGGCATTAAAGAAAGAATATTTTTCTCATTTGAATCGGTAGCACCGTCTGGATAACCAGAATAAATATATTGAGCAGCTTTATGGCCTGATGATAAATCTTCAGCTAATAATAAGTACCTTCCCCAGTCTTTTATGGTTAAATTCCAATTTGCCAATCCTTTTGAGTCCGTTGTTAAGGTAACTTCCCGGATGGTTTGTTTGGCTGTTTCTGTATTAAAATCTGCATTTCTATATTGATCATTATCCCACCACCAGAACCAGTCTGTTTTAAACAGGCTAATATTTATTTTTTTATTTCTTAATGGATTTCCATCCTTATCAACAACCGCAAATCTGATTATTGAACTTTTATTTTCAGGTAAAACAGGTTCTCCCCATGTATTTTTAGGTATTTCAAATCCAACATAAGACTTGAAAGGATGGTAGGGTATTCGTTCAACTGTAGTACTAAATTCCCCGGAAGGTTCAAAGACTCTGGTTTGGAATATGGCGGACATTTTCCCAGAAAGATCTGGATTTTCTGAAATTTTAACTAGTAATGCGGCCCTCCCTGTTTCGTCCAGGTTTCCATTATATATGATGCTGTTTTCAGTTTTAATATTTTTGAAAAATTCATTTTCAAAATTAAAAGAGGGAAAAGAATGAAATGTATTTGATTCCCCCTTTAACTTTAACTCAACAATAGCCTTTAATCCAGCGGCAGGAATTCCATGCAACCAGTCTGCTTTAATGCTGGCTTGAAAAGGTTCATTTTCCCTCATTAAAACTTTCCCGTTAAATAAAAGGCTTGATTTTAGTCGGTTGGGTCGTATGGATTCAATTTTAAAAGATTTCTCAAAGGAAGTTTCACCTGCTTTTACACTCATTCTCCATGTTCCCGTTTGATCATTTACTTGGGTTGAAACAAATAAGGGATAAATCCCATTCACATTTTTATTCGTTACCCGTCTTTCATATAACTGTCCTTTTGCATCAAATAGCTCCATAGTTATAGGATATTCTTTAGGTAGAGATGCTTTTTTATCTTGAAGCATGAAGTTGAAATACATACTATCTCCTGGCCTCCATATATTCCTTTCAGCATATATAAAGCCTCTTAAATCAGCTTTAATTTGCTCGCCTGAAATATCAAAACGACTCAAATTAAGGGCATCTTCCTCTCGTAATCTTAAATATCCTTTATTTTTTCCTTTATGAGAAACAATTACTGCTGGTTTTGAACCATTTAATTTCAATGAAGCGATGCCGTTTTTATCTGTTTTTTGACTTGCTGTTAATTCATTTGCAGCATCATAAACTTCAATATTTACGTTTGATAAAGGTTCTGTAGTAACCAAATCAGATATGAACACCCAAATTTCATTGTTATTACCTCTTTTTGCTGTAATACCAAAATTTGAAACCAGTAAATTCCCACTTACAAATCTGTTGGAATTATAATACTCAGGAAAACATGGGTTTTCACGATTGTCCCAGTTGTATTCATTGTAGTCGGCAATTCCACCATAAAAATTATCTAAAATACTTGTTTGATTTCCCTCTTCATCTTTGAAATAAGAGAGATCTGAGCGGCCCTTTTCTACTTCTACTGGATCTTGATCTCCACAGGGATGAATGGCATATTCTTGCCGAAATCCTATCCGAACCTGATAAATAGCACCTGGATCTGTTTGTATTAGTTCATTCAAATCAAGGAAATATTTTTTCCATTCTAATCCATCTTCTAAAGGATTTATATGATTGAGCGTAATTGTTTTTTGTTTAATTATTTTCCCAACCCGATACATCTGATATCCGGTCTCATTAATATCATTATCTTTAAGCAGGGATAATATATTTTGGCTACCAACTTTGTAAATTTCTACATCAACAGCAGAAAGTCCAATAGCATTAAAAGGGAAATAAACCCCTTTTGAGTTAGGCACTATGGCTCCCTGACTAACCAGACTGACAGCAGGTAAAGATGGATTAATATAAAAGGATTCAGTGATTCGCTTAGAAATAATTTTACCAGAGATTGATTTTAATCCAGGATTTAGTATAAGCTTTAAGTTTCCATACAAATTGTTGTCAGGAAAAAGACGAACCACATTTTGTTCAATAAGGTAGGGTAGGGCACCGTTATATGCTTCAATTTGGAAAAATCCCTCTAAATCCTGATTTGGATCTAATAAATCTGAAAATTCAATTCTTATTCCATCATTACTGGGATTAATTCTCCGAACTTGTGTTAAGTTAAAATCACCATCCTGTGGGATATTTTGTTTGATTTCAATTTTTTCTGTAGCATTTAAATTTTTTCCATCTATAGTAATTTCTAGTATTTGAATTTTTTTTGTCCTTTCTATATGAGCAACAGAAAAAGTATGTGTTTTTGAGTCCAACTTATCTTCCCAGAGAATTTCTGTTAGTTTTCCATCAATTTTAGCAGAAATACATGAAGATAAATCCGCTTTACTTACCCTATCTTCAGTAAGAATAGTGGCTAAAAAGGAGATTCTGTTTTTTGCTTGATTTTCAAATATTTTCAGACCTTCTACTCTCACACCCACATGTTGTTCTCTTGTTCTGAATTTGAAAGTAAAAATTTCATAAGGTGGTTTTGCGTCTTTGATTATTGCCCCAATATTTACAGAAACCTCATAGTTTTCTGCTGCGGTAAATGGGTTTGAAGGCTCAAAAATGAGGGTATTTTTATTTTTCCAATAGGCTTTTCCATCTACATTTGGAGAGATGGTAAAAATCTGTTCACTTAATTCTACACCAGTTTCAGCACCAGGTATTTGTGTAGAGGCAAAAATAATTTGAACTTCTGATTGAGTTGAAATGATTCCTGAGGTGTAGCTGTAAACGTAGGGATTTTCAGGTGCTACTGTGCTAACAGAGGTGTTTTGTTTCTTTTCACAGGAAAAGATAAAAAAACAAAGAACTAGAATTCCCAAAACTGTGGCGAAATGGTTTAAATTTGTTTTCATAAAATTTCCTATTTTGATTATATAAGCCAGTTTTTAACCAACTTAGTTATAGAAATGCAATTATTACCTCTCTTCCCGCTGCAACTGGTTGTTTTTCCTAACGAGAAAGTGAATTTACATATTTTTGAACCTCGTTACAAAAAATTAATTAGAGATTGTGAAAATGAAGGTTCCAATTTTGGAATTTTACCTTTTATTACTGGAAAAATAGTCGATGCAGGCACTGAACTGGAACTTTTGTCTATTTATAACTTACAGTTAGATGGTTCTTGTGATGTGGAACTGTTAGGAAAAAAGGTTTTTCATGTGGTAGATTTTATATATCCAACAAGTGTAGATGAATACTTAAGAGGGAAAATTGATTATTTAAAATATTATCCTATTGTAGATATTTCTTTTCAAACCACTTTATTATCAAAGCTGATTCAATTATTTGAGCTCTTGGAAATTAAGAAAAAACTTCCTGAAAATCCGGAAGAATTAGTTTCCTTTGATTTTGCTCACTATGTTGGATTAAACATCAATCAGGAATTAGAATTGATTCAGATTCCAGTTGAAAACGAAAGAATTAAGTATTTAATCAGACATTTGGATAACTTCATTCCACAAGTATTGGAAATGAATAATATAAAAAAGCGCGCCAAGTTAAATGGACATATAAAATATTTAAAACCCCCATTATTTTAAAAAACATACAGGCGATAAGGAAGGTTTTTGGACCCTCTTAAAAGCAGGATTAAGACAGCCTTCGTGGTTCGGTAATCCTCTTGTTCCATTAAGGAAACTAAATTTGATATTAGCTGAGGCCCGCCCTTGTCACTCCGAGTCCGGTCTTAATTTATTAAAAATGTAGAGTCAAAAACGTGGGTCGCCTGTATGAACAGCAAATCTATTCTCTTTTTTATTTAAATACAAGCTTTTTATGGTTTACTTCCTAATCTGATTTGAGTGGAAATAATGTGTGAATTGGCTCCATTTCCAATACCTGGATCATTAAAAGCATAGTCAATCTGAATGTTTTTTGTTTTAAATCCTGCACCAAAAGCAGGTCTGAATGACCATGATTTTTGATTATTGCCAAAAGATAAATATTGAAATTGGTTTGCACCTAATCTGAGGAAAACTTTTGAGATAAAATTAATTTCACATCCAATGGCTGGATCAATACTGAATGCATTATTCGAATAAATCGAATTTCTTTTTCCATCAGTTTGAATGTAAAAATCTAATTCAGGGCTTATACCTATCTTATTTAGACGTTTTAAAAAACTTAGTCCAAAAATAATTTGCGGACGGGTGATTTCTAACTTTTCAGTTGGAATCTCATTTCCAGTAATTCCTAAAACCCTTTTTTCTTCTTCAGAAAAGGAAAATTGCCAGACATTAAAGGTTGAAGAAATATCTCTCAACATTAATCCAAATTTGAAATTCCCTTTATAATATTGAAGCCCTGCGTCTAATCCAAATCCCCAGGCATTTGCAAATTTTCCAATATTTCGATGGATGATTTTAGCATTTAAGCCCAAAGTAAGAGGGTTTAGGGAATATGACTTTCCGATTTTTCTGCTGTAGGAAAAAAGAAAGGCATAATCTGAAGCTGAAAAGGAACTTAAATTGTCAAAATTAATTGTTCCATCTGCGTTATATAGAGATAAAGTATTGGGTATATCATCAACTCCAAATCTAATAAGAGATAATGCAACTTTTTGTTTATCATTTTTACTTGGTATAGTGGCACCCAGATAATCATATTTCCCTATGCCTCCAAACCACTCACTATGCATAGCAGAAATTTCCCAGTTTTGATGTTCATTTCGAACAATTCCCGCTGGATTCCAATAAGATGCATGAGTATTTTGAGTGGTTGCAATGCAGGCATAACCAAGCCCTTGGCCAGAAGCCCCAACGCCTATTTGTAAAAATGCATTGCTATATTTTTGAGAAAATGTCAGTTGTATGAAACATAAATTCAAACATAAATAAAAGCTGATTTTAGACCTATTGGACATACTCTTTCTTGTTTTGATTCATTAGTGGACAGAATTAGGATTGAAAATATATTTGTTTTTAATATCCATGTTTATCAAAATACCCGCATTCAATTCAAAACCAATTAAAATGGATAAGGTATTTAGTTGTATCCATAACATTAAAACAATGATTGTACCAATAGATCCATACAACTCATTATAGGTATTAAACTGATTTACATAATAAGAGAAAGCAATAGAACTGCCTAAACATAATAATGTTGCTAATGCAGAACCTGGTGTAAAAAATCGAAATCGTTTTTTTGTAGCTGCTCCAAATCTATAAATCAAAGAAATAGATGAATAAAACAAAGCGATAATAATGAACCATCGACTTATATTTAACATAAATGCAAGTATTTTACCAACTTTAATATAAAGGACCAATAAATCGGTTAACCAACTACCCAAAATCACCAGGAATACAGAAACAATTAAAAGGCCTCCTATGATGAAAGTAAGTAACATGGCATGCATTCGTTTTTTAAACATATTCCATTGCAAAAAAGAGGGCATTTCATCCTTTTCAAATCCCCTGATTAAGGCAAGAATACCATTTGAGGCAAAAAAAATAGCGGACAAAAATCCAAAAGAAAATAATCCAATTCTAGGTTGTGAAGTGATATCCTCAATAAAATTAAAAAGCCTGTCTCCAGCATTTCCGGGCATTATTTTTTGAATTTCTTCCTGTAAATACGCTTCAAAAGAGTAATCAAGGGGGAGAAATCCCAATATATATTCTTTAAAAAAGGGGGTTAAAGTGAAAAGTGCAATTAAAGAAGGAAATAAAGCAAGGAAAAAACTAAAAGATACTGCATTGGCTCTAATCATTAAATCAAATCGCTGGAATTCCTTTAGGGAGAAGCTGACTACATCCCAAATGGGTACTTTGAAAAATCCAGGAAAAGATACCGTCCTTGCCCAGGGTTTTATGGACTTCCAATATCTTTTAATGGCTTTTATCATAATTTCAATTTTTAATTTGTTGGTTATTTATTAAAATGAGGATTCAAAACAGCTAATAAAATTTCAGGAGCAGTAGTTACTTTTGTGGTTAGTTTATCTACAAAGCATAGGCGAACTCTACCCCCATTAACTATTTTTCCATCTTCATTTTTTAATTCCATGTAAAATACAATATCCTTTTGAGGAAGTTTTCTTAGGGTGGTTTCAATGGTTAACAATTCATCATATCGTGCCGGACGAACGTATCTACATTCTAAATGGAGTACAGGCATAAAGATATTGTATTTTTCTTCCAGATCTTTGTAAGTAATTCCAAGGCTCCGTAGCATTTCTACTCTGCCTATTTCGTAATATTGTGCATAATGGCCATAATACAAAAAGCCCATCTGGTCTGTTTCTCCGTATCTGACTCTTTTTTGAAAACGATGTGTATACATTAGTAAATATTTATTCTGAGTAAAGGACATGTCATACAATGTGATCCTCCTCTAGCACGCGACAACTCGCTGGAAGGTAACGTGATAATAGTATTTTCAATTTGATCTATAGTTACAAGTCCATTTTCAATTTTAGATAATAACTGAGTAGCTTGAATAATATGGTAACCGTTTTCAATAAGCGCTTTTTCTGTTTTTGGATTTCTGTCATAAGCTAAAGCAACTCCTGGTTTTAAGGCTACTAAATTACATCCATCTGTCCATTGTTCCCTCTCCTGATAAGGGGTAATTCCTTCACCTGCATAAATAAATTTAACCTTAGGATCAATTTCATTTCGCCAGAAAGTTGCAAGGGAAAAATATTCTCTAATTTCACCTTCGTCAGAATAAACTGTTACAGAAACACCGGACCCCTCCGCAACTAAAGGTTTATAGGCGATAACATGATGAAGATGGATATGCGTAAAAAGGGTATCGATATGCATAAAAGAACGATCTTTTGGAATGTTGACTTTTACAACATGTTTTACAACCTTCTTTTCAAAAAGTACTTTTTTCAGAGAATCAATACCATAAGCATTTGTTCTTTCACTACAACCAATAAGTAAAAATTCAGGATGAATCATCATGACATCACCTCCTTCAATATGTGCTGATTCTCCTTTTCTTGAAGGTGGGAACTGTTCTAAAATATTTAGATTAATAATCTTTTCTTCTGCTCTTAAATTTTTGAAAAATGGATGAACACCAAATATAAATCTGGATAAATAATTTTCTCTGTGTCTTGCCTCTTTGGCTGCCTTGGTTATAAGTACGTAATTATTTATCGTCACCGCGATATCTCTGGTGAATATGAAATTGGGAATGGGATTAAATAAAATAAAATCTTCTTCCTCAAAATAACCGGTAATAAGTACTTCCTTAAGTACATCATTCGACATACTTTTTAATATAAGCATAGTCGATGCTGGTAATTCTTCATGTTGAACTACCCATTCAATGAGTTTATTTTTTTCGATTTCGTTTTCTGAAAGAGCAGTTAAAAGTAAATCTTCTACTTCCAGAACATTTTCTGGACCTAAAAAGGCAGCCAAAATTTTCTTGAATAAATCGTGTTCATATTGCATTAAGGGAAGATGAACGATGTCATCAAAAAGTAATTCGGCAGAATGTTTGGGTGAGATTCTATTAATACCTTCATCAGGTCTGTGAATGATTACCTTTTTTAATTTTCCTATTTCGCTCGATACCTGAACTTGCTTAGACATATTGAATTTTTTAAAGTCTGGCAAATTTAGTTTATAAAATGGAATATAGTCCTAATCTACACTTGAAGTTTTCTTTCTTTTTCCCTAAATTGCACGCTATACCAATATTTAGTAAATTGTATGGATGATCGTTCAGATATTATTTTACCGTTCAAATCGCAATCTTTTTGGCAAAAACCAGAAGGTGTAGCTGGTATCATCTCTCTCATTGGTATTTTTGCAGGATTAGGTTTTCTGGCTTTTTCATTTTTACCCTTTTTGACGACTAATATTACAAAGCCTATTCCTTTGACCATTTTAATAGCTATCGTATTATTGGTTAGTTATTCAATTATTAATCCTTCAGTTAGAAAATCAGTTTGGTTTTTATATAAAAACACCATGAGATGGATAACTGGAAAGTTTGTTAATATAGACCCTATCAGTGTTTTGCATAAATATTTGGCTGAATTGAGATCAAATCTTGATAATTTGAAAAAACAGTCAGCTAAATTAAGAGGGCAAATGCATAAAATGAAGGAACTCATTTTTAATAATGAAATACTTATAAAACAAAATCTGGAAGAAGCAAAATCTGCCAGACTCAATGACCATCAGACAGAATTAATAGTTAAATCAAGGAAAGCTGGGCGTTTACAAGAATCTAATTTACGACTTGAAGCACTTTACCAAAAAATGATGGTTCTTTATCAAATTCTTTCCAGAATGTATGATAATTCAAAAATTCTATACGAGGATATTAATGATCAGATTTTAATTAAAGAACAAGAGCAGAAAGCAGTGCATGCTACTCATAATGCCATGCAATCAGCAAGAAGTATTATAAAAGGTAATCCAGATAAAAGGGCATTGTTTGATACAGCAATGGAAGCAGTTGCAGAAGATGTTGGCAATAAAATGGGTGAATTAGAAAGATTTATGCATGCTTCAAATAATTTTATGAATGCAATTGATTTACAAAACGGTGTTTTTGAGGAGTCAGGTCTCAAATTATTAGAAGAGTGGGAAAAAGAAGCTGGAACACTTATATTGGGTAAAGAAAAAGAAAATTTATTGAAACCAGAAGTATTGGCATCTTCCAACCAATATGATAAATTATTTGATTAACATGAATATCAAGAATTTAAAAATATTATTTTTATTAATAATATTCGGGTCCAAACCTTTATTAAGCCAAAATACTGAATTATCAAATTCAGAAAAATGGGTTATTCAGCAAATCGAAAAAAATAAAGTTCAATACGAAAAATCGTCAATGGCTATCTGGGAATTGGCAGAATTAGGCTTTCAAGAGGAGAAAAGTACATTGATTTTACAAGATTTACTTAAAAATCAAGGCTTCAAAATTACGACTGGACAGGAAGGTATGTCTACCGCTTTTATTGCAGAATACGGTGAGGGTAAGCCTGTTATCGGTTTTCTTGCAGAATTTGATGCCTTGCCTGGTTTGTCACAAAAAGTTTCGTCTAATATAGAGCCTTTGGTCGAAAGAGCACCAGGGCACGCTTGTGGTCATCATTTATTCGGTACGGGTTCAGCTGCTTCTGCCATCGCCTTAAAAGAATGGATGATTAAAGAAAAAATAAAAGGTACTATTCGTGTATATGGTACTCCCGCTGAAGAAGGTGGAGGTGGAAAAGTTTTTATGGCCAGAGCAGGTTATCTGGATGATGTTGATGCGGTACTTACATGGCATCCTGCCAGCAGAAATGACGCCAGTGCCGAGTCTTCCCTTGCCATAATTTCCGCAAAATTTACTTTCAAAGGGGTTTCTGCACATGCCGCTATGGCCCCCTGGAGAGGAAGGAGTGCCTTAGATGGTGTCGAAGCAATGAATGATATGGTCAACATGATGAGAGAACACGTGGAACCAGATTCCAGAATCCATTACGCCATTACGAATGGTTCAATGGCACCCAATGTTGTCCCAGCTAAAGCTGAGGTTTACTATATTGTCCGTCATCCTGAAATGAAGGAGGTCGTTCGATTATTTGAAAGAATAAAAAAATGTGCAAAAGGTGCTGCAATAGGAACGGAAACGGAAGTATCAGAAGAGATTATTTCAGGTTATTACAATATACTGATAAATGAAACGCTGGCAAGTTTGATGTACCAAAAATTATCTAAAATTGGTGGGGTTTCTTATAACCTTCAGGAAAAAGCATTTGCACTAGAATTAATAAATTCTTTTCCTCCAGGTGATTATAAACCAGAGGATGCTTTGAAAATTGAGAAATTCAGAATTGAGGAAAGAGGTGGTCCTGCATCATCCGATGTAGGTGATGTAAGTTGGGTAACACCTACCGCATCCATTGCAACAGCTACCTGGGTGCCAGGGACCGTTGCGCATAGCTGGCAGGCAGTTGCTTCAGGTGGTTCCTCAATTGGCGTCGGAGGTATGATGGTTGCAGCAAAGACAATGGCTATTTCTGCAATGGAACTTTTTAACAATCCTACCATTCTTCAAAAAGCAAAGGATGAAAAGTGGAAAAGAACTGGATCCGATTTTAAATATAAATCACTCGTCGGCGATAGATTACCTCCATTTAATTTTATGAGTGGTAATGATCCAAGGAAAAATTAAAAGTCAGATAATAAAAAGAGGGCTCCTTGTCGTTATGCTTTCATGAATAAATTAACTGTCTTTCTATTTTGCCTTGCGGCAAATGTGGCCATGTCCCAGTCTTACAATACTTCGGCTGGGATGCGTTTAGGAACTGAATGGGGGCTTTCACTGAAACAAAGAGTATACGAATCCTGGACCGCAGAAGCTATTCTGCAAACAAACAGGAAAAAAAATGAATCCGCTATTACGCTCATTGGTCTAGATCACAAAGCGATACTTTCAAGGAGATTTAATTTATTTTTTGGGGGTGGCTTACATTTGCCTTTGCAAAATAATATGGGATCTTTAAGAAATGATGGTTTTGGCATTGTTGGGGCAGGAGGTATTGAATTTACTCTCGCAAGATTAAATTTCACCTGGGATTATCTACCTGTTTTTATACCCTCCGAACTATCTTTTAGAATGCAATCTGCAATGTCTATTCGTTACGTGGTTCAAAAAAGGGATAAATTTTCATGGGAAAAGAAAAATAAAAAAATAATCTCTTTTCCAAATTTAAAGAAAAGTCAAAAAAAATAAATATATTTGCGCTGTTATAAAAAGATAACAAAATGGTGATTGTAGCTCAGTTGGTTAGAGCGCCAGTTTGTGGCTCTGGAGGCCGCCGGTTCGAATCCGGTCTTTCACCCAAAGGGAAATTAATAACTAATTTCCCTTTTTTCCAAAATTCATAATTTTCTACTAATTCTTCCCAAGCTTCTGGATTCCTCAATGATTCCTTACTTATTAAATTTTGGATATCCTCTCCCTCAAATAATTTTTTTACAGGCAGTTCTATTTTCTTTCCGCTAAGTGTATAAGGTATTTCATTTAATTGATAGACCTCATCGGGAATATGTCTGGGGGAATAATTTGTTTTAAGGACTTGTTTTATTATTTGTACGAGCTTTTCATCTAATAAACTTTTACTTGTCAAACATACGAATAGAATTAATTTGGATTCATTTTCATTGGTTTCAACATGTATAATTAAACTATCAGTTATTTCTTGAATATTACCTAAAGCCCGGTATATTTCTGCCGTTCCAATTCGGATACCAAATCGGTTTAAGGTTGCATCAGATCGGCCTGATATGATTATTCCTCCTTCCTCAGTGACCGTTAACCAATCACCATGGCACCAGATGTCTTGAAATCGGTTAAAATAACTTTTCATATATCTTCTATCTCCAGCATCATTCCAGAAACCTAAAGGCATGGAAGGCATTGCACGGATTATAACTAATTCACCTTCCTTGTCAACCAGATTATTTCCTTGTTCATCATAAGAAAAAATGGCAGCTCCAAGGCAGCGAGCTTGAATTTGACCTTTTATAATCGGTTTTAATGAACAACCCCCAACAAAGGCTGTACATACATCAGTTCCTCCACTCATTGAAATAATTGGAATAGGATTTTGAAATGCAGTCTCTAAGAAATCAAAATGATCTATCGACAATGGTGATCCTGTGGAACTTAACGTTTTTAACCCCGATAAATTAAAAGCTTGACCTGGTTTTAAATTCGATTTAGCTACAACCGATAAATAAGAGGGACTTGTTCCAAAGTGATTGGTTTCACATTCTTCTGCCAGCTTCCACAATGTATTTACATCAGGATATGTAGGACTGCCATTATATAAGATGGGAATTGCACCTATCGCAAAGGTCGATTGGAGGAAGTTCCACATCATCCAGCCCGTACTTGTGTACCAAAAGTACCTGTCTCCTTTTTTAACTTCATTATGTAATACTAAATATTTTAAATGTTCTAACAATATCCCTCCTTGTCGATGGACAATTGCCTTTGGTTTTCCTGTTGTTCCCGATGAAAATAAAATATATAAGGGGTGATTAAAATCTAAGGGTTCAAAAGTTACCTCTTCATTTGGATATATATCCAATATATTTCGCCAAAATATTTCATCTCTCTCAAGTGGGAATTCACAGTTACTTATCCAGATAATTTTTTTTATGGAGGGAATATTTTCCCTGATTTCTCTTATTTGCTTCCTTTTATCAATTACTTTACCTCCATATTGATAGGTTGAGACAGCCAATAAAAGGACAGGCTGAATAATACTAAATCGTTCCTCAATGGCTAATTTTCCAAATTCAGGGGAACAGCTGCTCCAAATGGCTCCAAGACCATTGGTTGCAAAAAGCGAATAGGAAGCCTCAGGTACGTTTGGTAAATGGCACTGATACAGTCTCCTTTTTTATAGCCTTCTTTCTTAAAGAAAGTTTGTATAGCGGCTGTTTTCTTTCTCATTTCATCCCATGAAACTGCTCTTAATTTCTCTGTTTCAGATTGATAAAATAAAGCCGTTTTCAGGGGATTAAAATGCCTAAATATATGTTCAGTATAATTAAGAGTCATACCAGGAAACCAGGTTTTTTCGAAAATTCTTTCCCCTTTTTGAATGCATTCTTGTTTTTGATGATAAATGATTTGGAAATAATCCACCAAATATTCCCAAAATTTATCAGAGTTCTGAATGCTCCATATCCATAATGCCTCGTAATCCTGGAAGATTATCCCAGTTAGATTCTCTATATATTTTTTGAAATCGGCTAGATTGGAAGATTCATTTACCATTACCAGTTTGAAAAGGCTGCATTGAAAATATCTTCCATTAATTGCTTACTAATAGCTTTATTTGCTGTTTCTTGAACCGATGAAAAATCAATGGCACTGCTGAAATCATAGAAAAAAGAGAAGTTTTTTTGCCAAATTTCTGTATTCTTTCTATTATTAAAATAGGAAATTGCGAGTGTAATCGTTAGCCTGTTTATGGCCGTACTTTCCCCGGTTCGAGGTGCTTCTGCTGTAATGCGATAATCTACCAGGGTACCTCTGAATTCAATGTCTGGTTCAGTTTCGCTTAGGACCAACCTGGATTCAGCTCTTACCTTATCCTTTAAATCTTCAGTGAGTCTCTGAGATAAAGAAGGCAGTGCATTTTCAGCATTATTTGTAAAATTAGGAATATAGAACGTTTTTAATTCAGGATCTAAAGTTGCACCTGAAAGAGATATAGTACAACTATTCAATAAGGAAAAGATTAAAAATAAACCTGTTGTCATCAAACTAAGCAATGTAATTTTCATTCTAAATCGTATTGTTTTATCTTACGATAAAGGGTTCTTTCAGAAATTCCTAATTCTAATGCAGCTTCTTTTCTTCTACCTTTAAATTTTTTCAAAGCCTTTAAAATTAATATTTTTTCTTGATCATCCATTCTCAAACTTTCATCTAAAACTTCGGCATTTCCATAATTAGTTGGCCTGTTTGATGAGTTGGGTTGCAATATAAATGGTTTGGAAGGATTTATATCCTGAAATTCTTCATCTAAAGAATAATCACCTGGTGTCTGAGAAGGTAGGGGTGTTACATAAGGCTTTTCATGAAAAGTTTCATTTGGATTAGAAAAATTATTTAAGTGATTTAAATCCTCCAAAGTTTTTAATTGATTTATATCCTTTACTTGTAAATCATTGTTTCTAATAATTTCAAATATCAGTCCTTTTAAATCAGTCAAATCTTTTTTCATGTCAAAGAGAACTTTATATAAGATCTCTCTTTCCTGAAAACCAGTACCTTCAAAATTACCATTTTCTTTAGATGAGACGGGTAAATTTCTTTCTCTGAGTGTTGGGACAATTTCCATTAATTTTTCATAACCAATCAATCTGTCTTCTGTCATAACAGATACTTTTTCTGCTACATTTTTAAGTTCCCTGATATTTCCAGGCCATGAATATTGCTGAAGAAGTTGAATGGCGTTTTCATCTAACTGAATAGGAGGTGTTCGATATTTTTCACTAAAATCAACTGTGAATCTTCGAAAAAGCATATAAATATCTTCAGGCCTTTCTCTTAATGCAGGAACAGGAATGGTAACAGAGTTGAGTCTGTAAAATAAATCTTCTCTGAATTTATTTTTTTTAATATTTTGACTCAGATTTACATTCGTTGCAGCAATAATTCTAACATTTGTTTTAAGTACATTGCTCGAACCCACACGTATATACTCTCCACTTTCTAAAACTCTTAACAGATATGCTTGTGTGTCAAGGGGTAATTCACCTATTTCATCCAGAAAGATAGTACCACCATCATAGGTTTCAAAATATCCCTTTCTATCGGCAACTGCGCCTGTGAACGCGCCTTTTTCATGGCCAAAAAGTTCAGAATTTATGGTGCCTTCAGGTATGGCACCACAGTTTATAGCAATAAATTTTTGATGTTTTCTGGCACTAAGACCATGGATGATTTTGGAAAATACTTCTTTTCCAACGCCACTTTCACCTGTTATCAGAGTGCTTAAGTCAGTAGATGCTACTCTAATGGCAGTATTTAAAGCACGATCCAGTAGGGGAGAATGACCTATTATAGCATAACGTTGTTTAATGGATTGAAGATTTTCCATTTAAGATATTAATTTTCCTAATAAAGTTCCACTTGTTACTTCTGTTATTTCAACTAGGGCATATTCTCCAGGTTTGTATTTATCATTTTTAGGAAAAACGACTACTTTATTTTGAGAATTTCTTCCTGAAAATTGCTGATTTGATTTTTTTGAATCCCCTTCAATTAATACTTCAAATGTTTTGCCAATATCCCGTAAATTGTTCTCATACGAATTTTGACGTTGTACTAAAATGGTATCGGAGAGTCTTCTTTGTTTAACTTCTATGGATATATCATCAGGATATTTCTTTGCAGCCAAGGTTCCAGGCCGTTCTGAGTAGTGAAACATATAACATAAAGTATAATCCGCGTATTTAATCATTTCAAGAGTTTCTTGAAATTCGTCCTCGGTTTCTGAACAAAATCCTACGATAATGTCTGACGAAATGGCGCAATCTGGGATAATCCTTCTTATAGCATCGACTCTTTCCATATACCAGGTACGATCATAGGTTCTATTCATCATTTTTAAAATCCTGCTGTTTCCTGACTGAACCGGCAAATGGATATATTTACATATATTAGGACGAGAAGCTATTGCCTCAAGTACCTCATCGGTAATATCTTTTGGGTGGGAAGTTGAAAACCTGATTCTTACCTGAGGCACTAAATCAGCTACTGATTTTAATAAAGATGCAAAACTAACTACTTCTTTAGTTTCCGGATTTTCCCATTTATAGGAATCGACATTCTGTCCCAGTAAAGTAATTTCTTTATATCCATTTTGTTCTAAATCAGTTACCTCTGCCAAAATACTGAATAAATCACGACTTCTTTCTCGTCCTCGTGTAAAAGGTACGACACAAAATGAACACATATTATCACATCCTCTCATGATTGAAATGAAGGCAGAAATACCGTTAGATCCTAATCTTAAAGGACTAATATCGGCATATGTTTCTTCTCTGGATAAGAATACATTAATCCCCTTTTCACCCATGTCGGCTGTATTCACCAAAAGGGGTAAATCTCGGTAGGCATCTGGACCAACGACTATATCTACTATTTTTTCTTCCTCCAGAAATTGTGCTTTTAATCTTTCTGCCATGCATCCTAAGACACCTATAATGGTCTCAGGTTTGTTTCGCTTTACTAAATTAAATTCCTTTAATCTTTTTCTAACTGTTTCTTCTGCTTTCTCTCTGATTGAGCAAGTGTTAATAAGTATTAAATCAGCATTATGCATATCTCTTGTTGGCTGAAATCCAGCATCAGACAAAACCGAAGCAACAATTTCACTATCTGAAAAATTCATCTGACACCCATAACTTTCAATATAAAATCTTCTTGAATTTTCATTTTGTGAAGATGTTTCTTCGAAACCATGAACATATCCTTGATAGGCATTTGGATCTCGGAAGGTTGGCTGTTCCGTTGAGGTCTTTAATACTGGTTGCATAATTTATATTTCGATACGTCAAAAGTAAGGAAAATCGGCAATTATGTCAGGTTATTTTTATCCGTAAGCCATATTTTTTAATAAATAATGGTTTTTTAATTAAATAAAGAGGGCTATTAAATCATGTTATGTATTTTTGTGAAAATTTTAATGATGAAAAAGATAAAATTCCTGCTTTTCTATCTTATGTTAGCTTTATATGCTTGTAAATCAGATAGTGATACCGTTTTAATTGGCAATGATGAATGGATGACTGAAAATATTTCCGTTCTAAAATTTAATAACGGGGACTTAATTCCTGAAGCTAAAACAGATGCTGAATGGTTAAAAGCGGGTCAAGAAAAAGCTGCTGCATGGTGTTATCAAAATAATGATCCCGCAAATGGTAAAAAATTTGGTGTTCTATATAATTATTATGCCGTTTCTGACCCACGGGGTATAATTCCTGAAGGCTACCATCTTGCAACAGATATAGAATGGAATAATCTGTTAAATGCAGCAGGGGGCGCAGAAAAGGCAGCTTTACGTTTAAAAGATCCTGAATTTTGGGGTGAGAAAGTGAATGCAAATTCTTTGGGTTTTAATGCCAGACCAGGAGGATTGAGAATTTTCGATGGTGGTTTTTCAAACGTAGATCGGTCTGTTTATTTTTGGACATCTACAGAGGAATCGGTCCTTACTCATTATTATTATAGAATTCAGTCTGATAAAGACCAGGTAGATAGAAACTATGGTTTTATCAATTATGGTATGTATTTGCGGTGTGTGAAAAATAAGTAAAAGATATTACATGGTTTGGAATTTCTTAGAACGATCTCTTGATTTTAATAAAATTACGAGGCAAAATAATCAAAGACGCCGTATTATCAGACTTCTCTTGCAGTATCAGGAGTTAAGTATTCCAGAACTATGTCATTTTATGGAATTAAGTATTCCAACTGGAACTAAATTAGTTGATGAGTTCGAGTCTCAAAACTTGTTAATTAATTCAGGAAAAAGAGAATCGTCAGGGGGACGAAGACCAGCGACCTATGTTCTTAATCCCAATATGGGCTTTTTGTTTTCTATCGAAATTTTGTTAAATTCTCTCAAGATAAATGTTCTGAATCTGGAAAGGAATTCCATTTTTGTATATGAATCTACTCGTTTTGATATTAAAAACAAGACTGAATCCTTTAATCTTCTTGCTTCTTTAATCCCTCAAATTATGAAGGATCTTGATTTACCTAAGGATAAAATTTTGGGTGCAGGAATCGGAATTACGGGAAGAGTAAATGCTAAAAAAGGTATAAGTTATTCTTTTTTAAATTTAGAGATTCCTTTAACTGATTATTTATCTGATATATGGGGGATTCCTGTTTTTATTGAAAATGATTCCCACTTATTAGCATTAGGTGAAAATTATTACGGCATTGCAAAAGATTTTAAAAATGTCATTTCAGTTAATTTATCTAAAGGATTGGCAGTAAGTATTATTTCAAATGGTATTTTACAAACAGGCCACTCAGGTTTTGGCGGTGAATTTGGTCATATTTTTGCTGAAAATAATAATAAATTATGTGTTTGTGGAAAAACAGGGTGTTTAGAAACTCTAGTCTCAGGATTAGCCCTGGAAGCTACTTTTCTTCAATTAACAGGAAAATCACTTGACTATAAAAAAATATTGACTTCCTTAAACGATAACGATTTTCCTAAGTCTGAATGTTTGAATAAAATGGGTGAACAATTAGGAAAATCTTTGGCAGTGCTTATTGATTTATTAAATCCTGAGTTAATTATCATAGGTGGAGGGTTTATTCCAGTATTAGAATCAATGCGTTTCGCTGTAAATAAAGGAATTAATTTGCATAGTCTTCCACAACTTGCCACAGATTGTGAAATTAAAATTTCTTCCCTAGGTGAAAATGCTGCTATGTATGGTGCATTTGCTTTAGTAACCGAAAATCTTCTCACGGTTTAATTTTATTTTATTTGGACTTTATTTAGTTTTTTTATTTTGTCAAATTTGTAAAATATATATTCAGATTTGACATATTTGTATTAATTTTACCTTTATTCTCCAGTTATGACAAGCCTTTTAGTTTTACTAAATTTAATAATCCTTATTATCTCTATAATATGGGTTCTATTTAAATTCCCCAAAGGTGTTTTTCACAATTTCCTTGTTTTTTTGTTCAGTACTTTCTTTTTTAGCAACCTTCAATTGGCTTTTAAAGAAATTGGAGATGTGCAGCTTTACCGCTTTACCTCAATTTGGCCATCTGTTCTATTTAGTTCAACGCCTTTAGTTGTTTTTATTTTTTTTAGTTATTTAATGCAAGGCAAATATAAATTTCATTTATTTCATTTGCCTTTACTTATTCCCATTCTGATTTGTTTAATTAATTTGGGTTTTTACCATTTCTTTTTGACGCATGAAGAACAAGTGGCTAATATTAAAGATTTTATTGAAAATGGTTGGGATAAAAATGTCAATATGGGATATATTGGGGTTGGATTTACCAGAATTATGAGGCATTTTATTGGTTTTATCTATGGCTTATATCTTTTAAAAATATTTAGTAAATTTAGAATTATCAACATAGAAGATTTTAACAAAAAGAATATCAATAAATTTTGTTTTTATTTTCTGATATCATGGGTAGTAATTAATTTACTATACTTTACACTTGGAGTTGTTGAATTAGAAACGAATAGTCTTGTTGGTTATATTTCTTTTTTTGCTACACTTGTTTCCTTTTTATTTTTCTTATTTTTAGTTATTTATCCTTCCATTTTGTTGGGTTATCCGATTTTTTTTAATTCCAAAGAAAAGGAGGATTCCTTATCACATAATGCTTTTTCCTCATTGGATCCCTTGGTTGTAGATGAAAAATTGAATCATTGGGAAAAAAACACTACTTCATACTTAAATCAAAACTTTACTATAAAAGATCTGGAGAGAGAATCTGGACTTGATTTTGAAAAAATTCAATATCAACTTTCAAAAATTAAGGGATTAAGTTACCATTCCTACATAATGAATTTAAGAATTTTTCATGCAATTAAACTTCTTGAGGAAGGCTATTTAGAGAAAAATAGTATTATTTTATTAGCGAAAGTGTGTGGATTTAATAATGTCAGAGTTTTTAATAAAGCTTTTTTAAATGTTTTAAATTGTTTACCTGAAAACTATATTAGTAATGGAAGGTAGCAAATACATTTTTTTATCCATTGAGGATAAATTTTTTGAAAAAGAAGTACTCAAAATTCTAATTCAAATACCTGATCACAAAATATTCACTTCTCTGGATAGTTATTTGGTATTAAATGATGAGAACAATTCTTTATTGGTGACCACATTGTTACCTTCTCTGGATGATCACTATAACCCATTATTTGATATCAGGAATAAATTTTCTTTGATAAATATTTTAGTTATAACAGAGCCTGAAAATTCATTTAGAATCTTTGAAACCTTTAAAGCTGGTGCCAATGGTTTTTGTTTGAAAAGTGAAAACGAAAATGAATTCATTCATCATATTAATAGTATGTTTAAATATGGCCATAGTGTAAGTGCTTCTCTGGTTTCTCTATTGATTAAAAATTTTCAAAAGAAAAATATTGTGGAGGAGAATTTGTCACCCAAGGAAATTCAAATTGCAAAAGAACTAAGTGCGGGTTTAAGTTATAAATTAATTGCAGATAAAAAGGTTTAACCATAGATTGGGTGAGATTTCATCTTCAAAAAATTTATAGAAAATTGGACATTAACAGCAAAGGAGAATTAATTTCCCTTTTTCATTCAAATAATGACTTTAGACATTAAGTAAATAATTAATTTGAAGACATTGAGGGTGGCGCGTTTTCTGGTTTACTACCCCAAAGTTTATTTGGTGTCTCTCCCATTTGTAAAATAAGTTTACCTCCTTTGGTAACGGTTTCATGCAAAATCCAGGGTTTATCTAATTTACTATCATTTAGACTTGCTGACTGGATATAATAATTTTTTGGACTATTGTTTTTGGCTTCAATGGTAAAACTTTTCCCTTCATAATAATGACCATTTAGATGAAAGGTAACTTTATTGAAAATAGGGCTGCTTAATTCATAAAACGGATTTTCTGAGGTTCCTCCATTTGTTGAAAAAATACCTGTTTTCATTAATACAGCCAGACTACCCATTAATCCCTGATCTTCGTCTCCACTATAACCGTAGAAAGGAGATAAACCACTATAAACCTTTTCAACTACTCTTCTGGACCAAAATTGTGTTAACCAGGGTGCTCCTGAATAATTAAACAAGTATGCCGTTTGAATACTTGGCTGATTACCATAATTGATATAAACTCGTCTTAGCTGTTCCAATAACTCCTTGTCGTGTGATTTTCCCGATGTGAAATCATGCTTTTCAGCCATTAAAAAGGATTGGTTCAATTTTGAATTAAAAATATCTTTATTTCCCATCAAGGTTATTAATCCCTTTACATCATGCGGAACAAACCAGGTATATTGAGCAGCATTACCCTCTTCCCAACCATTATCATAACGAAGTATATCAACAGGTTCGCCCCAATTTCCTTCTATGGTTCTATTCCACATCCATCCAATTTTAGGGTTCCAAATATTTTTATAATTATTTGCCCTTTTCATGAAAAGTAGATAATCATCAGTTTTTCCTAGTTTTTTGGCTAACTGGGCCAAGGTATAATCCTGATAAGCATATTCTAATGTTTGCGTTGAGCCGTCCTGATGAAAACCGTATTTTATTTTACTTAACGGATGCGGTACATATCCCTTTTCCATATAATATTCAATTCCTCCCCCTTTAAATGTATTATGTTCATATCCAATTTTGCTCATCATACCTCCTGGAAAATGATTTTTTCTCAAACCTTCATATCCTTTTTCCAGATCAAATCCCTTTATGCCCTTTAAATAAGCACTGACAATAAAAGGAGTAGTTGCAGCGCCTGTCATTACATAGGTATAATTTCCACCTGCAGGACCCCTGGGTATCAGACCTCCATCCTCATACATTTTAATCATTGAGTTTACAAAGGATTCAGTTACTTCTGGATAAACCAAATGCCATAGGGTATTTAAGGTCCATTGAGCGCCCCAAAATGAATCAGAATTATGATGATTATATTTTGGCCTTCCTTCCGCATCAAGGGGTATTTGTCTTATAATCCTAACAGGACCAGTCATATCAGAATATTTACCATTTACATCTGAAATGATTCGACGACCTTGTAAAGCGTGCCATAAATCAGTGTAAAATCGCTTTTGATCTGTTAAACTACCTCCATCTATTTCTATTCTGCTTAACCACTGGTTCCAGTCTTCTCTGCTATCAGAAACTACTTTTTCAAAATCCCAATGGTTTAATTCCTTTTCTAGATTGATTCGTGCCTGAGCTTCACTTACATAAGAGATAGCAACTTTCATTTTACGTTTTTCATCGGAGGTAGTTGAAAATTCTACATATCCACCGATTCTTTCCCCTTCAATGAAGTCATTTTCTCCTTTCAATTTACCATGTTGCCAAGTTTTTAATGTTTTAAATGGTTTATCAAATTGGGCTACAAAAAATACGGTAACCGTCTTTGGACGACGTATGGTAGGTGACATGACTGCATATCCTTCTATTTCTGTATCTGATATTTTTCTAATTAAGCCATATTGGGTATCTGAAGGTCCAAGAAAAGTAGCAAGATCAAATAAGATTTGACTTTGATCTGATTTGGGAAAAGTATATTGATGAAATCCAACTCTGGTTGTAGAGGTTAATTCAGCTTTTATTTGATATGTCTCAAGAAACACCTGATGGTAACCAGCTTTTATTTCCTCTTTTTGATGTGAAAAAGTGGAGCCATACTTATTTGATCCTAAATGTCCCTTGAACTCACCAGTTGTTGGTAAAACAGGAATTCCAGATAATTGCCAGCAATGAATATGGCTAAAGCATTTAATACTATCTTTTTCATATCTATAGCCTGCGTTCCAATCTGCATCAATGGCATTATCAGGACTCAAATTGACCATACCAAAAGGTCTGGTTGCAGAATTAAAAAAAAACCATCTTGAATTTGCCGCGTCAGTTAAAGGGTAAACCATATCAACAGGTTGAAGTTTTTTGGATTGGCCAAAAAGACTTATACTCAAGGCTAAAATTAAAGAGATATAAAATATAATAGATCGATTGGTTTTCATCTTATTAAGGTTGTTTATCTAAGAATTTAGAAGTTAAGAAAGCTTTATTTGGTGCTTAAACGGTGTAATCCCAGTGATATAGACCGTGGGAGCGTCCATGGCTGGTAGGGCACCTCTAAGTTGAACACCTTTATGCAGGATTAATCCTTTGGAGAAAGCTATTTTATCATTGCCTAAGGTATAAGTTCCTTCTTGACCGGAGAATAAATAAGCATCTTTTCGATTTGGAATGGCATTTACACCAGAAAGGACTCCTCCTGGCCTGAAAATAAGTTCTAAAGAAACTGGGACACCTTCTGTTCCAGAGAGATCGAATTCCATTTCTATACCTAGTTGATGTTCCCTGACTGTTACCTTATAACTTAATTTTTGAATTTCACTTTGTTTGCGAAGGGTTCTTGGCA
>JBEAXK010000004.1:0-22500 GCA_041159865.1 Bacteroidota bacterium
ATGAAGCCAGTGTTCCAAAAATAAAGAATACATTCAGGAATAAAGAGATGACAGACATAATGCCTGCTGAACTATAATATAAGAACATGAAAGCCATAACAATCAAGAATCCAATCACGAGGGAATTGATACTTTTTGATATGTTTTCTTTTCCTAAGGAAGGTCCCACTAATGCTTCTGAAATAATCTTTGTTTCCGCAGGTAGTTTTCCTATTTCAAGAATATTGGCTAAATCCTGTGCTTCCTGAATACTAAAATTTCCTGTTATCTGAGTATTTCCGCCAGTTATGGGTTCATTTACACTTGGAGCGGAAACTACTTCATCATCAAGCAAAATAGCCACCTGACGATTATTGTCCTGAGCTGCCTTTGTAGTCATTTCTGCCCACGCTTTAGCTCCGTTTTTATCCATTCTTAAAGTAACTCCCGTCTCTTTTGTGATTGGGTCAGGTTCTGCTGCAGCGGCCACAACCTGATCACCTGAAACTGGTGCTTCAGCTCTTTCTTTTTTAATAGCATAAAGCATGTAGAGATCTGTTACTTCATTGGTCTGGGTGTTAGTGATAGGATCCCGTCCCCAATGGAAAGAAATCTCTTTGGGTACTCTGCTTCTAACCTCTTGTCTGGTTAATAAAGAATCGATAATTGTTTTTTTGTTACGCTCTGCTACACCTATAACCGCCATACCAAATTCTCCACCTGTATTTAAGGATAGGTTCTCAAAGATAGGACCACTGGCAATATTTACCGGGCTATAAAGCGTATCTAATTTGGCTATTTTACTTTTATTTTGATTACCATCTGCATCAGTAGCATAAGTGGTATCAATACGTAAAATCTCTTTTTTCAATTCTCCGCCACCTATCGTTTTAGCTAATTCTGCATTTGCATCTGCAATAGCTTTCTGGATAGTTTCGCTTCCAGCACGATTAGGATTAACGGGATCTGTAATTCTGTAAACATCCCAGAATTCCAATTTAGCTGCAGCTTGCAAGAAATTACGTGCTCTTTCAGGATTGTCAATACCTGGAAGTTCTACCAGGATTAAGTCACGGCTTGGGTCAAGAGAAACGTTTGGTTGCATAACCCCTAAACGGTCTATACGTTCTTTCAATAATTTGAAAGTAAGTTCAACAGTTTCACTCGCTTTTTCACGCAAAATGGTCACTACCTGAGCGTTACTTGATCCAAAAGTGATTTCATCTCTCAGTAATTCTGATGAGGAAAATAATGGAGCTAAATTACGATTATTTTGGGTGTAAGCATTGGCGAACAAAGTGACATAATCCCCTTGTGAGGTGATTTGCTCCTTTGTGGCTTTTTCTAAAGCCGCCAAAAAGGCTGGATCTTTACTGTCATTCGCAAGTGCACGTATGAAATCACGCAAATCGACTTGCAATAATACACTCATACCTCCCTTTAAATCAAGACCCAACGCAAGTTGCTGAGACTTTAATTCCTGGTAATTGTAGGTTTTGAGCATAGGAATTTTTAACACCTCTTCAGAAGACATAGAGTCCAGATAGGCAATGCGCTTCTGTTTGAACACTTCCTGCTTTAGGTTCTTTGTTACGTTTTTGCTCGCTGCTTCAGCGTAAGCATCTGCCGCTTTTTCGACACTCTGGGTGGGCAATGTGAATAGGAACTGGATAAGTGTAACCAGAACCATCAACACAAGGAAGAACCTGATAATCCCTTTTCCTTGCATAACTTGTAGTTTAACGATTAATGTTTACTTTTTTAGAAAACTGCGCAAATATAATTCTTTTACAATACCTTTTACGCTTCAAAAACGCGAAGATACTATTTTCAAATTTCTTTACATAGCCTTAATGAAACCTTTTATTTTTTTATGAACCTTATTTTAATTCTGCCAGATTATTTATCGGCTTACCCTCAATAAATTTATGAATGTTTTCAGCTGTAATGTCCATCAATCTTTCTCTCGCTTGTTTGGATGCCCAGGCTATATGCGGCGTTATCAAACAGTTATCTAATGCAAATAATGGACTTTTTTGCACAGGCGGTTCCTCTTTTAATACATCTAAAGCTGCATATCTAGGTTTATTCTCCTGTAAACCCTGAAATAGATCGTCCTCATTTATTAAATCTCCCCTGGAGGTATTAATCAAAATGACATTTTCTTTCATTTTTTGGAAAATACCTTTGTTCATGATATGTCTGGTTTCCTCTGTTAACGGCAGATGTAAAGTTATTATGTCTGAAACAGGTATTATTTCGCCTAAAGGCATCGCATCAAATCCCATTTTTTTTGCTTTTTCAATATTCCTCGTTGTTACCTTCACTTCCATGCCAAATGCCACTGCGATTTTTGCAACTGCCTGACCTATTGTTCCAAATCCTATTATACCCAAAGTTTTTCCCTCCAGACGTTCCAAGGGTTTTCTCCAATAGCAAAAATCAGGTTGATTTCCCCATTCTCCGCCTTTAACAGATTGATTGTGAATATATATATTATTTGTGATTTCCAGTAATAATGCAAAAACATGTTGAGCTACCGATAAAGTACCGTAATTACTGGCATTCATAACAGCTATATTTTTTTCTCGCGCTTTTTGAAGATCAATATTATTGTAACCTGTAGCAGTAACACAAATACATTGACATTTTGGTGCACTTTCAATGGTCTCGGCATCAAGCCTTACTTTATTAACAACGATTATCTCCGCATCGATAATTCGATCTTTTATTTCTTCTTTTTTTGTCCGTTGATAAGTAGTTACTTTGCCAAGCGCATGGAGTTTATTCCATGATAAATCACCAGGGTTTAAAGTATATCCATCAAGTATGACAATATTTTTCATTGGTGTTCTTTTTAAAATTTAGCAAACTTTTTTCTTTTCGAATTCAATATTTTTACCAAATATGCGTATTAATGTTCAAATTAATCTAATGAAGTATTCTGGTTTATTTATTTTATTTACATTTTCAATTTCATTTTCTGGACGCTGCCAAAACAGTATTATTGCATCACAGGTTGAATCCTGGACGGTTCAGTCACCTGTATCCTCAGACTATAATCTGAATTCTTCCTATATATTTCTGCTTAATCCTGCCTTGTTATCTACTGTTTTTGAGGGAGAAGGATTAAATAAAGGGGAAAAGAAAGATGTAGGCATAAAAAAAGGGGACTATCCTCAGTATATGTATCTCGCAGCCAGTATTAAAGACCCTGTAAATCCAAATAATTCGCTGACAATTCCTCTCATGATTCATGATACCAGAAATCCTAATTTTTCGTCGAGAATTCTTGAATATGGAGGCAGAGTTCTAGAAAATATCTCAGATGACGTTTTGAGTAAAGGGGATATTACGGCAAAAATTAAGTTTGAAGCGATAAAGAGCAATGAAGCAAGAGATTTTTGGCAAAAGACAGCAGAAATATCAGCAGATTTGGGTAAAACAGCTACCAGTCTATTAAAAGTTGGTTTATCAGGTCCTTTTTTAGCTTTGACAAATCAAATAATGCCTCAAGTTGATAAAGGGCTGCGTTCCATGGAAAAAATGGACGACCCTCAAAAAATGGTAAGCGAGTTTTACATTAAATTACTTTCCAAAGATTTGGGTAATTTATATGACGAAAAAGTGGTGGGTGCAACGCTTTACAGGATTCACTGGGATGTCGAATTACCCCTTAAATCAAAATATTTTTTGAATTTTCAAGCTAATAAAGTAGATGAATTTAAAAATAAGGTTCCTAAAACCACGGCACCCTACATTTTAATTGTACAGACCAAGTCAGAATATAATACCGATTATTCTGATTTGACGTTTACAAAACCATATCTGGATAAGAAAATAAAAGAATTTAAGCTGATTCAAAATGAACTTAAAAAAGAAACGGAAAGTGAATTTTTAGAGGTTTTTTCTTCCGTCCTTGATCTTCGAAGACAAATAGATTTATTTCAAGGTTCCCTTCAAACAAAATATACAGACTGGATTGCCTTTGCCAGGCTTATTGAAAGTTACAGGAATATAGGTCTGTTAAAAACAAACGCACTTTCCAATTTAGCCACTAAGGATACTAAATTAAAAGAGAAATATGGAAAACTTTATACCAATGTTCAAACGGAAATTGATCTTTGGTTCAATGCAGAAATGTTACTTAAATTCCGTGAAATAGGCAGGTTTTTAATTCAAAATGAATCTGATTCCTTAAGTAAAAATAAATCAGGAATTCAGTTATACAAAGAAATTGAGCTCCTTGAGTTTTACAGAGATCGCTTAAGTCAGGCTGAGATTCAAGGCCGTCTTCCAAAGGAAATTGAATCTTTACCATCTTTTCAAAAAATAACGGAATTGAGAAATGACCTGGAAGTATTATTTTTCAAAAAGGAATTTCAGTTTTCAAATCAATTTCCAGTTAAAGATTTGAAAACTGCCTGGCTTGAGAAATCAAAAAATCAGTTCCCATCATGTAAAACCTGTCCCAGTTTAATCCATAACCTGGCACAGGAACATGAAAAATCTGCTTTTATAATCTTAAATCAGCAATTTATAACTATTTCTAAAGGTCTTTATCAAACACTCACTTGTCTTGATGCCGTGGTAAATTTTTTGAGTCAATATATTGAAAAAGGCAGAGAATCACAGCAGCTTCCAGAATTAGTCGTTGATAATCTGGCAAAAGATAAGGAGGAATTAACCCGTTTAATTCAAAGTTATCAACTTATCCTCTCTCAAGATCCACAAAATATGCCTTTAGATGAGTTACAAAAAATGATGATCGACTTTAGTAACAGAAAAAATAAAACGATACTCATTTGGGATAGATTAAAGGGGGGAATAATCCCTCCTAATATTGGGGGATGTGCTGAGGGATTATTTTAATTTCTCTAAAATTTAGATTAAATATTTACATTTGCCTCGCTCAAATGCTCTATTTGTATGAGGAATCGCGTTCACCCATATTTGATTTATTTTTCATTGCTTTTGTTGCTTTGGGATATTGGGTTTAAACATTCAAAAATAACCCACGAATATATTCTTACCTCTTATTTAGGTATCATTTTAATTTCGCTCATTTTTGAGTTAAGAGATTTTTTAATCTTATCTAAAGGAGAAAAATGGAAACCGTTTTTAAGAGGCCTTTTACCTCTTTTAACTATATTTGGTATTCTAATATCTTTATTGCAAGGGTTTAGTTTTATTGAATCAATAAGTAATTCATCTGCCCTTTTTATTACAAATGTAATTCTGTTGCTTTCAATTGAAATAGGCATATTTAGTGAAAAATTATATGCTAAAAGAAGTATAAAACCTTCTATTGTTTTAGCTGGAAGTTTTCTGTTTCTCATTATCGTAGGTACTTTGTTGCTTAAATTACCTAAAGCGACGACAGCAGGAATTACCTGGGTTGATGCCGCTTTTACAGCGACCAGCGCAGTCAGTGTAACAGGATTGGCTATTAATGATACGGGGAAAAGTTTTACTTTTTTTGGTCATGTAATTATTTTAATTCTCATTCAACTGGGCGGACTGAGTATGCTCGTATTTACTTCTTTTTTTTCCTATTTCTTTAAAGGAAAAGCTTCCTATAGAGAAAATGCTTATTTAAGTGATTTTTTGGGGTCAAATCAATTTTCAAACCTTCTTGGGCTTGCTAAAAAAGTAGTGTTATTTACGCTCATTGTTGAAACCATTGGTGCTGGAATCATCTATTTTAATTTACCCGATTTACCCAATGGTAACTCTTTTAAGGAAAGGTTGTTTTTTTCTTTCTTTCATGCGGTCTCCTCCTTTTGTAACGCTGGATTTTCCTTACTTGGAAATAATCTTTATGATCCTTTGCTCCGTTATAATTATCTTATTCATCTGGTGATAGGGTTTCTTTTGATTTTTGGTGGACTGGGTTACGCAATACATTTTAACATTGCAGATTTCCTTAAATATAAATTTCAAAAAGTCAAACAAGCGCTTAATAAACCAAATTATTATAAGGAATATCCCAGAGTCAGGCTAACGTTAAATGCTAAAATGGTAATTTATACTACCATTTTGCTCATTTTGGTAGGTTGGGTTTCTTTTCTTTTATTTGAATGGAACAGACCAACCCTTCAAGAACATACCTCCCTTTTCGGAAAACTTGTTGTTTCTTTTTTTGCTTCTGTTTCCCCTCGAACAGCTGGATTTAATACCGTAGATATGGCTGGCTTAAGTACTCCTTTCATTTTTTTGACAATTATGCTAATGTGGGTCGGTGCATCTCCCGCATCGACAGGAGGAGGAATAAAAACCAGTACTTTTGCAGTTGCGGTCTTAAATATTTTCCATTCTTTAACCGGACGGGAAAAAATACATGTTGCACACAGAGAAATTGAACAACAATCGGTTAACAGAGCCTTTGCTATTATTTCATTATCATTGATTATCATTGGATTTGCTATTATGGTGCTTAGCTTATTAGAACCAAAAATGAATTTCCTTTCGCTATCCTTTGAAGTTTTTTCAGCCTACAGTACGGTTGGACTAAGTTTAGGGGTTACATCTACTTTCTCTAATGCAGGAAAACTACTTCTTATTGTAGTTATGTTTTTGGGTAGAGTAGGTATTTTTTCAATTCTTTCAGGTTTATTAGCGCACAAAGAACCGCCAGAATATCAATTTCCGGAAGATTCTATTTTAATAAATTAAAACCTTTAGAGATGAAAAAAAATAAAATAATGATAATTGGCCTGGGTATTTTCGGTTCCGAATTGGCTATCGATTTGACCAGGAGAGGCCATCAGGTTATAGGCGTTGACTCTGAAAGAGAAAGGGTTAATAAATTGAAAGATGTTCTCGAACATACTTTTATTATCGATTCAACAAATCTTAAAGGAATGCAAACATTGCCCTTTAAAGAAACGGAAATGGTGATTATTGCTATTGGAGAAAATGAAGGCGCCTCACTCATGACTGCAGGAATTCTGAAAAGTCTTGAAATTGAAAAAATAATTTGCCGTTCTCTTTCAAAAACACACGAATATATTTTGGATGCCATGGGCATTAAAGATCTCGTCCATCCAGAAAAGGAGGCTGCTCAACAACTTTCTCACCGTTTAACCTATGATCTTGGCAAGGAAATGTTGTTTATTGATCAAATTCATTCTGTTACAGAAACCCTTATTCCTGAATGGATGGTGGGTAAAAAATTAGGCGATCTGGATATCCGAGGTAAATTTGCAGTAAATATTATTTCTGTTATCAGAAAGGAAAATATTTCTAAAGATAAAACAAATGAAATTTTTGAAAACAGATGTAAAGGGGTAATTAATCCAGATTTCATTTTCTTAGCTGGAGATATAATCGTTACCTTTGGAAAGAATGACGATATTAGAAAATTAATCGATTTTAAAGGCTGATTTAGTTTATATGGAAAAATTAGATGTCCTGAATCAGGTGGCTGCATTTCATCGTACTTTTAAACACCCCTTACCCGATGAACCTGCAATTCCTGCTAAAGAAAGATCCCAACTCAGACTTTCCTTGCTCAAAGAGGAGCTTACGGAGTTAGAAGATGCCATCCAGGCTGGTGATCTGGTCGCAGTGGCTGACGCATTTTGTGACTTACAATATGTGTTGACAGGTGCTATTCTTGAATTTGGAATGGGTGCAAAATTCAAAGATCTTTTTGATGAAGTGCAAAGATCCAATATGAGCAAATCGTGCGTTTCAATGGAAGAAGCAAAAGAAACCCAGCTTCATTATGAAAAAACAAAGGGCGTGGAAAGTATCATCGAATTGTCTGGGGATAAATTTTTAGTCTACAGAGCCGAAGATAGAAAAACACTCAAATCCATAAATTATTCCCCAGCAGAATTAGCTGCTATTCTCTTTGAAAAATAATCATTATGCTTAAACCTATCGCTATTTTTTTTGTAGCTATCCTATTTAGTTGCGCAAATGGAAATGGACAGCCTGAACTTAAAAAAAGTAGCAGGCAAACAACTGAAATGCTCGAATTTCTTGCCGATGACAAACTTATGGGACGAAGAACAGGGGAGCCAGGTAATAATGAAGCAGCTCAATATATTGCCGATAAACTGAAATCTTTTGGCGTTTCTTATGCTCCAGGAATGAATTCCTATTTTCAAAAAATACCTTTGGTGCTCGAAAAACCAGCTGAAAAATATAGCCTGGAAATAAACAAAATACCTTTCGACCCGATTACAGATTGTCTGATTTTGAGGGGTAAAGCTGCATTTAAAAATATTCCAGTGGTTTTTGCTAAATATGGCCTGGTGGATGAGCTAACGGGTAAAAGTGATTATGAAGGGCTTGATGTTGAAGGTAAAATTGTGGTTGTCTTACCCGGTGAACCAAATAATAGTCAGCAATCTGCCATTTTGAGGGCTTCGAAGAAGAAAAGAGCGCTTGCCATCAAATATAAAGCTGCTGCTCTTCTTGAATTGTATCAATTAAATACTCCCTGGGCATTCTTTACCAGTTATTATGGGAGGGAAACCCTCCAGCTGGAAGATCCAGCCGCCAATGAAAGAGATCAGCTTATTTATGGCTGGGTAAAAGATAAAAGCGATTTGTTGAAAAAAGACCTTATTGCTGGTAAAAAGGAGATGTTTGGCTCCGTTTCCGCTGAAGGTAGTTCATCCATATCCAAATATTCTCAAAATGTGATAGGGGTTATAGAAGGGACACATCCTACACTTAAAAAGGAATATATTTTACTCTCAGCGCATTATGATCATGTAGGAACGGGTAAAAAAGGGGGAGTATTTACCCCGGAAGATTCCATTTTTAACGGGGCAAGAGATAATGCCATGGGAACAGTAGCTATTTTACATGCTGCAGCCGCTTTGGCAAAAAAGAAACCAGAGAGATCCATTCTTTTCTTAGCCGTTACTGGAGAGGAGGTTGGCCTGTTAGGAAGTAAATTTTATGCGGAAAATCCCATTATTCCTCTGCAAAATATTATTTTTAACCTTAATACAGATGGTGCTGGATATAATTCGTTGAATCATGTTTCTGTAATTGGCTGGGGAAGAACTGGCGTCGATAGCCTTATATCCACAGCAGCGAAAAAGGTGGGTCTGGATGTTTTTAAAAATCCAGCAGCAGAGCAAAATCTTTTCGATCGATCTGATAATGTTTCATTTGCTGTTAAAGGGGTGCCCGCGCTTACTTTTTCACCAGGTTTTGATGCTTTCGATGACGAGATTTCTAAATATTATCATCGTGTTGACGACGAAGCTGATACAGTCGATAAAGCCTATTTGTTGAAATTTTGCCAGTCTTTGGCTCATCTTGCTCGCCTTATCTCAGATAATCCAGTTCTTCCAAAATGGATAAAAGGTGATAAATATGAAGAGGCCGGATTAAAATTATATAAAAAGTAGTGGAAAAATCAGTTTCTCCTCATTCAGCCTCCAATTCTTTATATCATAATACAGGGTTGGCTGCTATTGCTTTAGCTGCCATTTTATGGAGTACCGGCGGGCTTTTTATTAAATGGATTAACTTGCCTCCAATATCAATTTTGACCTTCAGAGCTTTTTTCGCCGCTTTACTTTTTCTCATCGTTTTTAGAGGCAAAGTGCTCGTTTTAACCCCTAAGATATTCCTTGTCTCCTGTTTTTATGCGGTTTTAGTAGGTACATTTGTTTTCGCAACAAAGTTAACTACTGCGGCGAATGCTATTTTTCTGCAATATACAGCCCCTCTATATCTGATCATTCTGGAACCCTGGCTTTTCAAATATAAATTATCTACCCAAAATCTTTTGACAGCTGTTTGTTGTATGCTTGGAATGGGCTTATTCTTTTTAGATGAATTTTCCCTGGGTGGTCTGCTAGGTAATTTACTAGCCTTATTTTCAGGGGTAATGTTGGCAGGCATGATGCTTTCACAACGTAATAATCTGCCTCAACATCATGAAGCTTCTATATTTTGGGGAAATGTCTGGGTCGTTCTATTTGGATTTTACTTTACTATAAATGCAACACTACCTAGTGTAAATGAATGGTTTATGCTCGCCTTTCTGGGCTTTATTCAGATAGGGCTGGGTTATATTTTGTTCACCTTTGGGTTGAAAAGAGTTTCAGCCCTCGAAAGTTCTTTGGTGGCTATGCTGGAACCAATTCTTAATCCTGTATGGGTCATGATAGGGTTCGGAGAAATGCCTGGATTGTTTGCAATTATCGGAGCTACCGTCATTATTTCTGCTCTCGTATTTCGAATTGTTTATACAACCTATATTAAGATATGATTTATTTTTTTAATATGTTTGTTTTTGTACAAAATAATGTGTAGATTCGTTATAGTTTGTATTTATTGCCTCTTTGGGAAGAAATATAAATGGGTAATCTAAAATAATAAGTAAGGGGCTGTTTGGTAAAAACAGCCCCTCTTTTTTATTAAAAGGGTAGGGGTATTCCCTCCGTTTCTGTCTTTTTCCTAAAGGCTTTTTGTAATTTTTCCAGGATGGGCAGGTTAGATCGGTTTGTGATTAAACGACCATCTATTTCGGTAACTCTGGTTAATTCTCCCATCGTCCCCGTACAAAACACTTCGTCAGCAGTATAAAATTCTGTAACCGATAAATTCTTTTCCCTACAAGGTATTTGTAAATCTTTACAAATATCTATAACGTGTGCACGGGTTATACCAGGCAAGCAATTGTCAGCAAAGGGAGTTAAAACTTCTCCTTTTCTGACCATGAAAACATTAACACTATTGGCTTCAGAAACAAACCCATGTTGATCCAACATTAAACCTTCATCAACCCCTGCTAAATTTGCCTCTATTTTGGCTAAAATATTATTCAATAAATTATTGTGGTGAATTTTTGAATCCAGGAACAGTGGTGAATTTCTTCTAATGGCAGTAGTGACCATTTTAATATCTGGAGGAAATACAGGTGGTTTCCATTCTGCCAAAACAATGAGGGTACAACCCTTTGTATTTAATCGGGGATCCATACCAGAGGTTATTTTTTCTCCACGGGTTAAGGTTAGTCTTATATGCGCATTGTCGCGCATACCGTTGGCCTCTAATGTTTTAAATATAGCATTTTGTATAAATTCTTTAGAGGGTACTTGCTTGAAATCCAACGAATGGGCAGATAACTCCATTCTCTCCAGGTGTTTTTCTAAGCTGAAAATTCGTCCGGAATATACCCTCAATCCTTCCCAAACAGCATCTCCACCCTGTACAGAACTATCAAAAACAGAAACTTTTGCCTCATTTCTAGGGTATAATCTATCGCCGACAAAAATTTGGATAGATTCATTGGCGGCATTGTAAGTTTGTAACATATAAATAGATTTAGAATACTTTCAAACTGTTTGCTATCAGTTCGGCATAATAGGGTTCACAAGCTCTGGCTAAAGATTCAAGATGATTAGGTAAAATAGTCTCTTTTTCATGATATGGTTTGAATCCTGTTGATTGATGAACTTCGGAGTACCAGTGGGGTGCCCATATTCCATCATATTCCTTTGGTCCTGATTTCCATTTCAGCATGCTGGGTAAATAAGGAATTTCGCATAAGCCGCATATTTTTTCAAGCATTTCCTCAGGATTTAAAAGTAAATCCCTTGCATCGACAACGGCCGTCAATACATTCAGGTTTTTTAAATGCCAATATAATTTTTGTTGAAGCGCAACGCCTATGTCTTCCATAGTTGGATTTGGAATCACCTTGGAGTAGGAGGCTATAATTTGCCTTGGATTTCTAATTAATAAAATATTTTTTGTCTTTGACATAAAACCCCAGTCAATGTCAATCAAATGGTGTGTCATTTGCTTGAAAAATAAAATGTCCTTTTCAGCAGGACCTAATATTACCTGTTCTATGACGTCTTTTCCATCGTTCAGTTGATTTTCAATAATTTGTTTCTTGACAGGGTGATTGGCTTCTGTTTTAGTCCGAAGTAGGTAATGTGCGTACAAAGGCTCATCAAAGGCTTGAACATCAGGTCTTTCTCCAAAGGAATACATGAAAGCGGTGCTTACATTTCTCGGACTTGACCAAACATTCAGTCTGGTGGGGTTTAGCATTTTTTCATTTTTTTTCCGAATATAGGCTGATTTTTTCATTTTCAAATATCCATTTTCCAGTTTTAATGTTTATCCATGGATGAATCAAAAATTTTGTTAATTTAGAACTTATAAATCTATCTTCCATAATGTTAAAATGGCCTATTGTTTTAGGATTAGTTTTTTCTTTAACCTGCCTGAATCAATCGATTTATGGTCAAAGTAATTTTATTAGTGGTCTCTATCCAGGATTTGTTTTGACTTTAAATGGGTACCAACTTACTGGCCAGATAGGTGAAATTATGGAAATTAATGGAAATCATTCTCTCATATTTATGAATGATTTTGGTACCGTTTATAATTATCACCCTAGAATGATTCGTGGATTCTTTTACAAAAATGAAGCAAAAGCTTTTTTTTATGAGAGTAAATTCGACGGAAAATACTGGCTTTTCCTTCAGCTTCTCTTTAGGGAAAAAGGAGTTTCTTTATATCAAGTCCCTGAAAACAGGACACAATGGATTTATGAAAATGGAATAGCCAGACCTTTTTCTTATCCTGTACTGGCCTTTTTTTTAGATTTTTCAAATTTAGGACATCCCATCAAATTAACCAGAGCTACCTATAAAAAAAAGTTGATTCAGTTATTTAAAAAAAGGAGCCCTGAGCTGGTAGAAAAAATTGGAAAACCTGGATATAGATTTCAAAATTTACCCGAAATAATCAAGCAGTTCACCCAAAATTTACTGGATAAAGACAAGATTATTCTTTAAATTCATTCAATCTGGATCTTCACTGGTTTCTTGATAAAAAGTAGCGTCTGTGTACATAAATGGAAGCAGTATGGAAACAGAAAATGGGTTATTTCCTTTTCCAATGCCACAGTTTTTAACCATATCTTTCTGTGGTAAATAATGTAAATAATATCCGTATTCAGTCACCAGGGTAAGGGTATCTTTTTTAATTTGTTCCGCAAAATCAATTAAATCAAATCGTGATAAACCTTGAAATAATAGCCAGTTAAAAAGTAAGGATAATGCCCCCCGACTTGGTTTTTCTATTTGTGTCGCGTCAGCATATAAAGAATTTGATGCTAATTTATAATAATCTGGTTTTTCGAAATTCAGACGAAGCGCACCCAACATGGCTTCTGCTTGTTCTTGAACTGGAATACCTGCTAACAAAGGCAATAATCCACCAATAGAACCTGATAAAGGCAGTTCTTTTGTATTTATATCATAAGATCTGTAGATACCGTATTCTTCATCCCAAAGTTGTTCATTCATGCTATATAACGCCAGTTCATTCCACTGAATGGTATCGCTGACGTTTTTTCTAATCATTTTTCCCATAGCTATCAAGGCCTCATTTGACCAGCAAAGTAAAGTGTTAATCACAGGATCTTTTATGGCCCATTCTTTTTCTGGCTGTCCTGATGAATCTAATAATTCACTTTGTTTTTTTAATAAGGAAGCTGAAAGATTATGATCGGAAATTTCAAATCTCTTTTTCCATGCCATTAATGGTTCATCCCAGGCACAAGAGTCAGGCAACAATGATTCGACAGGGTGAAAAATAGCAACCAGACCATCTTCTTCTATATCTCTTTTTTCATACCAGTAGGAATGGGCTTGGATTAGTTTTTCAAAATATTTTTTAATGAATTGTTTAGCCAGCTTTTTATCTTCTATCTCTTGAACATACTGCCAAACAATGCCGGCATGTAAGGGAGGTTGGTTGAAAGGAGTTTCCCCGCCGTTTATTTTTAAAGGTATTCTGCCATCAATTTGTTGATGTTGGAATAGATTATCCAAGATGATTTCTGCTTTTTCTAAAGATAATTTACTACCCCCAAGTAAGAAGAAATAGGGCTCAAAATATGCCTCTGACTTAAAAGGAAGTAATTGACTTTCTGTAAGTTCAATCGAAGATTGATATAATTTGTTTAAAGCATTCATTTGTCCTGTTTTCATCATAGTACCTTAAAAAGGTCAAAGATATTGAATATTTATCTAATATAATCAAACTAATTATATTTTTGTAACATGTTTTTAACTAATTTTAATGATTTTAAATATTTAAAATAAAATAAATATGGATCCAGTTCGGTGGGGGATAATGGCTCCCGGTAAAATTGCGGCTAAATTTGCTTCAGATTTAAGGCTCTTTAGAAAGGATGCCCTTGTTTCAGTTGCCAGCAGCAATCCTGCCAGGGCTAAATCTTTTGCCAATAAATTTGAAATACCTTCTTATTATGGGACTTATGAAGAAATGCTTGAAAAGGAAAAATTAGATGTGGTCTATATTGCCTCACCTCATTCTTTTCATTTTGAACAGGTTAAATCCTGCTTGGAAATGGGAGTTTCCGTTTTGTGCGAAAAACCAGTGACTATAAATGCAGCTCAATTGAAGGTGCTAGTCTCATTGGCATCAAAAAAAGGTTTGTTTTTCATGGAAGCGTTGTGGACTCTATTCCTCCCAACTTTTAAAAATATATTTAAAAGGATAGAAGAAGGAGAAATTGGAAAGATTACGGGAATTAAAGCAGATTTTGGATTTCACATGCCGGTAGATGATGCCAGCCGTTTGTTTGACCCTCATCTTGGTGGTGGCAGTTTACTTGATATAGGTATTTATCCGCTTCTTTTGGCAACCGTGTGTCTGGGAGAACCTGAAGAAATAAAGGCTTTGGCCTCCTTAACAAAATGGAAAGTCGATGATGAAATGATGGCTCTTTTAAAATATAAAAACGATGGATTAGCTCAAATTCATTCAACTATTCGAGCTAATACCCGGACTGAAGCCTTTATTTATGGTGAAAAAGGAACCATCTGGATTCCTAACAGATGGATTGACAGCCAGAAATTTTATGTCTTGAAACTGGATGAAAGTCTGGATCTTTTCCATCATCCCTGGAAGGGATTTGGCTATCAGTTTCAGGCTATGGAAGTTGAAAAATGTCTTTCTGAAGGTAAACTTCAAAGTGACATTGCCCCTCTTAACCTTAGCCTGAAAATAATGAATTTGATGGATACCATCCGATTTCAAACGGGTATTGATTATCCAGAAGATCATCAGGATTTTACCATAGACGAATCAAGCGATAATTTACCATAAATTATGGCCTAATCTTATCATATTATTTTGATCTCGTACCTCATATCTTATGGAAGGTTTACGCCAGTCAATATGAAGTAATCCAAAATTTAAGCTAACAATCAGATTGCCAACTCTATATTTATTGGGTTCATCCTTTGCTTCACCCCAAGTATGGGTTAAACCACTACTCGTTATTTCTGGTACATCTAAGGTATTGGTTTTAAATCTGCTATATTCTGCTATATGCCTGTCACCGCTTAGTAACACAGGATTTTTAGGTTTTGTTTCAGCTAATAAATTAAACAAACGAGTTCTTGCCTTTGGAAAATTTGCCCATTTTTCAAATCCCTGTTCCTCTGGAATAATCTGGATGCCATTCGCAATAATGTGGAAATCTGCTTCACTTTGAGTCAATTCATTTTTTAGCCATTTCCATTGTTCTTCTCCAAGAATATCTCCATCTTCATTTATTTCATACCTTTTTCCCTCTGTTTTACTTGATTGCAAAGGATCTCTAAAATATCGTGAATCGAGTAAAATCAATTTTATTTTTTTTCCTTTTGGTCCAAAGGTATAGGATTGATAGCCTCCCTCATGCTTCCATACAGCTTCATCTCGCGGGACATCCAGAAAGTCGAGCATAAGTAATTTACTATCCTTTTTAAATGCATATTCTTTTCCCCCATCATTAACGCCGTAGTCATGGTCATCCCAAATGCCGGTTATCAAGGTCTTTTTCCGGAAATTCTGGTAGGCTGAACCCTTTTTTTGCTTCAAATATTTTCCCTTTAAAATGCTCATATCTTCACTGTCACCATAAATATTGTCTCCTGTCCAAATCCATAAATCGGGCTTATTCAAAGCAATCTGATTCCAGATATCCTGAGGTAGATCCTGTCTGTTACAAGAACCAAAAGCAATGGTTGTTATTTTTTTTCTCGTGTTCCATTTCTGACCCTGATAAAGGGAATGATGGCTGGAAATAGATTCTTTGGAAATTTGACAACCCGTATTTAAAAGTAAAAAGAGGAAGAGGAAACCAAAATTTAGCATTTTCATTTGTGATGGTATTTTCTCAAAGGTAAGGATTAAATAGAGTCAAAGATTGGAATTTTAATCCAAATTCTAATCTTTTACAAAAATTTAATTATGATATATTATTTTGTAAATAAATAAAAAACAATCTATTCATCTTTATAAATCATTATAATTAAATGTAAATATTGTTTTTTATGAAAAAATACAGTTAGTTTAGGGGCGTCATGATTTATTTTTAGCCCTTAGCTTTCGTAATTCTTTAAACAATGTAAAGCAGAATTGAATCACCTTATTACTAAATGTTGTTGCAAAAAACCGTTTTAAAAGTTAGATTTACCGTTCAAATTGCCCTTTCCTACTAAATACCAATATTTAAAATCTTAATTCGTCCTCTTTCTTTATAGAAATTGGTTTAAGTATGATTATGGAAAATAATATCAATAAAATGACTGTGGCTAAAGGACTTTACACACCTGAACTTGAAAGTGATGCATGTGGTACTGGATTGATTGCCAACCTTAAAGGAATTAAATCGCATGAATTAATTGAACAGGCAATTCAAATGCTCGAAAATATGGAGCATAGGGGAGCCTGTGGTTGCGAACCTAATACTGGAGATGGTGCAGGAATATTAATTCAAATTCCCCACGTGTTCTTTCAAAATATATGGCGAGAACTTGGTATTAATCTGCCAGAATTTGGTTCTTACGGAGTGGGTATGATTTTCTTTCCTGAGGAGCGTATTTTAAGAGAACAATGTCGCGTTTTGTTAAATGATTATATTGACGAATGTGATTTTGAGCTAATTGGATATCGGGTAGTTCCAACGAATAATGAATTGCTCGGAGAGTCAGCACTTAATGTGGAACCAGTCATTGAACAGGTTTTTGTAAAACCCAAGTTTGCTTTAGATAAAAGAGCCTTAGAGAGGAAACTCTACATTTTAAGAAAATTTGCAACGCATAATATTCACCATACTTATCCTCAGGCAAAAGATCATTTTTATTTGCCTTCTTTTTCTTACAAAACTATCATATATAAAGGTCAGTTGACAACTTTTCAATTAAGACCTTATTATCCAGATTTACAAAATGATCTTTGTACCTCCGCCATCGCACTTATACATTCGCGTTTCTCAACCAATACAGTTCCTAAATGGAAATTGGCACAACCTTTTAGGTATATCGCCCATAATGGGGAAATTAATACTATCACGGGAAATATAAACTGGTGGAGATCGAAAGAAAAAGAACTCGTTTCAGCCATTTTTACGCCAGATGAATTAGAAAAACTGAAGCCGATTTGTGGTGAAAGCTTATCCGATTCTGGAAATTTTGATAATGTTCTGGAATATATTGTGCTTTCTGGCTTTTCTCTCCCTCATGCTTTAATGATGATGATTCCTGAGGCTTGGCAAGAAGCTGACAGAATGAATGATCATAAAAGGGCGTTTTATGAATATCACAGAACGCTTTCTGAACCCTGGGACGGTCCCGCTTCAATCTGTTTTACGGACGGAATTGTTGTGGGTGCAACTCTCGATAGAAATGGATTGCGACCCTCTCGTTATTGCCTCATGGAAGATAGTACCCTTATTGTTGCTTCCGAAGCAGGTGCGTTGCCAGTTGACCAAAGTAAAGTAGTTCAAAAAGGTCGATTGCAACCAGGGAAAATGCTGATTGCCGATCTGGATGAACATCGGGTGGTGGGCGACGAAGAATTAAAAAAAATTATCTGTGAACGTTTTCCTTATCGGCAATGGTTAACTGATCATAAAATTAATCTAAAAGATCTGGCGCTCACTTCACCTGTTTCTTATTTGCAAGATGAGAAGACTTTGTTGAGGAATCAGCATCTGCATGGATATTCTAAGGAAGATATCAGCGTTTTACTTCTCCCAATGATGGTGGATGGACAGGAACCTCTCGGATCTATGGGCACCGACACGCCATTAGCTGTTCTTTCACATCATGCACAGCATTTATCTAATTATTTTAAACAATTATTTGCCCAAGTCACCAATCCACCTATTGACCCTATCAGGGAAAGGTCTGTAATGTCCATTTTTGCCATGCTGGGTGGTGCTCCAAATCACATGAATTTAACCCCTGACAGAGCCAATTATATTCATTTGGAAAGTCCCATATTATCAAATACGGAATTAACTAAAATAAGAGATATTTCTGTTGGCCCTTTCAAATCAGGTGTAGTTGAACTGGTTTTTAAGGCCGATGGTCAGGCAGGCAGACTAAAAGCTGCGATTGATCATATTTGTGCTGTGGCGGAAGATATGGTTAGAAACGGTTTTACTATTCTTATTCTTTCTGATAGAAATGCCGATGCGTTTCAGGCACCAATTCCTTCTTTGCTTGCTGTGGGTGCTGTACATCATCATTTGGTAAAAGAGGGTCTTCGAGGTTCAACCTCCTTGGTGCTGGAAGTAGGAGATACCAGAGAAGTACACCATTTTGCTACCTTACTAGGCTATGGTGCCTCAGCTATAAATCCTTATTTATCGTTCGCGACTATCGCTGATTTGCTCAACAAAGGGAGGACTAAAATGGATATTTCCTTGGAGAAGGCCATTTATACCTACAAAAAATCAATAGATAAAGGTATCTTAAAAATAATGTCCAAAATTGGTATTTCTACTCTCCAGTCTTATCAAGGTGCTCAAATATTTGAAGCACTCGGTCTTTCAACCGAGGTAGTTGAAAAATGCTTTAAAGGTACCATTTCCAGAATTGAAGGGATTGGATTTGATGGTATAGCACAGGAAATTTTAGCACGGCAACACCGGGCATATCCAACCCAGGGAGGCTATGACCCACAATTAGATGTTGGGGGTATTTATCAATGGAAAGTGAAAGGAGAGGCGCACATGTTTAACCCACAATCCATTCATTATTTGCAGATAGCGTCCAGAAATAAGGATAAAAATGCTTATAAAAAATATGCAGATATTATCAATGAACAGAGTGAACAAGCTCTTACCTTAAGGGGTTTGCTTACTTTTAGGAGAGGAAATCCTGTTCCAATTGAGGAAGTTGAACCCGTTGAAAATATTTTAAAGAGATTTGCTACAGGGGCAATGTCTTTTGGTTCAATTTCTCATGAGGCGCATACAACGCTGGCTATTGCTATGAACAGGATTGGGGGTAAAAGTAATTCTGGCGAAGGTGGGGAAGATGAAATTCGCTTCCAGCCTAAAGAAAATGGCGATTGGGAAAGGTCGGCTATTAAACAGGTTGCTTCTGGTAGATTTGGTGTGACAAGTTATTATCTGGCAAATGCCGATGAATTACAGATTAAAATGGCTCAAGGGGCTAAACCTGGGGAAGGAGGGCAATTACCAGGTCATAAAGTGGATGACTGGATAGGTAAAGTGAGACATTCTACACCAGGCGTAGGCCTAATTTCACCACCTCCACACCATGATATCTATTCAATTGAAGATTTAGCGCAGCTTATTTTTGACTTGAAAAATGCAAATCCTGTCGCAAGAATTAATGTTAAACTGGTATCAAAAGCTGGAGTTGGAATTATAGCTTCGGGGGTTGCAAAAGCACATGCCGATGCAATTCTGATATCAGGTCATGATGGTGGTACGGGTGCTTCTCCACTAACTTCTATACGTCATGCTGGTTTACCCTGGGAGCTGGGCTTAGCTGAATCACATCAAACGCTGGTTAAAAATAAATTAAGAGACAGGGTGGTTCTTCAAACAGATGGTCAATTGCGAACAGGAAGGGATATTGCCATTGCCACACTGTTAGGAGCCGAAGAGTGGGGTGTTGCAACTGCTGCTCTAGTAGTCGAAGGTTGTATTATGATGCGTAAATGCCATGTAAATACTTGTCCCGTTGGTATCGCAACTCAAGATCCAGAGCTTAGAAGCAGATTTTCAGGAAAACCCGAACATGTTATTCAATTTTTTCATTTTCTTGCCAATGATCTGCGCGAAATCATGGCTGAACTTGGATTTAGAACAATAAATGAGATGGTAGGAAAAGTTGAAATGCTTAAATTGAAAAAGGATATTCAACATTGGAAATACAAACATCTTGATCTAAGTCCAATTTTATATAAGGAACCTGCCGATGAATCCATAGGTCAATACAAGAAAGTGCCTCAAGATCATGGTATCTCAGGAGTTCTTGATCATACCTTAATAAAAACGGCTCTGCCTGCTTTGGACAATCAGGAGGTTGTTAAAGCAGATTTTAAGATAAGAAATATAGACAGGGCGACTGGTACGATGCTTTCCTATGAGATTTCAAAAAAATATAAAGGTGAAGGGTTACCTGAGGGAACCATAAAGTATACTTTTAATGGTTCTGCCGGGCAGAGTTTCGGTGCTTTTGCAGCCAAGGGTATCCATTTTAGACTCGAAGGGGAAGCAAATGATTATTTTGGAAAAGGCTTATCTGGGGGTCGTTTAATCGTTGTTCCCGATAGTAAGGCAAAATTTATTGCCCGTGACAACATTATTATTGGAAATGTGGCTTTTTATGGTGCTACCTCGGGTGAATCTTACATATTAGGTTGTGCCGGAGAGCGGTTTGCTGTTAGAAATTCAGGTGTAACCGCAGTGGTTGAAGGAATTGGAGATCATGGCTGTGAATATATGACAGGTGGAGTTGTCGTTGTTTTAGGTGAAACAGGGGAAAATTTTGCGGCAGGAATGAGTGGTGGTGTTGCCTATGTTTATGACAAGAACAATACTTTTTCTCACCGACTAAATCGGGAAATGGTTGAACTGGAGGTGCTCGAAGAGGATGATTTTATGATGTTAAATCAACTTATACAGAATCATTATCATTACACGCGTTCTCCTTTTGCAGGAATATTACTGGATCACTGGGCAACGGAAAAGAAACATTTTAAAAAGGTGATGCCTGGTGATTATAAACAAGTACTTCTAAAGCGAAATAAAAAATTACAATTATTGGTTACACCAGTACATGCTGAATAGTCAACATTTTATAAAGAAAAGATTATGGCAGATCCCAAAGGTTTTTTAACATATCAAAGAGAACTTCCTTCATCTCGTGATGTGAATTCAAGAAAAAATGATTACAGGGAAATTTATGAGGAGTTTCCTTTGGAAAAAACCAAACAACAGGCGGCCCGATGTATGGATTGTGGGGTGCCTTTTTGTCATTCTGGTTGTCCTCTGGGAAATGTAATTCCTGAATTTAACGATGCTGTCTATCGGGAGGAATGGCAGGAAGCTTTCCAAATTTTATCAGGAACAAACAATTTTCCTGAATTTACGGGAAGAATTTGCCCTGCTCCTTGCGAATCAGCTTGTGTTTTAGGTATCAATCAAGCTCCTGTTGCTATTGAACATATAGAAAAATCTATCGTTGAAATGGCGTTTGAAAAAGGTTTTCTAAGACCTAAAGCGCCAACGATTCGTTCAGGTAAAAAGGTGGCAGTAATTGGTTCTGGTCCAGCTGGACTTTCTGCCGCTGCTGAATTAAATAAATTTGGTCATAGTGTCACTGTTTTTGAGAGAAAAGATCGCATCGGTGGCTTATTGCGATATGGTATTCCCGATTTTAAACTGGAAAAATGGGTCTTGGAACGTCGTATCGGTTTGATGGAGGCGGAAGGTATTCGTTTTAAAACCAATATGAATGTTGGCGTTGATATCACGGTAGAAGAATTGAATAAAAGTTTCGACGCAATTGTCCTAACAGGTGGTTCAACTATACCACGTGATTTGCCTATTCCTGGCAGAGAAGCCAAAGGAATTTATCCGGCAATGGAGTTTCTGGAACAAAATAATCGACGCGTTGCAGGCGATTTTATTGCTGAAAATGAGGCTATTCGTGCCACTGATAAACATGTTGTCGTTATAGGTGGGGGAGATACAGGTGCCGATTGTGTAGGTACATCGAACAGACATAAAGCAAAATCGGTCACTCAACTGGAGGTTCTTGCAAAGCCACCTTCAAACAGAACCCCAGATTCATGGCCCAATTGGCCACTTATTTTAAGAACAAGTTCTTCCCATGAAGAAGGTTGCGACAGAGAGTGGTCTGTCTTGACAGAATCATTTGAGGTAAACAAGCAGGGGGAAGTTACCGGTATTCATCTTATTGATGTTGAATGGACTTTTATTCCTGCCGAAAACAGATACGGATTTGCCAAAAAACCGGGTACCGAAAGAAGAATTCCCTGTGATCTGGCCCTATTAGCCATCGGATTTATCCATCCTCAACATGATGGATTATTAAATCAATTAGGCGTTGCCCTCGATGAAAGAGGTAATGTAAAAGCATCCAATTATAAAACCTCTGTTCCAGCTGTATTTGCTGCCGGCGACATGCGCCGTGGACAATCACTGGTTGTCTGGGC
>JBEAXK010000009.1:0-7217 GCA_041159865.1 Bacteroidota bacterium
CTGTTTCGTGATTTTCATTCGAATTACAGATAATTACTCGATATCCCGCTTTTGAAGCAACTTCTTGAATGCCGCCTAACATGGTAGAAAAAACCGTGGTTTCTAAACTGGGAATGATAACGCCCAGGGTGTGTGTGGACTTGTTTACTAGACTTTGGGCGAGAATATTAGGCTGATAATTCAAAGATTTAGCTAATTCTTTAATATATTCCCTGGTCTGAATACTTATGTCAGGACGATTTTTTAAAGCTCTGGAAACGGTAGTAATGGATACACCAGCTACAGATGCAATATCTTGCAGAGAAACTTGAGAAGCTGGCTTATCAGATAATATATGATTATCTTTTTGAACCTTTTTTATTATAAAATGATAAACACACGCTTTACAAAAGTATCGTTGTTTATTCCTTATAATTCCAGCTTTTAGAATACGTTCCACATTTTGGCATTTGGGGCACTTTACTCTGCTCATTAGGTTGTGAATAACTATCTTTTGTTAAAAAAAATACTCTTTTTCTATCTTATTTTTAATGTAAAATAATAAAATTAAACTTAAATACATGTTTATATACAAAGCGACATCTATTTTTAAAATTAACTATCTATCGTTAACGTAAACGTTTACGTTAACGGTATAAATTCTTCTGTTCAAGGCTTTAAGAAAGTTTAATACGCTATTTAATCTTGATACATTTATAAAAACAAAACCAATGAATGTAGATATTTTCCTTTATTCCGGGAGGTATTGAGTCTTTTTTTGAACCATGTATTGAGTGTAAAATGAAAGGTCCATTTTTACAATTGGTGCAAAATAATTTTTATGTATGAAGAATTTCTTTTCAACTATTTTTATTTTAATGGTAAGTGTAAGTAATATTCTTGCAGCTTTGGACAATGGACAGGAGAAATTATATTTAAAACATACTTTCTCATCAAAGAAGGATTTTATAGATGAATCTGACTTGTCCAGTAATTTAAGAGCTCTTCCTAATATTACTATCAAAGGAACTGTCACAGATGAATTGGGAGAAAATCTTCCTGGGGTTAGTGTCACTTTAAAAGGTACAACGCAGGGAGCTTTTACTGATATTGACGGGTCTTATTCCATCGTAGTACCTGATTCAAAAGCTATTTTAGTTTTTAGCTTTATTGGATTTGTAACTCAAGAGATTGAAATTGGGAATCAAACCCAATTAAATATCAGGCTAAAAATAGATGATATTGCGCTGGATGAAGTAGTGGTAGTTGGATATAGTATTCAGAAAAAAGTAAATCTTACGGGGGCAGTTTCAGTAATTAGCGGTACTGAATTAACTAAAAGACCCGTAATGAATACTTCTGTAGCACTACAGGGCTCTTTGCCAGGTGTTACCGTTTCTCAGTTTAATGGAGTCCCAGGTTCAGAAGCGCAAATAAGAATCAGAGGTATTGGTACTTTAGGAGATAATAATCCATTGATATTGATTGATGGAGTAGTTGCCAGATTTGGTGATGTTGACCCCAATAATATTGAATCCATTTCTGTATTAAAAGATGCAGCCTCCGCTTCCATTTATGGCTCAAGAGCAGCAAGCGGTGTAATTCTTATTACCTCTAAAAGAGGTAAATCTGGGAAAATGAAAGTTGATTATGATGCTTTTTATGGAGGCCAGCGACCTGGTGACAAACCTGTTTATCTGGATGCCGTTGGGTTTATGAAAATGTATAACGAAGCACTTATTAATGAAGGTGGTTCTCCCAGATTTACTGACGAATACATCAACGGATATCTTGTTAAAAATGGAACCGATCCTGACCATTTTCCAAATGTCGATTGGCAAAAAGCAACGTTTACAAAAGGATTACAGCAACAACATAATCTAACATTGAGTGGAGGTACAGAACGTATTAAATTACTGGCTGCTTTAAATAGCATGAATCAAAATGGTATTGTAAACAATTCTGGTTTTAAAAGATACAGCCTTCGTTTGAATGCAGATTACAAAGCATCGGAAAAACTAAAGTTTCAGTTTGATATAAACCTTCGGAAAGATAATAATATCACCCCGAGTGTAGGTTATAGTGAACTATTTCGCCAGGTTTACAGAGTTCCTCCTATTTATGCAGCAAAGTATTCTGACGGTTCCTGGGGTCCAGGTTGGGAGGGGGGAAATCCTTTAGCTTATTCTTACGACTCAGGGGTTAATAACTCCACAGTAAATACAGCGTTTATTAATTTTCAGACAACTTTTACACCGTTGAAAGGCTTAGATATCAATCTTAATTATGCACCTAATTTTTCAACGGGTTTCTCAAGTAATAACCAGAGTAAAATTAATTATTTTAATATTGATACAAAAGCACTTTTATTTAGCAATCCAAATAAACCAACCTTATCAAACTCAAATTCAAATACGCTTACAAATTATTTAAAGGCTCAAGTAAATTATGCCAAATCATTTAAGGGATTAGATTTTAACCTCCTTTTGGGTGCGGAACAAACAGATAGTAGAAATCAAACTTTTTCAGCATCCAGAGAACTTACCTTGTTTCCCGATTTGCTTCAACTAAATGCATACCCAGCACTCAATCAAAATGTGAGTGGAGACGCCAATGCCTGGGCTCTTAGATCTCTTTTTAGTCGCATAAATCTTGTGGCAAGTGACAAATATCTTTTAGAAATAAACGCCAGGTATGACGGTTCTTCGCGATTTGCAGAAGAATTTAAAAGGTACGGGTTTTTCCCATCCTTTTCGGCAGGATGGATTATTACCAAGGAGAAATTCATGAATAATTTTAAATGGCTTGATTTATTGAAATTTAGAACCTCTTATGGTGAGCTTGGTAATCAGAATATTGGTAATTACCCCTATATTTCATCAATAACCTTAGGGCAGGGCGTTCTAAATAACAATATAATAAGTGTTGCAGCTCAAAATAATGTGGCAAACAGAGAAATTAGCTGGGAGTCATCCAAAATATTAAATTTTGGTTTAAATGCTGCTTTTTTAGCTAATAAGTTAAATGTAGAATTTGACTACTATATAAAAAATACAGATGATATTTTACTTACTTTGCCTATTCCATTAATTGTTGGTCTTTCTGCAGGGGTTCAAAATGCTGGAAAAGTAGAAAATAAGGGCTGGGATTTTCAACTTGGATACAATGATAAAATAGGTAAAGATTTTAAGTTTAATATCGTAGGGGTTCTTTCAGATGTAAAAAATAAAGTAATAGACCTTAAAGGAACTGGCCCGTATATCTCTGGTTTCCAAATTACTCAGGAGGGACAAGAAATTGGTTCTATTTTTGGATTTCAAGCGAATGGCTTATTTTTTAATCAGGCTCAACTTACGGACAGTCCCAAACAATTTGGAACCGTAAAACTTGGAGATATTAGCTATGTTGATCAAAATAAGGACGGAATAATTAATGCAGCCGACAGAGTTTTAATAGGAAGCAGAATACCCAGGTACACCTATAGTGCAAATTTCTTTTTTGAATACAAAGGGTTTGATTTGAATCTTTTCTTTCAGGGTATAGGTAAATACAATGGCTATCAAAATCAAGATGCTTCCTGGGCTTTCTTCAATGCTGGAAGTGTCAGAGATATTCACCTTGGCAGATGGAGTACTACTAAAACCGAAGCTGAAAATTTAATCGCTACCTATCCGAGGTTTTTTATTTCACAAACAAATAATCAACAAAATTCAAGTTATTGGGTAACTGATGCCTCTTTTTTGAAGTTAAAGAACTTATCCATTGGATACACCCTTTCCCCTTCCTTGCTTAAAAAGACTCCTTTCTCTTTATTTAAAGTTTATTTAAGCGGTCAGAATATTTTATCCTGGGATAAAATGCCAGGGTATGATCCGGAAGCACCTTTGGGTAACCCTTTTAATTATCCGCAGGTAACATCTTATGTTGCAGGCCTAAGAGTCAGTTTAAAATAATTTTAAAAAAAAGAAACATGAAAAATTTCTATTATATCATTTATCTGTTTTTGTTTTTGGGATCTTTTAGTTGCGATAAAGAATATTTAAACTTATATCCTGAGGATCAGCCAAATACCGAAAATTTTTTTAAAACTTCCGATGAGCTTTTACTTGCTGTAAATGCTGCTTACAACAATTTATCCTTTACTAACGGGGGATTTCCAATTCAAATGCTGATTGATGCAACCTCCGATGTTATGTGGTATCGACCAGCTTCTGATATACAAACCATTGGCTTGGGACAGCATACACCTGGTACACCTATAATTACAAGTATCTGGACACAATATTACGCAGGTATAGGCAGGTGCAATAACTTACTGCAAAATATGTCAAAAGCAAAAACGGTAACGAATGCAGCACTTTATAACAGGATAGAGGGGGAAGCAAGATTTTTGCGTGCTTACTATTATGGAAATTTAATTTCTCTATTTGGAGATGTTCCTCTTGTTGAAAAAAATTTAAATGCAAAAGATGCATTTTTACCCAGAACTCCTCAGACGGAAGTCCTTAATTTTATTATTCGTGAACTAGATACTGCTGCTATAAAATTACCTGTATCTCATATAGGTTTAGATATAGGTCGTGCTACAAAAACAGCCGCTTTGGCCTTCAAAGCTCGTATGGCGTTATATTATGGTAAATGGGATATTGCAGCAAGTGCTTCTAATGAAGTTATTGCCTTGGGATATCATTCTCTTTATCCGAATTACAGAAATTTGTTTACTTATGCAGGAGAAAATTCAAGAGAGTCCATTTTATCCTATGATTATAAACAAACAGTAAGAGTAAATGCAATATCTGCTAATATGCAGGCAAGAAACTCGAGCGGATTTTCAGGCATAGTACCTACTAGGGCGGCGGCTGACAGCTATGAATGTATAGATGGGAAAACAATCGATAAATCTCCCCTCTATTCCTCTGCTGATCCATTTAAAAACAGAGATCCTAGAATGCGACAGGCGTTACTTGGTGATGGAGACGCATGGTTCGGCACAGGAGGGATTACTTTCAATGTTACTTTCCATCCTGACAGTATAACATGTCAAAGATTTACACCTACTCCTGGCAGAATTGCCAATTTAGAAGTGACCAATGCCTTTTCAACTTATTCAGGATTTCTATTGAAAAAATATCTCGATCAGGCTGACCTTGTATTGAATACACAATCTGAATTGGGCTTTATGCTAATCAGGTATGCTGAGGTTTTATTAACTTATGCAGAAGCAAAAGTTGAATTGAACCAGATTGATGCCTCTGTTTTAAATGCAATTAACCAGGTTCGTGCACGCGGTTATGGAGTTAATCCAACACAAACAACGCTTTATCCTGCCATTACTACTACAAATCAGGCAGAATTGAGATCCATTATTCGGAGGGAAAGAAAAGTAGAGCTTGTTGGAGAGGGGTTGAGACTCTTTGATATTCGCAGGTGGAAAATTGCAGAAAAGGTGATGAGTGGTATTTTATTTGGAAAATCACAAAATAAAAATAACTATTATAAACTGCCTGTTCCTTCTCTTGATGCCAATAGTTCTGTAGATTATTCCTCCTTTAATTCTTTGTTGGATATTTCAGGTAATTTTAAGATTATGGATAATCCCAGAGTATTTAAGCCTGGAAATTATCTGTGGCCCATTCCTCAGGCAGAATTAGACGTAAATAAAAATCCAGGTTTTGTTCAGAATCCAGGGTATTGAAATATTTAATTTAAGCACTAATTTGTGAACAAGGAATGATTCCTTTGTGAATGATTAATTGTTCTTTTGCTAAAACTATTTTTATGCTCAGATTTTTAAGTTTTTTAGGGTGTATCTTTTCGATTTTAACTTTTTTATCTTTTCAGCTACCCTCAGAAAAGGTAAAGAGATTTTATATATCCTTAGATGGAAATGATCAGAATTCGGGAACCATTGAATTTCCTTTTGCTGGGTTTGAAGCTGCAAAAAATGCGGTTAAATTAGAGAAACAAAAGGAATCTGATGTTCCCATTGAGGTGATCGTTAGAGGAGGAGTGTATTTTCTGAACCAAACTATTGAATTTTCGCCTGAAGACTCTGGCACAAAATCTGCACCGGTTCTCTGGAAAGCTGCTGATGGAGAAAAGGTTATATTGAGTGGAGGTAAGCGCTTTTCAGGCAAATGGATTAAAAACGATAAGGGCATTTGGTACACAAATGTGCCTGAGGCAAAGGGTTGGAAAAGAGAGGTTCATGCACCAGAAAAATATGCTAAAATTCCACCCAATCAATGGAATTTTAGAGAGCTTTTCGTAAATGGTAATAGGGCAATTCGTGCCCGTTATCCTAACAAAAATGAATCAAATCCATTTTTATATGCCTCGTCAACACTTTCCAGTCCTCTAAAAGTTTCTGTTGAAAAAGTAAATAAAAGCTGGGGTGAAGCGGAGGATGCACAGATAAATATAGTACCCAGATGGAGATTTTTTAATCAGTGGAATGATGTTGTTGGTGTTGATGTAGTAAATAACCATATCGATTTAGGGCCAAGAGAACTTCATGGTGAAATAAATAAAGATAGTTGGTTTTGGATAGAAGGAGTAAAAGATGAATTGGACATGCCGGGAGAATGGTTTTTGGATCATCAGGAAGGAAAACTATACTATAAACCACTTAAAGGTGAAAACCCAAATAAATCTGAAATTATCGCACCTTACCTGAATAGAATATTTTATTTAAAAGGAGATATTGAAAAAAAATCTCATGTGAGCAATATTTTTTTCCAGGGGTTTCATTTTAGTCATACAACCTACACTTTAGGACAAATAGAACCGAGGGTTCATACTGATGCAGCAGTTGTAATGGAAAATACTCAAAATTGTCAACTAACGAATTGTCATTTTAATCATATTGGAGGCTATGCACTTTGGCTCCATCTGGACAGTAAAAACAATATTTTTGATCATAATACGGTAGAAAATGCAGGAGGTGGTGGGGTTCTTCTTACCGGTGCAAGATTATCCTATATGGATGATACAAAAATTTACAGCCAAGGGGAAAATGCTTCAAAAGTATTTCCGATACTTAATCGTATTACCAGAAATATCGTGGAACACTGCGGACAGATTCGTTACTATGGTGGTGGCGTGCATATCGATTCCAGGCCAGCTTCAATGGCAATGGAACCAGGAAATTATATAGCGCATAATCATTTTAAAGACCTTTCCAGAAATGGAATATTCGCTTTTAGAAATCAAGGTGGAAACGTGGTAGAATTTAATGA
>JBEAXK010000015.1:0-74957 GCA_041159865.1 Bacteroidota bacterium
TAAGACTATAAATCCTGCCCGTTCTACAAACAGTACAATAAGTAACCATTATAGGTTTACCATTTATATGGTCAACTACTTGATGATGATAACCTATTAATTGAATTGGATAAGCACTCGCTACATTATCTATCACCACGCCAATGACTAATTTATTATCAGGAATTTTATTTGCTGATAAAGAAGTTTTTACCACTTTAGTTGGCTGATAGAACATTTTATCTGCTTCCATTTCAAATGTGCAGACATAAAAGACGCATAAATAAATGGCAGTCAATCCTCCTATGACTATTTTTTCTGTTTTATTGGCATTCCTAAGGATCAAAACGCATGGAATAGACACCAAAAGATACCCGATGAGTCGAATAATCCATTTATTAGAGCCTAAAAAATAGGCTAAATCGATTGAATTAAAATTTTGACTGCCTGGCATTGGCATAATCAAATATACTCTGGCAAATTCAAAAAGAATTAAAAGGAGCAGACCAAGTATTGCTATCGTTTTTTTCATGGTATAAATTTAAAAAAAACCTCATACCGTAACAAAAAAGGACTCACGAATTACCGTAAGTCCTTTCCATTTTTGTAGCGCGAGGGAGACTTGAACTCCCGACCTCAGGATTATGAATCCTGCGCTCTAACCGGCTGAGCTATCGCGCCAGAGGGCGTAAAGATAAGGTTTCGTTTTAAAAAAACCTTATCTTAATACCTTGAAATTACATTTATTCTTCTGTTGAAGAACCTTGATTTAATTGCTCTTTTAGCTGAGCTAATCCCTCAAGTTCTCCTAAAGTTGTTTTTTCAACTGAACTCTGCTGTTTTTTAACAGCCTGGCGAGTTTTATCTTTCTCAACGACCTTCTCTTTCTTAACTGATTCCTCTGCTTCTTTCTTTATGTCTTCGATATAACGTAAGTGAGAAACCAAAATTCTCTTGTCGTCACGGTTGAATTCAATGACTTTTACCGTCAATGTTTCTTCAGGTTCAGCAAGTGAGTTGTCTTCTTTACGGATATGCTTAATCGGTGCGAATGCCTCTAAACCATAAGGTAACTGAACAATAGCGCCACGATCATCACGACGTAAGATAGTAGCTTCGTGGTAAGAACCTACTGGGAATACGTTTTCGAAAGTATCCCATGGATTTTCTTCCAACTGTTTGTGACCTAAAGAAAGTTTACGACTCTCAGCATCAACATCTAATATCTGAACATCAATCTTCTCTCCAACCTTTGTGAACTCAGATGGATGTCCAAAACGCTTTGTCCAGGAAAGATCAGAGATATGAACCATACCGCCAATTCCTTCTTGTAACTCAACAAACACACCATAAGGCGTAAGATTTTTAACTTCTCCACTGTGGCGGCTACCGACAGGGAAAGTTTTAGCGATTTCACTCCAAGGATCGGAACTTAACTGCTTAAGCGACAAAGACATTCTACGGTCATCCTGATCGATAGTTACTACCTTTGCTTCATATTCCTGACCTAATCTGAAATATTCACGGGCATTAACTGGTTGGTTGCTCCAGCTCACCTCTGAAACGTGAATTAAACCTTCAACACCTGGTTGTAATTCAAGGAAAGCACCGTAATCTTCGATATTTACTATTTTTCCTTTAACCGTAGAACCTTCTGTTATACCTGCTGCAAGAACTTCCCATGGGTGTGGTTGTAATTGTTTAAGACCTAATGAAATACGTCTCTTGTTTTCATCGAAATCAAGAACCGCAACACTGATTTTCTGGTTCAAGCTCAAAACTTCCATTGGGTGGTTGATACGACCCCATGAAATATCGGTGATATAAAGTAAACCGTCAACACCACCTAAATCAAGGAATGCACCGAAATCAGTGATATTTTTAACGACACCTTCTAACACCTGACCTTTTTCAAGGCTACCAATGATATGTTCGCGTTGTTCAGCCAAATCACTTTCTATAAGTGCTTTATGAGAAACGACAGCATTTTTAATGGTTTCATTGATTTTAACTACCTTGAACTCCATCGTTTTACCAACATACTGATCATAATCGACAATAGGTTTGATATCTATCTGTGATCCAGGTAGGAAAGTTTCCAATCCACTGCAATCTACAATTAAACCACCTTTTGTCTTACTGATAACTGTACCTTTAATGATAGTACCATTTTCATAAGAGTCAACAATGCTCTCCCATGATCTTAATAATTTAGCCTTTCTACGAGAAAGCACTAGTTGACCACGGCCATCCTCTTGCTGCTCTACATATACATCAACATAATCACCCACTGCTAAACCAGGAATATCTCTAAATTCCGACAAAGGAATTAAGCCATCCGATTTGTAGTTTATGTCAAGTACCACATCACCGCCATTAATAGATGTAACGAAACCTTTAACAATTTCATTTTCTAAAACAGCATTCATGGTTGAAGCATACTGTTCTTTGAAAGAAATAGATTCTTCTTCAGAATAGTTTATACCCCCTTTATTTGTAATATTCCAATTGAAATCATCATGTGCAGTACCAACAGATTCCTGTCCGGCAAGCAATACTTCCATTTCAACTTCCTCTTCCTCTTCCACAATTTCAGCAGGTTCTTCTGCTTTTTCAACAACCTCTTCTACCTCTGGAGTCAGCTGTTCTTCTACAGCATCAATTAATTCTTCAGGAGTTGTTAATTCGTCTTTTTCTTCAGACATTTTTTTTGTTTTAATATCTACGAAAGGTAGATTTTGGTTAAAAAATTAAATTGCGGGGCGAATATACAATTTATTTGCAAATTGACCTATTTTTTGATTTACTTTATTAGTTTTGTTGTGTACGATTCCTATTAAACCCTATACGATATTCAGCGATGTTAAAAAAACTACTTCTCCCCTTTCTTTTTGTTTCTTTTTTCCTAAACACTTATGTATCAGGTCAAATCAAAAAGTTTTCCTTTTCCGATAAAACGACCATGCAGATTCAAGGCACCTCAACGCTGCATGACTGGACTTGTAATGTAACAAAGGTAGATGGTGCCATTGAAATGGACAGTAAAGTTCTGGCCAAAGGAATTTGGTCTGAAAACAGCAAAATTAAAACCCTTAAAGTTTCTGTTCCTGTTGAGAGCATCAAAAGTCCCAGAGGTGCAGCAATGGAAAAAAAGCTGTATAATGCTTTGAAATCAGAAAAATTCCCCTTAATCGTGTTTACATTGAATAATATAAAATCAACTCCTTCAAAAACGGGATCTACCCAGCTGGAGGCAACAGGAACGCTCAATGTTGCAGGAGTAGAAAAACCGGTGTCTCTTTTCGTAAATGCTACCTTCAATGCTGAAAAAAACCTGTCTTTTGCTGGTTCTTATTCTATGAACATGAAAGATTTTGACGTTGAACCCCCCTCGGCCATGTTTGGACAAATCGTGTCCGGCGAAAAAGTAACTATTTTATTTAACGTTCAGGTAAATAAGTTGTTATGAAAAATATTTCAATAGGAATCCTCTTTTTATTTCATGCCATTTCATCCAGGAGTCAGTCCGTTCAATCTGTTTCTATTCCAGGCTCAGTTGTTTCCTTTAACATGATATCTGTACCTCCCGGATCTTTTATGTTGGGCAGCCCATCTTCAGAACTAAACAGAAATATGGACGAAGGTCAACAAGTTAAGGTAAAACTAGATGGATTTTTTATTTCTGAAACAGAAGTAACCTGGGATTTATATGAATTATTTACGGATAAAGAAAAAAGAGCTGCTTTAATTTATGCCAGTGAGGCGATTAAAAATAATGCGGACGCGATCATCAAACCGAGTACTCCCTATTTAGATCCCAGTTACGGCATGGGAAAATATGGTTTCCCGGCAACCAGTATGACCCAATATGCTGCTTTGTCATTTTGTAAATGGTTAAGTGAGCTAACAGGTGAATTTTATAGGCTTCCAACAGAAGCTGAATGGGAATATGCTTGTAAAGCCGGTACAAATACAGCTTATTCTTTTGGTGATGATCCTGCATTGTTAGATCAATATGCTTGGAGTTTTAATAATAGCGAAGATAAATACCATCCTGTTAAATCGAAAAAACCTAATCCTTGGGGGCTTTATGATATGCACGGTAATGTCATGGAATGGACGCTCGATCAATATCAGGCAGATTATTACGCTACATTGGGTTCTGCTTCAAATTCGCCATGGAGGCGTCCTGACAAACTACACCCTCGTACTGCAAGAGGAGGTTCATGGGATGAAAATCCTCCAGTTCTTCGATCTTCTGCCCGAACTTCATCAAATCCCTCCTGGCAGAGAAGAGACCCTCAAATTCCAAAAAGTTTCTGGTGGTGTTCCGATGCCCCATTTATTGGTATTCGATTAGTTAAACCTGCCCTGCAACCTACTAAAGAAGAACAAGAGGCATTTTGGTCTTTAGTATTAGATGAAGGTTAATTAATTATTTTGTTTAAATAAATTTTACTATTTTTAGTTACTTAAAAATTTTATTTGTTAATTACTTAAAATCCTAAATAATGTCTTCATCAGATTCTTTTGACAAACCAGGCGTAAATCGTCGGGAATTTTTAAAGGATGCTTCTCTGGCAACCGGTGGTTTAATGCTTGCTTCGCTTCCTTTTGATCTTCGTGCCCTGTCAGGTCAACCTGCAGCAACCCTGAAAATTGCTTTAGTAGGTTGTGGTGGCAGAGGTTCCGGTGCCGTCGTTCAGGCACTTATCGCTGATCCAAATACTAAATTAGTCGCAATGGCCGACGCATTTAGAGACCGGGTCGATAGTTGCTATAAATATATCACTTCTGATAAAGTGAATGAAACAGAGGGAGCAACCACTTCACTTAAAACGCAGATTGATGTGCCTGAATCAAATAAATTTTCAGGTTTCGATGCCTACAAAAAAGCTATCGATCTGGCAGATGTCGTTATTCTTACCAGCCCTCCAGGATTTAGACCTGATCATTTGGAATATGCTATCAATAGCAATAAACATATTTTTTGCGAAAAACCACTCGCTACTGATGCCACAGGTATCCGCAAAGTAATGGGTTTGCTTGAAGTTAGTAAACAGAAAAAATTAAATATAGTCGTTGGTCTTCAACGTCATTATGAAACAGTTTACCGCGAGATAATGAAACGCATTCATGCCGGAGAAATTGGAGATGTGACCAGTGGACAGGTTTATTGGAATGGATCTGGTGTTTGGGTGAAAGATCGTTTGCCAGACATGTCAGAGATGACTTATCAAATGCGAAACTGGTACTATTTTAACTGGCTTTGCGGAGATCATATTGTGGAACAACACATACATAATATCGATGTATTCAACTGGGCTAAAAAAGATTATCCAGTTAAAGCCCAGGGGATGGGTGGTCGTCAGGTTCGTACTGGTAAAGAATTTGGTGAAATTTATGATCACCACTACGTGGAATATACCTATGCCGACGGCTCTATCTTAAACAGTCAATGTCGACATATTAAAGGTTGTGCCGATAAAGTTTCTGAACATATTATTGGTTCAAAAGGCCGCGCAGAAAGTAATGGAACCATGACGGATCTAAAAGGTAATGTTATTTTTAAACATAACCGAAAAGGAGATCCAAATCCTTATCAGCAAGAACATGTAGAGCTTTTTGCCTCTATTAGAAAAGGAGAGGTTATCAATGATCTTGAAAATGGCGCCAAATCAACCATGACGGCCATTCTTGGAAGAATGGCTACTTATTCTGGTCAGGTTATTTCCTGGGAACAGGCCATTAATTCACCTGAAAATCTTTTCCCTGAAAAATTAGACTGGAACGCAAATCCTAAGTCTTTACCAGATGCTTCAGGACATTATAAAATAGCCATGCCGGGCGTTTATAAGGTTTAACTTATAAATACCAGCGTTTACAGCCAAAAATTTAAAACCCTTTTTCCACCAAGTTGGAAAAGGGTTTTTTTATCAAAACGGTTTTTTGCTTTTAATCTTTGGTTAATAAATTATTTGTACGTGGGACACCATTTTTCCTGTATCATATAAGACGATGCCTGCATGGCCTCTACCTTTTTCTGATTCTTGATATAAAACGGACATCTTTAATTATTTGTTATTTAGATTTACTTCAAGAAGTGTATCCCCTCGTTTACACATTACCTTGATATTTTTCCTGTACCGCAGAATTTTATATATATTTTCTTTTTCCATGATACTAAAAGCTGTGCCCAAAGCATCTGTTATCATTCCGTTAGGACCCTCGACCAAACATGTTGAGCTGATAGTTAAAGGTCCTCCTGTAAGTGGATTTAACAAATGGCTGTACTTCTTACCCTCCCATTCTAAAAATTGTTGTTGATCTCCAGATATAGATTGCGTCGTATTTTTAACATATCTTTTCCCTAAGAAAGGGAATAAAGAACTATCAGGCTCAACAACCCATCCCTCCTTTAAGGGAGGAGCTTTTCCCATAGCCAAAGAACTACCCGCCGTTACCATTGCTCTTGGAAAACCTAGCTTCTTTAATATTTTCAACGCTTCATCAACTGCATAACCCTTTCCAATACCGCCAAAATCAAGTTTTGTTCCTTTTTTTAAGAATTTAAATTGGTAAAAATTATTTTTTTTCCTACAAGCAATGTATTGAATGCCAGAATATTCCATTGCCTTTTTTTGCAATGAGTCAGAAGGAAATTCATTTCTTCGTCTTGCCCGTCTCCAAAGATGGGTGAGACTTCCCATGGCCGGATCAAAATATTGCCCCGTTATCTTACTCCATTTAATACTCTCCTTTAAAACAATGCCAAGATCCTTTGAAATGTTTTTCCATTCCAGTGGTTGTTTCACGTTTAATTGATAAACTTCCGCATTTTCCTTATAGTCACTTAAAATATTGTCCAGCTGACGAATGCGTTCAAATGCCTTTTCCGAAATTATATCTGCGTTAACTTCCTTATTTGCATAAAAAAACACCTGAAATAAAGTACCCATAGCAGGTTTACTGAAGCTAAAAAGGCTATCAGATTGACCATTTAAAAATAGTCCAATAATCAAGTAAAACAGAGTCATTAAAATTCGTATATTAGGCATAATTAGTAACTATGCTTTACTATCTTTCTCGAAAAACTTCCTTGTTTATACAATATACGAACCACATAAATACCAGGAGGAAAGGAATGAATATCGATAGAAAAATGATTTTTTTCCTCGGTGTAGAGCTGAGAGAATAATAATCTACCTTCAATACTATAAATACTAATGGTAATATCGGATAGTTTTTCTGAAAGATGCACATTTACCAAATCGCTCACAGGATTAGGTTCAACTGCAATTTGCCATCTAAACAAGGAACCTAAATCATTTAGATTTAATTTAAATTTTCTTATTTCGCTGGCCTTTTCACCGCAATCATTTTTTGACTTTATCCGCCAATAATAAGCACCGCTTTCCAGGTCTTGTGAAAATTTATAAAAGTTCAAATTTCTTTCTCCTGCGTAGATTATTTCTTGAAACAGGCTGTCTTTAGCCACCCGAATAACATAATTATCTGTAAGATTTTCACTGAACCAGGATATTTGTGGACGAGGAGTTAGCAAAACTTCATTATCCTCTGGCAAATTGAGACTTGGCTTAGGGGGCAATCCCTTCAACTGGAAATTAAAATTTGTTTCTGATCTGTTCTGTCCATCCGAAACCACCACTTTTACCATATAAATACCTGGTTTTAAACTGTCCTGCGTAGCTGTTGCATTCAAATTAAATAAATTTTTATCTGCATCCAATGCAGAAAATTTCCACGTAGGAACATCTGGAACGATGGTATAGGCTATATTTAAAGGGCCTGAAAAGCCAGCTCCAACTTTTAACCTTGCTTTTAAATCAGAAGGAACACAAAGGACATTATTTAAATCGACAATTTGCAGTCTTAAATCTAATGGCGTAGAGAAACTGCCCGTGGTGTACGCAGGAGATTGACCACAATCATTTTTAGCCCTAATCCGGTAAAAGTAATTTTTGTCATATTCCAGTCCTTTTATCGCTATTACTGTATCAGACAATGTTAAATCTGAAACTATTTGATTAAAAAAAGAATCTTTAGCAATTTCAAGCTGATAGTTAAAAGCTCCAGCCAATTTATACCAGGTCAATTTTGGTTCTATTTCCTGACCAGACAATTCACCTTTCAAAACCACCCTTTCCGGTATTTTATTTAAAGTTAAAACCAACTCTGTATAGACTGTATCCGTGCCAGAAATTCCTCTAACCTGGATTTTATTTTCAACAGGCACATTTCCTTGTTTTGAGGCTATTGTTAAAGTGGAAGTACCTCCAGGCGGCACAATAACTGGATTGAATAAATAGGAAATCGAAGCTGAAGAGCCTATTAAATCAAAAGAAACAGGCTTTAAAAAAGCGGATCCTGCAAATACCTGAATGTTCATGTTATCGGGTGTGCATAAATTAATTTTACTGACACTGGTTGCTAATCCCATTTTACAAAGGATACCGTTTCTGCCGGTCATATTTTTGATTCCTTTATTTTCAGGATCGAGCCATTCGCTTAACCTGTTCATGGGACTCCCTCCACCTATCCATGAACTATAGAACCAGCCAAAAGCGTCGAACGAGTTATTTGAGCAACTTGCAGATCCGCCATGTAGTTGCCCGACTATTTGTTTATTTTTATTAATCAAAGGCCCCCCAGACGAACCATCTTCTGTAGTCCCAACATCCCATTTTGGAATAATCAGATGGTTTCCAAAAGCCACCTCATTAGCTAATTGACCCCACTGACCTCTATACGTTTTTCTGTAAGAAATGGAGATTCTCTTTTCCTGTGTATTAGGATGATGAATACAAACAAGAGTATCATCAGGTAAGTTTGATGATGCATCCCAACCTGCATAATATGGATTTGCAGCATCCTTCACAGGGTCATCTAATTCTAACAGAATAAAATCACTTGGAGCATAACCTGCTCTAAAAATAGCTCCGGAATTAAATATATTTTTATTCCCATCCCCGGATCCTCCGTTTATTTGGGACAATAAAGGGCGGCAAGATGAATTTTCATAATTCCAATAAACCACAACGGAAGGAGCATTTGATGCATTAACGTCACAATGAAAAGCACTTAGAAAATAAGGTTTACAATCGTTCCTACCGTTATTGATGAGAGCACCAGAACAAAAATTCCTTCCATTTATTGTAAACATGCCTACCGATCTCATTATCTCCCGGTAATTATCTACCAATTTCCATCCCTCTTTTGCACCACATGCAATATCTAAATGACAACTACCTGATAAAATGGAAAAAATACCTTGAAAATCATGATTCACTTTTTCAACTTTCAACTTAAGCCATTTCTTTTCAACTGAAGGAACCAGAACTTCAATGATTATCTCATCTCCAGAGATAGCGGGAGTCCACATTTGACCATGAATTTCATTATCATTATAATCAAAAGGCCCCTCCACCTGTGTCATAGACAGGTTATAAATCCATAATTTTGCATTTGGGGGAAGGTAAAAATCTGAAAGACCCAAATTCAAGGATAACGCTCCAGGAGATTGTATTCGTAATCGCCAGATTTCACTTTGCCCATTATTAACGGTTACCCATTCCCCTTCCTCAGATGGCCTTAAATTAGTTGTCCGGGTAACTGCAAAAGAAGGATTAGAACCCTTCTTACGCTTTTCCAATTCTTCATTAAGCAATTTTTGATTATCCAGTTTTGAAAAGCGAACGGGCTTAATCCTTTCCAAACCAATTTTACCGATGGGCAAAGTATTTTTAGGTATCCCCTGAGAAAATAACAGGCCACCAGTAAAAATGAGCAGGAAGATAACGCTCCATTTTTTAAAATCTAAAAAACAAAGAGTTACTGAATAAAAATTTCCCATTATCCCAGAAATCTCTGAAAAGCAGATTATCAACATAATATACCATACTGCCCTGACCCATCGATTCAGCCCCTATAGTCAATGATTCTTTAAACTTTTCCAGTGCTTTGAATCCAACATATCCGCTCGGTTTAAACGATTTATCTGTGATTCCTACATTAAAAGTACCTTCACCTCCCAGTTTAAAAGTTGAATTAGTCGTTTTTAAAGAAAAATAGGTGTTTGACTGCCCGTAAGCAAGGGGGTGAGTTGGGTCTAATTTTACTTTAAAAATTGCGCCTGGGGTACCTTCACTTAATTCACGTCTGTCATCACCCGCATAATCAGATAAGGATAATCCCTTGTTAGCTTTTGAAGCTGCATCTTCCTCTGAAGCATTTTTGAGCGCGAAACCAGATTTTCCGCTAATTAAAGAAAGGGCGTCGCCCAAAACGATTAATCTGCCCCCCTTTCTTACCCAGCCAGAAAGGATACCCAAAGTATTATCCGTAAATCTAAAATATCCTTCAGGAATAATAATCACATTATAAGCATCTAAATTAGATCTGTCAAGTCTGGCAGCATCCAAGATAGCTAAAGACATTTTTAATTCTTGTTCGAGATAAAACCAAATATGACCCAAATCATTTGCATTTGCCTGCTCCCCACCTAAAACCGCTACATTAGGCGCTTTTAGCAGTTGAAAATTACGCGATCCAAAGTCACTTCCAGAAGTTACGAAACCTGTTGAAACAGGCTTTACTATTATCTTATTTTCATTCGCAAAAGAAGCTATCAATGCTGACAAATTTTCTGATTTAGGATTATCTCCTCTGGTTATTACCAATGTTCCGCGTTCGTATTGATTGCCATCCACAGAAAAAGGCTCATTTGCCACGCGCACCTGAATACCCTTCTGAAGGAGTTTTGCTAAAAAAACAGCTTGCTCCATGGATTCCCATTTTACCAGATATGCGTAATGAGTTTTCTCATTTATGGAAGGAGTTTCTTGAAAAGAATATCCTTTAATCTCTGGTTCAATACACGTTTGAGTTGCAAAACCGGGTAAGCCATAAGCGTAAATCAAAGACCAGGCAGTAATATCGTAAGTATTAGAATCTTGCACCTCCACCTCAGGATCCAAAAGTATTTGAGCCATCATACCTCTTGGCTGACAAGCATTAATGAGTAAATCCCCAGATTCAATATCAAGGGAGGTGTTTTTTCCTGTTTCATATTGAAATGCCTGAACGTTCATTTTTTTAGAAGCCGTTCCGTATTTAATACCATTTTTATCTAAAAGGGCACAAAATCTTTTCAATCGATCTGCAACTGCTGATTTTTTAACGACAAATGTTTTATATATACCAGATGGATTTTCAGCGGATTTTTTAAAAAAAGCTCCAAATTCTTCGTTTAATTTTGTTGCATTCGCTGATGCCATTTCCACCGTGGATAATGCTGTGGTTTTATGATGAGCAATACGGTCCGCTAGTTTTAAGGTATCCCCATTGGGCAATAGAATAGCTAAACCGGCACCGATTCCACCTTGTTCGTAGGTCATTCCTATGGACCCATTATAGGTAGGATATGTGTCTCCGTAACTTGGGTATAAAAGATCAAAAACTTCTCTGGTAAAGTAAAGCCAGCCATTTGCATCAAAATATTTAGCATGATTTTTACCAATTTGATATTGAAAATCTTTCTGCCATTTTGTTACATAACTGTGATAAGGATTTGCTGCTGGCGCAAAATAATAAGGACTTGAATAGCCCTGTTCATGAAAATCGGCATGAATTTGAGGCATCCAATTCAAATATTGAACCATTCTTTGTTGCGTTTCAATTTGAGTTTGCCAGGCCCAGTCCCTATTTAAATCGAAATAGTAATGATTAGGCCTGCCTCTGGGCCATGGCTCCTGATGTTCCCTGGCGTCAGGTCTAACATCGGGCACCCTTGTGGCAACCTGTTTATACCAATGGGTATATCTTGAATAACCATCAGGATTTAAACTTGGATCTAATATAACGAGTGTGTTTTTTAGTTGTCTTTTTATATCCTCATGAGCAGCATTTGCCAGTTCAAAAAGCGTAATCATAGCTGTTTCTGAACAGGAAGCTTCGTTTCCGTGAACCCCAAAACTCAACCATACAATGGATAAATCATTCCATTTAGGGTCCGTTTTCCCAGGCAATAATCCAGCTCTTCGTTGATTATTAACCCTTATTTGCTCCAAATTAGCTAAATTATCAGGGGTAGAAATGAAGGTTAGCAATAAAGGTCTGTTTTCCGTGGAACGACCGTATTCTATTAATTTAACCTGGTTACTATTGGAAGCAACATATTTTACATAGTCAACCAATGATTCATGAGCCGTAAATTCTTGCCCAAATCGGTTAGAAAGAAAGTTGTAAGGCGACTTGAGCTGTGAAAAAAGAGAATCATTTATCACCAATAGAAAAAAAGCAATCAAGATTGACTTCATAAAAGGCTGAATATGAGACATAGTACAATAAAAGTTAGAATGATATTAAGTAAGATAATCTAAATTTATATTAAAATACAGATTCCGCAATTTTTTTAATAGTATCCACATCTCCCATGGTATAATAATGGAGGCAAGGAACACCTGCGGCTTTAAGTTCCTTACTTTGAGCAATACTCCATTCGATACCAACCTGTCGTTTTGCCTCTGCCGTTTTTGCTGCAACGAAAGCAGATACCAAATCTTCGGGAAGATTTATATAAAAATGTCGGGGAATGGAACTCAATTGATAAACTTTGGTTAGTGGTTTCAAACCAGGTACGATAGGAATATGAATACCCGCATTTCTGCAACTTTCCACATATTCAAAGTATTTTTGATTGTCAAAAAACATTTGAGTCACTATATATTCCGCCCCAGCATCCACTTTCTTTTTAATAAAAGCAAGATCACTTTCCATATTTGGCGCTTCAAAATGTTTCTCAGGATACCCGGCTATACCAATACAAAAATTAGTTTTTTGTCCATTTTCAATATTTTCGTCTAAATACCGACCATGATTCATGTCGTCTATCTGTTTTACCAGATCCAGAGCGTAGGCATTTCCCCCCTGCTCAGGAACAAATTTAGAGTCAAATTGAAGAGCATCCCCACGCAGAGCCAGGACATTATTTATTTCCAGAAAATTCAGATCAATCAGTGCATTTTCTGTATCTTCTCTATTAAATCCCCCACAGATAAGGTGAGGAACCGCGTCCACTTTATAACGATGCATAATTGCGGCACAAATCCCTACCGTACCAGGTCTTTTCCTGATAGCCGTTTTTTCGTAATAACCAGAATCCTGACGTTTATAAATATATTCTTCGCGATGATAGGTAACATCAATAAAAGGAGGTTTAAATTCCATCAGTGGGTCCAGTAAATTAAATATATCCTGCATACCACTTCCTTTTAATGGAGGTAAGACTTCAAAAGAAATAAGTGTTTTATCAACTGATTTTTTCAAGTAATCTGTTACTTTCATATTACAATATTGTCTAAAAAAAGGTAAAGTATAAAAAAGTTAAACCTTTTAAAGGTTGAAAAGTTAACATAGTCTGCAAAGAAAAGGTAATTTGTGGCAAATTTCCTCAAAAATTTATGAAAAGGATACTATTTCCCAATACAATTTCAAAAGGCAGAGCATATCTGACTTTAGTTATATTGAGCTTAATATGGGGGACATCCTTCATTTTAATAAAAAAAGGCCTCAATGTATTTCCGCCTGAACAGGTTGCCAGTTTGAGAATGGGTATGTCAGGAATGATTTTTCTGCCTTTAATGATTTTGCAATTTCGAAAGTTTAACTGGAAAAAGGTTCATTTAATTATTTTTGTAGGATTAGCCAGCAGTACAATTCCAGCCTTTTTATTTGCAAATGCTCAACTACATATTAGTTCCTCGATGGCAGGCATTTTAAATTCCCTGACACCATTGTTCACTTTATTCTTAGGCATATTGTTTTTTAACCTGCCTTTTGCCTGGCTACGCATATTTGGCGTTATATTAGGTTTAATTGGTGCCTATCTTTTGCTTACGCAGGGACAAATATTTGTTCCAGAGGGTGAAATTCGATGGGGAATTTTAATCGTTATTGCCGCATTGTTATATGGAACGGGAACCAATGTGGTAGGAACAAAATTGAAGGATATCCCAAGTTTTCAGATTAGCATATATTCATTTGGACTTACAGGACTCCCCTTGTTTGTCTATTTAATAGGCTTCACTAATTTTACCGAAATTTTATCTGTTCAGCCTGGGGCATGGCAAGCAGTTGGTTATATTTTCTTTTTGTCCTTGGTAAGTACGGTATTAGCCTCGGTTATTTTCTTCGAATTAATACAACAAACATCACCACTTTTCGGATCAATGGTAGCTTATATGATGCCATTAGTTGCCATGATGTGGGGATTTTTAGACGGAGAATTAATAGGTTGGTGGAATTTGGCAGGAATGTTTCTAATACTTTCCGGTGTTTATTTAAGCCGTAGTAGATAATCCATTTTTTACTTTTTCACACGCACCATTACAATGTCCATATAGATTTAGGGAATGATGTGTTATTTTAAAATGCAAAAGTTCACCCATCATGGTTTTAATTTGTTGAATTCTGGGATCACAAAATTCAAGAACTTTACCACAATCCAGACAAATGACATGATCATGTTGTTTGAATCCAAATGATTTTTCATATTGAGCAAGATTCTTTCCAAATTGGTGCCGTTTTACCAAATCACAATGAACTAAAAGCTCAAGGGTATTATAAACGGTTGCGCGGCTTACCCTATAACTTTGATTTTTCATGTGGATATATAGAGCTTCAGCATCAAAATGATCCGTTCTGTGATATATTTCCTCTAAAATTGCAAAACGTTCAGGAGTTTTTCGCTGATTCTGTTGTTCCAGAAATGCAGTAAAAATTTTCTTTACCTCTTTAAAGACTTCGTTAGTGGTCTTTGTTTCAACCATGACATTCTAAATTATTGCACAAATTTAATCAATCCAACCTAACAACGGAAGAAATATTATCAAGACCTTGCAAAGACCTTATTACTAAATGCAGTTGATCCGTATTTTTTATAACTAATTTTAATCTGCATTCAAAATACCCTTCGTCTCCTTCTATAACCATAGATCGAATATTCAGACCAAGCTGTGATGAAATCTGGTGAGAAAGTTGCTCTATGACACCAGGCCCACTATCAATTCCGGTTATTTTTATTTCCGCAATAAAATTTACATCTGTGGTTGACTGCCAGGAAGCTGATAAAATCCTGTATCCATAGTTCACCATTAAATGGGCAGCATTTGGGCAAGAACTTCTGTGTATTTTCAGTCCCACATTATGAGTTAAAAATGCAAAAATATCATCACCGGGAAGAGGGTTACAACAATTTGCAAGGCTATAATCATATTGTTCAGCTGATTCCCCATTGACCAATAACTTGGGCTTTTCAGAAAACTTTAGAGCATGCTTTTTTTCGACTTCATGTTTATCTGATTCCGGAAAACTATTATGGGTTGATATTTCCTTCAACTTTCCATTTTCAACCTGAAATTTTTTGAAAATCTCTTGAATATCTCTGGTTTCAGTTGCAATATCATAATACAAGTCTATGGAAGATTTGTAATCAAATACTTTTAATATATGCTCCAAAGATTCATCAAATTCAACCCTGAGATTTTTAAGTTTTCTTTCCAAATATTCCTTACCAATTTCCCCCTTTCTTTTTCTTTCCTCCTTCATAGCCGACCGTATCTTAGCCTGAGCTTTACCTGTGGTTGTCATTTTCAACCAATCTTCAGAAGGTTTCTGATTTTTAGAGGTATGAACCTGTATCTGATCTCCATTTTTTAAAACCTTCCCAAAGGGCACCAATTTATTATTGACCCTGATGGAGGTACAATGGTAGCCTACATCAGTATGAATATGGAAAGCAAAATCTAAGGCTGTTGAGCCTGCAGGAAGTAACTGAACATCTCCCTTTGGGGTATATATATATACTTCTTCCTTAAAAAGGCTATTCGCACGAAAATCTACCAAGAACTCTATGGCATTGGCGGAAGGATTTTCAATTGTTTCTCTAACTGAGTCTAACCAACGTTCATAAACATCGGGTTGGGATGAAATGCCCTTGTATTTCCAGTGAGCCGCATATCCTTTTTCAGAAATCTCGTCCATTCGCTCGGTACGAATCTGTACTTCCACAAAACGGCCACCAGGACCAATTACAGTCGTATGCAATGACTCATAACCATTTGATTTTGGCGTAGTAATCCAATCTTTTAATCTGTCAGCAATCGGCGTATGGACGTCTGTTACAACAGAATATGCCTGCCAGCAACTAATTCGTTCTTTTTCAGCTGGCACATCAATTATAATACGAACTGCAAAAAGGTCATAAACCTCTTCGAATTCTACTTTTTTCGTTTTTATTTTATTCCATATTGAATAAATTGATTTAGGTCTGCCAAAAATGCGATACGCAAAGCCAAGTTCATTTAATTTTTCCTTCAGCGGCGCTATAAATTTATCAATATAATTTTCCCTGTCTCTTTTTGTTTCGTTTAGTTTTTTAGCAATTTTCTGATAGGTATCAGAATCTGTAATTTTCATACACAGATCTAAGAACTCTGTTTTGAAATTGTAAAGACCTAGTCTGTGTGCAAGAGGAGCGTAAATATAGCTCGTTTCAGCAGCTATTTTGAGTTGTTTATGCCGTTCCATAAATCCCAGCGTTCGCATATTATGCAAACGGTCTGCCATTTTAATCAGAACTACTCTAACATCATCAATAAGTGTGGACAGTACTTTTTTAAAATTTTCAGCCTGGTGGCTTTCTGCATTATAAGCAGCATCAAGTTTAGTGAGTCCATCCACAATTTTGGCAACGCGTACACCAAATTTATTTTCTATTTGAGTCAGCGTAATTTCTGTATCCTCCACAACATCATGAAGTAAGGCACAAATTATACCTGTAGGACCTAGCCCAATTTCTTCTGCACAAATTCTGGCTACTGCTATTGGATGTAGAATATATGGATCGCCCGATTTTCTTCGTTGATTTGCGTGTGCCTTTAGGGCAATTTCATAAGCATCTCTGATATTATTCCGATCATTGGCGTCCATTGAAACCCTTATAGACTGAACAAGTCCGTCATAGGCTGTTTCAACTATTTTAAGTTCTTCCGGAGCGGCAATCAAAAATGTTTCCATAACAAAAAGTAAGAAAATTTTATATCTGCTTAATAGATAACGCCTAAAATACTAAATTCGTCCCACAAATAATCTTTTTTTGTAATCTTTAAAAAAAAATGGTTCATCTTTAAAATTAAATTTTATATTCAATAGAAAATAATTTATATTTGCGCTCGATTTATTAAAAAGCTGCATTTTTAGCCTTTTTAAAATAATTGTACGCGGGTGTGGCGAAATTGGTAGACGTGCCAGACTTAGGATCTGGTGCCGCGAGGCGTGGGGGTTCGAGTCCCTTCACCCGTACAAATGTTTTTTTTGCAGTTATCCTTCTCGGGTAACTGCAAAATTTTTTAGGACTTTCCCATTTCATTAAATAAATAATTCAGCCTTATGCCAACTGTTGTCAGAGAAAATGTGGATGAATTGAGTGCCGTTCTAACTGTTAAACTTTTACCAGAAGATTATCTTCCCAAGTTAAATACGGAGTTAAAAAAATATGCTCAAAAAGCTCAAATTAAAGGCTTTAGAAAAGGAAAAACTCCCGAAAGCTACGTTAAAAAACTATACGGCCAATCTTTATTGCTGGACCTAGTCAATAATGAAGTCAAAGAAGGATTATCAAACTATATCAGGGAAGAAAAAATGGTTCTATTTGGAGAACCACTCATAAATGAAAAACAAACCATTTATGATTTTGATGTTTTCAAACCAGAACCTATGGAATTCCTGTTCGACATAGGTCTGTATCCTGATGTTAAAATTAAAGGAATTGACAAAGATTCTACCTACGATTATTTTGTGCAGGCAGTCACAGATGATAAAGTTGAAGAAGCCTATAAAAATCTGCTATTAGATTTGGGAGAACCATCCCCCATTGAAAAAGACTTCACAGATGGTGATTTACTAACCTGTGATTTCACAGAATTAGTTGATGGTTCAGAAACAGCTGATTCTTTAAGGGTGAATAATGTAGTAAGCTTTAGTGATTTAAGTGAAAAAGTAAAAGATCAGGTCAAAATCCTTACTGTGGGAGATACTTTCACTGTGGATAATGTCTATGATTTAGAACCTAAACTGGATGTAAAACTATTTCGGAAACACGTGCTAAAATTGGATGACAGCGATGAAAGTACCATTTCTGAAAAGTTTCAACTTAAAATAACGGAAGCAAAAAGAGTTCTTCCTGCCACTGAGGATGAAACCTTTTTCCAGAAGGCTTTTGGCGTTAATAATGTAACAAATAGCGAAGAAGGGAAAGCGGTTATTAAAAAACATCTCGGTAATGAAACTCTGAGTTATTCTAATGGTCTATTATTTAGGGACATTCAGGAAAAACTTATGTCGAATCATGAGGTCCCTCTTCCTGAAGCTTTCATCAAAAGATATTTGCTGGAATCTGATAAAAATTTAACAGAGGAAAAGCTTTCAAACGAATTTCCAGATGTAACTTCATCCATCAAATGGAGTTATTTAAAATCCCTCCTTTTAAGCAGCCTGAATATCGCGGTTACGAAAGAAATGGTTCAAAACCATATTGGGAGTAAAATCAGTGGTTACTTCGGAAATCAGGTTGCCGGCATGGAATCATTTATTCAAAATATGGTAGAAAAAATGATGGAGGACGAAAAACAAGTGAATCAGGCTTACGATGAAATTGAGAATTCATTAATGATGCATAGAATTCAGCAAGCTGTTACCTTAAATGAAATTCCCTTGTCTAAAGAAGAGTTTGAGGAGAAAACCAAAATATTCAATAAGCAGAAAAACAGGGAAGAAGAGGAGGAAGAAGCCCCTGCTGAATAATTTTTTAATCTTTTATTCATCAAAGGTTAAAACCCTAATTTAATTCTGGTGTTTTCATACTAAATAAAACTCAACCATGATTCAAAAAGACGAATTCCGTAAATATGCCGTTCAACATTTAGGTATGAGTGGTATGCACTTGGATAAATATGCCCAAAAATCTGGTTCTTTTATCCCCGATATTAGAGCCTTTACACCCAATGTTATTGAAGAAAGATCTATGAATATCGTTGGGCTGGATGTATTTTCAAGACTGATGATGGACAGGATTATTTTCCTGGGTCTTGCTATTGATGAATATGTAGCTAATGTCATTCAGGCGCAATTACTCTTTCTGGAATCTACTGACTCTAAAAGAGATGTTCAATTATTTTTAAATAGCCCAGGTGGTTCAGTGATTGCAGGTTTAGGAATTTATGATACCATGCAGTACATAAGTCCTGATGTTGCTACTATCTGCACAGGAATGGCTGCTTCTATGGGAGCAGTATTGCTTGCAGCAGGTACCAAAGGTAAAAGATCAGGTCTTCCTCATAGCCGTGTAATGATTCACCAGCCTCTGGGTGGTATGCAAGGTCAGGTTTCGGACATGGAAATTTATTACACTTTGGTGAAGGAACAGCAAAAGTCTCTTTATGATATTCTAAGTAACCATACAGGGCAACCTTATGAAGTGATAGAAAAAGACTGTGATCGCGATAATTGGATGACTTCAAAAGAAGCAGTCAATTACGGTTTGCTGGATGAAGTTTTGGACAAAAGCAACAAAGAAAAAAAGAAAGAAGCTTAATTCTTCTGAAAATAAATGGCAAAAAGCAAATTAAATTTTCACTGTTCGTTTTGTGGAAAAGATAAAACGGAAACATTAATGCTCATCGCTGGTATTGATGCCCACATTTGTGAAGTATGTGTTGAACAAGCTCATGATATTGTTCAGGAAGAATTGTATGGTGGAAAAAACGGAGTGCGTTCAAAACCAGGGAAAGACAGTAAATTAGCTTCTGACAAAACAAACCATTTTTCTGGTCAAATTCTTTCGCCTATGGAGATGAAAGAAAAATTAGATCAGTATATTATCGGTCAGGATGAAGCTAAAAAATATCTTTCTGTCGCCGTTTATAATCATTACAAAAGACTTCAGCAACCTAAAGAGGAAGATGTAGAAATTGAAAAATCTAATATCCTTTTAATAGGTCGTACAGGAACAGGGAAAACTTTACTCGCTAAAACAATAGCCCGTTTGTTAAATGTTCCATTCGCTATTGTAGATGCAACCGTGTTTACAGAAGCTGGTTATGTAGGGGAAGACGTCGAAAGTATATTAAGTCGCTTACTTCAGGTTTGTGACTATAATGTGAGTGCAGCAGAAAGAGGAATTGTATACATAGATGAAATTGATAAGATTGCCAGAAAAAGCGATAACCCCTCTATTACCCGTGATGTTTCAGGAGAAGGGGTTCAGCAGGCTTTACTTAAAATGCTGGAAGGAACCGATATCAATGTTCCTCCCCAAGGAGGTAGAAAACACCCTGAACAAAAAATGGTTAAAGTTAATTCTGAAAACATTCTTTTTATTTGTGGTGGTGCCTTTGATGGTATCGAAAAACTTATTGCAAGGAGAGTAAATACACAGGTCATCGGCTTTAAAAAAGAAGGTGAAAAATCTTTCGATAAAGAAAATTTATTGCAATACGTTTCTCAACAGGATATAAAATCTTTCGGATTAATACCCGAGCTCATCGGAAGACTTCCTGTTCTGACTTACTTAGATCCTTTAGACCACGATGCTTTAGTCAAAATAATGACAGAACCCAAGAATTCTTTGGTAAAACAATACCAAAAGTTGTTCAGTTATGAGGGCGTACAATTAAATTTTTCTGATGAAGTTATTTCTTTTATTGCTACTAAAGCAATGGAATTTAAATTGGGAGCAAGGGGTCTTCGTTCTATTTGTGAGGCTATCTTAACCGATGCAATGTTTGAGTTGCCTTCCCAAAAAAATAAAGTAACTTTCAATTTAGATTTGACCTACGCTACTGAAAAATTAAACAGATCAAAAATAGCTTCCCAGCATGCGGCCTAAAAGGTCAATATATGGAAACTGATTTTAATAGATTTTTTGTCGAACTATCCTATCTAGGAACCCATTATCATGGATGGCAACGACAGCCAAATAAAATAAGCGTTCAAGAAACGGTTGAAAATTCGTTTTCAACCGTTCTAAGACAGAATATATCCATTGTAGGCTGTGGTCGAACTGATACCGGTGTTCATGCAAGCCAATATTTTTTCCACTTCGATATGGAAAAAGACCTTCCACCCCATTTTCTCTCCACCATAAACAGAATGCTTCCGAAGGATATCGCTATAAAACAGATATGTCTTCAAGAGGATTCCACCAGACACGCACGTTTTGATGCTTGTAAAAGAAGTTATGCCTATCATATTTCTTTTCAAAAAAATCCTTTCCTTTTACTTCATACATGGAAATATAATTTCGCATTAAGACCTGAACCTGTTTTAATGCAGGAGGCAGCTGAACTTATTTCGAAATACAAAGCATTTACACCATTTTGCAAGACAGGACATAGCGCCAAAAGCATGAATTGTCAAATTTCAGAAAGTACCTGGTTATTTGATAATGAAAATCATTGTGCTGTTTACAAGATAAGTGCAAACAGATTCCTGAGGGGTATGGTTCGTTTAATCGTAGGAGCTCAGATCCAAGTTGGGATAAAAAAAATGAGTCTCGAAGAACTTACATACGCGCTTGAAAATCAAAGTTATTTAAAACAAGGATTATCAGTTCCCGCAGAAGGACTTTCCCTCACAGAAGTGAAATATCCCTGGGATTTATAAAATTTCATTGGAGCTCCAGCAGTTCTTTTTAATTTGGTAATTCCGTGTAAGTGATTTTTAATTTAGCACCATATTGAGGATGTCCTGCACCGTAAAAAATAGCTCTGGCAGCCCGTTCACTTCTTGGGAATACCCTGATAAATATTTCAGAAGGTACCTTGCCATCTACCATCCTATTGAGATGGGTGCTTAAATTTACTCTATATTTTCCTGGTTTTCCATCGACTCCTGCAATAGGATTTCCACCTACCAGCTTGTAAACATCTTCACCTGCAACAATTACATCAGAAGTAACAACATAATTTCCGCTAGTATTTTTATAGTATAGAATAATCTGCGAGGCAGGAGGAAAATAAGTAGTATTGTCTTCCTTAATGGCTTCTATATTCAATTCTAATTCTGCGAAGTTGATGATTTTACCTTTCAATTTTGTTATTTCTGGTATCTTGACAGCACCCAATACACCAGCCATTGCCTGTGTATAAATGGTGGATCCGTCCGCTGAAAATGGCTTGTCTAAAACGTTTTTGAGCTTTGAACTGTTAAAATCATGCTCAAATGAAGATAATTTTGCGGAATACCCGTTCGTAACATATTGGAACTGCCCTGGCGAAGTTGAGCCATTGTAATAAAAATAAAGTCCTGCATAATTACTCTGCAAATTTATACCCACAATAGATTGAGCATTATCTGCTGGTCTTAAAACAGCTCCTTTAAACAGTTTAAAAAAGTCTGCATCGGAAGTATAATTTGTACTATCTGCCTGTGCAAATGGCTTAAGAAAAGTAGTTTTATTGATTGGTATCCTTATTTGGGGAAACCTGAGCGTATCAATTGTACCTTGACGATAATCGAAAACCTGAGTAGAGGCAAAAGTAGGGATTACGGTAACAGTACCAATAGGAGTTGGTTCAGTGGCAAAAGAAGTGTTTGAATTATAGGTATTCGTTCTATCCATTTGTTCTGCCAATGGATATATATTAAAAGTAATGGGGGCCGATAGATTTCCATAAAAAGCGGTTGTATCATATGGTAAAACCCAGACAATAGAATCTACGCTTTTGTCCTTAAAATCGTAAAATAAGCCCTGTTGTGGTAAAACCTGCATATAAATGGAGGCGCTTGATTTACCAAAAATAGGATCATTCAATCGGCCGCACAAATAGGCACTTGCCGCTGTGAAGGGGGAATAAACCTCTGCTAAATCACCCGTTATGGTTGTTGATTGTACCAATAAGGTATCCGAAAATGAAACTTTAGTGGCATCTTCATTTAAAAGATCCAAGCCAAAGGTAGTGGAATCATTGCAAGCACTTAATAAAAAAGCAGCTATAGAAAAAAGGGCAAATTCCCTGAAATATCTCATAATACTAAACTTAATACAATTCGTTAATAGCAATAAGAAGGAGGACAAAACAAATAGTATGGTTGTTTAACCTCTTAAATTTCTTCTTCCGGAAGTATCGACCTATATAAATCAGGGATACCAGAAAATATATCATCCCCTTCCATTTTCAATAATGGTTTTTCCTTTATGGCATCAATAGCGCTCTGTAATGCTTCGTTGAGCCCTTCCTCAGCCTGAATTACAGCGTCGGCATAAACGATAGCACCTTGATGCAAGACAATCTCATCCCCGGAGCGGAAAGCGGAAAGATCTGCTTCCTGTAAATTATTTATACTGGCCTTTGTAAAAAATTTAGTATCAAAAGATTTTTCAAGCGTTTCAGAAAAAACGGAATAAATAACCTTTACTTTACTAAATAAAGGGTCATTTTTATAGGCAGTCTTCAAATAAAAGGGAACTAAACTTGTCATCCAACCATGACAATGAACAATATCAGGAGACCAACCAAACTTTCTAACCGTTTCAATAACCCCTTTACAAAAGAAAATCATCCTGTCAGAATTATCATCATATTCGGCTCCTTTAACATCATGAAAAATTTCACGACCCTTGAAAAAATCATCATTATCCAGAAAATAAACCTGCATTCTGATATCAGGTAGGGATGCTACCTTAATAATCAATGGAAAATCATCATCGTCCACGATAATATTCATACCTGACAGACGAACAACTTCATGGAGTCTATGCCGGCGTTCATTAATACATCCGAACTTAGGCATTAAAACCCTTACCTCCATCCCCTTCTCCTGAATATATTGCGGCAACTTCCTCGAAAGTTTAGCAATTTCAGAACTAAGCGTATAAGGCTCCATTTCTTGGGTTACAATCAATACTTTTATTTTACCCATTGACTTTCATTTGTACTATTCCATAATGGAAGATTTCCAAAATAATTTACAAAAGTACGATAATTTTACGACAATAAGGAAAAATAACAAGATAACAATGCCCTCTCTTTTAGCTATTCCCTTATATTTGCTATTTATGTACCGTTGATTGCCTATAAAAGCTCATTTTATTTATGAAAAAGACATTGCTGACGGGTCTGCAACTGGTCCTTTTTTTTGCTTTCGGATTCTTACTGCTCTGGCTTCTATATAGAAATCAACAACTGGCTTATCTGGAAGATTGTGCTCTAAAAAATATTCCTGATGCACAATGCAGCTTATGGGATAAATTAAAAAATGATTTCTCTAATGTTAATTATGTCTGGATTTATTTAAGTCTTTTTTGTTATGGCATATCTAATCTCAGTAGAGCCATACGCTGGAAAATGCTCCTACACCCAATGGGTTATCATCCTAAATTGAGCAACGCCTTTTTTACTACCATCGTTGGTTATCTGGCTAATTTAGCTCTTCCCCGATTTGGCGAAGTTGCCAGAGCTGGTTCTATAGCTAAATACGAGAGAATTCCAGTAGAAAAAGCGATTGGAACAATTGTCATTGACAGAATTGCCGATTTATTCATGATCCTTGGCATCACTCTGTTAGGTTTCATTATTGAATTTGATAAAATTTCTGCCCTCGCAATAAAATATATTAATCCTAATGAAAGATTTGGTGAAAAAATAGGGCTGATAGTTTTTCTGATTTTCTTTTTCCTTTTATCGGCTTTTATTACTTGGAAATTTAGAAAAGCAATGAGTAAATGGTCTGTTTTTAATACCATCAGACATCTTTTTGAAGGATTTGTAAATGGAATAAAAAGTATTCGTCAGATTCCAAGTAAAACTAATTTTTTACTGCATACTGTCATCATCTGGACTATGTATTTCTTAATGACATACCTGACTCTATTTTCATTTCATGTAACAGAAAATTTAACTTTATCAGCCGCTCTTTTGGTATTTATACTGGGTGGATGGGGTATCGTAGTGCCTTCGCCAGGTGGTATGGGAACTTACCATTTTATGACTCAGATTGGACTTGCCGTTTATGGCATAAGCTACGAAGACGGTTTTTCATGGGCTAATATTTCTTTTTTTACAATTCAAATTGGAGGAACTTTGTTATACGGGGCAATCTCCCTTATATGCCTTCCTATTTTAAATAGAAATTATAAGCCTGCTGCTGTTGTTGAAAAATGAATCCATTAGAAAAGATTGAACGTAAAATAATGCCCAATCTGGAAACTGCTGAAAAGGTTATTTCCAGATGGAAAATCAATAACGAAAAAATAGTTTTTACAAATGGTTGTTTCGATCTTTTTCATGCCGGCCATGCTCATTCTCTTGTTGAAGCAGCTAAGTATGGATCAAAATTGGTTGTTGGTATTAATGATGATCTTTCTGTAAAATTTCTTAAAGGACCAAACAGACCCTTTAATCCTCTTAAGTTCAGAGCATTTGTGCTGGCCTCTTTGGAGGTTGTTGATTTAGTTATTCCTTTCTCTGAAGAAAATCCTGAAAATTTAATAAGAACCATTGTTCCAGACGTCCTTGCTAAAGGAAGTGATTATACCCTGGAAAAAATAGCTGGTGCGGCTTTTGTTCTTGAAAACAAAGGAGAAATTGCCCTGATTCCTTTGATTCCAGAATTATCATCTTCCCATATTGCTTCTCTTATTTTTGAAAAAATGATATCCGATGAAGACAAAAATACATGAGATTATTCAAGTCCTGTCCTCCCATGCTCCCTTAAACTGGCAGGAAGATTATGATAATTGTGGCCTTTTGGTTGGCGATCCACAAACCATCATTACCAGTGTATTAACTTGTCTTGATGTAACTCTTGACGTACTTGATGAGGCTATCGAAAAAAAGGCTAATCTCATTGTTGCGCATCATCCAATCCTTTTTAAACCCTTAAAGAAATTATCCTCTGATGGATTTGTGGAAAAAATAATACTGAAAGCAATTAAAAGTGAAATTGCCATTTATGTGATTCATACCAATCTGGACAACGCTTTGCACAGAGGAATAAATGAGACACTGGGTAACTTAATAGGCTTAAAAAATGGAGCCATTTTGCAACAAAAAACAGGCTTGCTCCAACGCATAACCTGTAAGATACCTGAAAATAAAGCATCTCTGATATTATCTCAGTTAAATTTCCTTGGACCTCATTCCATTTTTTATCAACCTGAAACAAATCATCCTACTTTTGGACAATTATCAGTGACAATTTTTAATCACCAACTAAATGAAGCCAGTAAAATCATAGATTCCTTAACTGATAAAGCTACGTTTAAGGAAATTACAAATTTAAATAGTACCTCTGCTCAAGTAGGCGCCGGAATGGTTGGTTATCTGGACTATCCAATTTCTCCTGTTGATTTTTTAAATTTACTAAAAGTGAATTTATCTCTTAAAGTCATAAAACATACTTTGCTATGTAAAGAAAAAATTCATAAAGTGGCCATTTGTGGAGGTAGTGGAAGTTTTTTATTGTCCGATGCTATCAGAGCTAAAGCAGATGTATTTGTTACCTCTGATTATAAATATCATCAGTTTCAGGAAGCCAATAATAAAATAATAATTGCCGATATAGGCCATTATGAATCAGAAGTATGTGCCGTTAACTTAATAAAGGAAATTATTTCTGAAAAATTTACTAATTTTGCAGTCCGGTCAACAACCGTAGTTACCAATCCGGTGTATTATCACCAATAATTTTGAATCCATCATAAACCTGCCCACATGGCCGTTGAAAAAACAGTAGCTGAAAAGTTGAAAATGCTCTACGAGCTTCAACAAATAGACTCTAAAATAGACCAAATTGCCGTACTTAGAGGCGAATTACCCATAGAGGTGAGCGACTTGGAAGATGAAATTGTAGGACTTGATACGCGTATCGAAAAAGCAAAGTCAATTATAGAGGATCATACACGAAATGCCGCACAATATGATGCTTCTATCAAAGAATCTGAAAGTCTGATTATTCGTTATCAAACTCAACTTGATAATGTAAAAAATAATAGAGAATTTGAAGCGCTAACCAAAGAGTTAGAACTTCAAAAATTGGAAATTCAATTATCTGAGAGAAGAAAAAAGAATGTCTTAGTAGAAATTGAAAATAAAAAAGAAGCGTTGGCAACGAGTGTTGCTAAAAGAGAAGTAAAACAAAAAGAGTTAGATCAGAAGAAGATTGAACTCGATGATATTATTGCAAAGACGAACGATGAAGAAAATGCACTTCGTAAACGTTCTGTAAAAGCGAGAAATGGAATCGAAGAAAGATTGATAAAGTCCTACGACAAAATAAGAAGCTCTTATAGAAATGGTCTGGCAGTCGTAACTATTCAAAGAGATTCCTGTGGTGGTTGTTTTAATAAAATTCCACCTCAGGTGAAATTAGAAATTTTTACTTGTAAAAATATCATGGCTTGTGAACATTGTGGTAGAATTTTGGTAGATGAATTTACCATTGAAATGAATGCTAAAGAGGCAGGTTCTAAAGCTTAATATACAACCTTTTTTCTCCTGTCAGGGATATCCATTCATAGTAAAGTTATGATTGGATATCCCTTTTTTTGTTTTATTAATTTATTTGCTCTTAAAACCTGTCTTTTGCTTCAAAAGAATTATATTTAATAACTTAATAACCTAAAAATAGAAAAATGAAGAAAATATTGCTTCTTGTCTTAGTTGCCTGTTCCTTTGGCCAAAATATTTATGGACAATGGGTAAAATTATTCGAAGGAGAACACTTAAAAGCCTGGCGACCAAGTGAAAACCCCGAAACTTTTAAATTGACTGAAGGTTCTTTAACCGTCCACGGGCCGCGTGCTCATCTTTTTTATGAAGGTTCTCTAGCCAATCATAATTTTAAAGATTTTGAACTAAAGGTACAAATTATGACTTTCCCTCAAGCAAATTCAGGCCTATATATTCATACCGAATTTTTAGAGAAAGCATGGCCTTCAAAAGGTTATGAAATACAAGTTAATAATTCACAAAGTGACTGGAGACGTACTGCCAGCCTTTATAACATAGTGGATGTAGCCGAAGTAAATACCCCTGATAATGAATGGTTCGAGTTGCACGTTACTGTAAAAGGCAAACGAATTGTCACCAGAATAAACGGGGTAACAATTGTTGATTACACAGAACCTAAAACTCCTTTAAGAAAAGAAGGTCAACTTCAACGAATTCTTAGTAGTGGAACAATTGCTATACAAGGCCATGATCCAAATAGTAAGGTTAATTATAAAGACCTGATGGTAAAAATAAACTGAAAGTCTCAGAACTTTTAACTAATAAAAAAGGGGGATTGATTATCCCCCTTTTTTATTGGTTAAATAATTGAAATTCTTTATTTAGTTACCGGAATGGCAATCATTTTGGTCCTGACCAGATTGGTGATATCCTCAGATTCTGGGGTAAATAAAAGGGCGTTAAAAGCACTGGTATCAAATACCATAACAAAGCCATTTTCTTTACAAACCTCTTTAATTTTAGCCGTAATCTTATCAACAATAGGTTTTAACAACTCTTCTCTTCTTACTTGAAGTTTTTGTTGTATTTCTTGCTCAAAAGCCTGAATTGCTTCTTGTTCCTTCTGCAATAATTCCTGTTGTTCCTTTTCTTTAATAGGAGCAAGATTTCCCGCTTGCTGCTCTTTCATAAAAGCAATATAATTGTTCTTAAATTTTTCCGCCATCGCCTGACCTTGTGCAACCAAGGTATTTTGATATTCTTCCAAATCAATATCTGCTTTTCGCGTGTCTGTCAAAGATGTCAAAAAAGCACTAAAGTTCATGTGACCGTAACGCTGTGCGTTTAATTGTACACCTGAAACAATGAGTAGAGAAAGCAAAAGTATTCTAAGCATTTTCATTTTTTTTTAATAAGAACGACAAAAATAATCGATATCTTTTGATTTATGCCATAAATATTAAAAGATTAATTTTTTATCTCCATTTTCAGCCCCTATTTTCTCTAATTCATATCGTTTTATGACTGAAATTAACTTTTCTGCATACCTTTTATCTGTAGCGTATCCAGATGTATGTAGGCCTTTTGCCCAGGAAATAAAGTCTTCATTTCCAAAATTTTTCAGATGTTTATAACGACCCTGAGATATTAATAAACTGTGAGCCCTGTAACTTTCCCATGCAGTAGGGAAAACAATAAAAAAATCCTTATGACTATCGTCACTGAAATTGATACAATGACCCTTTTTACATTTACTGGAAAAACATTTGATGCCAAAATGATTATTTGCTTCTTTAACCAATCGGGAAGATCCAGTCTGACTTTCCAAGATACCTTGTGCCAGAGTAATACTGGCAGGAATACCAAATTTTTCCTCCTCTTTGAGTGCTACATGTTTAAATCGCTCAATATATTTCTCTGTCTGATTTAACTTTTCAACTTCCTTTAGTATTTCTGTTGAAACAACATTAGATTTCGGTTTTAATTCATTATTTTCTTCTATTTTTTCATCTATCCCCAATCCAGGCATAAATGAAGCTCTATCCATGTTTATCCTGGAATCCTTTTCTACAGCATTATCTGATGCTACATTTACGTAATTTACAAAAATATAAATCATTAATACCCCAAGTAAAGCCCAATGAAACCAAAACTTAGGTGCTTTCGATGTTTTTGACCTTTCATAAGATCCATAATAAAGAGACGATTTTTTCATGGCGCATATATTTAAAACAAATATAAAACAATTTGTTTTAAATAAAAGAAAAATGTTTTATTTTTTTAAATATAATCGGGTTTGTGTAGCTCCAGTAGCGAGACGTACCCTAATTGCATATACTCCAACAGGTAACTCAGGAGATAAACTGATAAAATTATCCCCTTTATGGAGAGTCCCTCTGTAAACAATTCTCTGATCAAACCAAATGATTACTTCTCCATTTTCTTGAAATCCAATTAGGTGAATTTGACCATCTCCAGGATTTGGGAATAAACTAAAAAAGGGAATTTCAATTTTTTCTTTTACGGATGTTACAGATAAAGGAAAATACCCCAAAAAACCACTATATCTGTTAGAAAAGGGCAAATCATCGCTTTTTACTTCAACTTTTCCCCTGTAAACACCAGAAAACAATAAAGATTGCTTATCGAACTGTTTAAATAGAACAGGAAATGCATTCCCATCACCCGAAAAAGTGTATATAGACTGAGGCTTACCCTCTGTTATCGTCCATTGTGAAATAAACGAATGAAAAGAATTCAGGGGTTCCAAAGGGTCCCCTTGCCATTTTAACTTACCTAAAGAATAGCCACCTAACCAAATAAAATGATCAGATTTATAAATAGCCAAAGGAGCCTGAACATTTTCACCCCCCAGGATAGAAGCCCATTTTAAATTTCCAAAAAAATTTGTTTTCAATATAAAAATATCTGATAATCCGTCCTGTGATTGCAGAACCGTATTCTCTCCTATTTTCATAACTCCAGCAAGTGCTCCAGACAAATAAATATCTCCATTTTTCTCATCCATGTAAGTAACCAAAACTCTTTGTTCGTAAACACCTCCTATTTTTGAAAGTTTTTCCAATCCCAGTCCATCTCTTTTAAGTTGAACCAGAAATATATCCCAATCTCTGGTTAAAGCAATTTCCGTGAGGGAGTCAACTACAATATCCCGATCAAAATTTCCTGCTATAAAAATAGAATTTCCCCAGATATGCAAGGAAACAGCGTACGCCTGATTCACAGAAATACTTCCAGAAAATGCCCTTACTTTTTTAACTTTCCCAGTTAGAATATCAAGGATTCCTACAAAAACAGAAGATTCACCTATTCCAAGGAGCGTTTGTCCATCGTCAAAAACAATATTATCATGAAAGCTGCCACAGAGTATAATTTCATCTTTAGATTCGTCCAACAGCATTTCACCCCAGTCTTTCCAGCTACTTCCTTGAAAAAGAGAAATCCATAATACCTCTCCCTTTTCATTTATTCTGGCTAGAAAGATAGCCTTAGAATTACCCTCCGTTACCAAGATCCTTTGCCCAAGTTGAATCCGTTCTGTAAAACTTCCAGCCAGGATTAATTCGCCATTTGCCAAGTATTTTACATCAAATAAAATATCATTTCTCGAACCTCCCCAAGACAGAATCAGATTAAATCGTCCTTCCTTCCATTTTCCCAAAAAAATATCATTTTCCCCCTCAGATGACCAGATTTTCGAATTATCCTTCCAAATACCCTTATAATTTCCTGCTGCAAGGGTATCTCCATCCGAATTCTTAAAGAAGGAGACCATTTCAATATCTCCATCTATAGACAGGATATATGGAATTTTGAGTCCCTGAGCATTCAATGGCTTAATATTAATAAAAAGGAGTAGCAGGAATAAGAGCACAAATGTTGAAAATTGCTGTAATTTGCTGTCCATAACTAAATGTCTGATCAATGTCCTATATAGTTAGAATGGAAAAAGACCTCGTCAAGTTTACCTTTATTACCTTATTATTTATTTATGGCTGCAAAAATAAAAATACGCAGGCATTTCCTTCAAATCTTTCATCCTTTGACAAAAAACTTGAAAATATAAATCAAGCGATAAAAGAGGCAGCAAAGAAGGATAGTTTATACATTGAAAGAGGCATTATTTTTTTAGAAAACGAAAAATATGAAGAGGCTATTGTAGATTTTATGTATGCTTGGAAACTGGATTCTTCTCATCCAAAAGCTTTACATAAATTATCTGAAACCTATTTAGCTTATTTTAAATCATATGAGGCGCTTCAAATATTAAAAGAAGCAAGCAAAAGATTCCCAGAATCTGCAGAAACAATGCGACAGCTTGCTAAACTGCAACTTATTTTAAAGCAATATGAGGAAGGATTCAGATCGCTGGAAAAGGCAAGAAAGATAGGTGATGGAATACCTGAAACCGCTTTTTTAACGGGTTTATTTTTCAAAGAAACGGGTGATACTGCCAGAGCCATTAATAGTTTACAGGAAGCCATTGAAGGTGATCCCGATATTGAGGATGCATGGATTATACTGGGGCAGCTACAAGAAGCAAAAGGCAATCTTATTGCAGGAAAATATTACGAATCTGCTTTGCAGCGAGATCCAAATAATGAACAAGCCTTGATGGCAAAAGCCAATTTCCTGGCAAGGAATAATGATTTGGTTGGAGCCCTTTTGATATTCAAAAAAATGCAAAAACTTGACTCTCAAAATGTTGACTCCTATTTTAATGCAGGATTGATTTATCTCGACTTGGATTCAATTAAAGAAGCATCTCTCTCTTTTAACAAAGCTGTTTCTTTAAATCCTCTGCTTGTAGAAGGTCAATATTATTGTGGCTTGAGTGCAGAATGGTTAGGAGAATTTGAAAAAGCAAGAAAATTCTATCAAACGGCTCTCCGGCTCGCTCCTGACTACAAAGACCCACAAGAAGGACTAATTCGTATAAATAAATAACCTTTTTTACTGAAACACCTTATAATATCGTATATTGTATTAAATACTCAATTATGAAATTAACCTTTTGCGGAGGTGTTCAGGATGTAACAGGAAGTTCTCACTTGGTTACCTTGGATAGTGGATATACCCTTTTATTAGATTGTGGTCTTTATCAAGGCAACCGACCCGAAATGGAAAATTTTAATCAGGAATGGCTTTTTGATCCATCAAAAATAGACTGCCTGATACTTTCACATGCACATATTGATCATTGTGGACGAATTCCAAAATTAGTAAAGGATGGTTTCAAAGGAAGTATTTATTGTACCCATGCCACTCGGGATTTAGCTCATATTTTATTGTTAGATAGTGCCTTCATTCAAGAAAAAGATGCTGAATTTTTCCATAAAAGAAGGTCTCGAAATGCTGGCTATCAAGATCGTGATTTCCATGAACCATTATATAGAAGTAAAGATGTAGCACCCGCTCTAGAACTTTTTATTACCGTTGGCTACGATAGATGGATAACCATAAACGAACAAGTCTCTTTCCTGTTTTCTGATGCAGGGCATATTCTTGGAAGTGCTGGCGTGACCCTACGTATCATTGAAAATAAAATAGAGAAATTACTTGGATTTACAGGAGATATAGGTCGCCCGGAAAGACCTATTTTGAGGGATCCTAAACCACTTCCTCCCGTTGACTTTTTAATATCAGAGTCAACATACGGAAATAAAGAACATGATTCTAATCCCAGAGAAATGGAAAAATTTCTTCAGATTTTAACAGAAACATGTGTTGAAAAAGGAGGCAAAGTGATTATTCCAGCCTTTAGCGTTGGCAGAACCCAGGAGTTGCTGTTTATTTTAGACCAACTTGAAAACGAGGGTAAATTACCCCTCGTTCCTGTTTTTGTTGACAGCCCTTTAGCTGTCAATGCTACCATGGTTTATGCTTCTCATCCTGAATGCTTTGATGAGGATTTAACAGAATATTTACTAATGGATGACAATCCTTTTGGATTTAAAAGACTTAAATATATTCGAAAACAAGCAGATTCCATGACCTTAAATGAATTAAAAGGTCCCGCTATCATCATAAGTGCTTCAGGCATGATTAATGCTGGAAGAATAAAACATCATGTAGCACATGCTATTGAAAATCCAAATAATACTATTTTAATCGTAGGATATTGCTCCCCCTTTACCCCAGGTGGAAAGTTGCGTGCAGGTGCTGAATACATTTATTTGCTGGGGCATAAAATGGAAGTCAAAGCTAATATTGAAGTTTTAGATTCCTTTTCCGCACATGGGGATAGACTTGAAATGCTCGAATATCTTAAAAATCAAAAGGGACAGGTGAAAAAACTATTTTTAGTTCATGGGGAACACGAAGCGAAAAAGGAATTCGCCAGATTGTTATCCACTTACGGTCTTCCAGAAGCCATTATACCAACTTCAGGTGAAGAATTTATTATGTAGAATTACTTATTGCTTTGAATCTTATTTAAGAGTAACTGTGCCTTTATGAGGAAGTCCGCATGATGATTATTCCATTCATTATAAATCATCATAAGACGAGCTGCATCCCAGGCAGCTGATTTAGGGACAATTTGTCTGGCAGCAATTGGGTGCAGCCAATATTCAAGATTATTACTCTTCAAATGTGATTTATCCAACCTAAAATTAATGATAACGGATAATTTATTTAAAGAAAACAAATATTCAGTTGTTTTATTTAACTCTTTCTGAAGATCAATAACATTCCAGTTACCAAAATCAGCACCGCAACGCTCACACAAAAAAAGATCTCTGCGACCATCAAAAACGATAAGATCATCAAAATCATATTTATGAAAATTCTTATCTAAAAAATTTCTAATGTGTAATTTGGCATTCTTTAGTTTATTAAATTCAAAAGAAAGGCGATCTTCAGATAATTTGAAATTTTCGTCAAAAGGCTTGGTTTGACCTGTATTAAGGTTGAAAACCTCTTTATTCCTGGACAATGTATGTCCTAATTCATTAATTTCAGAATATACATTAACAATGTCTACAGGTGCATTGTTAATCCAGCTTTCAAGAAAAAGCTTTTTAGATCCAATTTCAAATACTAAAAAAGCAATTTCACTGATTGCATAGAAATTAGGATATCCTCCATAGATATTACCATATTTAAGCTCCAAAAAGGCTATATTCCTATTCACTTTTTGTGTGTATTCTGGGTTTCGGATTTACCAAGACCACCTTGAGAAAAACCGGGAAAAAATTTTCGTTTGCAAGATAAAAAAAAACAACAAATAATTTGCATTAATGTTGCTTTAAATATTTTTAAATAAAACAAAGCTATTTGATTAACAAACTATTAAATGCAAAAAGGCTCTAAAATAGTTATCTAAAAAAAATAATTTTTAGGGTTTTAGAAAAATCGTATACCCTTGGATTTTCCTAAAAATCATCTTGTCTTTCTGCCCATTAAATAATTAAAGGTAAAAATCCCATTTAAAATAATCATTTTTAAATAAATGAGAATCACCATTTTTTTGCCTGATAAGGATAGCGAATTTTATATTGATCTTTTATTAGTTCCAGTAACTTTTTACGAAAAACATCCATATTTTCCTTCCTTTCAGCAGAAATTAGCAACGGAAGAATCGTTTCACTTTGCTCCCATTTTTTCAATAAACTGGATACGACCTCCTCTTTACCCTCCTCGTCCAGTAGTTCATCGAAATATTTTTCCCTGTAAAGATCAAATTTATTAAGGATAAGCCAGGTTGGTTTTTCAGTAACACCTAAATCGAGCAACGTTTGGTTTACGGTAGCGATATGGTCTTCATGTTGAGGGTGGGCAACATCCACAACATGGATCAGTATGTCACTTTCTCTTACTTCATCGAGTGTTGATTTAAAACTTTCGACAAGGTGGTGCGGTAATTTTCTTATAAAACCAACGGTATCTGATAATAAAAAAGGAACATCTTCCAACACTACTTTTCGAACTGTAGTGTCTAAAGTTGCAAACAATTTATTTTCGGCAAATACATCAGATTTGCTTAACAAGTTCATTAGTGTGGACTTGCCAACATTGGTATAACCTACCAAAGCGACACGAATCAGGTCGCCCCTGCTTTTTCTCTGTGTTTCATTTTGCAAAGAAATCTTTTCCAGTTTTTTCCTCAGCAGTGTAACCTTATCTCTGACAATACGTCTGTCTGTTTCAATTTCCTTTTCACCAGGCCCTCTCATACCAATTCCTCCTTTTTGGCGCTCCAAATGCGTCCAAAGCCCTCTTAATCGGGGTAATAAATATTGCATTTGAGCCAGTTCAACCTGTGTTTTAGCTTGGGCAGTTTGAGCTCTGGACGCAAAAATATCTAAAATAAGGGTCGAGCGGTCAATAATTTTAACTTTAAGAAAAGCTTCCAGAATATTAACCTGTTTACCTGACAAGTCATCATCAAAGATGACCATATTCACATTTTCATGACTTTCGACATAAGCTTGAATTTCTTCTAGTTTACCTTTACCAATAAAGGTACGACTATCCGGATGAATCAATTTTTGGGTAAATCTTTTCAGACATTTTGCACCAGCGGTAAGTGCTAAAAAGGCTAATTCGTCCAAGTATTCATTTACTTGTTCTTCCGTTTCTCCTTTTTGGATAAGCCCAACCAAAACCGCAAACTCCTGTTCCACTAAGATACCCTTTTGCCCTTTTTCCCCTACATTCCAACCATTACTCATTTCAATATAATTATTGTATCCAATCGGAAGGATTAAGTCTTTGTTTTTCCTTCCATAATTCAAAATGTATTTCGGGTTTATCTTCTCCTAAAGAACCAATTGACTGATTTACACTAATCAAATCCCCTTTTTTTACATTAATTGTCTCCATATTGGCATAAACGGTATAAAAATTATCATGTTGTACAATGACTGTATACTGATACCCTGGAACCACCTGGGTACCTACCACTTTACCTGGAAAAACTACTTTAACTGAAGCTTTAGGTGAAGTTAAAATATCGATACCATTATTTACCGTTTTCACATCTTTAAAATCAGGGTGTTGCTGTGTACCAAATGATCTGATAATCTGTCCATCTTCCACAGGCCAGGGAAGATTTCCTTTTGCTTGTTGAAAATTGGAAAGGGAATTTAGCGGTATTGATTTTTTTTCAGATTTTGGCGCTGCGGCGTTTCTTTTTGTTATGGCGCCCATTTCCAAACGAATTACCTTTTCTATGGACTGATCCAATTTAAGCCTTTGCCTTAATTGATCTTCTAAAGAAGTAGCTAACTTTTTTTCATTCTCCTTTAAAGAAGTCAGCATGCTATTCTTGATTTTAAGTTCTTCCCCCAACTGTTCCTTCTGGCCTTTTATTGCATTTAAAACCAACTCCTTTTCTTCTAAGGTTGCCGTCAGTTGAATTGTCTTATTTTTCAAGGTAACTTGTGTGGCATGAATTAAAGAAACCTGTCTTCTACGATAACTTTCATACTGTTTTAACAAAATAAAACGTTTGAAAAACTGGTTTATATTTTCAGATGAAAAAAGAAATGCATCTAAATTTCGATTGATTTTATTCCTCAATGCCGCTCTGACCATTTCCTTATATTCACTTTGCAACTGGTCGATATCCAGCTGAAGAGAAGTTAACACATTTCTTGTCCTGTTTATTCTAAGCTCAATATTAATAATTTCACTATTTAAGTTACTTAACAATTGTTGCCTGTTAAGAACTTGTGTTTGAAGATTTAGATAATGCTGAAGGGATTTTTCTTTGTCCTCTCTGGTTTGTTGAAGGGCCTTTGTAGTTTGTTCAATATTTTTCAATAAATCCTTTCTCCTTTCTTCCAGCTCTTTTCTGGACTGACTATAGGAGGGATGTAGAAATAGAAATAAAAAGACGACATTAATTGCTACCAGAATACCTCTGCGGAATATCGAACCTAAGGCTGACAGGCAGATTAAATTGAACCTGATTGAAGGATAAGGTGACATGTAGGTTTCCAGTTTCGGCACTTTTAATATTCAAATCACGAAAATAAGAAAAATGTTGCTGGCTTTCTAATGCTTTATAATCTGAAAGCTTCATTATAAAATATTTATTCCCAAAAGGCTGATTCCAGTTGATGGAAGAAATTCGCTTATTAGCAAAATCCCATTCTAAGGAGATAATCCCTTCAGAAGTCAAATTCTGAATCTGCCAGGTTAACGTTTCTTTTTTAATTAATTTAAACTGAGAATACTTTTCGAGAGGTGCATTTCCAAATAACAGTGCTTGTAAATAAAAGAAATCACCTGGAATTTGATATTTATCCTGAAGGTAAGATAAAGGAAAAGACTGAAAATTATTACTCAACCTATCTAGATAATAAAATGAATCTTTTAAAATTAAGGCACGCCCCACTTCAAATCCTAATTTCCTTAATGAAACCCATACGGCACTATCTTTACGTACGCGAATAATGGCTTGCCCACTTAAGTTCATACCTTCCGACTCCATCTGTAATTGACATCTCCCCTCCATCCAGTCAGGTAAATAGGCTGCTTTTTCAAGAAAATAGGAAGGATTTTCCTCCATATTGCCTGTTACATTTTTATTTAACTTTGGAGAGCAGGCCATTAACGTAGTAAGAAGAAAGAAGACTAAAAATAATTTTCCCATGTCATCAAAACTTACTCAATTTCAAGGATAAACTTTTTCCTGTATTTCCTGATTCTGCCGATTTCTGATATGCCTTTTCGGCTTCTGTTTTCTTATTGACAGACATTAAGGCATCTCCCCAATGTTCAAAAAACAGGGGTGTACCCCATTTTTCAGATTCGCTAAAGAGTTTTAAAGCCATATCATATTGTTTATCACGGGAGGCAGCATAAGCTTTTGCATGCATAACCAATGCTATCTCATCCTTTTCATTTCCCAAAAACTGGCCCATTTCAATATCAGAAAGAACTTCAAGAGCCCAGAAAAAAGCTTTTTTATCTTTTACTTTTAATAATGAAAACCTGTTTTTTGCAGCTTCCTTATCTCCTTGTAAGAAGATAGAAAATGCGTTTAAGGCATTTAAATGCAAGGTAAGTTCTTCGTTTTTGGAACTTTGAAGTAAAGCCTCTTCAATTAAGGGTAAGGCTTCTGATATTTTCCCTTGAAAAACATAACCATAAGCAGCATAAAATGGAACCAAAGGATTATTTGGGAAAATGTCCCAGGCAAACATAGCTTCTTTTGCCAGCAAAGCAGAACGTCCATTTTTCCAAAGAAGATTTAAATATTTTTCCCAAACATATAGAATTGATTCATCTTTTAATATTGCCTGTTTATATTTTAAAATAGCACTATCCACTGAGCCGACCATGCTATAAATGTCAGCTTGAAGAGCCAGAGGTAATGCATCAGAAGGATGAGCTTCTTCCATAGCCATACAAAGGCTCAATAATTGTTCCTTCTTCAAGGGATCCTTTGAGATTAGGAGTTGATCTAACTCAGGCATCAATCTCAATTTTTTCTTCTCTGTATCTATTTGGTTATCGGAGAAAAATGCCAATAAAGACAAAATAGAATTGGTACCCGAATTATTTTCAAGTTGATTCAATTCAAATCTGGCCTGAGCAGCATCGGGTTCTATAGAGAGTAATTGATTTAAAATTTTTACTGCACCATCTGTATCCTTATTTTTGACAAAATAAGCTGAGGCAAGATAAAAATGATTTGACTCAGAGGGAAACAAGTTAATCAAGTTCAATAATTCCTTTTTTGCTTTAGGAATATTACCAGATTTTTGATATAAATCATATTTTTTCAGGATTGTTTCGGGCGTCACCCCCCAAACTAACTCTAAATCGTCTATTACTTTAAGAGCAGCATTCCAGTCGTTCCCCTTTTGGAAGCAGAAAATCAATTTCTGGTATATTTCTATATTTTTAGGATCTAAGGCAACACAAGACTGCAATACAGGAATGGCAGAATTAAATTGACCATTTTTCAAATAAACAGAAGCTAGATTTTGTTGAAACCAAATATTATTGGGTGATTTTTTTACAGCTGAAAGGCTATGGAAAGTTGCCTTTTCCCACAAAGCACTATCTTGATAAATCAAAGCCAGATAATAATCTGCCAGATCATTATTTGGGTGATCTTTCAATATTTTCTGATAAATAGCAACTGCTTTATCTATATTGAGTATAAATTTTTCCTTTGCAGCCTCAATCAGCGCCGCTTCCACCAACAAATCATTTGCAGAAACCTGTACAGGCTGTCCCTGAACTGAAAGAATGAACGACAAGAACGAAAGACAAAACCAAATGATTTTCATGAATTTATTTGATCGTTACTAATCAATAACGGTAATTTTAAGCATGTTAGTACGATGTTTTCTCATCAAAGGCATCGTTCCAGTGTTCACCACAATATCTCCTTTCTGAACGATTGATTTTGCTTTTAGCAAATCGACCACATCCTGAATGGTGTCATCGGTTGTGGCAAAACGATCATAATAAAAACATTCAACCCCCCAGACGAGACTCAAGGTAGCGAGCATATGAATTTTATCACAAAAAATATACGTTTTAATATTGATATCGGGTCTAAAGCTGGATACTTTGAAGGCGGTATAACCAGAACTCGTCATTCCAATAATTGCTTTTGCTTTGATACTTTCAGCGGTATGAACAGCTTGTTGACAAACGACATCAGAAAGGAAGGTACGTGAATTATCAGAAGGAACTGGTCTTTTTTCACCAATTTCAAAAACTTTTTCTGCTTCCTGAATGATTCTGACCATTGCTTCCACCACCTTGACCGGATGTCTTCCAACGGAAGTTTCAGCACTTAACATAACGGCATCAGCACCATCAAATACGGCATTTGCTACATCAGTTGCTTCAGCACGAGTAGGAGAAGGATTCGTTATCATCGAATCCATCATCTGTGTAGCCACAATGACAGGTCTTGACCTTTGGATACACTTTTGGATAATGGTTTTTTGAATAACAGGAACCTGTTCAATAGGAATTTCAATACCTAAATCACCTCTCGCCACCATAATAGCATTGGAAGCTTTGATAATTTTATCAATTTTTTCAATGGCTTCTGGTTTCTCAATTTTGGAGATAATCTTAGCTGGATGATTTTTCGCTTCAATTTTAGCTCTCAACTCTTTGACATCCTTTGCAGACCGAACGAACGAAAGGGCAATCCAGTTGACGGGCTGTGTGAGAATAAATTCTAAATCGATTAAATCTTTTTCTGGTAAAGAAGGAAGAGATATTTTGGTATTTGGAAGATTTACCCCTTTGTTAGAGGACAAAACGCCCCCGAAAAGAGTAATCATCCTAACGGTATCTTTAAAATTTGTTTCAATAACTTCAAAGACCAGTTTTCCATCATCAACTAGGACTTTTTCACCAACTTTGACATCGGAGGCAAATTCCTGGTAGCTCATATATATTGCTTCTTTTGTGCCTATACATGGTTTATTCACCAAGGTAATGACATCCCCTTCAGCTAGTTCAAGTGCATTATTTTCAATTTGGCCAACTCTAAGTTTAGGCCCTTGTAAATCAGCTAAAATACCAATATGATATCCAAATTTTTCATTTAATTCGGTAATTCGTTGAATGACTTCAAGATGTTCATTGTGCCGACTGTGTGAAAAATTTAACCGGAAAATATTCACCCCTGCATCGGCCAGAGCCCGAAGATTTTCAATGGAGCTACAAGCAGGACCGACGGTAGCCACTATTTTTGTGTTTTTGTTAACTTTGTTATGCATTTTTTTGGGTATATCACATTTAACATTTTAATAAATGTAAGGGCGAAATAAGCAATAATATTGCAAAAAGGGGTCAAAATATCCTAAAAAATGAAAGAAAGAATGTATAATAGTAAAAAAAAAATAAAAAACTTTGATTTTAAAGGTAGTTCTGCTTTACTTTGCACCTTATTTTAATAAACCACTAATAATTTCCCTATGTCTAGCATTGCAGAAAGAGTAAGCAAGATTATCGTTAAAAATTTGGGAGTTGACGAAGCAGATGTAAATCCTGGTGCAAGTTTCACTGGTGATTTAGGAGCCGATTCTTTGGATACGGTTGAACTGATTATGGCTTTTGAAAAAGAATTCGAAGTCTCTATTCCAGATGAGCAAGCGGAAAAGATTCAAACTGTTGGCGACGCCGTTAAATATCTAGAAGATCAGTTAGCTGCAAAGTAATTCTTGTGTAACTAAAGTGCAAACCACAAGTCTGTTTTCAAGCAGACTTGTGGTTTTTAAAACGATTAAATAGATCAAATGAAAAGAGTTGTTGTAACAGGTATTGGTGCAATTACACCTGTAGGTAACGATATAAATGCATTTACTTCAAGCCTTCAACAGGGTGTGAGTGGTGCAAATACAATTACTTTATTTGACCCTGCTCTTTTTAAAACCCGCTTTGCCTGCGAGATTAAAAATTTCACTCCTGAAATGTATATCGACCGCAAAGAAGTTAGAAGGTTAGATCGTTTTGCACAAATTGCTATTTGTTGTGCGGCTGAAGCTGTCCAACATTCAGGATTAGATTTCGAAAATGATTCCTCATTGAACCATGACAGAATTGGGGTAATCTGGGGTTCTGGCATTGGAGGTCTCAGTAGCCTAGAGGAAGAAATCAAGGAGTTTATGAAAGGCGACGGAACTCCAAGGTTTAGTCCTTTCATGATTCCTAAAATGATTTCTGACATTGCCGCGGGTCATATCTCAATGCGATATGGTCTTCGTGGCATCAATTATGCAACAGTTTCAGCTTGTGCATCAGCCACACATGCCATCATCAATGCCATGGATGCCATAAGACTGGGTAGAAATGATATCGTTGTTACCGGAGGTTCTGAAGCTACCGTAACTGTTGCGGGAATGGGAGGATTTAGTGCAATGAAGGCGCTTTCAACAAGAAATGACGACTTTTTAACCGCTTCACGTCCTTTCGATAAAGACCGAGATGGTTTTGTTCTTGGCGAGGGGGGTGCTTGTATTATTTTAGAATCTTTGGAGCATGCTCAAAAAAGAGGAGCAACCATCCTGGCAGAAATTGCCGGGGGCGGTGCTACGGCTGATGCCTATCACCTCACCGCGCCCCATCCAGATGGACTCGGTGCCACAAATGTTATGAAAATTGCCCTGCAGGATGCAGGTTTAAATAAAACGGACATCGATTATGTCAATGTGCACGGCACTTCTACCCCTCTGGGTGATATCGCCGAAACAAAAGCAATACAGAATGTTTTTGGAGAACATGCCTATAAAATGAATATCAGTTCAACAAAATCAATGACAGGTCACCTCTTGGGTGCTGCTGGTGCTGTTGAATCAGTCGCTTCAATCCTTTCCATTATTCATAAGTTCGTTCCTCCAACGATTAATCATTTTACAGATGATCCAGAATTAGATGCAAAACTTAACTTTACTTTTAATGAAGCTCAAGAAAGAGAAGTTAAAGCAGCGCTGAGTAATACTTTCGGATTTGGAGGTCATAATGCATGTGTTATCTTTAAAAAATTTGCATAACCAATTGTCTTTTGCGCTTACTATTCAAATTATTTAACTTTTATCTTTCTAAAGACAAATATTTCGCCAGGCGCATGTATGATGTCCTCGGATTTATTCCGGGTAATATTTCTATTTATAAATTAGCTTTTTCTCATAAATCCTCTCAAAATGAGAAGTCCCTTCTTTCTCAAAATAATGAACGTTTAGAATATTTAGGTGATGCGGTTCTTGGAACGATTGTCGCAGAGTATTTATTTAAGAAATATCCCGACAGCAATGAGGGTTTCTTAACTAAAATGCGATCTAAGATTGTTAAAAGAAAAACGCTCAATCGAATCGGTGATAAAATGGAGCTCGATGGGGTTTTACAGGAATTTAACAATACTAGACTTAGTCGCTCCATGCTTGGCAATGCCGTGGAAGCTCTCGTCGGTGCCATTTATTTAGATGCAGGCTACACCTTTACCCATAAATACATTGTTGAAAATATTTTACGCCGTTATCTTGACATTCATGAATTGGAAAATTATGATGATAATTATAAAAGCCAACTTCTCGAATGGTGCCAGAAACATGGTAAAACAATCTCATATAAACTTATTTCAAGGTATAAATTTGAAAAAAGAGATCGCTTTAAAGTCGGTGTCTTTGTAAATAATCAACGAATTGCTACGTCTGACGACTTCAATAAGAAAAGTGCAGAACAATCCGCTTCTGAAAGAGCGATGATTGAATTAGGCATTCTTTCGGAAGAAGAAGATGATGATGATTGATTTTCTTTAAATAATACATGTCCTTACTACCTTATTGGGAGGAAATTGAAAAATTATCCCCCGATCCTGCTACGCTCGAACGTTGTTATCGCTTAGCATCTAAACGGTACTTAAAAGATATTGGCGTTTGTGAACCTTTTATATGGGGCAAAATAAAAACTTCAGGTGCTGCTTTCTATCAGGTGTGTTGGCAACTGAATACACTAACCTCTGCTTCCAATTCTCCTATCCAATCAAAACCTGACAAATACGCCCTTGCGCTAGCTTTTTACTATTGCAAAAATACGCAAGCATTTACCCACTATGAAGAAATACCCCAGTGGGTAACGCAATATGTTTCAAAAAAACCCTTAAGCGAGACTGAATCCTCAGAAAAGGAAGCAGAAAATCAACGCCTCAGGGAGAAAAATCAGCTAAAAAGACAGGAAGAAATGTTACAGGGTTGTTTAATTCTGACGCTTTGGATAGAAGACAGTTTACGTATGGGTTTGGCAAGGTTGAGAGAACAACCCTTTTCCTATTGGGAGTCTATTTTTTCCCGCTTAAATGATTTTAAGCTAAACGGAATCGCTTCACGATTACTTCCCCTATTTTACCATCGAAATGAGGAAGACTGGATTCAAGTATCCATCAAACAATTTGGAGAAATTATTCTTTTTTGTGAAGCTTTTCAAAAATGGGACGAATTTAGCCCTGAAAATCAACAAGACCTTTTGATTTATGGCGGGGCTACCATTAAAAAAGAGGCTGTTTTAAGCGAACCCACATATAAGGATGAATGGTTCGTTTGTTCCATCACATACGAAAGGATAAGTAACGATTTAAACGCTCGTATTATATGGCTTTGGGGAATTAACACAAATCGATTTGCTCAGCTAATTTCTTACAGCTGGCGGGGTGAAAAATGGGAAAATCATTTTGAACTTCATACTTCAGTAAAAGGAAACCTACACTACTACCCTTCAGGTTTTCCACAAAGAGCAATTTTACAGTCTACTGAAGATAATTACCCTAAAAATTCCTCCTTTCCAGAAGGATACAAAGACTGGGCTTCTTTTTTTGATTCCTATCGAATTGCCTATAAACAAAATTTTCTACTGGAAGATTTCCCTGGTATTTTGCAAAACATAAAGGTACTTCCTGAGGAATCGTCCTATTTGCAGGACAATAAAGGCTCAAAAGTAGTGTTATCACCATCTTATGATGAAAAATGGGAACTCATTGCTTTGAGCCAAAATAAACCAATTTCCGTTTTTGGAACTTGGAACGGCCAGTATTTCACACCCAAAAGTTATTTCCTGTAATACTACTGTTTGACTCTTTCAGCAGCGTAAACAAAATAAGGGGTATCTCCTTGCCAGGGCATCGCTTTTAATTTTTCTTTGTAATATAACTTAACGGGAACTCCTTGCAGGGAATCAAGCGTTTTATATACTTGTTTATTCCTGACAGAGAAATCCCAGTTGGTAGAAATAAAACCTTGTTTCGTTTGAGCCATACCCGCAATGCCTAAGGTACCTTCATAGGTTTTAAAAATATACCCCTTTTTAGTAATTTTAACCAAATAACCTGAACGGGTACCGTTACTATAAGTAAAATTACAGATAACCAGGTAGCTGATAAAGCCGAAAAGGATAAACCCCGCGACATATAGAAAAAACTTCTTCACTCTGTTTCCAATATTTTTTACGCCATCTTTGACCATTTCCTTGTATTCACTCATAAGAATTAATTTTAAGCATTTAGAACATATCCATTTGCCAAAATTAAACAATCTGCGATAATTCTTCTCGCTTCTTTAACAGGTTGGACCGGATATTTTGAAAACCTTTTAATACCCATTAGAAATGTTTTCAATAAATCCCCTTCCGAAAAAGAAGACAAGGCATCAGTTGCATTTTTTTGCATCCTAAAAGAAGCGTCATGAAGGAATACTTTTAAAATAGCATCATATACAGACTGACTAATCTGTTTATTTTCTTTATGAGAGAGTTTTTCAACTCGCAATAAGGTAGATTCTGCCAAAAACAAATCGGTTAGCATATCGGAGAGGTTAAATAATATTTCCTGCTCTTCCTTCAAATTAATTTTACCATCCATCTGTGACTTCGCAGCTGCACCCGCAACCATAAGCAAGATTTTTTTGAAATCTGTAATGGCTTTCTTTTCTTCCGCATAAGGACCAGATAAATTTTCCATAACTGGCATGGAAGCCAGTTCTTTTTGAACAGCCCAAGCAGGTCCAACCAAATCTAACTCACCTTTCAAGGCACGCTTGAAAAGTTGGTCAATCATCAACATTCTATTGATTTCATTGGTACCCTCATAAATTCTGTTGATCCTGGAATCCCGATAACCTCTTGCTGCTGTCCCTTCTTCAGAGAATCCCATACCCCCATGAATTTGTAAGGTTTCATCCACTACATAATCAACTACCTCCGAACCCACAATTTTAAGAATAGAACATTCAATAGCATATTCCTCCGCCCCTTCCAGTTTTGCTTTCGCAAAAGGAACACCTTCAGAAGCAAGTTGCTCCCTCTTTTTTTGTAATAAATGAGAAACCCTGTATAATGCACTTTGACCCGTAAAAATACGAATCGCCTGTTCTCCAATTTTGTATTTTACGGCGCCAAAATGAGAGATAGGTTGGCCAAACTGAACTCTTTCATTAGCATATTTTATGGCGGTATCCGCACTTCCTTGAGCACCACCTAAACATAAAGCACCCAATTTATATCGACCAATATTTAAGACATTAAAAGCAATTAAATGCCCTTTACCTATTTCACCTAATAAATTATGAACTGGAACGGCTACATTTTCAAAAAACACTTGTCTGGTGGAAGAACCTTTAATACCCATTTTTTCTTCCTCCTCTCCAAAAGTTAATCCAGGGCTATTTCTCTCCACAATGAACCCAGTAAATTTCTCTCCCCCAATTTTGGCAAAAACAATGAAAATATCGGCAAAACCTGCGTTGGAAATCCACATTTTTTGACCATTCAATATATATTTTGTTCCATCTTCAGTCAAATCAGCTCTTGTTTTAGCTGCCAATGCATCGGAGCCAGAGCCTGGTTCGGTTAAACAGTAAGAAGCCTTTAGCTCACCTGCAATAAGACGAGGAAGATAATGTGATTTCTGTTCCTCCGTACCAAAATATAAAATGGGCAACATGCCTATCCCAATATGAGCAGCATAAGCAACCGTGAAAGACCCAGATGGTCCCATTACCTCACTAATCAAGGTATTAGTATGATTATCAAAATCTAAGCCTCCATATTCTGCCGGCATGTGAGTACCTAAAAAACCAAGGTCAGCAAACTTTCCGAGAACCTCCAATAAGGTATTGTCTTCTTGTTTATCAATTTTTTTCGCATTCGGCAAAACTTCCTGAACGAGAAAATCATAAGCCGTCTGACGTATCATTTTTTGCTCCTCATTGAAATCCTCCGGAATAAAAATATCGTCAATCGTGCTTTCCTTAAGTAGAAATTCACCCCCTTTTAAATGTGACCTAACGGCTGCAGCTTCCATAATTTTATTTTTTAGCGAATTTTCGCTACAATAATACAACAAAAATGAAAATATAAAAGTTTAAGAAATAAAAAAGATGAAATTAATTAAACCTAATTCAATCTATTTTAATTTAATTTCTTAAACGTTTTCAAATGCTTTATATTCTCTTTTATTCCTTATATACCTTAATCAATACACCTATTACTTTAGAAATAAAGGTAGAAGGGCTTATCCCAGAAAAGGGAACAATTAGAATCGGTTTATATAATTCAGCCGCTGCCTTTCAAGATGAGGCGAATCCTAATCATGCAAAAGTAGTAACGGTTGGAAAAAATGCTTCTCAGATAATTAAATTTGAAGGTCTCCCAGAGGGCAAATATCTGGTAGCAGCCTATCAGGACGTGAATGGCAATCAAAAAATAGATAAAAATTTTATCGGTATTCCAACAGAAGCTTATGCCTTCTCAAATGATGTATTTCCAAAGTGGAAAAGTCCCTCTTTCAACGATGCTGCAATTAAACTGGAGAAACCTTTTGAATCCATAAAGTTAAAATTTCGCACCTGGATTAATTAATTCTATTTTTAGTACGAAATAATTCGTACAACATTTGGAAATTTCGAAAAGCACCCTTACATTGCATTACGAAATTAATCGTAGTAAAAATTAAGGTATGGAAAATTTACCCAATCCAACGGAAGCAGAATTAGAAATTCTGCAAACCCTGTGGCAAACAGGCCCCTGCTCTGTCAAGCAAGTTCATGGGATTTTAGAAAAAAAAAGAGAAGTTGGTTACACAACTATACTCAAGCAGTTGCAAATTATGCTTGAAAAAGGGTTGGTTCAAAGAGATGAATCTGCCAGGATTCATCTTTATCATGCGACTATTTCTGAACGAAATACAAAAGAAAAATTAGTCCAAAAGTTTGTAATAAACACTTTCCAGGGATCTTCTCATCAGCTGGTTATGCAATTATTGGGTAATTCTGTCGCCTCTTCCTCTGAATTGGCTGAAATCAAAAAATTAATATCCAAATTGGAAGACAAAGATGCTTCCTCAGAAATTATTTAAAATACTTAAAGGTCCTGATATGAAAAATTTCATTGAATTTCCTCAAATTATGATTGATATATTAGGCTGGACTGTTTTCCATGCTATTTGGCAAGGGGCTATAATCGGCCTAGTATTTTATTTTCTGCTGACAGCACAATGCTTTAAAAGTTCAAAAGCAAGATTTAATGCTGCATGGTCCACCTTATTTATCCAACTACTTTCCTCCGTCACTACATTTTTCTTCATCCGAAGTACGTTTCAGAATAATCTTGACTCTTCTGTAGATCAGGCTGTAAGTTTCCAAAATCACATCAACTTGTCAAGTACAGAAAGCATTTCTCAACAAACCTCACTGCTGGAAAAATTACTCAATCTGCCTAACCAATATATAGACTGGATTTCATGGATCTGGCTGATAGGCGTATGTTTAATGTCTTTAAGATTACTGGGTGGATTTTCCTATTTATTTTGGTTAAACAAAGTAAGTAACAGCCCTCTCCCAATAGAAATGAATTTATTTCTGGAACAAAAACGAATGGAAGCAGGAATAAAAAGGATTATGGGAAAATTATCTTCGCATATTCAGAGTCCTATTGTATTTGGACATTTCAAACCAATACTGCTTTTCCCCGTTGCACTGGTTTCGAAACTTACCCCAGAACAAGTAGAAGCAGTTATTATTCATGAATTAGCCCATGTAAAAAGAAACGATTATATATTAAATATTTTTCAAATAGTTATTGAAGTTATCTTTTATTTTCATCCTGTTACTTGGTGGCTAACCAATATTATTAAAAGAGAAAGAGAACATATATGTGATGACGAGGCAGCTGGAAAGGAACTCAACCAGAAGTTATCTTATGCTAAAGCCTTATTGATTATACAAGAAAATGATGCTATTTCAAGTATTGGTTCCCTGGCATTTGCTAAAAAACCATCAGAAATGTATTTGAGAATCAAAAGAATATTAGAACCTTCAAAAAATGTAAATTTCATGGAAAAAACAACGCTAGGCATCCTTGTATTAGGACTGGCCGTCGGTATGTTTTGGCAACAAAAACCAGTTTTTGCCAATAAGTCCGAATTCAAAACTTTATTGACCGTTAAGACCGATAGCCTTCCAAAAGGGACTATTCAACTCAACCTCAATAAAAATGGGGAAACCTGGGATATAAATCTGAAAGATGGAAAAATTATTTCGTTGAAGAAGGACGGCAACTCGATACCTGAAAGTGACTTTCTCAAATACGAATCGGAGGTTAAAAAGATTATAAGTGAAATGCCTCCACCACCACCTCCAGGTGTGCCTGCACCACCTCCCCCTCCAGGAATACCACCGCCTCCGCCGCCAATGATCTGGAATGAAGGGCAGCCATCTAAAAATACAAATGAGGATTATATGATTATTATAAAAAAAGATGGTACCTCTCAAAAATTCATCCAACATAAGGAAGTCACAGTTAAAAGTGAAGGGCAAAATATGCAATCGGAAGAAAAGATAATATGGAAAGACGAAAAAGGGAATAATGTCAATCTGGACGATATTGATCCAGCCACTATTCAATCCATTGATGTCAGAAAATCACCAAAAGGTCAAAAATCTGAAACTACTACGGTAACGGTTATAACATCTGAAACAAATACAACAAGAAACTTGAGTCCAGAGGAAATTAAAACGATTGATGTTCGCAAGTCTGGTTCCGGGGAGGAAGTCATCATTGTAAAAGGAATGCCTCTAAACAAGTTGAAAGAGGGCAAAGCTTTATTTGTTGCTGATAGCATTAATTTTTCCGTTGATAAATTTTCATTTCAACCAGGGAATGTCAGGTCTGCCATCACCCGTCAATTAATGAATGACCAGGTAATTGCCGACGAGAATAATTTCCAGATGGAACTGACGGCGAGTTATTTAAAGATAGATGGGAAAAAATATGTCGGACCTTTTCATGCCAAGTATTTGAAAATTTATGAATCAAGTACGGGTTTAAAAATGGATTCCAAATCAAAAATATCCATTTCTGGTAAGGATTAATGTGTTGCGTTTATAAATGTATTAGATAGAAGCCGCCAATTATTTTGACGGCTTTTTTTATGTAAGTAATTCAGCGACTTCTCTGATACCTTTCATCCTCAGATCTATTAAATCTGGATTAAATTCTTTGTGCTCCTCAGAGGAAATCCAGATAGTAAACATGCCAAGATTTCTTCCAAACTGCATATCAGACATGGAGTCTCCTATCATCACAGATTGTTTGAAATCAATATCAGGAAACTCCAGTTGTGCTTGTAATCCCATACCTACATTTGGTTTTCGACAAGGGTCATTATTTTTTTCCAGAGACGGGCAAAAATAAACAGCATCTATTTGACCACCCGCTTCCGTTATTTTTTCAAGCATAAAAGTGTGAACCACATGTAAATCTTCCTCTGTATAAAGGCCTTTTCCGATACCTTGTTGATTAGTAACAACAACTATATGAGTAAAAAAGTAAGAAAATTGAACTAGAGCCTCCAGCACCCCAGGTAGGAATTCGAATTGAGCTATATTTTTCACATAATCACCTGGAAGGTGTTTATTTATAACACCATCCCGATCTAAAAAAAGGAATTTTGGGATTTGGGTGAGCTTAAAAAATCTTTTTGGAATTTCCTTTTGAGCCTTTGCATAATCGGTTGGAATACCAATATCGATAAAATATTTATCCTGAATATAACCTTGTAAAAAGTGCGTAGAAGCCTTTTCCTCAAATAAATTTTTTTCATAAGAAAAAACATCCCCAGTGGTTTTTCCCTGAAATATTTCAGGCGTAAGAATACTTACCCCTGCATTAATCCATCCAGATTCGATGAATTTTTTTTCTGTAAAAGCAGTTATCCGCTGCCCCTCCAGCTGAACCGCCCCATACCGATCCTGATTACAGACAGGTTTAAGGGAAAGCGAAGCCAAAGGATTTTCTTTAAAAAAGGCCTCTGAAAAGGATTTAAGATCAGCTTCAAAAAAAGTATCCCCATTTAGCAGAAAAAAGGGCTCTTTCCATTTTGTCAAAACCGGCATGATGGCACCGCCAGTACCAAGAAGTTCCTTCTCCACGGTGTAATAAATTTTCATCCCCCTAAAATAATCTCCAAAGTACTGAACGATGACCTCATGACGAAATCCAACACAAAGGAAAACTTCCTTTATACCTTGACGAGACAAATAATTCAGTAAATAATGTAAAAACGGAAGATGGCTGATGGGCGCCATGGGTTTAGGAATTTCCCCTAACAACCCTTTCAACCTGGTTCCAAGTCCACCGGCAAGAATGACTGCTTTATCAATCAAGGGATAAAATTTAAAGTGAAAAATGAAAATATTAATTCAAAAAGGCTAACTTTGTGCCAATTTTTAAAAAGCACTTATTTAAATTTCGTAAAGATAAGCAGATATGGCAAATATAGGTCACGTAAAACAGGTTATCGGTCCAATCGTGGACGTTTCTTTCCCTAACGCAAGCTCGCTTCCTGAAATTTTTCACGCATTGGAAATTGAAAGACCTGGTGCTGAAACTTTAGTTTTAGAAGTACAACAACACCTTGGTGAAGATAGCGTTCGTGCCATTGCCATGGATTCAACGGACGGACTTACCAGAGGTGCAAAAGTAGTCGACAAAGGAGAAACAATCACTATGCCCGTTGGGATGCATATCCGCGGAAGATTGTTCAACGTTGTTGGGGAAGCTATTGACGGCATTGGTCCCGTAAATAAAGACCAAACCTATCCGATTCACAGAAAGCCACCTGCTTACGAAGATTTATCTACTGAAAAAGAGATTCTTTATACGGGTATCAAAGTCATCGACTTGATTGAACCATATATGAAAGGAGGTAAAATTGGTTTATTCGGCGGTGCAGGGGTAGGAAAAACGGTACTTATACAGGAATTGATTAATAATATTGCGAAAGGTTACGATGGTATTTCTGTTTTCGCAGGCGTTGGAGAACGGACAAGAGAAGGAAACGATTTGATGCGAGAGATGTTAGAAGCAGGAATTATCCGTTACGGTGAAAAATTCATGCATTCTATGGAAGAAGGTGGCTGGGATTTAAGTACCGTTGATATGAAAGCGTTGGAAGACTCGAAAGCTACTTTCGTTTTTGGACAAATGAATGAACCTCCTGGTGCACGTGCACGTGTTGCTCTTTCTGGATTGACTGTTGCAGAATATTACAGAGATGGTGATTTGACCGACCCGAATGGTGGAAAAGATATCCTTTTCTTCATTGATAATATCTTCCGTTTTACGCAGGCAGGTTCTGAGGTTTCAGCTCTTTTAGGCCGTATGCCTTCAGCGGTAGGTTACCAGCCAACCTTAGCTACTGAGATGGGTTTAATGCAAGAACGTATTACTTCAACGCGCAGAGGTTCCATTACTTCTGTACAAGCTGTTTATGTTCCCGCAGATGACTTGACTGACCCTGCGCCGGCAACCACATTCGCTCACTTAGATGCCACCACCGTATTAAGTAGAAAAATCGCAGCCTTAGGAATTTATCCTGCTGTAGATCCTCTTGATTCTACTTCCAGAATATTAGATCCACTCATCGTTGGTGAGGTTCACTATAAATGCGCGCAGGATGTAAAAAATATTCTTCAGCGATATAATGAGTTACTTGATATCATCGCCATTTTAGGTATGGAGGAATTGTCTGACGAAGATAAAATGATTGTACATCGTGCACGCCGTGTTCAGCGTTTCTTATCTCAGCCTTTCCACGTAGCAGAACAATTTACAGGTATTCCTGGTGTATTGGTGCCTATCGAAGAAACGATTCGTGGTTTCAACATGATTATGAACGGAGATGTGGATGAATATCCTGAAGCTGCCTTTAACCTTAAAGGTTCGATAGATGAAGTAATCGAAACCGGAAAGAAAATGCTTGCTGAACTAGTTTAATTTGTTTTAATTGTTCATTAATCCGTCTCGCTATCATGAAAATAACGGTGCTTACTCCTGAAAAGGAAATATTTCGTGGAAATGTTATCTCGACTAAACTTCCTGGTGTTGACGGTAAGTTTCAGATTCTAAATAATCATGCCCCTTTGGTAGCAGCTCTTGGTAATGGGTCTGTACAAATTGTTACTGGTGAGGGAGAATTTTCTTTCTGGAATGCCAAAGAAAATGTCCTTCAGGTAGCTAATGAAAAAGGAAAACAGATACATTTTAATATAACAACTGGATTTGTGGAGGTACTAAATAATGAAATATCATTATTAGTTCAGGGTTACACCAGCCAGGATAATTAATAAATTATTCTACCCAGTTAATCTTTTTAACAGTGTGACCTTTCTTTCCCGAAATCAATAAAATATAATACCCTGTCCTCATCATTGGACAGGGTATTTTTATGAGAGGTGTTAAAACTTCAATTTTCCCTCTTTGCATTCTTGTTCCGTTCAAATCAAATAAAGACCATTCCTCAAATTGCCCTGCTTGATTCCCTAAAAAAAGGGTAATGGCCGTTTTATCTTCCATCGTTATCAACATAGACCCGTTTTCACAACTTACGGGTAATATTTTTGAAAAAGCTATTCTTCCATCAAAATCTATTTGTTTTAAGCGATAATAAATAAGTCCTCTTCTTTCCACATTATCTACCCAAAAATATTGCTTTCTCGTTTGGCTTTCTCCATTTCCCAAAACAAAATGAAGGTCTTTGAAGATCAAATCGGAAAATGCCTGTTGTATCCAAAAACCATGATTTTTATTTTCCGAATAGGTTTCCCATTCCAGAACAGGAAAATTTTGCCCCTTACAATTTCCGGAAAAATTTCCTAATGTGACCGGTAAAGCCACTTCCGTTGTCCCGCTAATCGATACATTATCAATACGCATGGTAGCAGCCATAGCAGCACTATTTTGTCTGTACAAATAAATTCTAATCTCCATAGGTCCTCCACTTGTACCTGAAATATTACAAGTACCACTAAAGTTATTACACCCTGTGATGGGAACAATGCCCGAACTGATAAACGTTTCTACGCCCCACCTGAAAACCGAAACATAAAAATCGCTGGGTGCACTGGAAGATGACCTGGAAAGCATGAAATTAATGCCTGTAATATTGGCGCGAAATCCTTCTGATGCATTGACCATAAAGGACATATAATAACCTGTATTTCTCGTTGATGTAGTAGGCCAGAAATTAGTTGCCCATGTCTCAGGGCTGGCACAAGTGGTTGGGCTTCCATTGTTTTGAGCTCCACTCAATCTCCCTTCTCCACCCGATATTCCTTCTCCAATCGAAGAAGGCAAAATGGGAATACTTGGAATAGCACCCGTTACATTTTCAAAATTCCAGGCTGCAAGCTGGCTCTGTAACGTTATTACCTGCAGATTTAAACATAAATGGAGGATAAAACCAAAGAAATAAGAATTGCGTATCATGCTTGCAAATTATAAGGATGATAGCTTAATGGCCTAATTGTAAATTGCTTAATTCTAAAATTAATTTGTCCCTCAATATTTACCATTTTTTGTTTTATAAAATAGTATTTTTCAATATTAATCCATTTATTTTCGAAACTGTTTAACCATCGAGCTGCCATTTGCCTTAATCTTTCTTCCATTAAAAAAAGAGGCAATAAGTTATCAGGTGAAATAAGTCCGCCTTCCGTATGTGCATATTTAGTGGCCAGGAACATTACATCCCTTCTTAAATCCCAACTTAAATGGATCGTGCCAACGGCGATGGGAAACTGCTCGGTTTCCGAAAAAACAATTTCCAAAAGATCCATTATTTCTTCCCAAAGATTATCAACACAACGTGGTTCCATTCCAATTTTTGGGCAATATCACCTCATTTGAGGAGATTCGATAGGACAGAAACTGCTGATTTCCGTGCAGCTAAGAAGTATAAAAAAACGGGTATAAACTTTTTATTTATATGATTTTCAATTATTTACGTTTAATTTTTTTAACTAAATACTGATAAATAATATACCAAACAGCAAATTTACCACCTACAAGCATCTGCAAAGGCACCTGCGTGGCGCCTGTGGCTTCATATTTTTTTGAAACGGAAGGAATCATGCTACCTTCAAGATCAAACGTTTTTACTTTTCCCTGAAGGGCCATTATGTTTTGCCAGATCAACCAGATCATAGTTCCCCGGTGCCTATATTTCTTTTCAGAAATCTGAATTAAAAGCCAGGCGGTATTTTTATCCATGACTGTCCAGCTTCTCCCGTGAATTCTTCCTGATTCATCGCATGCCTCAATCAATAAATCATTTCCCCCTAACTTTCGAAGGCTATGCTGTATATTTTCAAAAGTCGCCAAATCCCATTTAAATGAAATATTTTTACTGGCGAGAAAAGACTGCTGACTTTTTAAAAATGCCTCCTTATGCTGATCATTAATTTCTGACAGATGTAAAATATGTTCAGCTGCTTTCAAATCGTTCTCCACGTCGTGCGAGAAATGAGCACGCATTTCCTGTAAACTGTCGAGGTTCTTAAACTGACGGGTAAAATGGGTAAATTGAAAATATCCTGATTCCTTCCATACCTGGGTATTCTGAAAATTTGGAGGCCATCTAAAAATAATTAGATCTGCCTCATTTTGTATTATTTTGGACAGTTCTGTGAATATTCTTCTTTCTCTAATCGCTTTTGTTCCTTCTTTTTCATTTTTAATTGGCAAAAGCCATGGCCCGTTCCAGGGAGTAAATGGAATAGGCAGCAATAGATTTAGGCCTAGTTTTCGGGTCAACTTAAAAGGCCATACAGCAACTATCTCCCCGTTATGATCCACAATAACAGCGGGAGTCCAGTCATTTTCTCCACAATTTGCATCCCACCAGCCAGCCTGGTAAAAAAGAGGTAAACTAAGAGACTGCCTGATGTATTCAAACCTGTCTTTGATTATTTTCATAAGGACAAAATACACTATAAAACGTAAAAATACAGGATAATCTGAAATTTGACTTTCATTTTCTATTGCCGCATCTTTCGATTTTAAATAAAGAAAGTATGTGCGGTATTACAGGACTCTTTCAGCTAAACGGTCAACCTGTCGATTCATCTCTTTTGAAAGGTATGCATAAAGCCGTCAAACACAGAGGTCGCGATAGTCAAGGCATTTTTATTGACCATGATTTAGGAATATCTAATCACAGACTTCGTATTATCGGAAAGGAAAATGAGGGAGTTCAACCTCTACATTATGAGGGAAGATATCATTTTGTGTTTAACGGCACCTTATTCAATTATAAAATACTGGCCGAAAAACTAGAGTCAGCAAATGTCTCAGTAAATCATTTCTCAGACACTGAAATTGCTTTTAGCTGGCTCATACATTTTGGTCTTAGTCAAATAGATTCCTGGGATGGCATGTTTTCTTTCATTTTTTATGATGCAAAAATAAAAACCATTTGGATTAGGCGAGATCCATTAGGTATAAAACCCTTATACTACGCCTATTTAAACGGGTATCTTGCTTTTTCCTCGGAAACAAAATCTTTTTTTCATTTTACTGACTGGACCTTCGAAGTGGACAATGAAAAAATAAATCATTTTCTTGCCACTGGTGAAAGAGAGATAAAGGGGGATCCGTTTTGGAAAAAGGCTAAAGCAGTACCCATTGGCTGCACTTTTATAATAAGTTATTCAAGTAACCGTCATTTTCATTTGACATTAGAAGCAGACAAAATGGTGAAATCTGACCTGATTGATTTACCTCCGGAGCCTTTATCTTTTAAGGAAGCAACTATCCTGGGAAGATCACTTTTCGAAAATGCCTTAAATACCCATATTATAGGAAATGGGCCTGTTGGCCTTTCCTTATCGGGAGGTCTGGATAGCGCCCTGATACTTTCCTTTTTGAAATATCTACATCCACAGAAAATATATGGTGTCATTTCGTATTCAGAAATAGAAAACAAGGAAATAAATGTCTTGAAAAATCATTTTACGGCTGATTATTACTCCCTTCCTGTTCCCTCATGGGAAGAATTTCAACAAACGCATGACCAGATTATTACTTTAAGCGAAGGACCTTTACCAGGTCCCAATGTGGTTTATCATTTCAATATTTATGCTTTTGCTCAAAGTAAAGGGATAAAAATCATGCTTTCTGGTCAAGGTTCCGATGAGCTTTTTATGGGATACCCTGGATTCGTAAAATCCTACTGGGCGGAACTTTACAAAGGCAAAAAATATAAAAAATTAATTTCTGAAGTTTTATGGACCTCTTTTTTACGCAAAGATTTGTACCCATATGGCTTGCATTATTTGAAATGCTGGAAAAAAGAACCACCTTCATCAGCATTAGTTCTGTTATATCTAAACAAGGATAATGCCTTGTTCAACAGCAATCTACCCTATTTACTCCATGCAGAGGACCGGCATAGTCTGGCAAATCATGTAGAAGCCAGAGTTCCTTTTTTAGATCATCAATTTCAGGCATTTGCCAGGCGTTTACCCACCAGTTATGCTATACATCAAGGAAAACAAAAATGGATATTACGAGCGATTGGAGAAGATTTATTGCCAGAAAGTATCCAGTACCATTACTCAAAAAAAGGATTTCCAGCTAAAATGCCAGAACCAAATCAGCGTGAAAAAATGGCCTTTTTGTCCGATTTAAATGAATTTATCTCACAGAATAGCCATTTCTTCCTTCCAACCCGCAATCCTTCTCAGCTTTTCCTTCATTATCCAGCTTTGGCATGGAGAATATATTCAATTCAAAAGTGGCTAAAAATTTATAACATTCAGGCTACCTGAATTAAAGAAAAACAGTGCTTTTAAAACAAAAAACGGTTTCATTTCTGCGAAATATAATTCCCGAAAAATTAAGGTATCACCCCATAATAGACTGGTTACACCTAAAGGTTCATCTGCGTTTAAACAGACATTTGAAAAGGGAAGAACAAGTTTTTAAGCAAGCGTGGAAATATTACAGTGACGAACCACCTTGCCTTGTCTATGATATTGGAGCAAATGAAGGCTTTACCACCCAATATTTTCTCAACATGAAGGCAAAGCGGATTATTGCTATAGAACCGGATTCAGACGCATTTAAGATTCTTCGTTTTCGGTTTGCAAGAAACAAAAAAGTAGCGCTCATTCAGGTGGCTTTAGGGGATAAAACAGGTTCATTTCCCTTTTACCAGATTAGCCCCCATTCTGGTTACAACACCTTTGTGCATAACTGGTACCATCAACATGCATTGACTGATTCTAAAATTCTGAAGGCAAATATGGTGCACATTATGGACATTTTTAAACAACATGGTCTTCCTGATTTAATTAAAGTTGACGTTGAAGGGATGGAATGGGAGATAATAAAATCTATAGATCAGGATATACCCTTAATTTGTTTCGAGGCAAACCTCCCTTTATTTGCTTCAAATACTCTATTCATTTTGCAGCATTTAAAAGCATTATTACCCCATCATTTGCTATTTTGCTCTTCAAACAATGTATTGAGCCCCTCTATTTCCGTAGCTGCAGCCATGCAAATAGTTAAAAACCCATTTCCAAAATGCGTCGATTTTTTCTTTGTCAGGCCAAGACAGGGCTAGGCAGTTTACCCGGCAGTTACAAATCAACCTGTTTAAAAAACTTATTACACAAAAATTGAAAACATGAGCTTATTAGTCAATATAGAAGAATTATTATCGGGTGCCATTATCGAGGGTTCTCGTATGGAATTGAAAGAAGGTTGGAATCCAAAATCAATTATGCGAACCATTTGTGCTTTTGCCAACGATTTTGAAAATGAAGGAAGTGGTTATATTATTGTAGGTGTAGCAGAAGAAAACGGGAAACCCATTCGACCTGTAAAAGGATTTAATCCCGATGATTTTGAGGCAATACAAAAAGAAATGATTGGCTATTGTAATCTTATCCAACCTACCTATTTCCCCAATCTTTCGTTAGAAGAAATTGATGGGAGGCACATTCTTGCAATTTGGGTTTCGGCAGGAACCAATCGTCCTTATAAAGTACCTGAAGATGTTTTATCTAAACATAAAATCTACCATTACCGCATTCGACAATATTCAAGCACCATCATTCCAAATGCCGAACAAGAAGCAGAATTAGTACAACTAACAGCAAAAATTCCTTATGATGATAGAGTAAATCAGCTTGCAAAAGTAAATGATTTGAGCTTTGCTTTGATGCGAGAGCACCTGGAAAAAACTAAAAGTAAACTTTTTAATGAAAGCGCCCGAATGAGTGTGGAAGAATTAGCACAACAAATGAATTTGTGCCAAGGTAAGAATGAACACCTGTTTCCTAAAAATGTAGGACTATTAATGTTTAGCTCAGAACCTCAAAAATATTTTAAAGGAGCACAAATTGATTTAGTTGAATTTCAAGATGGAATTGCAGGTAAATTTTTTACAGAAAAAATTTTTAAAGGTGCTATTGAGCAGCAATTGGTTGATGTTTTGTCCTACATAAAAATGAATATCATCAAAGAAAAAGTTACTAAATACCAAGATAGAGCTGAATCTGACCGAGTTTTCAATTACCCTTTTGAAGCTATTGAAGAAGCATTAGCAAATGCTATTTACCACAGAAACTATGAACTATTGGACCCTATAGAAGTTAGAATTCTACCTTTGGCCCTAGAAATAATCAGTTTCAATGGCGTTGACCCTTCTTTAAAGCAATCAGATTTTGATAAAGGAATAGTTCGTGCCAGAAGATACCGAAACAGACGAATTGGAGAGTTTCTGAAGGATTTTAAAACTAACCGAAGGAAAAGGCACAGGTATTCCAACTATTTTAAAAGTATTAGCAGAAAATGGCTCTCCAATACCACTTTTTGATGCTAATGAACCAGAACGTACCTATTTCATTAGTGAATTCCATATTCACGAAGCGTTCATATTAGAAAAAAAAGTACCGAGTGACCAAGTAAGTGACCAAGTAAGTGACCAAATAAAAAGAGTTTTAAAGTATTGTAAAACACCAAAGTCAAGATTGGAAGTACTTTCTATTATGGGTATATCAAACCATTTTTATAACTTCAAAAGACATATTTTACCATTAATAGAACAAAACTTGATAGAATATACACAAAAAGAAAATTCTAAAGATCGGAATCAAAAATACGTTACTACTCAAAAAGGAAATTTGCGATTAAACGACTAAGAATGGAAGAAGGTAAATAGCAGTTAGTAATTTTATTTCGGGACTACCTTTAATCTCTTTTTCAACATGATACGAAATTTCAAAATTTCTATTAATTATACTTAAGATTTTTTGCACTTCTGTATTCCCCGTTCTGAGAGAACCCTTTACAGATATCCCTTAAAAAACTTGTTTTTCTCTAAATGACATAAAATTACCAAAAGTAAATCTAGCTAACATGCCGTCTGCTGACTGAAATATGTTGAATTATTTCATCTAAATGATGGTAGGGCAATACTAATTTTTTCATGCTTGCCGGAATGGGGTACCATTGGGGAAGAAAACATTTTCGTTGGTATTTCCAGGCGTCCAAAAGTCCTCCGGTTATGGCAGAAAAACCTATCTTTTCCAACACACCACCATAATATCTGTGTGGTATTAATGGAATCCATAGAAAGGTAGCGCGCTGCATGTAAAACCTAAAAAGATCTTCCGGAACATAATGGTCAAAATGTATGATTTTGAAGCTGTGTGGTTTGATTTTATTTACCGATATTAGAAATCGTCGGGCAAAAAGACTGGTTGCTTCTCCAAGAAATACAAGTTCCATCTCAACGGAAGAAGGTAATTTTTCAATATACGGTATAACTAATCCATAATCTCTGCCGTTTTTTCTGATGCTGCCTGGAATCACAACCGATATTTTATTGCTTACATGGGAATGTTGTAGTGGAATGCGCTGTGGGGGAAGAAATGGAAAGGATACCAAACTGTTCCAAAAGCGAAATCTTGAGAGCCATCTTTTCTGTTTTTCTCGATAACTGAAAAAGTAAATCCATTGATGCCAAATTGTTTTTATATGATGACAGATAGGTGCTTTGTGGTTCTCATAATCAAACCAAAAATGAAGATTATGAATTAAGAGCATAGAGTTTTCTGGCATTCTTTCTATTTTAAAAGAATACCAACCTGGTGATAATGTTATCCATATAAATAAATCAACTTCCTGTTGATCTGAGATCCAGTTTCTAATGAAAATCTTGTCTTTTCTATTGTTCTCAAAGGTTTGCCAATCTAACTTCGACTGAAGGCACGTAGGATTGTCAATAAAATGTACATTTTCTTTTTGTGTTAAAATCGAAATGATTTCTACCTTTTCTATAAAATATCCAAGGAGCATTTCTAATACTTCATGGTGCATTTCCGGTTCAAAAAGGGCTATTTTTGTTATTTTTCTACTAAACATTTCATAAAATTATCCTGAAGATGCTGGCTTGTGAAATGCACTTCAACCATCTTTCGACCCGCTTTTGACCTGCGGAGACGTTCGTCCTTGTTTGTCCAGCAAGATTCAAGCATTTCAGCTAAGGCAAAATCATCCTCTGGGGGAACAGTCCACCCATATTTCTCCAAGGGCAAAACCTCCGGAATACCTCCAGTCATTGTGCTTACTACAGAAATTCCAGTGGCTAATCCCTCCACATTCACAATACCAAATCCTTCGTTTAACGATGGAATACAAAGAGTATCACACTGATACATTAAATCCCGAACCTTAAAAGGTGATAACTGACCATAAGAAAGTATATTTAATGTTGGAAATTTGCTCAATAATTTTTGCAAATCAACCTCATGTTGAGCTGGAGTTCCAACCAGGTGCAAACGAAATGAATATTTTTTTAATCTTAAAAGGGCACTTAACAGAACAGATAAACCCCCATTTTTGTAATCACTTTTAACAAATAAAATCTCCTCTCTCGTTTTAAATTGATTAAATTCTCGCTCTTTAAAATGCCAAAAAGAAAGTGAAATACCTGGATATAAACATTTTATCTTTTCCCTTTTTACTTTGTAAAAGAGGATTGCCCGCTGTCGAAGGTACTCAGAGCAGGTAAATATCCCATCGGCGAAATGCATCATACCAAACTCTGCCACCACATGAAGACAATCCATTAGAAAACTAAGTTTACCCTTATTCACATTGGTGGAAAGTTTCATATAGGCACTATCATTACAAAAACCCCAAATTTTTACCTGAGAATTACGCCATGAGATGGAAGAAACGAGTCCTAACAAGGCATCATTAAACATTAAATAATCGAAGGCATACTCTTTATAAATTTCCTTTGCTTTTTTGTGATATAGCCACATTCTGATCCATTTCCCCCACGCGTGAAAGATTCTAATGATAGGAATTTGAATTAAATAGGCATTTGGAGGTTTTTCAAACTCAAAAGATTCTGCTACTATTCTGATTTCAAAAGAATGATTCCCTGGTATTTTTGCCAGAATCTGTGCCGTTAAGGCCGGCCCATGGGTAATGGGTGAATAGGTGGGTGAAAAGTATAATATTTTCATCCTTTCATCAGCCATGTAAATACCCTGGGATTCCTCACCAACAATTTTATCACTCTTAACATTTTGGATTTCTTACTTTGCAGAAATTCATCTGGATTTTCCAATAAGCTGTTAATAAAGAAAAAGCGTTGCTTAAAGGTAAAATCTTCACGCCTAAGCACTAAGGGCAACCATTTCCACAGCATTTTTAGTCTAAATTTTGCCGGAAGGAATGGCGTTAAAATTCTGTTTTTGGAATGTCTCCAGATCTTAATAGTGGGTATCTTATTTTCAGATGGCAATAATGGAAAAGTGGCATTCACCCGTAATAACCAGTCTGTATCCTGACAAAAAAGCAGACTGGGGTCAAAATAACCAATCTGTGAAATACTCCTTGTTCGGATTAATAATCCGGAAAGAAGGAAATATTCGTCCCCACAACCCAGAAATTTAGAAAATAGGGATGAATTATCCTCCTTTAAGAATCCAATCCATTCTTTTTCATTACTTATATTCTGATGGTTTTTTTGGGTATTTTGACTATCATAAACTATTTGGACGGGTGCATAAATACCCACAATGGATTCATTACCCAATAAAAGAGGCACATCCTGACAAAACCGTCTGGGTAGAAATTCATCATCTGCATCTAAAAAGGTCAGAAATGGACTAATAACATATTCCAGTCCCTTGTTGCGTGATAGGGATACCCCAACATTTGTTTTCAGTTGTATGATATCCAGTTTTATACCCCCTTCAGGTGAAAAATACTTATTATTAAAATAGTCTATTATTAACCTGCTGTTATCTGTAGAGGCATCATTTACTAAAATCAGTTGATGGACATACGGCTGGTTCATGACTGATTTAATAGCTCTGCTGATTGTTTTCTCTGCGTTGTAAACAGGTATGATGACACTGACCATTTACGGATTTATTAAAACCATCTTACCCATTATATTCTGGTTTAATATAGCTAATTTATAAATGTAAATGCCGTTTGCCAGTGCGTGCCCAAAAGTATCTTTACCATCCCAGCCACCTGCGGTCAGATTGGTTCCAACTGTTAAACTTCCCAGATCCTCCTGACTTAACTGTCGAACAAGCAAACCTGTTATGGAAAATATCTGAACCTTATACTGATCTATATTTTCTCCCTCACTCAGTGTATAATGAAATCTGGTAAAACGAGAAAATGGATTTGGATAATTCAGGACACGAGTAATTTTTTGTGGTTTAATGACTTCAAATACCCAGGTTTCTGAATAAGAATCCATACTTAACTGTATTTTATAGGTACCTTCCTGCTCGAAAAAAGGTTGCCAGTGAATGCTTAATTTTCGTCCGTTTTTCAGCTTCTCCAATACGATTTCGGCTACTTCGTACTTCCAGACAATGGGTTTTAATAGGCCATTTGGGAGAAGTAGAGACGTTATAACAGAAAGGGAGTCAAATTCCTCAATCCCTCTTTCACTGGTGATCAGAGCCTCTATGACCCATTGAGGTCTTTGAGAAACATGAACTCCTTGTTGCAATCGTTCTCCATCTAATAGAATTGAAAAAGACCTTTTAAACTTATCGGGTAGATTTAAATTTTTAACTTTTCCTTCATTATTAGCAGGAAAAAAATCATTACCGGGAAGTCCCCATTTCCAGGAAATATCAACTTCCCCTTCCAAATCTGTCAAAGACAATTGCCAGGGAATATTCATTATTTCGTAGGGTCGTAATGGCTTAAAAACGAACGACTTGCTTGAGGTCAAATTATTTCCCTGGATTATTTTATAAGTCATGGTCAGGGAATCGGTTTTAAAAGAACTTAAATTTTCCAGTTCCCAACTGGCTAAAAAATACCCATTCCTAAGCATTGAATCTTTAGATAATGAAGCTTTTAAGCTTGCTTTAAACTCGGGTAATGGATGGAACACCGCTTGAATTTTATTCAAACTCAAGGGTGTTCGCGTCAACCGATTAGTAATGTTTAGTTTTAGGTGAAGGAAAGGCCAGCCCATTTGATGGAGCTGGCCTTCATGAATACCTAGTTTCACAGCCAATATGCTATCTATTTCCTTTAAGAAAAAATCGTTTGCCTGGATAACCCATTGATTCTGTACCAGCGTAATTGCCTTTTTTTCAAAAAGAATGGGCTTAAATAATGGAAAAGAAGGATCAAATCCAACAATTTCAATATCAAGCGTATCATGGTCAGTAACTTCTCCCTTGAAATCGAGTTGTAGTTCCTTCCACTTTAAGGCAGGTCCAAGCATTGGGCTGGTGAAAGTTCCCTTATGCCAGACTTTTGAAGGATTACATTGGCTATAAATAATATCATTTGGATTCAATCCCACTGATTCATCCAGTTTTCCAAATCCCTTTCTGAACTGGAACGTATAAGGCACAGCCCCTCTTTCTTTTAGAGACCCAACTTTTGTAGCTCCTAAACTTTCCAGCAATGTAAAAAGGTCTTTTCCATGTTTAACAGCATCTCCCTCCCAAAGCTCAGGTTTATAATCTCCATTTCCTTTTTCCTGTGCAGAATAAATAGATACATAAGCACCATGAGGAATTCCTTGCTCAAGAAAAGAGATTAAACCCATTCGACCTGTTTCATTTTTAGTGTCAAAAACCCAGGCATTCATAGCAAAACCATTTGATTTAGAATGATATAAGCCACCGGGCGGATTTTTTATCCAATCCCCAGCAAATGTGTCCCATACCATCACCTGGATCGCTGCAGAAAGTAACCAGGGCCAGGGAGATCCAATGGGCTGTCCATTGTGGATAAATTCCGGGGGATTCTCTAATTCATTCCATTTATTTCGAATGAGTACAGTGTTATAAACAGTCGCAAAATGCCAGCTTGGGGAAATACTATCCTGACTCTCCATATTCATTCCTTCTAATTTACCTTCCTTAAACTGTTTCGATGAACTTAAACTAAGTTGAAATGGCGATTGTCTCGCATAGGTAAACGACTGAAAAGGGAGTATTTTTAATATATTTTCTTCCGTTTCCTCAGGATATGCACGCCAATAACAGATCTCGTCAATCATTGGTGAAAAGGGTAAAAGACCCTTCATCACTGAACTATCTTCCTTAAATAATAAAGTTTGGTGTAGAACCTCATTGGTTAAAAAGACAGGCTCATTGCCATTTGCTGTAATTCGTTTTTTATCAACTTTCCATTCAAGGTGAATATTCTGGGCGGATAAATCATCAGAAGCTCTGAAGAGTGAAAAATGATTTTCATCATTTAGAACGCCATTATCTGTGGGGGATAAGGGAATAAAAAGTCTGTTTTCCACTTGAAGAGGAAACCCTTCTATTCCATCGATATGGAAATAGGAAACCTCCAAATTTTCTGTTTTTGAAATTCCAGCCCCATCTGTCCATGCTTGTTTCTTATATTTAATCAATAACCGATAGGTTCCTTTATCCAAATTTTTGGGTAATGGACACCGTATTTTTATTTTATTTCCAGCGAGTTCTGAAGTGATAACCCCAAAAAAAAGAATATTTTCAGCTAACCCATCCATACTTATTTCGACTAAAAGAGAGGTCAGAGGCTCTATACCTAAGGGTAATATTTCCCATTCTAAAAGAAATGAATCATTGCTCATTAAGATAGGATGAGGCGATACACCAACAGAATGGGCTAAAAAATCTGGTTTCGGGGAGCCAGGTATAGGTAGTCGAACGATTGGATCCCCTTGAAAGGTCAATTGTTGAGCCATAGTGCGCAAAGGCATATTTTTACCTAACATTAAGGTATGTATGCCTTTATGAATGACCTTACCCCAAGATGGAAATTCATTTTCACCTTTCATTTGTTCGATGATAACCCGTCCCATTTCTGCTAATAAATTTAAAAAACCGACCCCTCGGGTAGCTGCAAACGCTATAGCTCCGCTTTCAGCATAAAATAAAAATCGCTCTCCCTGACTTCGAAAAGAAGTAAAATGATTGCCTGCATAACAACCTAGTGATATAAACAAGGGTTGCTTATATCCATTCTCGTAAAAACCAGGATTATCAATGTTAAAATCGAAGGTGTTGGCCGTAGAGTGCCCAAGGAAAATAATCAATCCTACACCTGCATTTACAGCGTTAAAAAATTGCTGGGAATAAGGAATAAAAACGGGTGCTTCGTTTTCCTTGAAAAAAGAGACTGTCTTTGGTGACCAAGGTAATTTATCCAGTAATACAGTAAAATTTGCCAAAACCTCTCTGATATACTTTTTCTCAGGTTCATAAGTCCCTCCTCCCAATTGAATGACCTCCTTGATCCATGACGTATTTAATTCCCTTTTTTCCTCAAAAAGGATTACTTTTTTTAAATAAAGCGTTATTTCATCTGCTGAAATAGCAGGAATGCGGCCAAAAGAGGTCCAGGGCAAATCGTTTTGAAAAGAACTCACTAACATAGCATCACTCCCCGGGTAACCCCAGGTAGGAAGTAAGCATGGTTGATTTTCATCTGTTGTCAGGTTATTGGTACGCTGCTTATTTCTGATATCCCGATACTCTCTCCCCTTTCCTAATAATAGAATAGCCTTTATAGCATAATTCCGTTGAATGAGCGTATTAACAAATCCCCTTACAGCCAGTGGATGGTTAGGAATACCAAATCCATATTGGTTTTCAAGGTTTTTTATATCGGCAAGCCATGGGATATAGTTTCCCCCAACGCTACTTTGTCGATAGTCTAAATAAGCCGTGACGGGATTATTCCCATTTTTATCAACCGAAAGAAAAGGATTTGTAATCATTAACAAATCGATATTCCCTGGAGGTAAAGGTTCCGGAGAAAAAGAATTTTGGGGTAGATTTAACCAAATTACCTTTTTCTCAGATTGAATGAAATAAAGGGGGGATGATTTCATTAAACTATGGGGCATAAAAATGAAACCATTCTCATCCGTTTTAGTATAATAAACATCCTTATTATTCAAGTCCCAAATAACCAGCTTTATTAATTTCTCTTCTGTTTGCAACGCAACGGGAAAGGAATTACCCTTATTCAATATCTCAAATGTATTAGGTATCTTTAACTGAATAGCTGGATAAGAAAGCGTTACGCAGCCGATAGCAAATTTGTCGTATTCTCCGTTTGTCGCTTTTACCAATACCGAATTATATTCTCTTAGATAATCAATGGGAATACTAAATTCGTACGATTTAATGCTGGAAAAAGAAAAAGAGTCAGCCTCTATAAAATAATCATTGATAAAAAACTGTAAATGATGAGGCTCCTCAAAATCATTCGTAATTAAATGAATGGTTAAAGTTGCTGATAACCTATTAAAAATAGGTATCTGCTTTTTATAGGAAGTAACCCCAGGAGCAGAAATTTCTGTAATCAGGGTGTTATACCAATCTGAGGCAAAGCCCTCCTTTTCAAAATTAGAAGGTGCCCAGTCGACACCTACCCATTTTTGAAATACTTTCGCGTGCCTATCCTTATAAACCATCTGTTCTTTCAACTGTATAATTCCCTGATCAGACTTTTTAATCAGGGGCAAATCCACTCTGTTGGCTTGCCTGACCGACTTATTTGTTTTTTGCTGCCAACTCAAAAAATAATAGGCTGTATCGGAAAAAAGGCTAAATAATGGGTTAAGGCGATTGGATTTATCCTCTTTAAACAGGAGGTCATCTGATTTCCCATCATCTCCCTCCCCATAAAATTCCAGATAGGAAGCGGCTCCATTTTCCTTATTTTGATGTATAGCCATGGGTATTGGAACACCTAAAGAAAATAGTTCATATTGAAAGTTTAGGGTATCTTCTAATCCAGGGAACCCTTTTTTTATTAATTCATCTACTGAAATACGATAAATACCCTTATCCACCAAGGGGATTATCCAGTAATCCTGCCCTATTTGCATCCAGTCTGAATTTTCCCCTAAAAAACGACCTGTTTCTATAGATTGAGTATATGAAATATGGACGTAAAAGAACAGGATAGCAATAGTGAATAGGCGAACCATTTTTTTCAAGCAAGGTAGTTCGCATTTTGATATACTGTTAGAAAAACTGCGGACAGTAATCGCCCTTTTCCAATCTGTTTAAAGGGCAGAAAGTAAGCTAATTAATTTATTTGAAAGGATCTCCAGATCTTCTCCAAAGGCAAAAATCCCATCGGTGTGGCCAGCCATAAAAAGTAATTTCCCATCAACCACAGTTGGATCATCTAATAGTTTATTTATTTCAAAAACCATTTCTGGACTGCCATAAGTAGCATTAGCGGCGGTTGTTGGGAGTTGGAAAAGAAATTTTTTCCATAATTCCTCATGATGTACATGGATCACCGCCCTAATACCAGGTAACTTATGATAAAATGCGGCATGGCTCATTGCTTCTGAGGAAGCAATATGAGGACCCGTGCACCAAAGTTTATTTTGATTGGGATCTGTTTTCAAAACTAATGAAAAATGGGAACCGGAAAGAAAAGGCATTGAACCGGTCGCTGAGCCAGAAATCAGAAAAGAATCTGCCTGACCATTTCTTTGACTAATATTTCCAAATCCAATACCGTCAGGATAAGCGCCGATAAGGCTGTAATTATACATTAATTGTCTGTAGGCTATCAAAGAATCGGTCGCAACAGGATCAAATACAGGAGATGGAAACCAAAAAGCCTGATATTTAATATAGCCTTCCTCTATCATATTCCAAAAAAGCGTTTGATATCCGTTTCATTTGCCGGACAAATCCCCATTGCGGTTATTAAGCCTCCAGTAATAAGCCGGGCAGGAGTAACATCAAAACCATAATTTGCTGCAGGTACGTCAAATGGAGAAATACGCACTTTACCTATTTTCTCGCCATCCCAGCCTTCTACCCAGTGAATTTCGTCAGAACTGCGCTCCTCAATGGGTATTTCTAATATTCCATCGCCAATATTTGAATCTAAAGAAGAAACAGGCAAGCCCACATAAAAAGGAATTTGATTATCAAAAGCAGCAAGGGCCTTCAAATATGTTCCAATTTTATTGGCGACATCTCCATTTCTGGTAGTCCTGTCCGTACCTACCAGGACCATGTCGACAAGACCATGTTGCATGATATGACCACCTGTATTATCCGTTATCAGGGTAAAAGGAACTTTTTGTTCCTGCAATTCAAAAGCAGTCAGGCGGCTTCCCTGATTACGGGGTCTGGTTTCATCGACCCATACATGAACCGGAATTCCCTCTTTTTGAGCAGCATAAACAGGTGCTGTTGCCGTACCAATATCAATACAAGCTAACCAACCAGCATTACAATGCGTCAAAATATTTACTGGTTTACCTGTTTTTGCAAATATTTTCTTTATCACTTCTAAACCCGCCAAACCAATACTTTCACATTCATTCACGCTATCATCACTCCATTTTAGAGCTATTCTTAAGGCAAGAGAAACGGCGGCTTCCTTTAAAGCATCAAATCCATCAAACGACTGAAAAGACAAAGGGGTTAATGCTTTTTTTTGAACCTCAATAGCATAAAATAAATCTATTGCGGTTGGGCGCGTAACCGCCAGTCTGTCGGAAATAGCAGAGATATAATCTTTCAAAGAAATATTAGCCGTCATTTCGCGGAGCGCCAGATAAAAAGCGAATGCTGCAGTACCTCCGATTTGCGGTGCCCCACGAACCGACATATTTTCGATAGCGCGTGCGGCATCTTCCAGGTTTTTTAATTTCAGGATATTTACTGAAAAGGGTAAATCCCGCTGATCTATGACACAAACATCTTTGCTTTCAGACTCATCTAACCAGATTGTTCGATAATATTTATCCTGAAGAAACATGATGACAGATTAGGTGGATTTATCGAATAGCCCGATACCTATCTGCATTTGGTGCATCAATACGCATGAGCACTCTCGAAAAAATATCTTTTTCTTCTGGCGTTCCCCGTTTAAAAATCTCTGTGAGTTCCAGCGCTTTGGCATTAACAAAAATCTGGGTAATCATCGCATTTGGATAAGCCATATTCACTTTTTCCATATTGGTGAGAGCCTCCGTTAAAATAACTCTGGCTTTTGCTGCATCCTGGTGCATCCCATCCATAGCCAGCCGATGATAAATATACATGGCTTCTCTATAAGCTCTGCAGCGTGGAGAGAGTATATTCTCCAGCAACCAGTACCTATTTCTGCTTCCGTCCGTTCCCCAACCCGTACCATTTCCCTGAGGTGCATTTGAAATAATATCCAAAGCATTTTGAAAAGCCTGATTACCACCATTTAGCGCAAAAGAATCTCCGTCGAGACCTAAAATAACAAAAGCATAAAAGGACAAGACACTACTTAAGTTATCGACAAACGAATTTTTGGAATATTGTATAGGTTGAAATTGCTCGTAAGAGAAAGTAAAATCCTTATCAATATGATTGATTAGGGTAGTGGCGTAGGTACCAGCACCAAAGACAGGTCTGGTAGCTTGGATAGCTAATTCCGCCTTAAACGAAGTAGTAGATAATTCTTCCTGAATTGTAAGTAAAAAATTACCTTTAATACGCTCGAAGGGCTGGTAACTACTTTCAGTCCAGCGAGTTGTGTTCAGAAACTCATTGATACTTTGCTCCAGGGTAACAAAAACTTTAGGATCGACAGTTTGTAGCTTCTGTGTATTTATTTTCACAGAAAAGTTAAACTCCTGGGCATGGACTGAAACGCTGTAGAGGAGTAAAAGCAGTATTAGTCTCATGGTATCTATCTTTGGAGTCAGATTTAATCTTCTATTTCTTTTTCTACATAGCGATAGGCGATATCACCCCGAATAAACTCCTCTAAAGCGATAATAGAAGGATTAGGCAATCGCTCATAGAATTTAGAAATTTCAATTTGCTCTTTATTTTCGCTAATTTCTTCAATCGTTTCAGAACTAACGGCAAATTCTTCCAGTTTATTATTTAGTTCCCTTTTCAATTCAACACTGAGTTGCTGAGAGCGCTTGGAAATAATAGCTAATGCCTCATAGATATTGGCTGCCTTTCCAGAAATACCATCAATATCGCGAGGTTGAACATTAGGGTCAACACCCTGAACTTTAGTTTTAATATCCATATTATTGAAATAAGTTTAGCTTTTTGTTAATCTCTTCTTTGAAATTTGTTACTTCCTTTACAAAAGTCGATTTTGGATATTTACGCAAGAACTCATCTACTCTTTTTTGCGCATCTTCTAATCGCTCTTTGCGTTTTTCGTAGATACTGTTTTCCGCCAACAAGAAAGCGGAACGAATAATCATCATACGAATATTCATTGCATTTTCAGTTTCTGGAAAATCCTTTAATAAATTTTCATACGACTGAATAGCCGAATTATACCTTCTCATATTGAAATAGAGCCTACCCTCGTCCAATACTTTCTCTTCTAATTTATCACGCATTCTTTCAATAAGCTCATTACATTGAGAAACACGCTCACTATTGGGATAAGTATTGATAAAAAGTTGTAATTCACTGATTGCCTGTAAGGAATTGGTTTGATCGAGGCGGAAATTAGGTGAAAGCTGGTAATTAGAATAGGCAGACATAAAATCGGCTTCCTGCTTTAAAGGACTATTCCCAAAAGTCTGGGTGAAATTTTTAAAATAGCTGGACGCTGAAGTATAATTTCCCAGATAATAAAAAGTAAAGGCATACTTATAGTAGATTTCCTCAGCCTCCTTTTTACCTCTGTAACTACTAATAATAAGTTCTAATAAAGTTTGCGCCTTTTGGTACTCTTCATCTTTATAATAATCCATCGCCGCCTGATACAGACGTTCAGCATCTCCTGAAGTACGAATTTTTTCAAATTCGCCTTTACAGCCGGAGAAAATCATTGTGCTAAATAGCACAGATAAACCGAAAAGAATAGTTCTTGTTTTCATAGATTTGCAAAAGTAGGTCTTTTTTATCAATTCTGTAGAAATATCGAAAAGTAATGCCTCAAGAGGTCAAAAAGTTTGAAGAATTATTTCTTCCTTACGTAGAATCTTTATTTTCCTTCGCCTATCATTTGACCAGGCAGGAGGAAGATGCACAAGATTTAGTGCAGGAAACCCTATTGAAAGCATTCAAATCGATAAATACCTTTCAAAGAGATGCAAATCCTAAGGCATGGTTGTTTTCTATTTTAAAAAATAGTTATATTAATGCTTATCGAAAAAAGAAGAGACAGCCCAGGGAAGTTGATTTTGAAGATAAAATTGAGCTTCCCAACGCCACCGACTTAAGGGAAGAAATATTTGATTCTTTATTAGACGACGAAGTTACCAGAGCTATTTATCTGCTCAGTGATACTTACCGTATAACCCTTTTGTTGAGTGATTTAGAAGGATTCAGCTATGAAGAAATTGCCGAAATTCTAAAATTACCCGTGGGAACCATTCGTTCCAGGTTATTCCGTGCAAGAAAAATGTTAAGAGAAAATTTAAAAAAATACGCTTTAAGTAAAGGTATAAAAGATAAATCGATTTAATATACCGCATTTAATTGCCGCTTTACGTGAGAATTTGATAACTTCGTATCATACCCAAACAATATGGAAAAATCGAGCTCTACGCAGGAAGAAGTTAAATTAAGCAGAACTTTAACACCACTCATGCTGTGGGGCTTAGGAGTGGGATATGTAATTTCCGGTATGTATTTTGGCTGGAACCTGGGCCTTGAAAAGGGAGGAACCATGGGTCTGGGCATCGCCACTTTATTTATCATTATTCTTTATGTTACTTTTACTTTCAGTTATGCCGAACTGGCCTCGGCCATTCCACAGGCGGGCGGGGGTTTTGATTATACAAGAAGAGCTTTTGGCGATACCTGGGGATTTATGGCAGGAATGGCTCAGAACATTGAGTTTATATTTGCTCCTCCTGCCATTGCCTTTGCTATTGGCGCTTATTTTAATCTTTTCTTCCCATCCATTCCCATTCTGGCCATTGCTATAGTCAGTTATATTATTTTCACTGCGTTAAATATACGAGGAGTAAAAATTTCTGCACTTTTTGAGTTAAGCATTACCCTTTTTGCAGTTGGCGAGTTACTTTTATTTGCGGGCATTACCCTACCCCACTTTTCTGCGGAAGCATTTTTTGAAAATTCATTGCCAAATGGTATTCCTGGTATATTTGCCGCCCTCCCCTTTGCCATTTGGTTCTTCTTAGGCCTTGAAGGCGTTGCCAATGTCGCTGAGGAAACTATAAATCCTCAACGAACCATAAAAGTGGGCTTTAGCTCTGCTTTAATAACTTTGGTTTTATTATGCCTGTTAGTTTTCGCCGGAGCTGTTGGTGTAGGTGGCTGGGAAAATATTGTATATAAAGAGGACGGATCTACTTCAGATTCCCCCTTACCCCTGGCGCTAATCAGCATCGTTGGGAATAATAATATCCTCTACCATTTACTAATAACCATTGGTTTGTTTGGACTTGTTGCCTCCTTTCACGGCCTTATACTTGCAGCTGGAAGAGCAAGTTATGAATTTGGAAAAGTGCGTTTTGCACCCCCTGTTTTTGGAAAAATTCATCCGCGCTTTCATACGCCTGCAAATGCCTTGTTACTCAATATGGGTATGGGCATATTTGCTTTATTGACAGGGAAAACAGCTGAAATCATAACGATTGCTGTATTTGGTGCTCTTTTTTTATACTTGTTTTCAATGCTAGCATTGGTAAAGCTACGAAAAACAGAACCTGATTTACCACGCCCCTTTAAAGTTCCTTTTTATCCCCTGTTCCCCTTCACGGCGCTCGTCATTACGGTAGTTGCGCTCATAGCTATGATTGTCTTCAATTTCTATTTATTTTTAATATTTTTCATTATCATGAGTATTAGCGTATTGCTCTTTTTAAGATTTAAAAAATCAATTTCATAAAATCATGGACATAGCCAGCATTTTAAAATACGTTGCCAATCATCCTGCCAAAAGGGTAAAAGTAGCCGTTGCCGATATAGACGGCATTTTAAGAGGCAAATATATATCATCGGAAAAATTTGTTTCCATCATTGAAAAAGGGATGGGTTTTTGCGATGTTATCTTTGGTTGGGATATGGGAGATGCCCTTTATGAAAAAGGACAGATCAGTGGCTGGCATTCCGGTTTTCCAGATAGTCCCACCGTGTTGGATGTGCATACTTTCAGGAAAATTCCCTGGGAAGGTGACCTTCCTTTTTT
>JBEAXK010000105.1:0-42313 GCA_041159865.1 Bacteroidota bacterium
ACCAAGTACCAATCACCCAGAATGGACCCAAGAAACAGGCAACCGCAAGAGAACTACCACCCCCCAAGCACCAATCACCAAGCACCAATCACCCAAAAAGGACCCGAGAAACTGCAAACCGCTAGAGCACATCACCCCCTAACCCCTAAAATCACCAATCACTTTCAGGATTCGATACGTCGGATTCCCGAACCCAATGCATTTAACCGGACATCTAAATACTGGTACCCACGATCTATCTGTTCTATATTATTAATAATACTGGTACCTTCAGCGCTTAAAGCAGCAATAAGAAGTGCCATTCCAGCGCGAATGTCAGGGCTGCTCATAGTGATTCCCCTTAAGGCCTGTTCTCTTTCCAAACCAATGACCGTTGCACGATGAGGATCGCAAAGAATAATTCTGGCCCCCATATCAATTAATTTATCAACAAAAAATAATCGGCTTTCAAACATTTTTTGATGTATGAGGACACTACCTTTTGCTTGGGTTGCAACAACGAGAATGACACTGAGTAAATCGGGTGTTAACCCCGGCCAGGGATGATCATAAATAGTAAGCATCGAGCCATCCAAAGCATCTTGAACAACATATTGATCTTGTTCGTGAATCAGTATATCATCACCCTGAAAAGACATGGCTATCCCTAGTTGTTTAAATTTATCAGGAATAATACCTAAGTGTGAAAGCCCTGCATTTTTAATTGTCAAAGGGCTGTTGGTCATAGCAGCCAGTCCGATAAAGGAACCAACTTCAATCATGTCAGGTAAAATTCGATGTTCTGTTCCACCAAGTTGAGTAACACCTTCTATATGCAATAAATTAGATTTTATACCAGAAATTTTTGCACCCATTTTATTTAACATGGTACATAATTGCTGAATATATGGTTCACATGCGGCATTATAGATAGTGGTTTGACCTTTTGCCATGACAGCTGCTAAAATAATATTGGCTGTTCCAGTGACGGAAGGCTCATCAAGTAGAATATCAGCCCCTTTTAATCCGTTTGAAGTGAGTTTAAAAAAACCATGTATTTTGTCATATTCTGAATGAACATTGAGTTGCTCAAATCCAATGATATGAGTATCCATCCGTCTTCTTCCTATTTTATCACCCCCGGGTTTAGGAATGTAAGACCTATTGAAACGGGCAAGTAAAGGTCCTGCAATCATGACCGAGCCACGCAATTTATTAGCGATTTTATGAAACTCAGGATCTTCGATTCGATCAATAAGTATGTTTTTTGCTGTAAATAAAAAGGTATCTTCAGTTTCTTGTTGAACTGAAACGCCTAATTCTTTTAATATTTCAATTAATAATTTTACGTCCAGGATGCTGGGGATGTTACTTATTCTAACAGGTTCTTCTGTTAATAATACGGCACAAATAACTTGAAGTGCTTCGTTTTTAGCACCTTGAGGTGTAATTTCACCTTTCAATTTTTTTCCGCCAATTACCTCAAATGCCTTCATATTATTTTTTTAGCAAAATTAATTTTTTTAGCCGATAATTGACGGTTCTAATAATTATGTTAATATTAACCTTAATGATTATCCTATAAATATGGAATACAAACAGCATTTTTCTCTTCAGGAATTGACTTCTTTTAAAACGCCGGGTTTTGCAACTCATTTCTTTTCTTTTAAAAAGGAAGAAGAGTTGATATCTATTTTACAGCGACAAGATTTTGAAAATATTTCAAACCATTACAAGGATATCCTGGTGTTGGGAAAAGGAAGCAATATATTGCTGGTGGGAGATATAGCAGGTGTTGTTTTGAAAAATGAAATGGAGGCTTTTAAAATAATAGAGGAAAGGGGGGATGAAATTTTTATTGAAGCGGGAGCTGGCCTGGACTGGCATCAACTGGTTTTGTACACCATTGAAAAGGGATGGTCGGGAATTGAAAATTTAGCATTGATTCCAGGTACTGTGGGCGCTGCACCTGTTCAAAATATTGGCGCGTATGGGGTAGAGCTAAAGGACGTTTTTCATTCTTTACGCTGTTGGCATTTTGAAGAAAAAAAATGGATTGAACTTTCATTAGAAGAATGCCAGTTTGGTTATAGAGATAGTATTTTTAAAAAAAAGTTGAAAAATAGAACCGTAATAACCAGTGTCCGTGTTAGGTTGAGTAAAAAGGCTAAGTTAAACACAGAATATGGTGCTATAAAAACAGAATTGGAAAAAATGGGCATCCATGAACCAACGATCAAAGAGGTAGCTGAGGCCGTCATAAATATCAGAAATTCTAAAATTCCTTCTCCAAATTTATTACCAAATGCAGGTAGCTTTTTTAAAAATCCAACCATTTCAGAAGAGCAATTTGAAAAGCTAAAAGAAATTTATCCAGATATGCCCTTTTATAAATTACCTGTAGATTATAAAATACCCGCCGGATGGTTGTTAGAAAAAGCAAACTGGAAAGGATATTTTTCAAATGGAGTGGGTTGTTATGAAAAGCAGGCACTCATCCTTGTAAATACAGGAGGGGCATCGGGAAAACAAATCCTCTCTTTTTCGGAGCAGATTCAACAATCTGTTCGTGATAAATTTCAAATTGAATTGGAACGGGAGGTTAATGTTGTCGGTAACCTTTCGCACTAAATCCATTGGGTCTAATAATCTTCCAAGCCAACCAAATATTAGTTTTGCAGAAGTGGATCTGTTTTAACTTCCAAGGAGGTATAATAACTCTCTTTTCCTACTTTTAGGGTAACCTGATAGAGACCTGGCAGCGCTTCTTTTTTATCAAACTTTAGATTCCAGCGAATTCGGTGAATCCCAGCTTTGTTTTCTGCGGGAATGGTTGCATTCAATGTGCCACTTTCGTTTGTGATTTGGATAGATACAGGTTCAGAAGTTTCCTTCAGGTAAAAATTAATGAGGGCTCCATTTTCAAAAACAGCGCGAGGTAGAGAGGTTATAGGTTTTATGTTTGCCGGATTTTTTCCAGCGTACCAAAAATGTCCTCTTTGTGCTCCTCTGCTTTTATTTGCCCAGATAATGGCTGGTTTTTGACTAAAAAGCCATGCTTTTTCAGAGGCAATAGCGGGAGTTAATTGTTGTAAAGGGGATATATCATCCAGAATAAATAAACTCCGGCCATGAGTTGCTGCTATAAGATCGTTTTCACGAGGGTGAATGACCAGGTCATATACAGAAACGGTAGGCATTCCCATGTTCAGTTTATGCCATTCATTTCCCGCATTCATACTATACCAAACGCCAGTTTCTGTGCCTAAAAAGAGTAAAAATTTATTTTTTGGATCTTCTCTGATAACGCGTATAACTTCATTTTCAGGCAGATTTGAAGCAATATTAATCCATGTTTTTCCATAGTCTGTCGTTTTATAAACAAAGGGTTTAAATATGTTGTCTCTGTGTCCGTCGAAAGCAACATAAGCAACAGCCGGATCAAAATGAGAAGCTTCAACCTGAGTAACCCAAGTGAATTCAGGTACATCTGGAATATTATTTCGCACATTTTTCCAGCTCTTTCCTTCGTCCCGGGTTAGTTGTACATTTCCGTCATCCGTGCCAAGCCAAAGGATATTAGCGTCAATGGGTGAAGGAGAAATAGTAAAAATGGTACAATGGTCTTCCGCACCTGTATTATCGGGAGTAATCCCTCCATTTTTGCCTGAAGCAATTTTCTTGGGATCATTCGTGGTTAGATCGGGAGAAATAATTTCCCATGATTGCCCTCCATTTTTACTTTGAAACAGATAATTTGCCCCAAGAAACAAGGTTTTTGGATTTAAAGGAGATAAAACCAGGGGAGCGGACCAGTTATACCGAAAAACAGGAGTTCCGGGTATAGTGGGTATAGGATTAATTTTTGAATAGTTTAATATAGTTGCTGGTTTAGGTTGAATATCTGTAAGAACGTGTGTCAAGGGGTCATAGCGGTTATAACTTCCATTTTCACTACCTGTATAAACTTCCCGCCAGTTAAAAGGATTAACAGCACCATACATGCCATCACCCCAGTGGACTTTCCATGAAGCATCATTTAAAATACCTCTTACATCTCTCGAAAAACTAGCTGTAGCAAAAAAACCATTGTCTTGCAAACCTCCATAAATGGTATATGGTTCTTGCATATCTACCCCAATTCTGTAATACTGCGCAATTGGTAAATTATCAAACAGTTGGAAAGCCTGACCGTGATCGTGGGTGAGCGAAACACCTTTATCCGCCCCCAGATAGTATCGGTCTTGCAGATTGGGATCCAGCCAGATAGCGTGGAAATCACCATGTACTTCCTGGTCTTCACTTCCGTTTTTGAGTGTTTTTCCTCCATCTGAACTAACCATAAAACGAGTAGTTAGAACATAAATTTTTTGATCATCTTGCGGATTAATGGCTATCTGACTGTAGTAAAAAGGTCTGTTATTATATGTATTGACATATTTCCATGATTTTCCGCTATCTTCAGACCGGTATAAACCTGATCCGGGTTTGGATAAATCTTTGGATGGTTCTGCTTCTACCAACGCCATTAAAATTCGGGAATCTTTTCTATAAGTTGCCAGTCCAATTCGTCCGGTAGGCCCACCGGGAAGGCCTTGTGTTAGTTTAACCCAGTTTTTACCCCCATCCGTCGATTTATAAATACCTCCGTTATTACCGCCACTATTAAAAATATAAGGCTTGCGCAGTCTTTCGTAAAAGGCTGCATATAATATATTTGGATTTTTACTATCCATGATTATATCTGTACATCCTGAACCTGGATGAACAGGTAAGCCAGATTTTAATTTTGTCCATGTTTTTCCACCATCTGATGTTTGAAATAGACCTCTATCTCCATCGGTATCACTCCAAAGTGGCCCAATGGCAGCAACGTAGGTAATGAGAGGATTAACAGGGTGGGTTACAACACGTGCTATTTGCTGGGTGTTTTCCAATCCCATATTTTCAAAATTTTTGCCCCCATCCGTCGATTTATAGATTCCATTTCCCCAACTAACAGAATTACGGTTGTTTGCTTCTCCCGTACCCACCCAGATAATTTTCGGATTTGCCTGAAATAATGCAATATCACCTATTGAAGCTGTAGCATAACGATCGAATATGGGTTCCCAGGTTGTTCCCGCATTCGTCGATTTCCAGACGCCACCACTTGCCGTAGCTATAAAAACTTGTCTGAAATCTTTTTCTACCGCTTCAATATCTACAATCCTTCCTCCTGGATTAGCAGGTCCAATACCTCGCCACTGAATATCGTGAAGCGAAAATTGTGCTAAAACAGTGGTTGAAAAAGGGAGTAAAATAAGCAATAAGGATAGGTAGTAAAAGATAGGACGCATAGAAAAGATTTTAGGTTTTTAAAAAGCAATATAGGTTAATATAGCTATATTGCTTAGATATAACTTAGTTAAAGTTAGTTATTTTCAAAACAATTCAGCCATAAATGTTATTATAGGTTGTTACTTAATCAATAGAAACTGTGGATTTGAATCCTGCATTAAAGTATATTACTGTCATTGTTTCCAGTATGGTAAAGTTTATTTTTGGTCCTTTTGAAGGACTGGCTTTGGGTATACCAATGGTCGATACAGCTTTATCCACCGCCTTAGGAATGATGCTCAGTATCGTGCTAATTACTTTTTTTTATCATTTTCTAAAAGTCAAGGTTTTTCCTCGGTTTAGTGAGAAACGCAAACTGTTTACGCCTGGAAATAGAAGAAAAGTCAGAATATGGAATAAGTACGGTATTCTTGGTGTATCATTTCTTACGCCCGTTATCCTTTCTCCTATCGGTGGAGCCTTAATCGCAAATGCATTTGGCGAAAAAAAGTATAAAATTTTCTTGTGGATGACCATCATGGCATTAATTTGGGGTTTCGTTATGACTTATGCGGTCTTTGAACTTTCTCATTTTTTTGGCTTTTAACTTTTAAGGCGGATTTTTAATCACAAAATCGTTCGTCTTCCAAAAAGGCCAGTCGATTCATTTTGAATACTTCCAGACTGAAAAATCCGAATTCTTCGGTTGCTTTTCCTTCTATGATATATACTCCTTTTCCACGAAATGGATATTTTGCCAGTTGCTCCGGGAAATGAGTAGTGTCAAAATAATTTCCCTCTTTGTCAATCCAGGTTCCAAAAGCCATTCTTTCTTTCTTTATGGTTGCCAAAGATTTTGAGCAAACAAAATATCCAGCCATCTTAATATTTCGGTTTTTGAATCGTATCATTTGTCTCGCAAGTATAGTGTCATTTAGAGAGGTATGATCCTGGATTAAATCAAAGGGGTTGCATAGTGGAAATCCTAATAACTCTAATTCATCAAAAGACTGATTCAACTTATTTTCTTTTACAACGGAAAGTAAAGACGTAAATGTATGGTTTTCTGTGTTTTGAACACGTTGCATCTTATTGTCCGCTTCGGAAAAAAGAGAAGGATTATCCTGGTCTCTTAAAGTACTTACCAAATCATTTTTCTCCCAAAATAATTCATACTTACTTTTTCCGCAAAAACGAAAGGCACCGACCCGGATTAATAAATCAAGTTGTGTTGGCCCCAGAGATACTCGTTCAACAAAATCTGAAAAATCGCGAAATGGACCATGATTTTCTCTCTGGTCGATTAATTTTTGAACTGATTGTGATTCTAACTCTTTCAAGTGTACGAATCCAAGATATAATTCATTTTCGTTTACCAGGCTGCTCATATACTGGCTATTATTTACACAGGGAGCCTGTACGGTGGCGCCCAGTATTTTGGCTTCGTGGACGTAAAATTCCGTGGGATAAAATCCACCAAAATTATTGATAACAGCCGTTATAAATTCCAAAGGAAAATGAGCTTTAAGATATAAACTTTGAAAACTTTCTACTGCAAAACTGGCGGAATGAGCTTTGCAGAAAGAATATCCTGCAAAACTCTCAATCTGTCGCCAAACTTCAGTCGCTAATGATTCAGGATGACCACGCTGTTGGCATTGCTTAAAATATTTTTCCTTCAACCGTTCTAAAGTGTCATCTTTTAATTTTTTTCCTGTCATGATGCGTCGCACAACATCACTTTCGCCTAAATCCAGTCCAGCAAAATGATGTAGAATTTTCATGACGTCTTCCTGATATACCATGATGCCATACGTTTCACTTAATTGTTCTTCAAAAACGGCATGAGGATACTTAAAACCGCAAGGATCATGGGTTCTTTGTATATATGCTTTCATCATTCCTGAGCTGGCAACACCGGGGCGTATAATTGAACTTGCTGCTACCAGATGAATATAATTATCGCAGTGTAATTTGCGTAACAAGCCACGCATAGCAGGTGATTCTATATAAAAACACCCAAGGCATTTTGCTGAACGCAATAATTCAATACTCTTTAAATCATTTTTAAGTAGTTTAATGTCATGGATATCAATGTCTTGTTTATGCCTTTGACGTATCAGAGACACCGCATCTTTGATATGCCCCAGTCCGCGCTGACTCAGAACATCAAATTTATGGAATCCCAGAGATTCTGCATGGTGCATGTCGAAGTGTGTAACAGGAAAACCTTTGGGCATAAGCATACATGCCGTGTGATAAGATAACGGCGCTTCGCTGATAAGAACACCGCCTGCATGTATGGAAAGATGATTGGGTTTATCGATTAAGCGTTCGGCGTAATACAGAATTACCGATTCTAATTCATGTCGGGTTGGAGCTCCTTGTTCTTGTTTTATAACTAATTTGTCAATTTCCCCTTTCGGTAAACCATATACTTTTCCCAATTCCCGAATGGCCGCTTTTCGCTGAAAAGTATTATAGGTAGCTAATAAGGCAACGTATGGTTGCCCATATCGTTTGAAAATATAATCAGTGATGTCATCACGCTCATCCCAGGAAAAGTCAATGTCAAAATCGGGTGGGGAAGTTCTGTGTGGATTGATAAATCTTTCAAAATATAGATTAAGCTCAAGGGGATCAACATCGCTAATCCCTAAGCAGTAGGCAACAATAGAATTAGCTCCGCTTCCCCGTCCAACATGATGATATCCTGCCGATCTTGCATATCGGACAATGTCCCAGGTAATAAGAAAATAAGCACAGAATTGATGGGTTTGAATCACTTTCATTTCTTGTCTCATCCGATCTCTCGCGGCGGGTAATTCTCCATATCTGCGCTGACATCCCGATTGTGCCAGTTTTTCCAACAAAGCGTAATCTCCCTCCATACTGCCTGTAAAATGTAAACGGTTAACGCTTAAGCCTTTCTTTAGCGTCACAGATGATAAGGCTAATATTTTTTTTGTGTTCTGTATAATTTCGGGATAGACGAGGTAAGGTTCTTCTACTAAAGATACGGGTTGCATTTTGTCCTGCTTTGAACCTCTTTCCTTCGGAAGTAAATGGGTCAGCAATTTATTTTTATCTATGGCACGTAAATGTAAATGCACCTGATAATCTTCTTCATTTCTAAAGGTCACTGGACTCAGCGCTACTAATTTATGCTTGTGTGCATGAGTAATTGGATGTCTGAATAAACGGGCAATATGCTCTCGTCGGATGCCTAAAAATTCGTTTTCACGGAATTGTTCGATGGGTTTTACTAAACGTGGAAAAACAATCCAGCAATTTGAAAAAGCTGGAGGTAAAAGAGGTAATGTCTTGCGTTTCATCGAAAAATCAGTCAAAAACGTATTTAACTCGCTAAATCCCTCTTGGTTACGTGCAATACCTATGTATAAACACTCTCCCGTATCATTTCGAAAGTCAATGCCCAACAAACCCTTTATACCCGCTTTTTGACAACAATCAATAAACTCTCCAGCACAACTTGTATTGTTAATATCAGTCAATACCATGGTTTTAATGTCGTTTTCTATGGCATAATGTACCAGTTCCTCCGGGGACATGATGCCGTAGCGAAGACTAAAATAGGTGTGGCAGTTTAAATACATAAGTGAGATAGATAGTAAAATCAGGTAAATATAAAACAAAATGTTTAATAAATGTATAAATATAACAAATTGTTTTAAAATAGTTTTATGCAGGGATACGTACCTATCCCAAGGCTACTGTTTTTTATCTCTGGAAAGGAATATAGCGTAACTTTTATAATCTGTTAACTAAAGTTTATACATTGATGAAAATTGGATGATCAGATTATTTGAAATGCCTGAACAAACAATGTTGCCTGATTTGCCGCGAAATTTTATTTGTCAACCAAATGATTTTTGAACCAATGGAAAAATGACAGGATGCTATTTACAGACTTATCTGTTTGAGTACTTGCGGGTATACGCTCAAAATAACTTACATTTACAAAAGGCAATCATTTGATTTTTGTATGCGGTTTTCTATCAGTTTTTTTATTTTATTTCTGCTTCTGACCGTACCTTCTTTATCGGCTCAGATTCTATTGCAACAATTAAATGAAAATGGTATAATGGCTCAAAAACAATCTGTTGTAACCCATATTCCACCCCATGAGTATGTAAAAGTGCTCACAGATAGCATGCAATATCAAGGTTATTTGGAATATGCTGTTGACAGTATGGTGTCAGTCAATGAAAAAACATATCTTTTTATTCATCAGGGCCCCTTATATTATTGGCGTAATATACAAAAGCCATCTGTTGAAATAGCTCAATCTGCTATCTTGTTTGATAACGGAAAATGGGAGGCTATTACCAGAAAAAATATAGGTAAACCTGCAACATCATCGAGTCGTGACGGGCTTTTAAATGAAATAAATGAGCTTGTAACAACACAGGGTTTTCCTTTTGCAAGTACTTCACTGAATATTCTACAAGCAGAAAATGGAAAAATTGATGCTCAGATTGAGGTTAATTTTGGCACTTTCGTGCGCTTTGATTCTATTCTTTTAAAAGGAGAAAAGCCATTGGCACCTTCTTTTCTTTTTCGTTATCTGGACTTAAAAAAAGGGGCTGCCTTCTCGGGTGAAATGTTAGAAAAAATTAAATCGAGAATAGGAGCTCTTCCTTATGTGGAACTCCTTGATGCAAAACCTGTTCTTTCGGGTCAACAAATGAACTGGGTACTTACCATGAAGAAAAAAACGGCAAGTCGCTTCGATTTTTTGATTGGATTATTACCAGGAGCCACCACAAAATCGGGTGGGACATTGCTGACAGGTACGCTGGAAGGTGAATTTCTGAATTCTTTCGGACGCGGAGAAAGGTTGTATATTCAGTTTGAAAAATTAAGACCTGAAACGCAACGTTTACAAATGGCACTTCGGTACCCTTTCTTATTGGGTTCTCCATTAGGATTAGACTGGCGCGCTGATTTATATAAACGAGATACTTCATTTCTTAATCTGGAACAATCAGTGGGGTTATTATTCCAGTTTCGTGGCGGAGATTATTGGCAAATTCATCTTGAATCTAATAGCAGTCGTCTGATAGGTATTGATGAGCTAAAAATTTTGCAAACAAAAAAACTTCCAGATCAGCTTGATATGAGACAATCAGGTATCGGATTTTCTTTCTCTTTCAACAGAACGGATTATGCGCTCAATCCCCGATCGGGCTGGTTGTTACAAGCACGGTTCACAGCAGGAAACCGAAAAATAATTCCAAATACAAGAATTGTTGCCCTGGGATTTTCTGAAAGCTACAATGAATTCAAAAACCAGGCTCGGTTTAAAATTCATACAGAGGGAAGTTATTTTATTCCAATGGGTAAAATTAGTACGATTCAGACAAATGCAATGATTGGTTATCTGGGAGGTAGTGGTGAGTTACTCAGGAATGAATTATTTCGACTAGGTGGGAATCAAAATTTGCGTGGATTTGATGAAGAAGCTTTTTTGGTAAAACAATTTATTCTCGCCACCGTTGCTTACAGACTTTTGATTAGCAAAAATTCATACATCTATACGTTTTTCAATCAAGCTTTCCTGACAGAAATAAATCAAGGTATACCTATGAATGATAAGCCATTTGGACTAGGTGCCGGGTTGAATATAGAAACAGGAGCTGGTCTGTTTGGAATAAGCGTTGCCGTTGGTTCAAACAAAAATCAGCCCCTCAATGGGGCTACACCTAAAATTCATCTTGGATTTAAGAATATTTTTTAGAAACTAAATCCGATTGAAAGTTGCAAGGATAAATTTTGATCTTTATCGTTTCTGGGGATTACCTTGCCCGCAGTATCCAGGCTTAGTAAAGATAACTCCTGCTCAGCTCTTGTTAAATCAAAAAATCCTTTTTGAATTCTTGCGCCTAAGTAAAGCCCTTGACTCATAAATATACCCAATCCTGCCTGGAGACCAGCATCAATTCTGCTAAACAGAGGAACTCCTGTGTCACGGGTATCGTAGTAAGCACCTAAGGTAGCGGGAACTACTACTCTTCTGTTGTCAACTGTTATGAACTTAGCATTTGGTACACCTGTTTGTTGAAACTGATCTTTAAAATAATCATATTTTAAAGGTATGAGAATAGGTTCAATGGTTTGTCCAACTATACTTTTACCACTATAATTCAGTTCGCCGACCCCTCTTGAGGTTAACATAAAACTTCCGTATCCGCCAGCTGATAACTCAATTCTGCCTATCCTTAAATAGGCAGACAGGGGTAGATCAAGGTAGGTATTGGTAATTCTAAGGGTTGTATATCTTGTGCCTCTGGAATTTGCAACAGCGCCACTTTCTGTAAAAAGTCTAAAGTAGGAATCTCCCTGATATTGATAATCTGTTCCTCTTTGGGAATATAATATTTCTGCACGCAGACCAACGGCACTATTTAATTTCCTGGTAATCATTCCACCGATATGAAAACCACTGGAGAACGTGTTTTTTTCTAAATCATTTCCTTTAGAATCAACTTCTGAAGGGCCGTCGATTCTTGAATAATTCAAACCAGCACGAATGCCACCAGACCATTCTTGTGCGATCAAAAATAAGGGCGATAAAAGTAAAAAGAGGAGTAAGTTATTATTTCGCATTATTTGATTTATTTAAAAGGGTTAGAGATGATAAATTACCTGTACAGGACAATGGTCGGAATGGATGACATCATTTAATTGATTAGCTTCCAGAATAGAGTCCTTTAATTCTGAACTAACCATCTGATAATCAATTCTCCATCCCTTATTATTTCCACGAGAGTTCGCACGAAAACTCCACCAGCTATATTGAACTTTCGTTGGATGTAAAATGCGGAAAGCGTCATTAAAACCCGATGCCAGCCATTGATCCATCCAGGCACGTTCCTCAGGTAAAAAGCCTGAACTTTTTTTATTTCCTACCGGATCATGAATATCTATGGGTTGATGGGCAATATTAAAATCTCCAACTACGATACAACGCGGTCTTTCTACTAAAAGAGATTGCATCCAGATTGAAAAGTCGTCTAAAAACGCCATTTTAAAATCTTGCCTGATATCACCTGTTGTTCCCGATGGGAAATAGCAGTTCAGTAAAGTCCACTGACCGAAATCCGTTCTAATAATCCGGCCTTCACGATCATATTTTTCAATACCGCAACCTATTATGACTTGATCTGGTTTGATTTTTGAAAAAGTAGCAACGCCACTATATCCTTTTTTTTCAGCCTGTGCCCAGCTTACAAAATAGCCTAATGCTTCAAAAGGGGCAAAATCGATTTGATCAAACTGTGCTTTTGTTTCCTGAACACAAAATATATCAATGTTCGTTGTTTGAAGCCATGCAATGAGCCCCTTGTCCATAGCAGAACGAATTCCATTGAGATTATAAGAAACCAATTGCAGCATATCCCCTTTTATTTCATCTAAAAATCAGATGACACAAATATAACGAAGGGTTCCAATATTAAAGCATTAAAGTGATTTTAGGATGCATTTTCGGTCAGACTTTCTTCATCTGCTTCAGGCATAGCAGGCCTGTTTTTCCATTTTAAATAAAACGGTATGCCTGTAAAGATTAATAGTAAGCCTATAATGGCTTCTCCGGGTCTGTTATATAGGGTTAAAACAATTAAAACCAAACAAAAAGCAACAAATAACATAGGCACAACCGGATAACCGGGTACTTTGTAAGATTGTGGCGCACCCCCATTTCTCTTTCTCAATATAAAAACGCCGTAGGTACAGAGTCCGTAAAAAAGAAAAGAGGCAAAAATCAACATATCGGTTAATTGGTCGAAACTGCCAGACAAAATAAGGACGGAAGACCAAAAGGCCTGATACCAGAGAGCATTACCTGGTGTTCTGTATTTTGGATGAACTTTTCCAGCTGAAGCAAAAAATTCCCCTCTTCTTGCCATTGCATAATATAGTCGCGCTCCCAGTAAAATAGTAGTATTGGTACAACCAAAAGTGGATATACAAATGAGGATGGCGATGAATAAAGTTCCCGCTGGACCCACTATTTTTTCTATGACTGCGACAGCTGCAATTTTATTTTTGCCTTCATGTATTTGAATGAGTTCGTCAGCGGGCATGGCATATAGATAAGCCATATTTACCAGTAAATAAATAGCAATAACCGCTAACATGCCAAAAAATAAGGCCAGGGGTAGATTTTTCTTTGGATTTTGAATTTCTCCTCCAATAAAACTTACAGTTATCCAACCCTCGTATGCCCAGAAGGCCGCCAGCATGGCTGAAAAAAAGGCAGCAAAATAAGTAAATCCATTGGCGCTCAAACTTTCATAACCTTCGGCTGGCTGGCTAATATTTGACCAGTTGCCGCCTTGCCAGCTAAGTCCCAGCAGGACTATGATTAATAAACTGATAACTACCGTTGCAGTTGTCCACTGACTCAAAATCCCCGCTTGTTTGACTCCTCTGAAATTTAAAAATGTGAGTCCGACTACCAGGGCAATGGCTAATGATTTAACTCCAATATTGGCAAATGGAAATAATATACCCCCAACAGAAAGAGAAGAGACGGCTGGAGAAAACCCCGGTAATGGATATAAAGCATTTACGGATTCAGCAAATACATACGCAATAGAGGCAACGGATGCCGTTCTTATAACCGCGTAATTACTCCAGCCAAAGAAAAAGGCAATGGTTTTGCCATATATTTCTCTTAAAAATACATAAGCACCACCTGATCCCGTTATTTGCCCCGACACTTCAGCAACAGATAAAGCACCTGCTAAGGTAACTAAACCCGCAGCTACCCATGCAGCCAGTACCCAGGTTGGTGATAACAACTCTGCAGTCATTGGAGCTACTTTTTTAAAGACTCCTGACCCAATTATAGAGCTGACTACCAATACAATAGCCATTGAGAGGGTAATCGTTCTGGCAAGTTGAGTGTCCTTGCTTCCTGTTGTTGAATGTGACATAAGCTACAATTATTTATGGTTTTCCTCCTGGAGGACAGTATTTTCTAAGATAATTGGTAAATAAGGTACGCAAATGTTCCGTTGTCCCTTCTCCTTCTCTGATACTATGAGAACGATTTGGGTAAGGCATAAACTGAAATTGTCGGTTATGCTTTATCAATTCGTTGACCAGTTTTTCAGCATTTTGATAATGCACATTGTCATCCCCTGTACCGTGAATGTATAAGAGATTTCCAACCAGATTTTTAGCATGCGTAATAGGAGAACCCAAAACAAAATCTTCTCTGTTTTCCTGCGGAATTCCCATGTAGCGCTCCTGGTAAATATTGTCATAACTCAACTGATCTCCTACTGCTGCAACAGATATGCCAGTTTTGAAGATAGCAGGATATTGGAAAAGTAAATTCAAGGTCGATGAGCCACCGCCGCTCCAGCCATGTACTGCCACTCTGGAAGTATCCATAAAAGGAAATTTAGCAAATAAGGTCTGCGCTCCCTGCGCCATATCCAGGATATTTATACGACCAATATTTCTATATATGGCTTTTCTCCAGGATCTTCCTTTGGGTGAAGGGGTACCCCGATTATCGAGAGAAGCATAGATATAACCATCGGCAGACATATCGCCTTTGTATAGGTTATTCCTGCCTGTTCCATAAGCATCTCTGACAGTACTACCTGCTGGCTCGCCATAAACGTTGAAAACAACCGGATATTTAAGATTAGGATTGAAGTCCTTTGGTTTTGTAAACCAGGCATCTAAAGTGACGCCAGAAGCTGTAGTTATTTGTAAAAAGGTTATGTCTAAATCAGTAACTGCTTTTTCTATCTGAGAATCAATTGATTTTGAAGGGTCTAAAGACATGTTTGTTGGCAGATCTAACCATTCCGTGGTTGGACGGGTTTTTGCATTTGAAAAACTATGTCTGGCAAATTTTCCTTTTGGACTAATATCATAGCTGTGAGAACCTGTCTGATTGATGGGAGAAATTCTTGTAGCCATTCCTTTCCCATCTAAAGTTGTCTTATACAGGTAAGACTGAGTAGCATTATCTGGGGAAGCCATAAAATAAAGCTGGTTATTTTCTTCATCAATTCTTGAAATGGAAATCACGTCATAGTTACCTGCGGTCAGGCAAATTTCTTTTTTCCCATCTCGGCTCACTAAATAAACGTGCCTCCAGCCATCTTTTTCAGATTGCCATAAAAAGCTCTTACCCCCTTGAAGCCAATCCCAACCCTCTGGGCCATCAATATCAATCCAGGCTTCATCTTTTTCCTGATAAAAGGAAGTAGCTGTTCCGTTAGCAGCTTGAATATAAAACAAGTTGCTTGTATTTTGCTTTCTATTGAGTTGCTGGACAATAAGCTCGTTGCTGTTTCCTGCCCATTCCATTCTTGGCAAATAGGTTTGACGGGGATCGCCCGGTATGTTCATCCACCTTGTTTTTCCGCCTGTAACAGACACTACTCCAATTTTATAAGGAGAAGGAGCTTCCCCCACTTTTGGGTACTCTACGGGTACGTTAAAAGAGTAAGTAGAATCGGTATTATTAATCATCAAAAAATTTCTAATCTGACGGGCATCTATTTGCCAGTAAGCAATTGATTTTGCGTCTGGACTCCAGCGAAAACCATCTCTGCATCCAAATTCTTCCTCATAAACCCAGTCGAAAGTACCATTTATTAGCCTGCTGTCACCGTCGGTAGTTAATGGGGTGATGGCACCAGAAGTAATATCTTCAACATAAATATTATGTCCTTGAACATAGGCTACTTTCTTGCTGTCTGGCGAGATTTTTGCAAACATCATCGTTGAAGCAGGAAATTTTGTTCCTAATTGTTTTAAATTTTTAGTAACCATGTCTAAAAGCCAGTAATCGCCTTTGGTGTCCTGCCTCCACACTCTTTGTGTATTGGTATAAATGAGTACTTTTTGATTATCGGCGGAATATTCAAAACTTCTTACTTGAAGCGGTTTTGTCTGTCCCTTTGGTATCAAGAGATTAGCATTTACAAGGGTATCTACGTTCCGGTCAGGCAGCGTGATTTTTACAATCGTATTTTTTTGAATTTCTCTCAGACCAGTACCATCAGGTGCCCAGTCAATTCTACCTTGACCTAATAATAAAAAAGGGATAGAAAGTAAAATAAAAGGAAGGGTTGATTTCATGATGTTATTTTTTTAGCCCAATTTCTCTAAGGCGTTCATCTAAATATTCTCCAGCTGTAATAGGCTCAAAGTGTATTGGATTTTCAATGGAAATACAATTCTCCAGGCAACTTAAATCCATTTCAGGTCTTGGATGTAAGAAAAATGGAATGGATAATCTGGGTAAATGCCATTCTTCTTTTGGCGGATTTACCACACGGTGGGTAGTCGATCGAAGGTAATTATTTGTAAGCCTTTGTAACATATCACCCACATTTATGACAATTTCATCTGCTTCTGGAACAATGGGGAGCCATTTTCCTTCTTTGGAAAGAAGTTCAAGTCCACCCGCTGAAGCACCCACTAAAAGGGTTATCAAATTGATATCTTCATGTTGTTCAGCACGAATTGCACTTGCTGGTTCCTGAGTAATGGGTGGATAATGAATAGCCCTTAAAATACTGGTTCCGTTTTTTATTCTTTGGTCAAAATAATCAACAGACAGTTTTAAATGAAGGGCAATTGCCTGGAGTAAAGAAGATCCAGCCCGTTCAAACTCCCGATAAAGATTTTCCCCCAGAGATAAAAAGCCAGGTATTTCTGCAACGGAAACATTACCCTCATTTCCAATCTGAAAAAACTCTTTTAAATCTGCTACTTTTGAATGTTTAGCATGCTCAGTTCCAAAGGCAGTATATCCTCGTTGACCATTGGCACCTTGAATTTTATATTTTATTTTTTCGGGTTCTGATAAGGCAAAAAAGGCATGTGCTTCTTTGTAAAATGATTTTATCAAACTGGAAGGTATACCATGGTTGACAACCCCTACGAATCCAACCGTATGGAAGGCATTCCCAAGGGTCTCAATAAATCTGTTTTTGTCATCTAAATTTCCCTTTTCAAATTGGGATAAATCAACTAATGGAATGGTTCTCATTGCAAAAAGATTTTATTTACGTGGTGGTTTGTAAGCAGAATCAGTGAAAAATTGTTTCGAATCTTCCCTTTGAATCAATTCAGTAAGGGTTAATGAAGGGTTTTTATTCATAAATGCTTTCACAATCTGCCAACCTAACCATGCGCCCGTTCTACCTGGTGCCTCCAAAGGCATTCCAGGCGAATTTGGACTATATTCCACATATTTACGGATTTTTTGCCAATTACTATCATAAAAGAGGGATTCTTGTAAAAAGTAGGCATAAATCTCTTTTTCATTTTCCAACAGCCAGTCCCATTGCTGAGTGGTTACTTCCATCAAAATTGAATCGGGCGTATCAGGGAGCAGTTTATCCTGAAGATAAAGTTTTTTCCCTTCCCGAAGCATTAATGCCAGCAAATGATCTGTTTCTGGTTGAGGAACCAGATCGTCGATCAAAGGCTGAAGCGTCTTTGTTACCAGATGTTCTGCGTTGAAGGATCTGGTTAAATAAGCTGAAAAATTGGGATTTTGTGGATTTTTTTGTTGGTAAGGATAATTTGAACCCAGATAAAAATCTAATCCAACAGCCAGATTATTTTCCCCATAAATGAAATTTCCTAAAGAAAATTCAGATATAAAAGTAGTTACTTTAGGGGTCGGTCTTTCAGGAAAATAATATTTATAATATTTGAAGGCATTTAGAAAAGCAGATTCAATTGGCTCGAAATTAGCGTAAATTTGTTGAATGGTGTCGTATAATTTCCTGACCTCATTAAACTGCGTAAATCCAATCAGGTATTTTTCTTCTCCCTGAGGGGCAATCTGTAAATCGTTCGCACCTAAAATTTGATTAAAATAAATTTCAGCAAATTCGGGATCCTTTTCTTTAATTTGTGTTAGTTCTCTGGTAAACTCCAGAGTGTCTGCCAGGAATAATTCTTTTTCAAAACGCCTGACTTTAAAATCAATGGAAATATCCCGTACATCAGGAATCTGTTCCGAATGATTTTTAGAACAAGACATGGATAACTGGATTAGCAAAAGGCTAACTGAAAATATTAATTTGTTTCTTTGAACCATTCTTTATGGTGTTTTTTTTGATAATGTATACAAAGTTAAATTATTGTTCATCCTTTATTTGAAATAAATGAATCACTCAATATCTGAAAATTGGTTAAACGATTTTATTCGAAGAGGTATTGCAGAAGATGTAGGAGATGGTGATCATACCGCATTGGCTTGTATTCCTATTAGTGACCGAAAATCGGCAAGACTTCTGGTAAAACAAGAAGGAGTAATAGCAGGATTGACTGTTGCAGAGTCTATTTTTAAGTATCTGGATCCTGCTTCTACCTGGAATCCCTTAATAGCTGACGGGGATTCCGTTTTACCTGGTCAGGTTGCAGCTGTTTTAGAGGGAAATACACAGGCTATTTTGAGAGGAGAACGACTGGCACTAAATACCATGCAAAGGATGAGTGGTATAGCGACCTTAAGTAACAGACTGGCAAGTAAGGTGTCAGATTTATCCGTTCGGTTAATCGATACACGTAAAACAACCCCGTTATTACGTCCTTTGGAAAAATGGGCCGTTAAACTTGGAGGATGTGAAAATTATCGGTTCGGACTTTTTGATAGAATCATGATTAAGGATAATCATATTGATGCCTCAGGAAGTATTACACAGGCATTAAAACAAGTGCACGAATATCTTCGTTTGAATGATTTAAATCTTGAAATTACCGTTGAGGTGAGGAATTTAAATGAAATTGAAGAGGTGTTATCTGTTTCGGGTTGTCAGCGAATTATGCTGGATAATTTTTCCCCAGCTCAAATTAAAGAAGCTATTTTATTAATTGGCAAAAAAATGGAAATTGAAGCGTCAGGAGGAATTAATGAAAATAATTTGAGAGAATATGCTGAGACAGGGGTCGATTTTATTTCCTTGGGTGCCTTAACTCATTCCGCAGGTAGTTTAGATCTTAGTCTCAAAATAATCGCTTAGGGTGGAAATTGGTTTAATATTAAAATTAAGGATGAGATGAGACAACTCATAAGAAGTAAAAATCTAAGGTCGCGATGCAGTAGGGGGGATTGTTCAAGTTTCACCAGTTTCGTTTTTTTATTCTCCCTAAGCAAAAAGGATACCATAGCAAAAAATCGTTATATGTCCGAAACCTTTGCCAGTAGCTAATTCTACCATTTTAAAATGCTAAAAAATTAGCTGTCAATTTATTTAAATATACTTAATTTTTATACTATGAAAAAAGATGTTTTAATTATTGGAGGTGGAATTGTGGGGTTGGCAACGGCTTACAGGTTGTTACAGGAAAAACCTGATTTATCTTTAACCTTGGTAGAAAAAGAGTCGGGTTTAGCCAGACACCAAACGGGGCATAATAGTGGCGTCATCCATTCTGGCATTTATTACAGGCCTGGAAGCCTACGTGCAAAAAATTGTATTACGGGCTACCAAGAACTACTTGATTTTTGCAAATCAGAGGATATTCCATTTGAAATATGCGGTAAATTGATTGTGGCTACCTCCGAAAAGGATATTCCCAGTATGGAAAAAATACTGCAAAATGGATTACAGAACGGATTGAATGGCATTCGCCGTATTTCCAGAGAGGAAGCACTCGAAAGAGAACCTCACATTAATGTGAAGGAAGCTATTTTGGTTCCTCAAGCTGGTATCGTCGATTATACAACCGTTTCTTTGAAATATGCGGAAAAAATAAAAGCACTTGGGGGAGAAATTTTAACCCACTTTAAGGTAGAGAATATCATAAGATCTAATAATGAAATAATCCTAAAATCGGTTGACGCCAGAGAAGTATCTGGTCGAATTTTAATAAATTGTGCTGGATTATATTCCGACAAGGTGGCGCAAATGACTGGAATGCCATTACCTCCCCTTCAGATTATTCCCTTCAGAGGGGAATATTACGATTTGAAGCCAGAAAAACAATATTTAGTCAGACATTTGGTCTATCCTGTTCCAAATCCTGATTTTCCTTTTCTTGGGGTTCATTTTACCAGAATGATAGGTGGCGGTATTGAAGCAGGTCCAAATGCAGTACTGGCTTTTAAAAGAGAAGGATACTCGCGGTGGGATGTTGATGCAAAGGAATTGGCAGAAACTATATTTTTTCCAGGTTTTCGTCGTTTAGCTTCCAAACACTGGCAGTATGGGCTTGGGGAATTACACAGATCTTTTTCCTCAACTGCATTTGTAAAAGCCCTTCGACACCTGATTCCGGAAATTAATGAAGAAGATCTAGTTCGGGGAGGTGCAGGCGTTAGAGCAATGGCTACCGATAATCTTGGAAATATGAGCGATGATTTTCTTATATTTGCCGATAACCAAATTGTCAATGTTTGTAATGCCCCATCGCCAGCGGCGACGGCATCTCTTTCTATTGGTAAATCAATTGCTTCAAAAGCATTAGATATTTTATGATTTAATAAGTGAGATGGAAAATATACAAATGGTTGATCTAAAAGGTCAATATCTAAGAATTAAACCACAGATAGATGAGGGAATCATGGAAGTTCTAATGGAAACTTCCTATATCAATGGACCTCAAGTAAGTTTATTTAAAAATAATTTGGAGAAATATTTAAATGTAAAAAGGGTCATTCCTTGCGCAAATGGTACCGATGCACTCCAAATTGCTATGATGGCATTGGATCTAAAACCTGGCGACGAGGTTATTGTCCCTGCATTTACTTATGTGGCAACGGCAGAGGTTATCGCTTTATTAAATTTAAAGCCTGTAATGGTTGACGTTGATATCGATTCGTTTAACGTAACTCCTGATATTATAGAAGCAGCAATTACAGAAAAAACACGCGCCGTAGTACCTGTAAATTTGTATGGACAATGTGCTGATTTAGAGAGTATTAGAAATTTATGTGATCAACGGGGTATATATATGATTGAGGATAATGCGCAAGCAATAGGTGCCGATTATTTGCTGCGAAATGGGGAAAAAGTTAAATCGGGAACCGTTGGCCATATCGGTTCGACCAGCTTTTATCCTTCAAAAAATCTTGGTGCTTACGGTGATGGAGGGGCGCTTTATACTCAGGATGAAAATCTGGGTTCAAGGCTTCATAAAATTGCAAATCATGGTCAAACCAAACGTTATTATCACGACATGGTTGGAGTCAACTCCAGGTTAGACTCTATTCAAGCTGCTATTCTTAATGTTAAATTGAATTATTTAGATCAGTTTGCGTCTGAAAGAAGAGCTGTTGCCGATGCTTATGATAGTGGTTTTTTATCTGTTGAAGCATTACAAATTCCATGTAGAGTGGATTTTTCAAGTCATGTTTTCCATCAATATACCTTAAAGGTAAAAGATGGAAGGAGAGACCAGTTGCAGTCTTACCTAAAAGAAAAAGGTATCCCCTCTATTATTTATTATCCTTTACCGTTATATGATCAAGAAGCATTCAGAAAAGATGCTAATGTTCATTTTCTACCAGCAACGGAAAAATTATGTAAGTCAGTGTTATCTTTACCCATTCATACCGAAATGAGTGAAGATCAGATTGCATATATTATTCATGCCGTTAATCAATTTTTCAAATAAATGGAAGATATTTTTATACATCCTTCCGCAGTTGTCGACGAAGGTGCGGTTATAGGTTCAGGAACTAAAATATGGCATTTTTCTCATATTATGTCGGGTGCTGTGTTGGGAAAACAGTGTAACCTTGGTCAAAATGTATTTATTGCCAGCGGCGTAGTTATTGGTAATAATGTAAAAATTCAAAATAATGTTTCTTTATACACAGGTGTAACTTGTGAGGACGATGTATTTTTAGGTCCTTCTGCCGTTTTTACCAATGTCATTAATCCGCGAAGTGCTGTAAACAGAAAAGCGGATTATAAACAAACCCTTATTGGAAGGGGGGCAAGTATAGGGGCAAATACAACTATCGTCTGTGGGCATAAAATTGGTCAGTATGCATTTATTGGGGCAGGTGCTGTGGTTACCAAAGAGGTGCCTGATTTTGCTTTAGTTATTGGAAATCCGGCAAGGGTTAAATATTTTATGAGTCGTTTAGGGCATAAACTTGTTTTTTCGGAAGAGGGATTGGCAGTTTGTCCAGAATCTGGGGACCAATATACTCTTAATAAAGGCATCGTAACATTAATTCATGATAAAAAATAAAATGAAAGTGGTAGATATGCAATCAAAGGACGATTCAGCTATTTTAGAACCAGTTCCTTATCAAAATTTACATATTTCTAACGATGAGCGTAAGTGGTTTGCCGTTTATACCCGATTCAAGAGAGAAAAAATTGTTTTAAGACAATTATTGGAAAAAGGAATAAATGCTTATTTACCTCTAAGTACTCACAAAAGGGTCTATACACGCAAAATAAAAAAGATTGAATTGCCCTTAATAAGTTGTTACGTTTTTGTCAAAATTTTTCATTCGGAATATTTCTCGGTTATATCAACCCAGGATGTCGTGAATTTTGTAAAATTTAGCCAGGAATTACTGGCCATTCCAGAAAGAGAAATAAATATTTTAAAAGCAATCACAGGTCAAAATATTGAGATTGAAGCTACCCGACTGATACCCGAAGTTGGAGATGATATTGAAATTTGCTTCGGTAGTCTTTATGGATTAAGAGGGAAATTGGTAGATCAGCATAATGATAAAAATGTAGTAATTGAGTTAGAGCAAATGGGTTTTTCAATGCGTATGCATGTTGACCCTCAATATCTTAAAATAATTAATAAATCTAAGCCTGAGGATAAATCTGGTAAAAAAGAGGAAAGATTACTGGATAAATTCATTTAATATATCCATTTTATAGGATATGAGTATTGCATTTCTTGCCGTTATAAAATGGTCCCTTTACGTATGAAATGGCTTATGTCAAAAGACTAATTATCGTAAATCTATTGTTAAATATTTGTTAGGTGTAAATAAAATCGTACATTTGAAGTCGATTTAAACAGGTCTGTTCTAACATTTTCCTCAGTAATGTCAAATTATCGTATTATTCTGGCTGGTCAGCTCATTTTTAATAATCAGCGCAGTTTCGAAATGGCGCTTGCGCAGTATAATCAACGTGTTGAAATACATTTCAAATATGATGTTTTTTTACGTAGTGAAAATATTTTTGATCTTGAACAACAATGCCTCAATATCCCAAGGCATGTCGAACCCGAAATATCAGATAGAACCTGGCGAAATACAATCTCTGCTTTAGAAACAGTTTGTGAGTATGCGATTGCAGGAAGTCTGAGTGCCTGGAAGCTTGAAAATGGTAAAATTGTTGAGTTTCGTGAAATTGAACCTAATGGTGATAAATCAGCTATTCAGTCTTTTTTATTAGGAAGAAAGTTGGTTGGAAAGGGAGAGGATAAAGCGGCTAAAGAAGCCTTAGATTTGGCTATTCAAAAATGTGAAAGACATGCTAAAGCTTATGAACGAAGAGGTTATGTTAATTTCAGACTTGGAAATTTTAAAGATGCATTATATGATTTCAATAAAAGTATCCTCATTAATCCTCATGGAGAAGAAGCTCATTTCGGAAGAGCATTTGTTCATATAATGTTGAAGGATTATCATTCAGCAATTAAAGATTTCGATACCACCCTCAAGAATTCAATTCCTCACCAGCCTATTTTTTGGAAAGCGAAACGAATAAAGGGGGAATGTCATTTGATACTTGGCGAGTATAAAAGTTCGATTTTAGATTTAGTACCTATCTCTAAAAGAACCTTCATGGAGGAGGATAATAATTTTGGCTGGCAACGTAAAGTTTGGTTTAATTTAGGTCAGGCCTATTTGGGTGACCAAAATTTTAAGGAAGCAACTATGGCCCTCGAGAAAGCAAAAAGTCTGTCATCAGGGAAAGATGTGCTGACAATAGAAGATATTGAAGGGTTACTCATAGCCGCAAAAGCTGGTAAAACTCCCTCTTCTTATATTAATCCTATTCTTGGAAGTATTAAAACGGGTGCCCCTATTTTCCCTTAAATTTTTATCCATTGAGATAAATCGTCTCCCCAAATGGTCTTTTCTTTAAGTAAAAGGTTTAATTTTTCATTCTTGGAAATGGGTTTTAAACGAATATCATGAATGATGGCTTTCGAATGATCATCAATTTGTATTTCTCTATTATCAATTAGGAAATAGAATATTTCAATGATACTTTCTATCATTTTTGCAGGAGCTTTTCCTTTCTTTTTTATAAAGTTCTTAAACAAGGGTAATATTCGAATAGTCAGTTTCATAGGGTATTGAACGGCTATCGATTTCCATTTATGTTCAATATTGCCATTTGAAAACCTGTCGATGACGTCTTTTGCAAAGGCTATTTTATCCTCATTTTTTATTTCTTCGGGAAGAGACGGAATAATTTCCTCAAAAATAAGTTCCTCTGCAAATTTTTTGAAGGGAGCATTACTCATGGCATTAAATACAGTTTCGAATCCTTCAGCAATCGCTTTTGCGCACAAAAGGGAATGAGAACCATTTAAAATGCGAAGTTTTAATTCCTTAAACTGGGAAATATCAGAGACGATTTTGATTTCTTCATTTACTTTTGAAAAAGACAAAAGGTCACTTATTTCTTGCCCTCCCTCAATTGCCCAAAGTGCGTAAGGTTCGCACATGATAGCATTTTGATCGGTATAGCCGTATTTTTCTGCTAATCTCTGTTGTTTTTCCTCTGATAATTTTCCAGGAACGATCCTGTCAACTAAAGTGTTTGCGAAAATGACATACTGATTTATCCATTCCTTAAATGAGGCAGAGAACGCATTAAACTGGATCAATTTATCTATAATTCCCTTTAAAATTAATCCATTATCAGTTAATAACTCAGTTGGTAAAACCACTAATTTACTTTCAGGGGTGTTCCCAAGTATTTTGAAACGATGGAACAGACATTGTAGTAATTTACCTGGAAAAGAAAGGGATGGGTTCTCTGCAAGCTTTTCTTCAAGGTATTGTAATCCTGCTTCGGTGGTATTTGAAATAATGATTTGAATAGATGGACTCGCTGCTGCATTTAAAATATCAGACCAATTAGATTTAACACTTAAAATGTTGCTAATGGAACTGCATATCACATCTTCCTCTACATTTACACCGTTTTTAAGTCCACTAATGTGAAGCGTATATAGATAATCTTGATTTTTAAAAGAGGAAATATCGCCATTTTCAGTGGACTTAACGACGATGATACGGCCATTGAACACCCCCAGGTTATTTGCTTTTTCAACAAAATAATCAGGCAAACCTCTCAATAAAACGCCGGTTCCAAATTGCAAAATTTTTTCTGGAAGTTGAAACTGGTTTAAGTTTGGTATAGATAATGATGGATTTTTGTTAATATCCAATAAATTGGAAAAGGAGAGAGCCGGCATAAACATGAAATTATGGAACGAGAATTTTCCCTGCTTGTCTTTCCCAAAGCTGCCAGATTTTTCCTTCTTTTTTCCAGACCATTAAGATTTTTAAATTTATTTCCCCGGGTATGTTTTTATCATTAGTCTTTGCATGTAAGGTATGCCTTACAACAGCAATATGCTTGCTTACCTTTATAGATTGATCTTTTAAGGTAATTTCTTTGAAGTCATAATTACCATTTAGCATATTTTCAATAAAAGCGGTTTTATCTTCAATTTTACCATTTGAATGTCCATATACCAGGTCAGAAGCCAGTATTTGATTTAAGGAAGACAAATCAGGATCGAGCATATATTGACGAAGTTGGGCTACCTGATCTTCGATGGACTGACTATGCAACCGAAAGGAAAAAAATTGGGTAAGGATTAAGGCAGGTAAAAAGTATTTAAGCATAAAAGAGGTTTTAGGTAAATTTATTAAAAAGACAAAATTGGAAAAACCATCCCTAACAGATGGTTTTTCCAGTGTAAAAGTTGACTAAAATAACTTAAATTAAGTTAACGTGTAAAGGTGTTTTGCGGGTCAGATTATTAATGTTAAATACAATTTCGTAATTAAATTCAATATCTTATTTTGATTCATTAGAATTATTTACGCAAACGATTGCGTTTCTTTTAAGAATGCCAATATAAAAACGAGATGGGCATTTTTTGAAAGGAGCTTTATTTTAAATCCTTACCTTTGATGAAAATTAGAGATTATGGATCAGGAAAAGCCAATAAAACTGAGTGATATTTCTAAAGCACTAAATTTATCTGTTTCAACCATTTCGAGAGCCTTAAATGATAGTTATGAAATTGGGGAAGAAACAAAAAAACTAGTGCAATCTTATGCTTTAAAAGTAAACTACAGACCAAATCTTATTGCCCAAAGTCTAAAGGAAATGAACACCAGGTATATTGCCATCATTGTCCCTGAAATTGCTAATTCCTTTTTCGCAGAAATTGTTAATGGTGTTGAATATGAGGCAAATAATAAAGGCTATCATGTAGTAATCTATCAGACTCATGATTCCCCCGAAAGAGAAATTGATAATATCAGAGCGATTGCACATCGTAAAGCAGATGGGCTATTAATGTCACCTTCGACAAATCAAATTCAGATAAATGAAATTATGAAGCATTTAGGGGTAAATTTACCTGTCGTTTATTTTGACAGGGTACCCTCCGATAATTATTGCCACAAAGTAGTTTGCGATAATTATCAAGCTGCTTATGAAGCTACTTCCTGGTTGATTAAACAAGGAAAAAGAAAAATAGCGCACATGTCAGGTCCAAGTGGTATTTCTATCTCCATAGAGAGACAAGCAGGTTATAGCGCAGCACTGCTGGATGCTGGTATTTCTGTGGATCCGGGTTTAATCAGATATAGTAAATTTTTGGCGAGCGAAGTCATGGAAAATTTTAAATTTCTAGAAGAAAATTATCAACCCGATGCTTATTTTGCATCCAGCGACCGCCTTTCTTTATATTGTTATGAAGCTGTTCAATTATTGCCTGAACCGCGTGCTTCCAAAGTAAAAATAGTTGGATTTACAAACACAAACATTGCTCATCTTTTAAGACCAAAGCTCAATGCTATTGTGCAACCCGCTTTTGAAATGGGAAAAGTTGCTGCAGAAATGTTGTTAAATACCATTGCCAAAAAAAATAAAAACATAGAGTATGGATTTATAAAACTTCCCGCCATTTTGAAAAATATTTAATTAAACATTATTTTGAATGATAATTTAAAGGATTCATTTTTCGTTATTTCCCAAATCTAAAATCTGAATGATAGCTAAAATCTTTTATTTCACCTATTCTTGTTTTTTATTAATCACGTTAAATCCTCTTTTTAGTCAGACTTCTACTCGTTTGGAAAAAGATCCAAAAGCAAAGGCAACTCTCGATTTAATGAAAAAGCGATACGAATCGTTTTCTTCTTTCGAAATTTCTTTTACATTGGAAATGGAGGTTCCAGAACAATCGAGACAGATTCAAAAGGGTCTGTTTATTCGTAAAGGGGTTAAGTATAAGTTTGTTATGGAACAACAAACTGTTCTTTGTGACGGAAAATCTTTATGGGTCATCCTACCTAAAGAAAAAGAGGTACAAATCAATGATATGCCTAACGTTGCGGACAATGAAGATATTTTGTCACCTGATGCCCTTTTTAATATTTATAAAAGAAAAGACCTGTCTTTTTTTGTTTTAAAGGAATATTTGGAAAAAGGAAGGACCTTTCAACAAATTGGATTTAAACCCATGGATAAAATGGCGGATTATTCAAAACTGGAATTAGTTTTAGACAAAAAATCAGGAGAAATTATTTCTTTTAAAGCCTTTGCAAAAGATGGATCAAGGTTTTTATTTCGTTTTGGTGTTCCAAAAACCAATCAAATTTTTCAAGACTCCTTTTTTCAGTTCAAGAAATCAGATTATCCGACATTTTATGTCGAAGATTTAAGAAGTTAGAATTTGATAATTTTAGTAAATTCGTTCCCGTTTATACATTCAATGGAATTAATATGGGTTTTAAATCTATTATTTTACGCCCCTGGGCAAATCAAGTTTCCAGGCAAATTGGAAAATGGTCTTCAAATGCATTAAAGGAGCAAGAAAAAATTTTAACCCAATTAATTGAAAAAAGTAAATATACTCAATTTGGTAAAGATCATGAATTTGCCCATATCCGTAATTATGATGATTTCAAACAGCAGGTTCCTGTAAGAGACTACGAGGGTTTGAAACCTTACATCGATCGCATCGTTGCAGGTGAATCAGATATTTTGTGGCCTGGAAGACCCCGTTATTTTGCAAAAACATCAGGAACCACTTCAGGGGTTAAATACATACCCATCACTTCTGAAAGTTTACCAAACCATTTTGGTTCAGCAAGAAATGCCCTGTTTCATTTTTTTGGACAGACAGGTAAAGGTAATTGGTTAGACGGTAAATTAATTTTCTTATCTGGCAGCCCTTCCCTGGATGATATAAATGGGGTTCCTACAGGCAGATTATCTGGAATATCAAATCATCTCGTTCCCGCCTGGGTTAAAAGAAGCCAAATGCCCACCTATGAAACGAATTGTATTGATTCCTGGGAAGAAAAGTTAGATAAAATTGTGGAGGAAACGCTGAACAAAAAAATGACCTTGATAAGCGGTATTCCACCATGGGTGCAGATGTATTATGAGCGACTCATTGAAGTTTCTGGAAAATCAACTATCAAAGAAATATTCCCTGATTTTAGCATGTTTGTTTATGGAGGGGTGAATTATGAACCTTACCGAGCAAAATTAGAAGAGCTTGTTGGAGGAATAGTGGATAGCGTAGAGATTTACCCAGCATCGGAGGGTTTCTTGGCTTTTCAAGATATTCCCGGCGATAGGGGCATGTTTTTAAATGTTGCTTCTGGTTTGTTTTTCGAGTTTATTCCAGTTCATGAATTGGGCAATGAAAATCCAACACGTTTAAGATTGCACGAAGTTCAGATGGGTATAAATTATCTGCTCATTTTAAATTCAAATGCAGGTCTTTGGGGATATAATATAGGTGATACCGTTGAGTTTGTCTCCATTAATCCATATCGTATTATTGTGACAGGTAGGGTTAAACATTATATTTCCGCCTTTGGAGAACATGTTATTGGTAAAGAAGTCGATGAGGCCATGCAACTTGCCTGTCGGGAATTTGATATAAAAGTAGTAGAATTTACGGTTGCTCCTCAAGTGAATCCTTCAGAGGGAGGATTACCTTATCACGAGTGGTGGGTCGAATTTGATGAGGTTCCGGAGGATTTAAACAGGTTTTCCCAATTCTTGGATCAGGAAATGGTGAAGCAAAATATTTATTACGACGACCTCATTCAAGGGGCTATATTAAAACCTCTAGTCATTCGGCCTTTAAAAAGGGATAGTTTTAGAGCTTATATGAAGACACTGGGAAAACTCGGCGGTCAAAATAAAGTACCCAGATTGTCTAATGATAGAAAAATAGTCACAGAATTGGAAAAATTGAAGGTGACAATACCATAAAAAAGTGTACTTTTGTGCTTCTAAATTAAAAAACCAACTAAAATGGGAAAAGGCGATAAACGCACTAAAAAAGGAAAAATTTTCCAGGGTTCTTTTGGCAATTCAAGACCTGGCAAAAGAGGAAAAAAAGCGACCGAAGCACCAGCTGCTTGATATTCACTTCTTTCCTTCAATAGATATTCGGTCAGGTATGTTTCTACACCTGACCGAATTAGTTGTTTCCTATTTATTTCTTCCCTTTCTATTTTATTTTTCTCTAATATTTCCGTATATTTCACAGAAACCAGAACGCTAAGTTCTTTTTAATGTATTTTATGCGTGTATTACATATTAGTGCTGAATGTTACCCCGCGGCAAAATCAGGAGGATTAGGTGATGTGGCTGGTGCGCTTCCCAAGTATTTAACTTTGGCTGGTTGGGAATCAGCTGTTGCAATTCCCAAATATGGCTTGCCCTGGACTCAAAAACACCGATTTAGGCTCATTCATGTTGGCGCATATTATATAAATAATCAATATTACCCTTATACAATTGAGGAGCCCATAGATTCAGCCTTGGATTTTTCTCTTTATATGGTAAACCTACCCGCATTATTTGACCGTCCAGGAATATATGGTGATGCTGAAAAGGGCTGGTACACCGATAATACAGAACGATTTACCGCTTTTCAATTAGCCATTCTCGATTGGGTGAAGAATATGGAATTGAAACCAGAGATTCTTCATTGTCATGATTATCATGCAGGATTAATTCCTTTTTTAGTAAAATATGCCTACATATTTGAAATTTTAAAGAAAATCCCTACCGTTTTTACCATTCATAATGCAGAATATGCAGGCGGATTTTCCTGGTTAAAGAAAAATTTATTGCCTGAATATCCTCCTGAAGCAGATGGGTTACTAGATTGGTCCGATAATATTAATCCTTTAGCATCCGCGGTCAAAAATGCTTGGGCTGTAACTACCGTTTCTCCCGGTTATTTGCTGGAACTACAACAATTTTCTTCAGGTCTGGAATGGTTATTCAGGAATGAAAAAAATAAGTCTTTTGGTATTCTGAATGGAATTGATCATGATGTCTGGAATCCAAAAAAAGATACCTATCTCTCCGCACATTTGCCATCTAAAGCGGAATTACAACTTGAAGATATTGAGCTTTTCAAGCAAACCCAGAAAAAAAAACTGGTTAGCCAGCTTGGATTAAATCAAAATATACCTTGGATTACCTTTATAGGCAGATTAGTGCGTGAAAAGGGAGCTGATATGTTACCCGATTTGATCAATCAAACCTTAGAAAAAGGAACGGGAACAGGATTTATAATACTGGGTTCTGGAGAACTTTATCTGCATGAAATATTACGTAAGATGAGTTACAAATACCCAGGTAAACTTTATGTCCATATAGGTTATGATGAAGCCTTAGCCCATCAGTTATATGCTGCCTCTGATTTCATTTTGATGCCATCCAGGGTTGAACCTTGCGGATTAAACCAGTTGTATGCGCTTCGTTACGGCACTATTCCCATTGTTAGAGCCATAGGAGGACTGAAAGACTCCATAGTGCCATGGAGAGAAAAAAATGGGAATGGTATTCTTTTTGAAGCTTTTACAGTTGAATCTGCTGCAGTAGCCATAGACGATGCTTGCCACTTATTCAATAATCGAAGTAAATTTGAAAATCTAAGAAAATATATTCTTGGAATTGATTTTTCATGGCAAAAATCAGCCTCCGAATATATTGCTTTATATAATAAACTTACCTAAAAATTCTATAGATGATAAAGATGATTTGCCTTATTTTGGGTGGTGGTGCAGGAAGCAGATTAGCACCTTTAACAAGCCATCGTTCCAAACCAGCAGTTCCAATAGCAGGAAAATATCGATTAATTGATATTCCTATCTCGAATTGTTTAAATTCAGGGGTTAAGCGCATGTTTGTTGTGACCCAATATAATTCGGCTTCCCTCAATCAGCATATTAAAAATACTTACCATTTTGATGTTTTTTCTCATGGATTTGTAGATATTTTAGCTGCAGAGCAAACGCCAAATAGCGATCAGTGGTTTCAAGGAACTGCTGATGCTGTCAGACAATCTATGCATCATCTGAAAAATCATGATTATGACTATATCTTAATCCTTTCTGGGGACCAACTTTATCAAATGGACTTTGAGGAACTGGCAAAATATCATATTAGCAAAAAAGCTGACTTGACCATCGCTACAATCCCTGTCAATGAGGTAGATGCACCCGGATTTGGTATAATGAAGGTAAATGATAAAGGTTTTATTGATTCCTTTATTGAAAAACCTAAAAAGGATGTTTTGGCAGACTGGACTTCTTCGGTTTCTGCTGAAAATGAAGGCAAAGGAAAAACTTATTTAGCTTCCATGGGGATTTATCTGTTTAGTAAACAGGTAATGATGAAGTTGTTTTCAGATAATGAAAAGGCAGTTGATTTTGGAAAAGAGATTATTCCAGATGCTATTCATGGAGGTTTAAAGGTTGCCTCGTATTCCTTTGATGGTTATTGGACGGATATAGGAACAATCAGGTCCTTTTTTGAAGCAAATATCGCCTTAACGGACACCATTCCTGAATTTAATTTGTTTGATAATAAACGTATCGTTTACACCAGACCCCGGCAGCTTGCACCCACAAAGGTTTATGGTACGTTTTTAAACAGAGCGCTGATTGCCGAAGGTTGCATATTACATGCAAAAAAAATAGACCGTTCGGTCATTGGTATCAGATCAAGAATAGGAGAGGGTTCAGAAATAAATAATGCCATCATTATGGGTGCGGATTATTATGAATCTATTTCTGAAATTATTGATTCAAAAGAAGGGGCAGCAATGGGAATTGGCAAGGAATGTATTATTGAAAATGCTATTATCGATAAGAATGCACGCATTGGGAATAATGTGATTATTAAAGGAAGTCCATTATTAAAGGATGAAGAAACAGATAAATATTCGATTAAAGATGGTATTATAGTTCTTCGAAAGGGTGCTTTCATCCCCTCGGGTTCGCAAATAGGACTTGTTTAGGGGATGAAAAATATTGGCGTCATTGACTTGGGGAGTAATACTTTTCATCTTTTAATTGCAAAAATTATATCCCCTCAGGAGTTTGAGGAACTTTATAAGGAAGCTTATTTTGTTAAACTTGCTTCTGAGGGGATTGAAAAAATTGGTGATACACCCTTTCAAAAAGGGATTGAAATCATGGATCTCTTTTCTCAAAAGTGCATAGATTATAAGGTTTCTCATATTAAAGCCATTGGAACAGCGGCCTTAAGAAGAGCTGAAAATGCGCAGCTCTTCGTGCAACGGGTTTTCGATAAAACGGGAATTAAAGTTCAGATTATTTCTGGTGATGATGAGGCAAAATTAATTGCAGAAGGGGTCGGGCTGGCTATACCTTTTATTGAGGAAAGAGTGGTAATTATGGATGTTGGGGGTGGAAGTGTAGAGTTTATCCTAAGTGAAAATGGACAAATTCTTTGGGCAAAAAGTTTCCCGGTAGGTATCGCAATTTTATATCGTTATTTTCATAAAACTGAGCCAATTAGTGCAGAGGAAATGGACAAATTAAAGGCTTTTTTAAGTACCTCTCTGATAGATTTAGCAGATGCATTAAAAAATTACCCTGTCACCCATTTAGTTGGGGCTTCAGGAACATTTGATGTATTAGAGGATTTTTTATCTGAAGTATCCGTAAAAAACAAATTCGCTTCTACCGTTGAAGTAAAATATGTTATGCCATTGATTAATGAAATCGTTCATAAAAGTATAAACGAAAGAAAGCAATATAAGGAAATACCGGATACACGCGTAGAAATGATTGTCGCAGCTCTCATCCTAATAGAATATGTTTTACTCTTGGGTAATTTTAATAAACTTACTTTTTCCTCTTATGCCATGAAGGAAGGAATTCTTAAACAAATGATGGCAAGCGAATGAGTATATTTAAAAAAGTAGAAGTTAACTTGAATAATCTAAAAAATCAGGTAATCGGTTCCAGAAGTAATACCTTTTAAAAGTATTATTACTTTTGTATTTTAAAATTAATTTTATGTACGATTTCCATACGAATAAGCCTTGGTATTTTGAGATGCAATTCAAAAATGCTAAAGATTTTGTTATTCCATTTATCGAACAGAGATTTCAAATAAATAAAAATATTCATGTTTTGGAGGTTGGATGTGCTGAAGGGGGTGTACTTAAGGCATTTCTTGAAAAGGGATGTACTGGAGTTGGCGTTGAACTTGAAGAAGGTAGATTGAAACTGGCGGAACAGTTTTTAGAAAAGGAATTGGGTGAAGGGAAAGTAAAATTAATAAATAAAAATATATACGACCCATCATTTGAAATAGAATTTAGAAACCAATTTGACTTGATTATACTCAAGGATGTCATTGAACATATACCTAATCAGGAAAAAATTTTACAGGAATTTAAAAAATTTTTGAGGCCAGGTGGGAAAATATTTTTTGGATTTCCACCTTGGTATATGCCTTTTGGCGGTCACCAGCAAATTTGTAAAAGCATTCTTTCAAAAGTTCCCTATTTTCATTTGCTGCCTATGAATTTGTATAAAAAAATTCTTACATTTTTTAAGGAATACGTACCCGCATTCGTAGAAATAAAAGAAACCGGAATCTCAACGAATCGATTTGAGCGAATCGTTAAAGAAACCGGTTACCAGGTTATTTTAGACACTCACTTTTTAATAAATCCGATTTATAAATTTAAATTTGGTTTGACCCCTTTTAAACAAATCGGGCTAATAAAAGCAGTACCTCACCTCAGAGACTTTTTTACAACATGTGTCTATTACTTAATAGAACAAAGGGAAATAAAACATTAATCTTCCGTTTCTAGCACTTCTTCAGTTGGTAATTCAATGGGTTCGAATGGTTCCTTGCTAAAAAGTAAGCCTTTACTGTCTGCATCTATATAAACGGTATCGCCGAAGGAAAAGGTTCCGTCTAAAATCTGTCTGGACAACTCATTAATCACCTCTTTTTGAAGGACTCTTTTCAAGGGTCTTGCTCCATATTGAGGGTCATACCCAAGATTAGTTAAAAATCCTTTCGCTTTTCCACTTATTTTTAACAAAATACCTTGTTTCGCAAGCATTTTTTGGGTGCCTTTAAGCAATAAATCGAGGACTTTATAAATTTCAATCTTGTCAAGAGGCAAGAACATTATCTGGTCGTCAATCCTGTTTAAGAACTCAGGCCTCATATTCTCTTTAAGCATATTAAATACTTCCGCTTTCGTAGTTTCTAGTACCTCTGTTCTATGTTTGTCGCCCATCTCCGCCAAATCCTCAAAATTTTCTAATATATTTTCAGAACCAATATTAGAAGTCATGATAATAATGGTATTTTTAAAATTGGCTACTCTACCTTTATTATCCGTTAATCTTCCATCATCCAAAACCTGAAGAAGGATATTAAAGGTATCGGGGTGTGCTTTTTCAATTTCGTCGAGCAAAATGATAGAGTAGGGACGGCGTCTTACCGCTTCGGTCAATTGTCCGCCTTCGTCATATCCTACATATCCTGGAGGTGCACCCACCAAACGAGAAACGGTGTGTTTTTCCTGATATTCGCTCATGTCAATTCTGGTCATCGCCTTTTCATCATTGAAAAGTACTTCTGCAAGCGTTTTGGCTAGTTCTGTTTTACCAACCCCGGTTGGACCCAGGAAAATAAAGGAACCGATAGGTCTTTCAGCATCCTGGAGACCGGCTCTACTTCTTCTGATGGCATCAGCAACTGCCGCCACAGCCTCGTGTTGTCCTATTAATCTTGAACCAATTTCATCTTCCAGGCGAAGGAGTTTATCCTTTTCACTTTGGGTCATTTTATCTACTGGAATACCTGTCCATTTTGAGACTACCTGGGCAATATCGCTGGAGGTAACTTTCTCATTTGTGAACCTGTTTTCTTCGGGTAATTTACTCAATTTTTCTTCCGCTACTCGCAGCATAACCTGTTGTTCCTGCATTTCGCCGTATCGAATTTTTGCTACCTTTTCATATTCACTGTTCCTTTCTGCTTTTTCTGCTTCATTTTCTAATTCCTCCAGCCGCTTTCTTATGGTCTGTATGGTATCGATAATTTCTTTTTCACTTTTCCATCCAGCCACTAGAGAATCTCTTTTTTCTCTTGCCTGTGCTATTTGTTCCTCAATATTGACCAGAAGCTTGTCATTTTTTTCTCTTTTAACTACTTCTCTTTCAATTTCAAGCTGACGAACCTTTCTATCCCATTCGTCAATTTCTTCAGGTAGAGAATCGAGTTCAAGCCTTAGTTTTGCTGCTGCTTCATCAATTAAATCAATTGCTTTGTCGGGTAATTGTCTATCGCTTATGTAACGGTGTGAGAGTTCTACTGCGGCTACAATCGCTTCATCCATAATCTGGATTTTATGATATACCTCATATCTTTCTTGTAATCCTCTAAGGATACTAATGCTATCTTCGACAGAAGGTTCGTCGATAACAACCGTTTGAAAACGACGAACTAAAGCTTTATCTTTTTCGAAATATTTCTGATATTCATCGAGCGTAGTGGCACCAATGGTTCTTAATTCACCTCTTGCTAAAGCAGGTTTCAGGATATTGGCCGCATCCATAGCGCCTTGACCTCCACCAGCTCCAATTAAAGTATGAATCTCATCAATAAAAAGAATTATTTCGCCTTTAGCCTCCGTAACATCTTCGATAACCCCCTTTAATCTCTCTTCGAATTCCCCTTTATATTTAGCACCAGCGATGAGGGCAGAAATATCGAGGGAGAAAATTTTCTTTGTTTTCAAGTTTTCAGGTACATCTCCTTTTACAATTCGCCAGGCGATACCCTCTACGATAGCGGTTTTTCCAACACCCGCTTCACCAATCAGAATAGGATTATTTTTCTTTCTTCTGGAAAGAATATGTAATACTCTTCTTATTTCTTCATCTCGGCCTATGATGGGATCTAATTTTCCATTTTCAGCTCTTTCGTTAAGATTTTGGGCATATTTTCCTAAAGCATTGTAACTATCTTCAGTATGTTGATCAGACACTTTTCTGCCTTTCCGTAATTCCTGAATGGCACTTTTCAGATTAGCCTCTGTCATGCCTAAATCTTTTAGAATCCTTGCACCTTTGTCATCTCCCAGAACAATGGCTAACAGCATTAGTTCCAATGAAATAAAGGAATCTCCAAAAGAAGTTAACATACCTTTGGCCTTACTTAAGGCTTTGTTTGCATCATTAGTAAGGTATTGTTGGTCTGTACCACTAATCTTAGGATATTCTTTAAAGGTTTCTTCTGTTTTTCTTTTAAGCAGAGGTACATTAATACCTGATTTTTCCAAAAGGAATTGACTGAGACTCTCATCTGTATCCATGATACCCCTGATAAGGTGCACTGTATCAACTTGTTGATGGCTAAGTTCCGAAGCAATTTGTTGTGCCTTTTGAATCGCTTCCTGAGCTTTCGCCGTGAAATTATCGTAAGTCATGATTCAAAATTTGATGGGTTACATAATTATTTTACCATACCCTATCAAAAGGCAGCCCAATTCTATTTTCGGAAAAATAGTCAGATAGTACTGTCTTTTTGTCAGCGTCAACGCAATAATTCAGCCAATTTTACCTCCTTAGGGTCTGATAATTTTTTCTGGTCTGTTTTTAACTTGTTTTTCGAGCCAGGAGCTTGTTTCATATAACATGTGCAAAATGGATTCTTTGGCCTGATAACCGTGACTTTCGTGCGGCAGGAAAACAAGTTTAGCCGTAGCACCATGTCCTTTTAATGCAGCATAAAAGCGCTCACTTTGAATGGGAAAAGTTCCGGAGTTATTGTCGGCTTCTCCATGGATAAGCAAAATGGGTTCCTTTATTTTATCTGCATAATTGAAAGGCGACATTTTAAAATATACTTCTGGTGCCTCCCAATAGGTTCTCTCCTCAGCTTGAAATCCAAAAGGAGTCAAGGTTCTATTGTATGCACCGCTTCTGGCTACGCCTGCTGCAAATAAATCGGTGTGTGCAAGTAGATTTGCTGTCATGAATGCACCGTAAGAGTGTCCGCCAACAGCAATTCTTTTTCTATCCGTGACACCCATATCTACTAATTTATTAATTGCTGCTTCTGCATTCATGGTTAATTGATTAACAAAAGCATCATTAGGTTCTTTATCATTTTCAGCTAAAATAGGCATGCTGAAATTATCCAGAACAGCATATCCCTGGGTTACCCAATAAATAGGGGATCCCCAGTTGGGTCTGGAAAACTGATAGGGTGAGCCCGTCACCTGACTGGCGGCATCGGCACTTTTAAATTCACGAGGGTATGCCCACATAAAGGTGGGTAAGGGGCCATCTTTTTCTTTTTGGTAGCCTTTCGGCAAATATAAAGTTCCGGTTAATTCTAATCCATCGGTACGTTTATATTTTACTAATTCCTTTTGAATACCCTGAAGGGCAATAAATGGATTAGGAAATTGAGTCAATGGAGTTAATTTACCTGTTTTCCAGCTTTTTAAATAATAATTGGCAGGTGTCTCAGCATTTTCCCGAGATAACAAAACAAGACCATTTGTAGCATCTATAATATCGATGGCATTTTCAAACCAAGGGGCGGAAGATTCCCATAATCTGGTTTTTTTCCTGGTTTGTAGCGAATAACTATCTAAAAAGGGTTTGTAACCTTCCGAAGTGTTTCCAAGACCAGCCAAAAATAAGGTTTGATTAGCCCCAGTGAGAAGTACGTTTCTTCCGAAGGTATTTTTGGTGAGTTGAAAATTTCCAGGATCAGTGGATCGGTCTTCATATTGCCTGTCAAACAGGGTATCCAGTTTTTGCAAGGGACTACCAGGAGACCAGCGAGTGGTGATTTCTCTTCTGTCTTTCCACCATCTTTCTGTGAAGATAGCTAAGGCATCATTTCCCCATAAAACACCTCTGAAACGATAGGTAAATCCTGGACCTGGCACAGGATTTCCAGAAAATGGCGCATCCCAGGTGTGCAATCTATCTCTGACAGGAGCTGGTTTTTTAGGATTTCCTTCATCCTGAGCCTCTACCCAATAAAGAGATGCTGGTTTATCTGGCCTCCAGGTTATATCTCTTGGACCCATTGGAACCGCATCAAAACCAACTGGAACGTCTTCGGCCAAAGATAATTCGGCAACCGTTTTTATAAAATTACCTTCAGGATTATATAATGCCACCGTTTGTCCGAATCCATTGTAGGGAATTAAATAACTAAAGGGTTTCCTCAAGGTAGTAAGTAGGACAAAATTTCCATCAGGTGATATAGTAAACTCTGAGATCAAATCGGGTGTGCTAAAAAGCGTTTTTTCACCTGTTACTACATCTATTTTATAAAGTTGTACCGTCATGTAATAGGAAAAGGCAACCTCATCTTTTGGATTCTTTAATAAATCCTGATAAGTTCTGGAAGGAGCTACTTTACCTTCATTAGCTTGTATAGTTGGACCAGTTGGCACTGGATTGTCCGCAGGTGGCAAAGGATTTGAAGCAACTCTCAGCTTACAAATTAACTTTCCAGTGCTTCCAATCCATTGAAAAGGTGACCCTCCAGCAACATCATTTAAAACGGGTTCTGTCAGTTTCGTCGCTTTAAAATCGCTTAAACTCACAACCCAAAGTTCAATGCCTGTTGAAACGGTATGAGTCAAGGCAACATATTTTCCGTCGGGAGACCAGCTTAAATCACCTGCGTTAAGTTCTTTTGGTAATCCTGTGATTTGAATTTTTTCCTGATTATTGATACGCAATAACTCAATGCCTGTATAGCCTGAAACTCTGCTTCCACCATGAATAGAAGGATTAATCCTTAATCCGGCTAAGCGTAATTCGGGTTGAGCCAACTCGGCAATAGATGGATACCCCGGCTGTGCCAAAAGCAATAAAAATTTTCCGTCAGGACTTAATCGTACCGCAGGTGTCAATGGGGCTTCAACTAAGTCTTGAATCTGCTTTGGCGGCTTTTGATAACCTGCATCCTGTGCAATTAGCGGAAAAATGAATAAAAGGAGTAATCCAGAAAGTATCCAGTTGCGCATGTTTTGTTGTTTATAATTTCAAATAAGATAAATAGATTCCGAATGGACAATTTAACATATTATTAAACAAATTACAATAGCTTGTTAGATTAAAATATTATTTGGATATATTGGGTCCTGTCCTCATTTAAAAGTTAATGTAAGTATGAGATTGTTAAGGATTGTTTTTACTGCCCTGCTAATTATGGGCTTGTTAACCTGTAAACTGGGGAATAAAATGGAGAATCAGATCTCATCTGTTTCCTTTTTTTATTGGAAATCTGACTTTAGTTTGAATAAAAATACAAAGGTTTGGCTGGATTCATTTCCAGTTAAAAAATTATATGTTCGATTTTTCGATGTTGATTTTGATGCCCAAAAAGGCCCCATGCCGATTGCCACTCTAAAAAATTTGCCTCAAAACTTACCCTTTAGGGTGACACCGGTTGTTTTTATTACCAATGAAACTTTTCTAAATATTAGGAAGGAAAATGATTTACAGGATCTCGCGGACAAAGTCGCAGGAAATTTAGCGTTATTAGCTAAAAATCAACGAGTCAGTGAATGGTTAATCGATTGTGACTGGAGTGGAAAAACTCGTACTTATTACTTTAAATTTTTAAGTAAGTTACAAGAGAGAGCTTTTCAAAATAAAATTACTCTCATGGCAACTATTCGGCTCGATCAATATAAAAATTATAAATCGACAGGAGTTCCACCCTTAGAAAAGGGATTATTGATGGTTTACAATATGGGTGATTTATCGAAATGGGAAACGACCAACAGTATTTTAAATGAGGAAGATGCAGAAATGTATTTAAATAATCCTGTGCCTTACCCTATTCCCCTGACTTTAGGTCTGCCTTTTTATCAGTGGGGAGTGGTATTCAGAGATCTTAAACTTTACAGACTAATGAATGGATTGGATCCAATGGAGTTAACAGATACAGTTCGATTTAAACAAATGGGTGAGAATAGATATGAGATAATAAAAAGCACTTTTTTAAATGGAGCCTATTTATATCAGGGGGATAAGATCAGGTTGGAAAAAATAGATTCCTCTGCGTTGCTTAAAATGATTAATCTTCTGAAAGGATGGAAAATTGAAAATGAAAACGATGAAATAGTGTTTTTTCATTTAAATGATAAAATAGTAAATAATTCAAATCAAACTTTTTTCAAAAGATTTAGTCAAAAAGTCAGCGTCAAATACATTAAATAAGACAAATTGACATGTTTAAAATAAAATAAATGCCATTTTGGCGTGAATTTCAGGTTGGAATAAAAAATGTAAAGAAGGAAATATCTTTTAATCATAAAAAAACATAATACCATGACAGTTTTAAGTAAGCGTTTTGATCCATTTTTCTCTTTAGCTAATCCATTTTTAGCGGAAGAAATTTTCCAGCCTTTATTTAAATCAAATTATTCAAAAGGCACTATTCCAGCGGCCAATATTGTAGAAGAAAAGGATAAATTCCTTGTACAACTAGCTGTTCCAGGATTAAAAAAGGAAGATTTTAAGATTGAATTGAAGGAGAAGTTATTGACCATTTCAGTTGAAAAAAGTATTGAAAAAGAGCAGAGTGAGACTCAACCGACCTATAACTTAAAGGAATTTGGATTCTCCTCTTTCAAGCGTTCTTTTACTTTGCCTGAAACCATTGAACTGGAGGCAATTACAGCTCAATATGAGCAAGGTGTTTTACAGTTGGATATTCCTAAAAAGGATTCTGCGAAGATTAACACCCACAGGTTAATAGAAATAAACTAATTTTGGACATACCTTTGGATACAGGCGATGAAGCACAAGGCTTTCATCGCCTTTTTTATTTTAAAATGTTCAGGTATTAAAATCCATTTTTTTCAATAACCCTTTGATACCAAAAACCACTTTCTTTCATTTTTCTGCTATATGTAACAGGTTCTATAGAGATTAGTCCAAACTTTTTTGAATAAGCATGTTGCCATTCATAATTATCTGTCAGGCTCCAGGCCATGTATCCTTTTATTGGAATACCCTCTTCAATAGCTTTATTAATTTCGATTAAATGCTTTTGGTAATAAGCAATTCTAAAAGATTCATCTGTCGTAGCGGTGCCATTTTCAGTTACAATGATGGGTTTAGAACTTATTTTATGAAGTTTTTGTAAAACAGATCGAATTCCCTGAGGATAAACGACCCATCCCATATCTGTAACAACATCCCCTTTTTTAACAGGGACAGGACCAAAATTTTTCAAATAGAGGGTGGTATAATAATTTAGTCCAATGAAGTCAAGTGTTCCCTTTACACGTGGGGCAACAGCTCCCCAACCAAGAGGAAATGTCCATTTGCCGTCAACGACAGCGTCAAAGAATATCTTATTTGCCCATTTATCGGATAGGTAACTAAGAAATTGTTGCCATCTATTAGATGGGTTAAAGGGTTGAAAATGCA
>JBEAXK010000126.1:0-8082 GCA_041159865.1 Bacteroidota bacterium
CCCAGTTTACTATATATTTCCCTTAACCCACTGGTATGTTGCATAAGCTGCTGCAGCGTTATTTTTCCAGCTGGATGATTTTTTAACGTTGGAAAAAAAGTGGCTAAAGAGTCGCTTAAAGTCAGATTATATTCATTGATTAAATGAAGGAGGGCAAAATTAGTGATGTGTTTGGCCACAGAACCTATATCAGATACTGTTTCTTCTTTAAATGGGGTTCCATTTTCCAAATTTGCCATACCAAAACTATTCCTGTACATTATTTTACCATTTTCGAGAAGACTTATGGACAACCCAGGATGTTTCGTATGGTCTATATCTTTAAAATAGGCATTTAGTTTAGCAACCATACTGTCTTGCTGGCAAATACCCCAAGTGGAAAGGGTTAAGAAGGAAAATATAAAAATTGGTTTCATGGGAAATGATTTATTCTTTCATTTAATAAGCCATATTAAACTTTAAGTTAGTAAAAAATAATTAATTTAAAGGTTATAAGCAAATTCAAACGCATGAAAACCTTAATTCACCTTAAATATATTATGTTAGCTATCCTCCTGGTTAACTTATTTTCATCATGCAACGATGAAAATTCAATAGATTACAGTAACTGGCATTATTATAATGGAACTTCAAATGCCCTTAAATATTCTTCCTTAAATGAAATTGATACGACCAATGTTTCTTCCTTGAAACCCATTTGGACGTATCAATCAGGGGATGCAGATACAGCTGCTCATTCTCAGATTCAAACAAATCCCATTGTGATTAATGGAATATTGTATGGAATTACTCCGCAGTTAAAATTATTTGCTTTAAATGCGAAAAGTGGCAAAGAAATATGGGTATTTGACCCAACAAAATCATGGAAAAATGGCCCTGGTGACAGGGCGTCTTTTCATAACATGATTAATGCCCGTGGGCTTTGTTATTGGACTGATAATAAAGGCGATGAACGATTATTTTATACCGTCGGTTCTTTTACCATCGCCATAGATGCAAAAACAGGGAAACCAGTTACTTCTTTCGGTGAAGGTGGAGCCATCGATTTACATAAAAATCTGGGAAGGGAAGTGGACGATTTAATTGTTGTGAATACTTCTCCTGGTATTATTTACAAAAATTTATTAATCCTTGGAACGCGTGTGGACGAAAATTCACCTGCTGCGCCTGGTCATATCCGTGCTTATGATGTCAGGTCTGGAAAAATGAAATGGATTTTCCATACCATTCCTCAACCAGGAGAATTCGGTTATGAAACCTGGGAAGATAAAAATGCTTATAAATATGCAGGCGGAGCGAATGTTTGGAGTGGCTTCTCCATGGATGAAAAAAGGGGAGTTCTATTTGCGGGAACAGGATCAGCAGCTTATGATTTTTACGGTGGTAACAGAAAAGGTTCCAATTTATTTGCGAATTGTCTCCTTGCTTTAGATGCGAATACGGGTAAAAGAAAATGGCATTTCCAATTTATTCATCATGATTTATGGGATAAAGATTTACCAACACCTCCTGTTCTCAGTACTATTGAAAGAGCCGGAAAAGAGATAGATGTGGTCATTCAAACGACTAAAAATGGTCAAATTTTTATTTTTGAAAGAGAGACTGGTAAGCCTTTTTTTCCTATTGTTGAAACAAAAGTACCTGTAGATTCTGATCTTGAAGGTGAAAAGCCCTGGCCAACCCAACCCATTCCTTCCCTTCCAGAACCATTTTCCAGACAAACTTTAACGAAAAATGAAATTAATCCTTATTTGAAGGAAAGCGAAAAAGCCTGGGTGGAAGAAAAAATGGCTACCTTACGCTATGGTCATGCGTTTGTTTTACCAGGTAAAACTCCCTCCTTAATTTATCCTGGATTTGACGGGGGTGGAGAGTGGGGCGGTTCAGCAGTAGATCCTTTTCTTTCCATTTTATGGGTTAACAGCAATGAAATGCCCTGGATTATGGAAATGAAAGCAGTAAAAAAGAAAGAAATTAGGAAGGAAACAAAATTTGCTGCAGGAAAAAGATTATTTGAGGAACAATGTACTGTTTGTCATGGGGAAAACAAAAAGGGATTAGGAAATAATCCCAGTGTTGAAAATATATCTTCGAGATTTGATGAAAAGACGCTTACCACATTATTGAATAATGGAAGAAGAATGATGCCTTCTTTCAAAAGGCTTCTTGCATCCGAAAAGCAGGCAATAGCCATTTATTTGCTCGATTTACCAGAGAAAAATGGTATATATTCAGATAGCGGTAAAAGGAAGGAAACCGCTTATGACCAAGTTCCCTATAAAATGGCTGGCTATAATAAATTTTTAACACCAGAGGGGCGTCCTGCAATTTCTCCACCCTGGGGTTCGTTAAATGCAGTAGATCTCAAAAGTGGGAAATTGTTGTGGAAAACTCCCTTGGGTGAATATCCTGAATTAAAGAAATTGGGAGTACCGCCAACAGGCACTGAAAATTATGGAGGCCCAGTAGTAACAGCAGGTGGTTTAGTCTTTATTGCAGGCACTCCCGATAAAATGTTTAGAGCATTTAATAAGATGAATGGTAAACTTTTATGGGAATATGAATTACCCTATGCAGCTTTTTCTACTCCAGCCATGTATAAACTGGGAGAAAAACAATTTATTACCGTAGCTTGTGGTGGTGGTAAACTAAAAACAACTTCTGGGGATGTGTATATGACATTTGCCATTCCAGATTAATATTTCTAACATCATAAATCTTTAGTTATGAAAAAATTGGTTTTGTTATTTCTATGGGTTGCCTTATCCTCCCCTTTTTTATCTGCTCAGGATGAAGCTCCTGGTTCGGTCATTAAGACAAATCCTTTTGGCTTAGCTTTTGGTAATTTCAATCTCGCTTATGAAAAAGTATTAGGTGAATCATCTTCTATCATTTTAAAAGCGAAGTACACTTACAGGTTTTTAGGATTAAAAGTTAACGTAGCAGGAATTGGAGCCGGTTACCGTTACTATTTATCGCACGCAAAAAAACCGGCACCTGGTGGATTTTATGTTAATCCTGAAGTTGCCTATAATACAGGTTCCTCGGGTGATATAAAATACGGAACCTTTGTTTTAGGAGGAGAAATTGGTTATCAAATTGGGTCTAAAAAGGGAGTTGTTTTCGATATTGGCGTTGGTCCAAAATATACAACCTTTTTTGGAAGTTTTGACCAGTTAGATTTTAATGGAGTTGATAATGCAAAAGCAAGTATTTTATTACCTGGAATTACAGTAGCGGTGGGCTATGCTTTTTAATTATATTTGTTGCCCTTAAAATTTTTTAAGGGCAACAAATATTAAGTTATGATTTCATATAATGCTAAAGATTGGTTCACATTTATATTTAAAATACATAAAACAGAAACAATGCAACGCCTTCTTCCGTTGCTACTCGGCGTAGGGGTATATTCAGGTTGCTGGGCATATATTGAAAATATTTTTTTTGCAGATAATAAAACCATTGATTTATTTAACAATATTGGCATTGTTTATTCAATTTTAGGATTTACGCTTTCCCTTTTTTTAGTATTCAGAACAAATACCGCCTATGATCGCTGGTGGGAAGGAAGGAGGCTTTGGGGTGACTTAAATAATGCTATTAGAAATATTTCTATACATCTTCATAGTAGTTTACCTATTGAAAATGAGCAAAGAAGACATTATTATAGTGCACTGATGCACTTGTTTTCAATAGCTTTGAAACAGCATTTACAGGATAAAAGATTGCACAATAACCACTTTGAAATATTTGAGGATAACAATCCCATTTTTGAAGATAAAAATGAAATTTTAAAAATAAATCAACAACCTCAGTTTATAGCTAAATTAATATTCCTTGCCTTAAAAGCGGATGTCAGACATGGTTTATTTACTATTCATGAACTTGAACTGTTTCGAAGTGAATTAAATAAATTTATGGAAGTTGCAGGAGGATGTGAACGAATTAAAAATACGCCGATACCCTTCACTTACAGTGTATTTATAAAAAAATTTATTTTCATTTACGTAATGCTTTTTCCAATTGTTTATAGTACTCAGTTATTTTTTATGATTATTCCGGTAACGATGTTTATTTTATATGTATTGGCTTCTATAGAGTTAATAGCTGAGGAAATTGAAAATCCATTTAATGGAGATGAAAGTGATTTGCCACTTGATGCCATAGTAAAGAATATTGGAAAAAATACCAGGGAAATATTTTTTAACAGATAAAACAAATTTAATTTTATCTTTAAGAAACATCTTAAACCATAAGTAATGAAAAAATTCTCCTTCCTACTTGTTTTGAACCTCCTTTTTTCAATGTCCCTTCTGTTTGGGCAACCTGTTGAAAAATTTATAAAAGTTATTGTAGCTCCCGATCATAGTGATTGGATTTATAAAAAGGGTGAATCTGTTAAGTTTACGATTTCAGTTTTGAAAAATGGAAATTATGTGCCCAATGTTAAGGTCAAATATGAATTGGGTGAGGAGAAAATGGATCCTCTAAAATCTGAGACAATTGTTTTGGCAAATGGTATGCAACAAATAAATGGTGGAACCTTAAATAAAGCTGGTTTTATCAGATTAACGGCCATTGCTGAAGTCGATGGAAAAGAATATAGGAATCTGGCTACAGCTGCCTTTTCTCCTGAAGAGATTAAACCTACGGTGCAAAATCCTTCCGATTTTGATGCTTTTTGGGCTACGGCATTGCAGGATCTTGCAAAAATACCTATGGATGCTAAAATGACCCTTATCCCCGAAAGATGTACAGAAAAAACCTTGGTTTATCATGTAAATATTCAAAATAATGCGCCTGGTGCAAGGTTATATGGTATTTTGTGTGTGCCAAAAAAGGAAGGTAAATATCCAGCGATCCTCCACGTTCCAGGTGCAGGTGTCAGACCTTATGCAGGTGATATAGCCAATGCAGAAAAAGGAATTATTACCCTTCAAATTGGTATTCATGGCATTCCGGTTAATATGGAACCTGGTGTTTATGCCGACCTGGTAAGTGGTGCATTAAAGGGTTATCCCAGCTTTAATATTCAGGATAAAAATAGATTTTACTATAAAAGAGTTTACTTAGGCTGCGTGAGAGCAAATGATTTTTTAACTTCTTTACCGCAGTATGATGGTAAGAATCTGGTTGTAACTGGGGGTAGTCAAGGTGGCGCTTTAAGTATTGTAACCGCCGCTTTGGACAAAAGAGTCCAGTATCTGGCTGCGCTCTATCCTGCTATTTCCGATGTAACGGGGTATTTGCAAAACAGAGCAGGCGGATGGCCTCATTATTTTGATAAAAATAATAAACCAGCCCACGATTTTCCAGAGGTTCTACAAACGGTTAGTTATTATGATGTAGTCAATTTTGCCAGGAGAATTACAGTACCTGGATTGTACACATGGGGTTTTAATGATGAAACTTGCCCACCAACCTCCATGTATGCCGCATATAATCTTATTACAGCACCAAAGGAATTGTTTTTAGCTTTGGAAACAGGTCATTGGACTTACCCCGAGCAAGGGGAAAAATTGACGGGTTGGCTGGTTTCGAAAATTAAAAATTAACATCTTATAATTTGAGAAATGAGATTTCTGTCTTTTATTTTATCTGTAATATGCTGTTCAACTTTCTTTTTTAGCCTGGATATAATGGCACAGGCTGATAATATTGTCTTATGTCAAGGTAATTATTTTACAGAAAAGGAGGGAGCAGCATTTTTAAATAGTATCGAGCCAAAATCGCTCGTTGAATGGGAGAAAAGAGCGAACTTACTTAGAGCTCAGATTAAAAGAGGTATGGGACTTGGTCATATTTCCTCAAAGCCGGATTTAAAACCTGTTATTCATTCAAAAAAAATAATGGATGGCTACACTGTTGAAAATGTTTTTTTCGAAAGCCAGCCAGGGCATTTTGTTTCAGGAAATCTTTACCGCCCGCTAAAGAAATATGCTTCTTATGCAGGTATTTTACATCCACATGGGCATTTTGAAAATGGACGCTTTCATGAACAAACTCAAATTCGTTCTGCAACTCTTGCCAGAATGGGTGCAATAGTATTTGCGTGGGATCTTATCGGATATGGCGATGCAAGATTTATACAGCATAAAGATTCTCTGGCTCTTAAAATGCAAACGATAAATAGTATAAGGTGTTTAGATTTTCTGCTTTCTTTGAAAAATATAGATCCAAATAGAATTGGCATTTCGGGTGAATCAGGTGGTGGAACTCAAACCTTTATATTGTCTGCACTCGATGAAAGAATTAAAGTTTCTGTTCCGGCAGTAATGGTTTCAGCCCACTTTTTTGGAGGTTGTGTCTGTGAAAGTGGCCTACCCATTCATTTTAATGAGAATAATCAAACAAATAATGTGGAAATTGCTGCATTGATGGCTCCAAAACCTCAATTACTAATTTCTATTGGAAATGACTGGACAAAAAATACACCATTAGTTGAATTACCTTTTTTGAAGAAAATTTATAGTTTGTATCAAAAAGAAGAAGTAATTGAAAATGTGCATTTGCCGACGGAAATACATAATTATGGACCTAATAAAAGAAAGGCACTTTATGAATTTATGGCTAAGCATTTTCATCTTGATTATTCAGCTGTCTTAAATAAGGACGGAAATGTAGATGAGGAAAAGTCAAAAGTGCTTTCTTTTAAGGAATTAAGTGTTTATAATGGGGTATACCAAAAACCTGAATAAGTATTTTTGAACTCCTTATTTGGATAATTTTTTATCAGTACAAATGATGCATTATTTCTTTAGTGAAAGTTTTTGATAAGATAACCATTGCATGATATTGACAGGTTTTCCTCCTATTTTAACCAGAGACCCATCCATATCAGTCCGGCATTTATTTTCATGTACATAAATCCATGACCAGTGGCCATTATATCTAAATCCTTCACCTCCGAAAAAAGAGGTAATATCATTTACATGATCATAAAAAGTAAAATAGGTGTTTTTTGCTCCTGCAGCCTTTAATCTGTTATAGACTGGAACAACTGTGTTGGCTGCAATGGTTACAGAGTCATCTTTTGAATGAACAAACCAAATAGGAACGTGCTTAATTGATTGAATGGCCTGATCTGATATATATTGAGACTGGTAAGCCAATGCACTAATATAACCAGCTGCAAAATAGTCAGGTTGGTTCATGATGAGCTTTAAAGCCATATAGCCTCCATTAGAACAGCCACCAACATATATCCGGGTTGGATCTATGGATGGATTTGTTTGAACATAATTTTTAATCAAAGCCATCAAGCCTTCATTATAAATATCATTTTCTCTTCCTCCCGTCATTTCCATTTTACTGTTATGCATCCAGGCTCCCGGACATTGAGGCGATAAAACATAGGCTCCTTCAAAAATGGATTGAATTTCAGTGGAGGCATAATTTACTGCCTTATTACCAATAAGCGGAATAGTGGCATCAAAACCTCCCTCACCACCACCGTGCAACCAGATAATCAAAGGTGATTTACCTGTTTTGTTTTTAGGTTCAAAACTAGCATAAGACATGGTTAAATTGTCATTATATTTAAATTGACCCTTCAGATTAAATTTATCTAATTGGGGCATTATTCGTCCTGCCTCTTTTTGCCATATTTGATTAGACTTGTTATGAATAACTGTTAATTGATAATCTATCCAAATATTTCTTCCCTGATTATTAATTCTTACATATTGAATGGGTGAACCTATTGAATGAGTGGGTCCAACCGCCAACACCAGGGTAATATGATTACCCAATGCAAGTCTGTTTCCTTTTTCGTCAGACACGTAAGCCAATGTCACCTCTCTTTTTCCATAGGTTTGATCCATTGGAATTTCCCCAAGGGAGCTATTCCTATTTACAAAAACGTTGAATTCAGCCCCTGAAACAGTGGAAACCATTTTCTCAATAGAGATAGTCACTTTATTTACAGCGGGACCCCAGTCGAAACCTTCGATATGTAAAATATAGGCTCCTTTTTCAGGAAAATTGGCTGCATTTTGAAATAAAATATTTTCAGATTTTGCCCACGTAGCGAAGGCAATCCAAATAAAAAGGGTTACTTTAAGTGTTTTCATAGTGAATAGC
>JBEAXK010000029.1:0-4526 GCA_041159865.1 Bacteroidota bacterium
CTAAATGTTGATTATTCTAATTTGTAATTTAGCGTTGTGGCAATTTATTTAATGCACTAAAAGTAAAGTAAATCATTTTCTGAATATTGATGAATAAGGACGAAAGTAATCACTCTTCGGCGATAAATAAGCCATGTTATCCAAATTAGGCTTTCCTCACAAATTCCGATTTTAAAGCCATCGATCCAAATTCGTCTATTTTACAATCTATATCATGATCACTTTCAAAGTTGAGTCTGATGTTTTTTACCTTTGTACCTGCTTTAATTGGTTTTGGAGAACCCTTTACCGGTAGATTTTTAATGACAATGACTGCATCCCCATTTTTAAGTTCATTCCCATTGAAATCAAGAATTTTACGTGTTTCTGCCTCTACAGATTCATTTGGATTCCACTCAAATCCACATTCAGGACATGTAAACATTTCATCCCCTGAGGAATAGGCATATTGCGATTCACATTTTGGACAAGTTTTCATTTTGCGATGATTTAGATACTTAAAAAGTATAATGATAAAACATCATTACTTTTATAAGGACTATTTAAAAATCTGTACTTAAAGGGTAAATTTAGATATTATCTCCGGATAAAATCTTCTCATAATGACCTGCTCCATTTTTATCCTATTTTTACACTGGTCATAGTTAATGATCCTGCAATTGGCTTATCATTAAAAATAAGAATCTGTTCCTCCTTGTTTTTAAAGCCTAAGGCATAAATCAATGGTAAATAATGTTCAGGAGTGGGAATGGCTAATTCAAATGCTTTTCCCTGATTTTTATAGTCTATTAATTTTTGAAAATCACCAGACAGCAGATAAGATTTCATTTTTTCGTCAGCTTCTATTGCCCAATCATAAGCAAAGGTTTCGTTAAGTTTATTCCAGGCTACCCTACTAAGATTATGTACCATATTTCCGCTTCCTACAATCAAAATTCCTTTATCTCTCAAGGTAGAAAGTTCTTTTGCTAATTCAAAATGATGTTGGGGATCTTTCGTATAGTCTATACTTAACTGAATAACAGGCACATCAGCATTTGGATAAAGGTGTTTTAGAACACTCCAGGCACCGTGATCCAAACCCCATTTTTCATCTAGCCCAACTTCTGTTCTCTTGATTAATGCCTTTGTTTCTTTAGCTAAATCAGGACTGCCTACTACAGGATATTGAACAGCAAATAATTCCTTCGGAAATCCTCCAAAATCATGAATCGTTCGAGGTGATGGCATAGCGGTTACAAAGGTTCCTTTCGTTTCCCAGTGGGCAGAAATACAAAGAATAGCTTTTGGTTTTGTGATTTCATTTCCAATGTTTCTAAATCCATTTACGAATTCATTTTCTTCAATTGCATTCATTGGACTACCATGTCCTAAGAACAATACAGGCATTTTCTCCGTTTTACCTGTTGATTCCGCTATTTTATTTAATTCTTTTAACATCCTCCTTTTTAACATTAATAGGATTAAGTGCAAGTTAATTTTGTATAAATACAAAAAGAAACAAAATATTTTCTTTTACCTTTCATTTTAGTTATCATAAAACAATGGAAAATAGAAGTTCAGGTAACTTCTATTTTTTTTAGAAATAGTCATCTTGATTTTAAAAACCATAATACTACCCGTGATGTTTCAGGAAATCGTAAAAAAAATAACCACATTTTCAGTTGAAAATATTTCTGCAGAACGCAAAGAGATATTACAAACCTTGGTCGATTATATTCATTCAAAAAGAGAAAATAACCAAACGATAAGATTGAATTTTATTTGTACACACAATTCACGCAGAAGTCATTTGTCTCAAATCTGGGCACAAACTATGGCTTTTCATTTTGGTATTAACAATATTTTTTGCTATTCTGGCGGTACAGAATCTACGGCAATGTTTCCTAAAGTGGCAGAAATATTGAGTCATCAAGGATTTCAAATTCAAAAACTCTCTGAGAACAGCAACCCAGTTTATGCCGTAAAATATGGGGAAAACGAAAACCCAATCATCTGTTTTTCAAAAAAGTACGACGATAATTTCAATCCTAAATCCCATTTTGGTGCCGTCATGACTTGTAATCATGCAGACGAAGGCTGTCCGGTTGTTTTTGGCGCAGAAGCAAGATTTCCTATTAAATATAATGATCCTAAAGCTTTTGATCATACGGAACTACAAACCGAAAAATACAGCGAAAAAAGCCTAGAAATAGCCCAGGAAATGTGGTGGGTGTTTTTAAAGGTAAAATAAAACAGATTCTGCCAATCAATCCGTTCCAATATCTGTGGTTAATATAGGCATAATCAAAAAATGAGTAAATAACCCACTTTTAGTGCTTGTCTGTTTAAATAATCAGAAAGCTGATGTAACCCTTTCAACCTTAACCATCAGCATATTAACTTTATTTTTGCTAAACAAATATTTATAAAAAAAATAAAATAAAGCAAAATATAAATTCAAGACAACCAATGCTTCCGATGGGTTTTCAAACAAATATAAGACTATCGCCCCATCTTAAACATATTACAATACTCGTCTATATTTTTATATATTTCAGGATGGTCCTTGAACCTCCTTTGTTAATTTGAATATAATAAAAGCCCTGAGGTAATTTGCCATCTTCTATTAGCAGTAAGTGTTGACCTTCCGAAAAAGGCTGAGAAGTTAATTCTTTAATCAAAACGCCATTTGTGCTAAAAATTCTCACTGAAACAAATTGGTTATCAGGCACATAAAAGGATAAAGTGCTTTCTCCAGAACTAGGATTTGGGTAAAGAAAATCTTTTTGTGCCAATACAATTGTTTTATCCTCTGTCGAAGTAAAAACTGGGACACTTGAACGCAATTGTACAAACCGGTTTGGAGATTCAGTCATTGCATAAATCTTACCGTCAGGCGCTTGCCGTATATCACGAAAACGCGCATACCCATTCAAACTTCTTGTTGAAGACACTCTTTTATTATCTTTCATTTTCAGCCAATGAATATGTGTTCCGGCCAATGCACCAATTAATATATCAGCTTCATTGTTCGGTTGTCCTTTTCTGATAAATGCCATTCCACTTGGAGCTATAGAGGGAACCCAATAGGTAAGGGGAAGTTCCATTCCCGCAAGGGTGGTATCAGATGATATAGGCGTTCCATCGTAGTTGATACCAAAGGTAACTGCGGGCCAGCCATAATTGGTATTTGGTTTAATCAAATTGAGCTCGTCACCACCTCTGGGGCCATGTTCGTGAGCATATATTTCACCTGTTGTAGGGTGCATGGCCATACCTTGGATATTTCTATTCCCCCAACAATAAATTTCAGGTTTTGTATTTGGAATACCTACTAATGGATTGCTCGCTGGAACTGTTCCATCATCATTGAATCGCAATATTTTACCTAGATGGTTGTTTTTGTTTTGTGCATTTTCTTGTTCTCCACGGTCACCTACTGACATGTAGAGCAGGTTATTTCTGTCGAAAACAATCCTACTACCAAAATGAGTCCCGGAGTTACGAACAGGTAAAGCTCTGAATAATTCCGTGAAATTCTGTAGTTGGTTACCCACAAGTTTTCCTCTTCCTAATGCCGTTGTTTGACCCCCAGTCGCCGAAACGGCATACGTAAGGTACACAAAATTATTATTGCTAAAATTTGGATGCAAAGCAATATCTAATAATCCACCTTGCCCATTTTGTGAAACAGCGGGCACACCAATAATTTCATTTAGCGTCCCAGAAGAAATAGAATAACGATAAATTTTGCCTTGTTTTACTGTAAACAATATCTCATTGCTGTTGATAAATGTAAAGGCCCAGGGTGCAGCCATATTATTAATCAATACTTTTTCTTCAAACAATTCAGGGATTTGGGAAAATCCGGTATTAGCCACGAATATAAATGTCGTAATGATAGACGTCTTACCCCATTTTAATTTGAGTTTTAACTTAGAAAAGAAGTTTGATTTTTTCATTGTTCCTATTTTTTGGCCTTTTCTGCCTCTCAGATACTGAGTTATTGGAATGCATAAAAGAAGAATTCTTTAATAAAAAACTCAAATTTTTAAAATTTGTTTATATCCTTTTGGGTTATCTGGGTTGTAAAACCTATTAACTTCCATATGGATGTCCACGCAAAGGGTAAATTACCAGTAGGGGGAGAGGAAGATGGGTTAAGTGAAAATGACCGTTAGGCATCATGCAAGTGCACAGCCCAAACACATTCCTAGATAGTTACCGTTTACAAATGACCAATATGCTAAAAACAAAGACATACCTTTTAATCCTAAAAATCTTGTGAATCCTGATTGAAAATGGAGGTATTGGCAGTAAATGTTACGTTGAAACCTGACATGGAAAAGAGGTTGAATGACATTCTCCCCTACATGGCGTAAACTATAATTTCCTTGTTGTCAACGATATGCACTTCCCGTCTGATGCGGTCGTCCCAGGATAATTCCATCGCGCTTTTCTTTTCCATGAATACCATATACCCTGTTTTCTGTCCTAATCGGTCCAGATATCGGGCTAATTGTTGAATACCCTGGGGTTCGGAA
>JBEAXK010000093.1:0-2564 GCA_041159865.1 Bacteroidota bacterium
AGGGGAAATGCTTCTGTAAAGGAACCCCTTCCTACAACCAGTTCGGCACGACCTTGGGAGAGTAAGTCCAGCGTAGCAAACTGTTGGAATACCCGCACCGGGTCTGCTGCGCTGAGTACGGTTACTGCACTGCTTAATCGAATCCGAGAGGTGCGCGCGGCAGCAGCGGCCAAAATTACTGAGGTAGCGGAATCTAAAAATTCCTTTCTATGGTGCTCCCCGATGGCAAAAACATCTAACCCTTTTTCATCAGCCAACTGTATGCGATTCAGCAATTCACGTAATGCATCTTGAGCGGTACCTACAGGGTTTCCTTGAGAATCCGTTACAAAGGCGGCAAAACTATCTATTCCTATTTCCATGGCGTAAACCTAGGGAGTCTTGACTAATTATCCAAGAAATCGATAAAACTAAAATGATTAGATCATTTATGGGTTGTACTACTATCGCATTATCAACTAATTCATTGAGGATCGAAGTCAAGGAGTCATTTGGTCTTTTGCATATGAAGGGTATCGCAGAAATCATAACCTATTTAAAATCAAATAAGAAAAAATAACCTAAAAAAATAGTGATGAAGAAGTCAGACAACATTCCTTTACAAAAATAAAAATATGTAGTACACAAACCGTATCCCAGACAGCTCAAAAGCCTTGTATATGAATGACTTTTGATGGATAATGCACAAAGAGTAATGTTTTAAATTATCCAAAAGGCCATTTTGACCATAAAGTCCAAATAGCCACTATAAGCATACCCATAGCGGAAATAATTAAAAATATATCCCAGATAAAAGCTGGTTTAAGTTTTTTTGGTGTTTTAAAATACCGAAAATAAAGGGCAGCAAAAGCGAGCATGGGCAGCATAACAGCCTGGGCGATGCCAGACCAGATGATCATCGATTTGGGCGCCTGAATGAATAGAAAGAGTACTAAAGCGGCAATGGGCCAGGCAAATGAGAGTATTTTTGTCCATTTTTCATGGATTAAAGGATTGTTTTTGATAAAACCTATCAGTGAAAAACCATCTGCTAAAACCCTGGCATTTCCCGCAGTGGCGACAAAAAAGGTTGAATAAAGGACAGCGATAGCTCCCGCAAAAAAGACAGGTTTTGCCCATAAGCCAAAAACGGGTACATACATTTCGCCCAGCGTTACAATAAGGTTGCTTTCTTCGGGTAAAAGCTCATTTCTATGCAGAATAGAGGCTCCAAGAAGATAAAAAGCGACCGTAGCTAAGGTATAAACAACCAATGACAACCAAGCATCGATTTTTAATACTTTAATCCAGCCCTTTGCATTTTCATGCCATTCAGGGGTATCTTGATATGGGCCTGTAAATTTGGCATAACCTTTTTCCAGACACCAATACGGATACATAATTATTTCCGATGAACCTACGCCAATGAGCCCAAATGCAGCTAAAGCTATGGCCAAACCGTCCTTACTTTCGGGAATACCCAGGCTCATTCCTGCTTTTATATCAGACCACGATATTTCCCATCCAGGTATAAACTGCAGATAGACAACATTAAAGAGCGTAACCGTTGTAAAAAGGAACACTAAAAGAGTTGAAAAGGACTGAATAAAGGAAAAGCGCCCAAAATATAGCATGAAAGCTGTTATGAAGGCAATGATGGTAGATAATATATTGATATTATTTAACCAGCTGTGTTCACTAACAGTAAATGAAATAGCCGCGACGGCTTGACTGGTAGCACCTAATATGCCTCCTTGCTGTGAGATAATAAGGACAATCATGAAAAACCAATACCAGATTATCCAGCGAACCTTAAGTTTCGGACCTGGTATTTCGTTTAAAGCTTCTAGGGGCGAAGTGGAATGTATGATGGTGTTTCTGCCAAATTCTATCAAGGTAAACACCTTAATAACGCAACCTAATACAATAAGCCAAAGGAGGACAAAACCTGTTTTCGCCCCAACCAGTGTTGTAGCGATTAACTCACCGGAACCCACGATGGAACCAGCTATAATAATGCCTGGACCAAGGTGTTTCAGGATGTCAAAAAATTGGGTAGGTGCAGTTTTCATCAGGAATATTCAGCAATCAGGAGAAATATTCCTTCATTTTTTTACGTAAAAATAATACACTTCGTTCCAGCTGCTCAATGCCATCTACGCCATCTTCAATACTGATCCACCCATCAAATTTTTCTTTTTTCAAGATAGAAAAAATGGCATCATAATCATTTAAGCCTTTTCCTATTTCGCCGTGGCTGAGTCTTTTGGCGTAACCCACGGCACCACCTTCCTCATTGCGTAAATCTTCCAGCGTGCCTTCTTTTAAATATCGGTCACTGGCGTGCATGGTAACCACGCGATGAGAAACCCGGTTCAATAATTCAATGGGGTCTTCACCTGCCAGATAAGTATTGCTGGGGTCATAATTTACACCAAAAAAGGGATGATTAATCTTATCGACTAAGGCACAAAAAATATCCATTTTCTGGGCAAATTCCGGATAAGTCCAAAAATCATCTTTGTAATGATTTTCAATAATTAGGGTTATATCACGCTCCTGTGCATAAGGTAAGCATTCATGAA
>JBEAXK010000103.1:0-56637 GCA_041159865.1 Bacteroidota bacterium
AATAAGGAAAAAATAATAAAAAATCTTCATTTTAATATTTAGAGAATAACGCAAATATCATGGTTTTATGTATTTAAATAAGCATGAATGTATATCTAATGTTTTAATAAGTTGAATTATAGGTTAATTTTACGCCTCTAAATAAAAAAACTATGGAATCATATAGTAAATTAATTGCATCCACTTTGCAAATTTCCCTTCAAAGTGTGAAAAACACACTAGAGTTACTTTCAGAAGGATCTACTATTCCATTTATTGCACGATATAGAAAAGAATCTACTGGATCTCTGGACGAAGTTGAAATTGCGGATATTCAAAGAGAATGGAAGAGGCTGGAGGAACTTGACAAGCGAAAAGAGGCCATATTAAAGTCTATTGAGGAACAGGGTAAACTCACCGATGAGTTAAGAGCTAAAATAAAGGCTACTTTACAGTTAAATGATTTAGAAGATTTATATCTGCCATTCAAAAGAAAGAAAAAAACAAAGGCTGGTGTTGCGAGAGAACATGGACTAGAACCTCTTGCCTTATCCATTTACAGTCAGGAAAACGACATTAATCCTGTTGAATTAGCCAGTCAATTTATCAATGAACAAGTTGCAGATGTTGAAGCTGCTTTACAAGGGGCAAGAGATATTATAGCAGAAATAGTTAGCGAAGATATTAATTCGCGTAATTTAATGCGTAAAATATATAATGAAACCGCTGTTGTTCAAGCTAAAGTTGTTAAAGGCAAAGAAGAGGAAGGTATAAAATACAAAGATTATTACGAATTTTCAGAACCTTTGAGTAAGTGCCCCTCTCATCGGATTTTAGCGATTCGAAGAGCAGAAGAGGAAGGAATATTAAGAGTTATGATTGCACCTACGGATGAGGAAATGGCTATTTTTGAGCTTGAAAAAGTACATGTAAAGAAAAATAATCCCTCCGCAAATGAAGTTAAAGTTGCTGTTAAAGATAGTTATGAGCGACTTTTAAGTCCATCTATTGAGACAGAATTCAGACAGATTTCTAAAGAAAAAGCAGATTTAGCAGCCATTGATGTGTTTTCAGATAATCTAAGACAGCTTTTACTTTCAGCACCGCTAGGACAAAAAGTAGTTCTGGGGATTGATCCGGGATTTAGAACGGGCTGTAAAATAGTTGTTTTAAATGCAAGTGGAGAGCTTCTAGAAAATACTACCATCTTTCCACATCCTCCACAAAATGATACATCTGGTGCAGTAAAAACGATGGTCCATCTGATTCAAAAACACCATGTAGAGGCTATAGGCATTGGAAATGGTACAGCAGGCCGCGAAAGCATGGATTTTTGCAGAACAATACCTCAACCCCACCCTATTTCAATATTTAGTGTCAATGAGGCTGGCGCGTCCATTTACTCGGCCTCAGAGGCGGCCAGAGAAGAATTTCCAGAACAAGATTTAACAGTAAGAGGTGCTATTTCAATAGGAAGAAGATTGATGGATCCGTTGGCTGAATTGGTTAAAATAGATCCAAAATCAATTGGTGTTGGTCAATATCAGCACGATGTAAATCAACCTAAATTAAAAGAAAGTCTTGATACAGTTGTTGGCAGTTGTGTCAATAGTGTTGGAGTAAATCTAAATACAGCATCAAAACATTTACTGGCTTATATATCGGGTTTAGGACCTGCCCTGGCACAAAATATTGTGAAATACAGAACAGAAAACGGACCATTTAAAGCCAGGAAAGAACTTAAAAAGGTACCTAGAATGGGAGAAAAAGCATATGAACAATCTGCTGGATTTTTAAGGATAAGAAATGGGGAACATCCCTTAGACAATACTGCTGTGCATCCAGAATCTTATTCAATTGTGGAAAAAATGGCTAAAGACCTAGGGTGTTCTATTGACGAGCTCATTAAGCAATCTAATATCAGAAAGCAAATAAAGTTGAATCAATATGTTACTGAAAAGGTAGGTTTACCTACCCTTAATGACATACTTAAGGAGCTTAATAAACCCGGATTAGATCCAAGAGGTGAAGCAAAAGCCTTTTCTTTTGCCGACGGTATCCATACCATTGATGATTTAAGAACAGATATGGTATTACAAGGAATTGTTAACAATATAACAAATTTTGGTGCCTTCGTTGACATTGGAATTAAAGAGAGTGGACTTGTTCATGTCAGTCAGATGGCCAATAGATTTATAAAAAGCCCATCAGAAGTGGTTAAATTAAATCAAGAGGTAACGGTTAGAATTGTAGAAATTGATTATGCCAGAAAAAGAGTTCAACTTAGTATGAAGGATGTGAATTAATGCATTCTTATATAACCACCTCTAGTTGCATTTATTTTTCACAGATATAGATAAATGCGGGTGGAATATTTAGCGGCGTAAATTTTCTTTCAACAGAAGAAAATCGTTTTTTTAGTAATTTAAAATCTATTAAAGAATATTGAAACTGGATAAATAATCCATTTGGTTTTAGTGCGTCATAACATTGTTGAAGAATATCTCTTTTGAGGATTGCAGGAAAATTTGCTAATGGTAAACTTGAGATGATCGCATCAACAGATTCTTTTTTCACATAGGTCAGTAAATTAAGGGCATCTCCGTTAATAATTTCTACATTTTCTTTTTCAAATAAAGAAAGTTCTCTTAAAAACTGATCATTTAATTCAAAAGCAAGTAAACGAGTATCCCCTTTTAAAGCATCTGCTAATGCCTTGGTTATACAACCTTGTCCGGCACCTAATTCCACCAACAAATTAACATCTTCAAAATGAATAGGTTGCATCATTTTTTTAATTAATTCCGGAGAACTTCTTACAATCGAACCCGTGGAACGCCAATCCTTAATTGCTTCTTTAAAAAAAGAGATATGTTTACTCATTAAAATAAGTCAAAAGTTAAAAAGTCCACAAAAAAAAGGTGTGGGGTACAAATATAGTACACCACACCCGATATCTATTCATTATATGAATATATTATATAAACTCTGATTTATTATCTTTAATAATAAGGATATCTGTAGAAGGCTTATCAGCTCCAAAAAGTTTATTCGTCCACTTTCTAGCTTTTTCCATGAGGAAATAAATGACAGGAACCACCAACAAGGTTAATAACATAGAACTTGTCAAGCCTCCTATTAATGCCCATGCCAGACCATTTTTCCATTCAGCACCTGCTCCTTTAGCTAAAGCAATAGGCAACATACCAAAAATCATTGCAACCGTTGTCATTATTATAGGACGTAATCTCAATGAACCTGCCTCCAAAATAGATCGGATAATTCTATTTCCTTCCTCTTTTCTTTGATTGGCAAAATCAACCAATAAGATGGCATTTTTACCTACTAAACCTACTAACATAATAATACCCAGAATAGAAAAGATATCCAAAGTACTCATGGATAGGGCTAAGGCAAGAAAGGCACCTACCATGGCAACGGGAATAGAGAAAAGGACCACAAACGGGCTTACCCATGAATTATAAAGAGCCACCATAATGAGGTAAACAAAAAGGATAGAAGCTCCAAAAGCTAACCCTAGGCTTCCAAAACTTTCCGATTGTGCTTTTAAATCACCATCAAAAGAAATAAACACTCCCACTGGTGGTGGATTATCTGCAATTTTCTTTTGGATGTCCACGCCAATATCTCCCGACTGACGACCTAAAATTTTTGAAGAAACGACTAAAGATGGTATTCTATCTTTCCTTTCAAGTAAACTAGGTCCTGTGGAACTGGAAATATTTGCAAACTGAGAAAGCTTAATTTGTTCACCTCGTGGATTAACAAATAATAAATTTTTAACATCATCCTCATTATTCCTGTCAAAAGCATCAAATCGAATATTGATATCGTACTCAGAATTACCATCTCTAAATTTGGTATCCGTATTACCGGCAAATGCAGTCTGCATGGTTGCACCAACAATCTGCAAATTCAGACCTAACTCAGCCATTTTAAGTCTGTCAACATCAATTTTAATTTCAGGATTTCCCTCTTTATAACTCATATCTGCCTCCATGGCACCAGGCGTATTTCTTACCCAATCCAGAACTTTATCACCATAACTTTTGACTTTTTTCAAATCCGCACCACTAACAATTACCTGAATAGGAGCCTGGTCAGCACCTCCAAAGAAGGAAACCTGACTGGAATTAACTTTAACGCCTACGAGTTGTTTTTCCAATTCCATTTTAATGTTTCTGGCAAAAAAGTCCGTGGATTCATTTCTTTGTGTGGCTGGAATTATTTTAACCTGAATTTCTGCAAGATTTGAAAGTGTGGAACTTCCAATAAAATCAGAACTTCTACCAACAGTGGTGAAAATATTTATAATTTCCTTTTTTGTTACTAAAAATTTTTCAGCATTTAAGGCTACCTGATTTGTTTGTTCCAGCGTCGCTTCTTTAGGAAGTTCAAGTTTTATGATAAACTCCCCCCTATCACTGTTAGAAATAAAGGCAGTACCGATGAATCCTCCTGTTATTAATTGAAAGGAGGAGAGAAATACAATCGTCGTCAAACCTAAAACGGCCCACCATTTTCTAATGGCCCACTTCAATAATTTAACATAAGCAGCTGTAAGACTGTTAATTGCATTTTCAAAAGCAATCAAAATGAAGCCTCCAATAGTTTTTTTATTAAAATGTTCCAATCTTGAAAATCTCGACGCCAGCATGGGTGTCAGCGTAAAAGAAACCAATAAAGAAACAAGGGTTGAAATAACGACGACCAAAGCGAACTGTTTCATTATATTTCCAATAATTCCCCCCGTCAGAGCAATCGGAAAAAATACTACTACATCCACAAGGGTTATAGCCAGAGCTGTAAATCCAATTTCGTTTCTACCATCAAAAGCTGCTTGCCTTTTGTTTTTACCCATTTCAAGGTGTCTGAAAATATTTTCGAGGACCACGATTGAGTCATCCACAAGAATACCTATGACCAATGACATAGCTAGGAGTGTCATCAAATTAAAGGTGAAATTAAAAGCATACATGAAAATAAGGGTCGTTATCAAAGAAGCTGGGATTGCCACCATAACGATGACTGCGTTTCTAAAACTATGCAAGAAAAGCAACATTATAACGGCTACTAAAATCACAGCAAGACCTATATCATCAATAACTGCATCGACAGCCTCGATGGTAAAATCGGATGAATTATTAGCAATTCCGAATGTCAGTTCATCGGCAAAATATAATTCTTCGAGTTTTTCCAATTCCTTTATAACCCCTTCACTTACAGCCACTGCATTTGCATCAGATTGCTTTTGAATAAGAAAGGCAAGACCTGAAACCCCATTTAAACGACTTAAATCGGTAGGTTCTTTAGTGGCATCTTCAATTTCTGCTACTTCCTCCAGACGAACTGGGCTATTCGTATATGGATTATTAGATACAATAATACTTTTTAACTGGGTTAAGGCATCTAATTTTCCAGCTAAGCGGATGGTAATCTGTTCATCCTTATTTTTAATTTTTCCTGTTGGAAAATCAAGGTTTGCCGATTGAATAGCTTGCTGAACCTGAAGAATACTTAATTTTCTTTGTTCAAGTTCTTGTCTATTGACATTTATTCTAATTTCTCTTTCTTGGCCACCTACGATAGTAACGCGTGCGACACCTTCTATACTACTTAAGAGAGGTACGATCCTATTTTTAGCTAAATCGAACATAGCACCTGCATCCAGTTTACTTTTTGCTCCAATATTCATTATTGGAAATTCATCACTGGAAAATTTACCCAAGACAGGAACTTTTGAATCTCTGGGAAAAGTCGGTTGAATTTCATTTAATTTACGTTGCGCTTCCTGCAAACTTTCTGAAATATTTGCATCTTGAGCTAACTCAATAATCACAGAAGAAATATTTTCCCTGGAAGTAGAACGAATACTGTTTACACCGGCTAATCCAGAAAGGGCGTCCTCAATTTTTTTGGTAACGCTTTGTTCCACTTCCATAGGACCAGCACCTGGATAAACCGTAGTTGCAGTAAGAATAGGCGCTTCAAACTTTGGAATAAGTTCATAGCTCAATTGGGTATAACTAAAAAGACCTAATACAGTAAGTACCACGAAAAGTACGATAATCAGGGAAGGTCTTTTAATAGCAATTTCAGTTAATGACATGAATTTTCTTTTGGATGATTAAAATGAAATTACTTATTTGTTTTTAACATTTACGGGTGCGCCGTCCACCAGATTTATTTGCCCTGTAAGCACAATTTCATCTGACTTTGATAAGCCACCCAATACAGCTACCACGTTTCCAGAAGGATTGCCCACCTGAACGGGTCTCAATGTAGCCTTTCCATTCTCAATAACATAAACAGAGGCATTTCTGGAGCTCCCCACCAGACAGCTTCTTGGTATGGTTAATACTTCAATGGTTGCAATATTACTGAATGAAACCTGCCCCGTCATACCTGGCCTTAATTTACCTGGATTAACCACTAAAAGTTCCACTAAATATCTTCTCGAAGGGTCGGATTTTACATCAATTAAAGAAATGACACCCTTAATTTTCTGATTTGGCATGGCATCAGCCGAAATATCTACTGACATACCTTCTTTAATTAAAGCTAATTGTTCAGCAGTCAGATAAGTTTGAAAATATAACTTATTGGTTTGTACAATATCCCCAAGTTTCATTGGAGGGGTAATAAAAGAACCCTTTTCAACCATTTTATTTGAAATAGTGCCAGATAAAGGAGCTTTTACTTTTGAAAAAGAAAGTTGTTTTTCTAAAGTAATCTGCTGGAATTTCAAATTTTCCTGTGCATTTAACGCATCATCTAATTGTTGTTGAGAAATACCACCTACGGGTAATAGATTGGCCAATCGTTGTACATCTTTCTTCGCCTTTTCAATATTGTATTTCACCTGAGCCAGTTGGTTAAGCAATAAATCAGCATCCAGGGAAACCAAGGTACTCCCTTCCTGAACCTGTTTGCCATTTTCAAAATTAACCTGGGTTACTCTTCCCGCGGCTTCTGAAATAATGGCAACTTCTTTAAATGCCCTGAAAGATCCGTTGGCATCAAAATCTTTTTTCATCTCTGCCATTTGAGGGAAGGTGGTAGAAACCATTACGGTAGTATTTCTAACCTGTGCTTTAGCAGCTGAGCTTTCAATTTTCTTTTTATTTTCTGTTAATTTCCATCCTATTAAGGCAAAAATACCTGCAGAAATGACTAGGATAGTCAGAATTCTTAATCCTTTTTTCATGTTTTTATAAAATGTTTGGGTGAATTATTGTAAAAATTTCATCAACTGCCCGTTGGCATGCAACAAATCAAGTTCTGCCATTCTTACCTGAAATAAAGCAGAAAGCACATTATTTTTAGCTTCTCGTAACGAGGTTTCTGCATTCAATGTTTCTGTAAGCGGAGCTAAACCTTGCTGAAATCTTTGCTGACTTTGAGCATAAATTTCTTCCGCAAGGCTTCTTGCTTTTTTCAATGGTTGTAAATTATTAAGATTTAATTCCAGCGATTTTTTTGCGTTTTCAAATTGAGCCTCATATAACGAAAGCATTTGCCTTTTCTCTTCATCTCCCTTTTTCAGATCAATCTGAACTGATTCTACTTGTGTTTTTCTTAACCCTCCATCATAAATTGGCACTCTAAGCCTTATGCCAACAGAACTAAAACTCGCCCAGGAGTTAGAACTTAGAAAATCACTAAAATTTCTTGGCTGCGCCTGAGCTGCCAAATTGGCAAATAAATTGGCTGTAGGCCAATAACTTGCTTTATACCTATTTAAATTAATTTTATTAAGAACTTGATTTTGCTCAATGAGGGATAATCCTATTCTATGATTATAATTAGGCTGTAAAGCAACTAATTCCGGTAGGATATAACTCGATTCACTCAAAGTATCCGTTAGTTCAATTTCAGTAACCAATGGCATTTGCAAAGAGAGCTTAAACATATTAATTTGTTGCTGAATTTGAATTTCAAGATTATTTAACTGATTTTCTAAATTTAATGCAGCTAACCTTAACTGATCAGCCTCCATTTTTCTACCCAATCCATTAGCTACCTGAACATTAGTCAACTTCAATAACTCCTTTATTTTATATAGATTTGCTTCGATATTTGCCTTTTGTAATTTTACTGCCTGAACGGCGTAATAACCTTTTGCAACTTGCAAAATCAACTCTTCCTTGGTTGCTTCTGCTCTTGATCTATAAAGTTCCGTAGCTTTTTTAGCGGCATTTAATCCTACTCTAAACTCGGGGCTAAAAACCAGTTGTGTTACCTCAATCGAAGCATTTGTTCCCCAATGAGTGCCTATGGTTACTGGTCTAATATCTTCAGGTTTGCCATTTAAAAAATCAGGAAAAAAAATCACCTGAAGCAGAGGATTATAAACGAACTGTGCATTTCCATTAATCTGCGGATAACCTGTTGATAGTAATTGATTTACACTAATTAATCCTTTTGCTTCATCCAGTTTACCTTGAATTACTTTACTGTTATTATCAACAGCGTATTGCATGGCAGATTTCAAATTAAGTGCCATTTGTGCCCTAACATTAAAAGTTGAAAAAATTAGCACAATTACTAACCCGGGTAAAATAGATCTTGATTTTAAAAAAAACTTCATTTTATTCATCGTGTTATTTGTTGGTAGATTTTAAGTAAATTGGGGGATATTGTCGGACATTAACTTTTTCAATCGCTCCAGTCCTAACTCAGTACAAATACTTCGCAGAAACAACTCATCCCGAAGAGTTATAGCTTCAATAAGTTCCAGGCTTTCAGGCTCAAAAATTCTTGGCCTCAACATTCCTTCTGCTTGTAAAAGAAATAATTTCGCAACTTTAGCTGCATTTATTTCTGGTCTGTAAAATCCTTGTTCAATACCTGTGTTAAAGTTTAAGATTAACATATTATACTGCCACTCAAAGTCATGATTTACAAATTTTTTCCATATTTCGGGATGGTTTTTTTGTAAATCAAAAATGACAAATGGGGATACTTCCTTTAAGGATTCAAGTGCCCTTTTAGATAAACTATAAAAGGCATCGACTGGATCTGTAGCTTTTAGTCTAATCTGTTGCACTTTATTGGCTTCTTTTTCCATGTAACCAAAAATACAGGCTTCAACTAAGGAATCTTTGGTTTGGAAAAACTGGTACAAAGTCTTTTTGCTTATGCCCATTTCTTTGCATAAATCATCCATGGTAACATTTCTGAACCCATATTTCAGAAAGAAAGCCTCTGCCTGAACCAAAATATTATCTTTTGTACTATTCATACATAAATAAACGCAGGAAACTCAAAAGGTTCAATTAGTTTCCATGTTTTTTAAATTTATTTTTAAATTATTCTTTAGATTTGCGTTATTAAAAATCTTTTATGAAGTTATTACAAGACAAAGTAGCCTTAATTACGGGCGGTTCAAGAGGAATTGGCGCTGCCTTAGTGGCTCGCTTTGTAGAACATGGCGCTCATGTTGCATTTACCTTTAGGTCAAGCGCCAGTGAGGCCGAAAAAGTGATAGCAGAAAATGCAACTTCGGGAGTAATCATTAAAGCTTATAAATCGGACGCCTCAAATTTTGAAGCAGCAGAAAATCTTGTAAACCAGGTTCTGGAAGATTTTGGGAAATTAGATATTCTGATTAATAATGCAGGAATAACACAAGATACCCTGTTGTTAAGAATGACTGAAGAACAGTGGGATAAAGTTATTGAGACAAATTTAAAATCAGTTTTTAACTTGTGCAAACAGGTTTTAAAGCCAATGATGAAGGCTAAAAATGGAGCCATTATCAATATGGGTTCTATTGTAGGGGTTACTGGAAATGCAGGCCAGGCCAACTATGCGGCTTCAAAAGCTGGAATTATCGGATTTACAAAATCTCTTGCAAAAGAAATGGGAGCCAGAAATATTCGTTGTAATACAGTAGCTCCCGGTTTCATAGAAACAGATATGACAGATGAACTCGATGAAAAAACCAAAGAGGCTTATTTATCTAATATTCCTTTAAAAAGGTTCGGTAAACCAAATGAAATAGCAGATGTTTGTGTATTTCTAGCCTCTGACATGGGAGCCTACATCAGTGGTCAGACCATCCATGTTTGTGGTGCTTTAACTACATAGGATCAATCAATTAATTAATTAATGCATCTGCTTCTACTTCTACCAGATATTCATCTCCTATTAGTTTAGCAATCACTAAGGTATTAGCTGGATTTATACCCTCGAATCTTTTACCATGAATCCTTGCAATGGCTTCCCAGTGTTTCGTATCTGACACAAAAATTCTTGTTCTGACTACATCTTTCAGGGTAGCATTCATCGATTTTAAGGCTCCTTCAATTTTATCAAGAACAAAATTCATTTGAGATTCTGGACTTGTTCCCCCAATAACAAGTTGACCTTGAGTTGCTGTTGTACCTGAAACAAAAATATGATTCCCCTTTTTGACCGCGCGTGAATAACCAGCAAAAGATTCCCATACAGTACCACTTGAAGCACTATATCTGCCATTTCCCTCATTTTTAACCTCAAAGGCTGGTGGAAATTTTGCAATATGATGACTTAAATCACCTGATGCAGTTAAAAATGGAGGATACCTATATTCATCACCACAATCACCTTGAATAGATTTAAAATTTTGAATCATTTTAAAAATTTCTTGTTTCGACGCTTTATCTAGGTGAATTTTTCCAATTTGTTTATTTTCCTCAATATGTTCCTTCTCCCCCAGCCTTGCACCAATAATAACTGAATTACAATTATGTTCTTCTTTAATATACAAAGACGCTAATTGAGCAATGGAAATATTTAGATTTTTTGAAATCTCATCTAATTTTTGAAGTAAAATCTGAAAAGTAGGCCAATCACAAACCTCTTCTTGGAATCTTTTATATTTCATTAAAGACCAGGTAGTTAATTCATCTGATGCAGGTTCTCCTTTTCCCAACCATTTATCTGAAAAAAATCCGCCTGCCACGGTACCATAACAAAGTACCCGAACATTATTTTTCGAACAATAAGGAATCATTTCTGCTATACCTCTTTGATCAAACAATGAATGAGAAATTTGATTGGACAAAATAGAAATAGAAGAGTCAATGGCCATCTTCAGATGAACTGTATCCATGTTAGTGACTCCTAAAGCTTGAATCAAACCCTCTTTTTTTAGTTCATCCAAATAAAATAAGGTTTCTATCCAGGAAGGATCGCTGTAATCCCATGCATGAAACTGAAGGAGATCAATGGATTCAACTTGCAACCTTTTTAAAGCGAGCGCAACAGCTTTCTTTACAGAGAAACGTGAATTATGCCCAGGTTTAGGTACCCATTTGGTCGCGAGAACAGGCAATGATTTACCTTCTTCTTTTCTTTTTTTATATAATAAACCTGCAATAATTTCTGCTGACCCATAATGGTCGGCCATATCAAAAAAATACAATCCTGCATCCAGATAGGCTTCCATTTTTTGAACAACAGAAGCTGGATCAAAGGACGGATTTTTTCTTTCCATATCTGCAATTTGCCACAATCCAATAATTACAGGCGGAATATTTAATTTCATAATAAGTATTTTTTCCTTAAAATTTCTGTTTTAAAAAAATTCAAATAATTTAATATCAGTGTAATACACATAATGTAAAAAATTTATTTCCAAAATTTTTCATTATTGTAAAATTAAAATTTCAAAATTTCCTCTTTGAAACATTCCTAAGATGGTAATTTTAAGATTATTACTCTTGGTCAATCCGTGGGAAGTTCCATAAAATGGGACTTCCCGTTTTTATTTTTTCTCCAATAAATATAAAACCAAATACTCCCAGAACTCATGACCATTAACCAAACCCAGGTAGCTTTAAAATACCAATGATTAAGTTCACTATTCAAATCTTTAATAGTATGAAAAACGAGTAAACCAAGGAGAAGCATTACGCCAAATAAAGCCAATAGATTTCTAATTTCTTGAAATTTATGTCCATTCATTTTTTCAGCAAGAGCTTTATTTTTAAAGGGTAAAAAAACCACCGAGAGACAAATCAAAATAAAGTTTATCAGCATAGAAGTGACCATAATATCAATTCCCAAGAAAATATCGCCTGCAAAATGACATCCTAAAATACCCATAGCAGAAATAAAGGAGCTAAATAAAACCGCTCTTTGGGGAGTTTTCGATGTTGGATGAACATGAGCAAAATAAGGACTAATGATGCCATCTTTAGCCCATGCAAATATTAATCTTGACACAGATAAAATCATTCCAGGTAAATCATTTAACAAGGCAATGGCCGCACCTGAAAGAATTATGGCTGACCAAAAAGGACTTAAGAGGACAGTAAACAATCCAGGAGCCGTTAAATCCTTACTTTTTGCCTCTTCGGCAATATACCACCAGGGAATACTGTGATATACGGCTGCCGAAAAAATAAAGTAATATAAGCCAACTATGGATACTGCCAAAATAATAGCCATAGGTAAATTCTTATTAGGATTTTTTGCCTCTCCACCTGCTTGGGCGATAGAATCAAAACCAATAAAACTTGCAAATAAAATGGAAGCTCCTGTAAATAATATTTGCCAACTGAAATTTATAGTCGGCCTCTCTGCTAATTTGATACCATTTTTCAAAACAAGGGCTTGAGCAAAATCATATTTATCAAAATAAAACCCAAAAAAAATAACTATTCCACCAAGTATAAACATCAAAAACATGAGTGGAACTAAAGTATGACTGTATAATTGGCCTCCTATTAGATTTGTGTAAGTAAAAAAACCTAAAATAAATAAGGCCAAAAATAATCTAACCACTGGAATAGATAATATTGAAGCTATCTCATCAAAACCAACCGCACTAAAAAAATCTCTAAAAAAAGGGATAGTTACGAATGCAACAACGCCAATGACCAGACTTAATCCAAACCATTGGGAAAAACTAGCTACAAATCCAAAATATGGATGAATACTTCTACTTGCATATAAATAGCTACCTCCTGCTTTGGGCATAGCCGAAGCCAATGCGGCATAAGAAAGTGCTGCAATGATAGCTGGAATAGCCGCAATCAAAAAAGCAAATAAAACATAAGGACCGATACCTGGAACATTTTTTTGAATCATAATGGGTACTACGTATATGGAAGCACCAACCATAGAACAAATTCCTGTAGCAGTTAAGGCCAATAAATTTAAATGCCTTTTTAATCCATGATGTTCCTTATTTTTCATGTATTTTTACTTTTTTGCAAAATAATAAATAATTGGAAACTGAAACCATTTTAATTGGATCTCAAGAATGGATGTGCTACAATTTGAATGTTTCGACCTTTAGAGATGGTACTGAAATATTTCACGCTTCAACTGAAAAAGAATGGGAATATGCTTCAAAACATCAATGGCCAGCCATGTGCTCGTACGAGAATAATGAGATATTAGGCACTATTTATGGAAAATTATATAATTTTTTTGCTGTTACAAATATAAATGGCCTTGCACCATTGGGGTTTAATATTCCAACCATTAATGACTGGCTTTTACTGGCCAACCAACTGGAGGGGCTTGAAATGGCTGGAAAATATTTAAAATCAGTTGATTTGTGGGAATACCAAGATCTTAAACATCAACCAACCCTTTTCAATGGATTACCCGGTGGTTTAAGGTACACAAATGGCTCTTTTGATTTAGCTAATTCAAATGCATTCTGGTGGACGGCAAGTGAAATAGACTCTTCAAACAGCCTGGGTATAAATCTTTATTATGATGATTTTTTACTTCTTAAAAGACCCTATTTTAAGGGCAACGGATTTTCAGTAAGATGTATAAAATCTAATGTTCCATTTTTGGTGGAATGAGCTTATAAATAATGGGGGTAAATATTCTGGATAATAGCGTTGAACTAATCAACCCCCCTATAAGTACAATAGCCAACGGTGAAATAAGTGGATTAGTAGAAAGAGCAATTGGTATAAGTCCTCCAATTGCCGTTAAAGAAGTTAAAATTATGGGTAAAAATCTAATTTCACCAGCTTCTCGAATGGCTACATCCAGTGATTTTCCCTCCTCCCTTAATTGATTGGTAAAATCTACCAACAGAATTGTATTTTTAATTTCAATGCCTGCCAGAGCAATTAAGCCTACAACAGCTACAAAAGAAAGTGAATTTCCAGTTAGCCATAAAGCAGAAAGCGCTCCAACCATTCCCAATGGTATGACACTCAATACAATGATTGTACTTTTAAATGTTTTGAATTCCAGCAGTAAAATTCCAATAAATAAAAATATGGTTAGAATTATGATAATGGTGAATCCACTGAAAGATTCCTGCCTGGTTTCATATTCACCGCCCATCTGATATGTGTACCCTGAAGGAATTGGAAATTCTTCCAGTTTATCCATAACTTCTTTAATAACTTCATCGTTTAGGTAACCCTTACCCACGAAAGCCGATATAGAAACCATACGGGTTTTGTCTAAATGATTTATTGATAAGGGCGATGATTCCAGTTCAAGATGGGCAAATTGAGTTAATGGAATAGCCTTTCCTTTTATATTTTCAATAAATAAGGTTTTAAAAACGTCTAAATTGAGAGTTTCTGCCTCCTTCTTTTTAATTATAATCTGATAATCTTCCCCATCGTCATCGGAAAAAACACCAATTGGAATGCCCGATAAAGCCAATCTAAGTGTTTTATCTATAGAAATGACTGGGATTCCCAACATAGCTGCTTTCTCCTTATTAATTTTAACCCTAATATCCGTTTGTAAGTTACTCACCGGATTATTTACGTAAATAGTTCCTGGAACCTTTTTAATTAATTGCTCAATTTTAAAAGAAAGATCTCTAAGTGTATCCAGATTATCTCCCAATAATCTGACCTCTACAGGAGCAACTACAGGAGGACCTTGCTCAAAATTATTAATCTGTACTTTAGCCCCATGAAAAGGAGTCCACTCATTTCTTAAAGAATCAATTATGAACAATTTTCTTTCCACAGAAGTAACAGGATCTAACTGCACGAAAATCTCAGCAAAATTGGGTTTTTTGATAGATCTGATCTCATTGTAATAAATTTGAGGATTACCCATCCCCACATTAGTTGCATAATATTGGACATCTGAAATTTTATTCAACTCCTTTTCAACATAACCTGTAATTGTATCTGTATTTTTTATATTAACTTGGGCAGGTGGGGTTATTCTGACTAAAAACTGAGGTTTTTCTGAAGCGGGAAATAGACTAAAGCCAATAACGGGTATAAGTTGTAAGGAAGCAAAAAAAACGATGAGTATAATGGCTAAAGTTTTCACTGGATGAATCAAAGATTTTTCCAGAATAGGCGCATAGCTTTTACTGATAACATTTTTAAGCACCCTCATAAACCAGTTACCCTCTGTATGAGACATACTTTTCTTTAACAATTGATTTCCAAGGAAGGGAATAATGGTTAATGAAACCAATAGTGATGCCAATACAGAGGCAATAACACTAATGGGTAAAGATCTTATAAATTCACCTGAAGCCTCAGGAAGAAAGATCAAAGGAAGGAACGCAATAATTAAGGTTGCTGTACAACCCAGAACAGCAGCACCAATTTGAGAAGTAGCTTTAAGAACAGCTTCTTTTCTACTGTAACCATTTAACATCCAACGTTCAATATTTTCAATGACTACGATACTATCATCGACTAAGAGTCCAAGTGCTACCACCAGACCCACAATACTTAATTGATTCAGACTATAACCGAGATAATTCAAAATAATAATACCTATTGATAAAGAAAGAGGAATAGATATCATGACAATTATAGCAGGTCGAAAACCCAGAGGTAAAAGTGTAAAAGCAACTAACAAAATAGCCCATATAAAATCGAAACCAAGACCTGACAGTCTTTTTTGAACTACCTCAGCCTGATCAAAATGATGAATCATAGCGATATTAGCAGGAAGTGATTTTCTAAATTTTTCAATAATCGGTTGATAAGCCTTTTGGGTAGCTGCAATATTCTCTTTTGATTTTTGGGCAGCAACCACAAAAATCCCTCTATGACCGTTAAGTCTGGTAATATGATCCCTTTCGGCAAAAGTCATAGTAACTGTAGCGATATCTTTAAGTTGAATATTTCGATTATTAGCTGTGTAAACCAGGGTATTTTGAATATCTTCCAGCTCTTTAAAATTACCACTTGATTTTACATTAAAATATCTGTTGCCTACATCCAGATTTCCCGAAGGGATATTTGCCAATTCGCTCTGCAAATTATTTAATACGACTTGCTGGGAAACTCCCAAGCGTGCCATTCTTTCAAAATCCAAAGAAATTTGAATTTGTTCTTCGGGCAAACCAGCTATTTCAATATTTTTTAATGCGGGTATTTTTTCAAGGGATTCTGCTAATTTATCAGCTTCTTTTTTTAATTGTTTCCACGTTGCTGTTTCAGAAATTAAAGCCGTTTGAATCACATTTACGTTGGAAGGACTGACTTTTTCAACCGTAGGTAGTTGCATATCAGGTGGTAATTTACCCTTTAACGCTGCAAGTTCGCGAACGATTTCCTGATATTTTTCATTTACATCAACACCATATTTAAATTCAACCCGAATGACTGCATAACCGTCGCCTATGATACTCTTCAATCGACGGATATTCTCCAGTTCGTAGAAGGCTTTTTCCATGGGTTTTATGACCAGTTCTTCTATGTCAACAGGACTGGTTCCAGGATAAATAACCGTCACAGGGAAAATAGGGGCATTTAATTCAGGATCTTCCGCCCTGGGCATATTAAGTACAGTAAAAGTCCCAATTACCGCTATGAGTAAAAAGACAATGAGTGTAAAAGGATAATTTTTTACAGCGAAATCAGTAATTTTCATAGCAGATCAATTAGGGCTTTTCATAAATAGAAGCGCCATCCGTTAAATAAGGGCCACCTTCCGTAATTAAATGGGTATTGGCTTCGAAATTGAAATGAGTCCAAGCACCCATTTTATCAAACCCGGAAATATTAATTTTTATCTTTTTTACCGTTTTTTTGTCTGTGGTGATAAAAATAAAACCATCATTTTGGTTGGCGTCGAGCAAGGCAGAAAAAGGGATTCGAAAAACATCCATGCCTTTAGAGGGTATAATGACAGCTTTACCAAACATACCACTTGCCAATGAAATATTTCCAGCACTCAAAGGTTTTAATTCCACAGTTAGTGTGCCTGAAAAAGGATCAACCAAAGCAGATTTCCTGACTATTCTGGCTGGTAGAGACATTCCATTTTCAAAATTTATGATTGCGTTTTCACCTATATTAAGTGCCTGCCATTGAATATCCGTAACGCCGGCCTTTAAGACCCAAGCTGTATTCCCTGCCACGTCATTTGCTAAAAAAATGGGAGAACCCGGTCCTACAACTTGGCCAACATCTGCTAATTTTTTTAAAATATATCCGCCTGCAGGTGCTGTTATTGAACTAAACTGGCCATTAAAAGTAGCAGTTGCAAATTGTTCTTTTGCCAAAGCAAAGGCCGTTGTAGCATTTTGAAATTGTTCCAAAGTAGCTACACTATCGCGATATAAATTTTTTACCCTTTGTAGATCTCTGTCTGCTTTTTCAAGCCCAATTTTAGCCATTTGAATTTGACTTTGGATATCATTAGGATCTAAAGTCGCCAGAATTTGTCCCTTTTTTATTACATCACCTTCTTTCACCAAAACCGCATTTATAATTCCTCCCATTTTAAAAGAAAGATACCGCTCATTTTCCGTCGTAAAAATACCAGAAAGTAAGAAAGGTTCCTTTATGGTTTCTTTTTTCAGTAATGTCAGGGAAACAGGAATTTTTCCGTCTTTTACGCTATTTGAAATGACAGTACTTTCATTTTTACAACCCGTTGTAAGCTTAACGATGCTAATAAGCATCATGAATAAGAAAAGGCGCTGCATCATATTATTTTAATTTTTGTAGTTCAGATAAAGCCATTAAATATTGATAATACTTCATATTTTCCTGAAGTAAGGCATTGGTATATTGGTTTTGGGCGTCGTACATTTCCAAAAGAGAAACGGCTCCTTCTTGAAACCCTCTTTCTGTAAGCCGTAAATAGGTAGCTGCTGTCTGAACCTGTTTAGACATAGAACTAAATGCCTTTTTTGAAACGGATACTTTATTCATAGCCAAATTAAAAGACAAATTTTCCTGATTTTCTAGTAATTCCTTATTCCATTTAAGTTCTTGTATATCTATTTGAATTTGCTCCCCTTTTAACTTGTTCATTTTATTTACCCATAAAGGCATCATTAATTGAACACCCCCAATAACGAAAACACTTTTATTATTAAATTGCCAATTAAAAGCCTGGGAACCTATATCCGTAAATAAGCCAATCTGAGGTATAAAAAACTGTTTATTTCTCTTCTCAAGCAAATATTGAATAGACAAGGCCATATCTATTTTTTTGAATATTGGGTTTGAATCATTCCGTTTTGATGCTTCAAGATCTTGCAATAAGTTAGTTTCCAGTGGAGGTTTCTCGAACTTAAGAGGCAGGTTATTTTCTCTATTTAATAAAAATTTCAGGTAAAGCTGAGCATTGATTACCTGATAATCAGATTCTTTAAGTTTTGAATCCAATATCTCAATTTCATTTTCAGCTCTAAGAACCTGAGCAGGAAGTGCCTTACCCTCCCGAACAAGAATCTGAATTGTTTCTAAAGATTTTTCCAACAACTTTTTAGCATTGCCCAAAATTAATTGACTTTCAAGGGCTAAACCATATTGATAATAAGCCAATTTTACAGCAAGAATAAGTTCTCTCTTATAGATATCAATTTCATTTTCCTGAAGTTGAACCTCTTGAATTCTTACTTCCTTCAGAAGATTTAAATCCTTATTAAAAACCGGATAAGTGATCCTAATTTTTCCGTCATAAAAGTTATTGGGCAACAATTGGTTTTCAACATTTTCAAGTTGAGGGAATTGATTGCTTTGAGTTAATCGGTTTAAGGTATTGTAAACAGGATTTAGCAGATCACCAATGGGCAAATCAATGGTTCGCCCCCCAAGTGCTAAAGTATATGAAAACGAAAAATCAGCCGTAGGCTTAAATCTTTTTTCGGCTTCTTTCAAGGCTAATCTACTCTTAGCGAGAGGTATATTTTTTTGTCTTAACACTAAATTCTGCTGTAAGGCTTCATCTATATAAGTGTCGAGAATAGAACTTTGAGAAAATAACCAACCAGGTAAACAAAGGAAAACTCCTAAAAGAAAAATTTGACTTAAATATTTCATTTGATATAAAGGTGAAATTAAGATTTAAGAAGGAGGTGATTAAATATTTTAAAAGATCGCTGAATGATGGTTTCAGGGTTTGATAGACCTATCCTCAATCCCCGCTTCCTTATAGATAGGGTTACCATACCATGAACAGTGCTCCAGATTAAATAGGAAATTGAATCTAAATCTGTTTCTTGAATAAATCCTTGACTCATACAATTAGAAATAATTGTTTTCAGATAATCAAAAGCCATCTTTCCTTCTTTCCAGTTAGAATCGTCCAGATCTGTCAAAAAAGCTATGGGAGCTTCCATAATAAACATTAAATCATACAATTCTGAATTTTCTTGTGCAAAACCAATATAAATTTCACCGAGAGCAATTAATTGATCCATTGGATTTTCATGAATCTCAGATGCTTTAAACCTCTTTAAAAGTTCTGAAAAAGCTTCAGCATGAATGGTATAAAAAATCTCATTTTTATCTTTAAAATATTGATAAATCGTAGAAGGACTAAATTCAATTTTCTCTGCAATATTCCTCAGGGTGGTTGCCTCAAATCCCTTGGCTAAAAATAATTCTTTGGCCGCCATTAAAATGGCGAGTCTTAAATCCAGTCGTTCCCTGATTCTTCTTTCTGTTACACCCATAATTAAACGATGTTTTATTTTAGAACATTGTTCTTAAAAAAAGGTTTAATAATTTCTTGCCTAAAAAGCAACCCTTTTCTTTTTTACTGGTCATTATCAATGAAACAAGGGCACAAAAATGGAAAGACCCATTACAGAAGATATAAATCGCTTGGTTGAAAAATGTTTGAATGGAAGTCAGAAAGCTCAATTTGAACTCTATCATACTTATGCAAAAGCTATGTTTAACACTTGTATTAGGTTTTTAAGTGACCACCGGGATGCAGAAGAAGTTTTACAAAATGCATTTATTTTAATTTTCAAAAATCTAAAATCATATAGGGGTGAATCAACCATTGGTGCATGGATTAAAAAAATAGTGATACATCAGTGCATCAATAAATTAAAAGAAAAAACGATGGTGTTTCAAGAATTACATTCAATGCATTTTGAAATACCTGAAGAAAATAACACCATGGATTATCATGAATTTAATCAAAATATGATTCCTCACATAACCAAGGCAATGGCAAACTTACCAATAGGTTACAGAACAGTATGCAATCTCTACTTATTTGAAGGTTATGATCACGAAGAAATAGCCAGCATTTTAAATATTTCTGTTACTACTTCAAAATCTCAATATAGCAGAGCTAAACAAAAATTAAGAGAAAATCTAGGCAAATGAAAAATAAAGATGAATTAGAAAAATTTGTAGTTCAAGAAAGGGAACTTTTTGATTTTGAGATGCCTGATGAAAAAATATGGAGAAATATTTCCAATCAGATAAATCCAGAATCTCTCTCTTTAGTTTGGTACAAAAACCGTTTTTTTAGAGGTATTGCAGCTGGCTTTATCCTTTTAATTATGGGAGGATATATGGGATTCCTCATCGGAAATAATAATGATTCACCACTTTGGAATATAGGTCTGGAGCCAAAACCCTTTCTTGATTTTGAGATGGTTTCGAAAAAAAGTATTCAGAAAAAGTTATTTCAACTTAAAGAATTAGGTGCAGAAGAGAGTATTTATGTTGATTTAAAGCAGATTGACAAATCTATGGAAGAATTGAAAAGGGAACTAAAAACGATTCCATTGGGTCAGGAAAAAATAATTTTAGAACAGCTCAAACTTGGATATCAAACAAAAATTGAAATTCTTGACAAAATCCTACAACGTTTAGAGCCAAAAACACAAAACCAAAATGAAAAAGAAATTTAGTATTATCGCAATTACCTTAACCTTTTTCTTTTTCCCCCTACTTTTAAAAGCCTATGGGGTAAAAGAAACCTTTACAAAAAGAATTACGGAAGAATTTAACATTCATGCTGATGGAAAAACGAGTATAAGCAATAAATATGGCCATGTCGTTTTAAATCATTGGGACAAAAATTCAGTAAAAATTATGGTTCAAATTGAAGTAAAAGCCTCAAATAAAAATGAGGCTAACAGTTTATTTGACGGTATAAAAATAGATTTTTCAACAAGTGAATCGAATGTTAGTGCTACTACGGTATTACAGTTTAATAAAGATAATTACAACAATTATATGAATAGCCTTGGTGATTTATTATCTTTCATTATTTCAATTAAATCAAACAATGAATTTAGAATTAATTATGAGGTTTGGATGCCTTATGAAAATAGTGTGAATGTCAATTTAAAATATGGCAATTTAACCTCACAATCCATAGGGGGAAATGCAAATATAGACGTAAAATATGGCAACTTTACCCTCACTGATGTAAAAGGTAACACAACTGTAATACTTGGGTATGGAAATGGTACCCTAGAAAAAACCAAATATCTGTCTGCCGACATAAAATATAGTAATCTAAAAGCCGATGATATTTTAAAAGCGGATTTGGTGACGAAATACTCAAACGTTAATATATTGAAAGCTAAGATATTAAGAATTAATTCAGGATATGACACTTATAAAATTGGAGGTTTAGAAAACATTATTATTGAGGCAAAATATGGTGGACATTCCCTCACTTTAGGTCAAAATGTTGAAAAAGTAAGGCTCGTCGGAAGTTATACTGGTTTTACCTTAAAGATGCCTAATGATAATGCCTTTGAATTTTACACCGTCGGTAAATATACTTCATTTAAATTTCCAGCTTCTGTTCACTTTAATCAAAAGCGAGTTGAATCGTCAACTAAGGAATATAAGGGATATTATAAATCTTCCAGAGGCTTTTTCCTGGAAGCAGATTTAGATTACGGTAGTCTTATCGTTAATACCCCTGATTAATTGCAAATTGCAATTAATCAAAAGGAACCATTTTATCCTTTTTAGTGTTCTTATGCTAAAAAATAAAATGATTGACAAAATCTTAAATTTGCTGGATGAAGCAAAAAATAATATTAAACATCAGGCAGAGCATATTTCAGCGACAGCAAGGAACCAATACGAAAAAGTAATTGAAGATTGGCTTCAAATCATACCAAATATTGAAGAATCGGGCTTGCAATTATATAGTTTCTCCTTTGGCGCTTCTTTAAATCCTTCCATCGATGCAGAATTTAAAGGAAAATGTGCTGACTTTCCAATAGAAAAATGGGAGGAATTGGCATCACTGAACGAAAAGAATAAAAGTCTGGCTTTAGTTTATAATACCCTAAAGTCAACTTTTAAAATGTATCAAAAAATTAAACCAGATATGCCTGAGGATTTTTATCTTCGCATTCGCATCAGGTTGAATCCAGAAATACGTGTGTTCATTGGAGAGCGACCCATTGCCTAACTACTGGTGAAAATAGAAACTTGGTTTATTGGTAAAACAACTCCCACCTATTTGCAGGTTGGTGTAGATGATTTTTACCAAAGGATCAAGAAATATATCCCTTTCGAAACGGTAATAATACCCGATATTAAAGATGGTGGAAGTTACTCAGTAAAAGATAAATTAAATAAAGAAGGGAAAAAAGTTCTTCAAAAATTAACCATCCAGGATTATTTAATTTTACTGGATGAAGGAGGTAAGGAATATTCCTCCCTTCAATTCTCTCAGTTTATTGAAAAGGAACTTAACAAATCTCATAAAAAACTTATTTTTTTGGTAGGAGGTTCCTATGGATTTTCAAATGAATTACAAGAAAGAGCTAATTTTAAAATTTCCATGTCAAAAATGACCTTTTCCCATCAAATGGTACGATTATTTTTCCTGGAACAACTTTACAGAGGTTTTACTATACTACATAACGAACCTTATCATAATGCTTAAACCCGAAACTCAAACATGGAAACTATAAGTCTTACTCTTTTACTTGTCGTAATTATTGGCTTTATTTCCTGGCAAGGTTTTAATAAGGATCAGGTAAAAGCGAAATTAATATTTCACCCTTATGCCATTAAATATCATGGCGAATGGGTTCGGTTCATTACGCATGCTTTTATCCATGCAGATTGGAATCACCTTTTAATCAATCTTTTTGTTTTATATCAGTTTGGTGAAGTTGCAGAATCATTTTTTAGTTACTTATTTGGAAGTGAATATGCTCCATTGGTCTTTGTTTTATTTTTCCTCAGTGCTGTCATATTTAGTAGCATTCCTGATTATTTTAAACATCAGGATAATCCATCCTATGGTTCATTAGGTGCCAGCGGTGCCACATCTGCATTGGTATTCATATATATCGTTCAAGATCCATGGAACTGGTTTCTTTTTCCTCCTCTTCCCGCCCTATTTTTAGGCATAGCGTATTTATATTACTCTTCTTATATGGACAAAAGAGGAGGAGATAATATTGGGCACAACGCACATTTTTGGGGTGCAACCTTTGGATTATCCTTTGCCTTTATATCCGCAAGCATTTTAAAACCTGAATTCATTCAATATTTCATCGCAAAGCTCCTGGAAGGACCTAGTTGGCCTTCTTTTTTACAATAATTTAATTTCGAATATGTTTTTTATTTTATCTAAAATATTTGCCTTTTGCATAAAACCCATTGTTTGGATTTTATCTAGCTTCTTATTGTCTTTTTTTATTAAAGGTGAAAAAAGAAAAAGAACAATATTCCTTTCTGGTCTAATTTTGTTGTTTTTGCTGACGAATAATGTTTTGTTTCAATTAGTTGTAAAATGGTGGGAACCCAAAACCGTTAGGATAAATAGTTTGGAAAAAGAATATGATTTCATAGTATTATTGGGAGGATACAGTGATTTTCAAACGGCGATGGGAAAATCAGAATTTCAATTAGGTCTGAAAGGAGGCAACAGGTTAATAACTGCGCTTCATCTATATAAAAATGGATTCGGAAAAAAAATATTGCTATCAGGGGGTTCTGGAAAATTATTAGGCGATAAATTTGGAGAAGCTGAATATGTTGCTCCTTTTTTAAAAACCTTGGGTATTCCTGACTCAGCAATCATTATAGAGAATAAATCCAGAAATACTTGGGAAAATGCTGTTTTTTCAAAACAAATAATTGATTCAATTCAGAAAAATGCTTCTTGTATTTTGGTTACCAGTGCCTTACACATGCCGAGATCAAAAGCTTGTTTTGACAAAGCAGGCTTAGTTACAACCATTTATCCTACTGATTATTATTCAGAAAAATCAGATAATTTAATGAAATTACTCATTGAGCCATCTTCATCAAATCTATTTGCCTGGGAGGCAATCCTTCATGAATGGATTGGGGTTATTACCTATAAAATCAAAGGATATAACTAAAAATATGGGTGATTGGAAAACTATTTCAAAGAAAGATATATATGAAAATGCTTGGATAGAGGTAAGTCATCATGAGGTTATCAATCCTTCTGGCAATAATGGTATCTATGGTGTGGTTCATTTTCATCATAAAGCCATAGGTATTATAGCTGTTGATGAGCAATTAAATATAGTATTAGTTGGTCAGGATCGTTACCCGCTCAATGCCTATTCCTGGGAAATTCCTGAAGGTGGCTGCCCCATTGGAGAAGATAACCTATCGGCGGCAAAACGCGAACTAAAAGAAGAAACAGGTCTTGAGGCTAGCCAATGGGAACCCTTATGTAAATTTCATCTTTCAAATTCAGTTACAGATGAAGAAGGTCAATTGTTTTTAGCCAGAAATTTAAAAGCAGGAAACTCCAGTCCAGAGGAAACAGAAAATTTAAGTGTAAAAAGGGTAACTTTAGAAGAGGCTTTACTGCTGATTGATCGCGGAGAAATAACAGATGCTATAACCATTATGGGCATTTACAAATTGGCTTTAATGAAATCCAATGGTAAACTTTAATAGCTAATTTTCATAGGCTTCCATTTATCCTATTTCCTGGTCATCATAAATTCTTCCATTCACACAACGTATAATTCTGGCTGGAAAAGTCTCCAAAATTCTATAATCATGGGTAGCAAATAAAACCGCTGTATTATTTTGTTTGGAAATTTCTCTAAGTAACATAAGTATATCGTCAGAGGTATCGGGATCCAGGTTACCCGTGGGTTCATCAGCAATGATTATTTCGGGGCTGTTTATTAAAGCTCTGGCAATCACAACTCTTTGTTGTTCACCACCAGAAAGTTGGTGTGGCATTGATTTTAACATCCCTGATAAACCAACCTGATTTAATACCATATTTATACGATGAGCACGTTGCACCTTATCTTTCCAGCCAGTTGCCAATAAAACAAAATCTAAATTGTCTTCCACATTTCTATCTGATAACAGATTAAAATCTTGAAATACAATGCCAAGTTTTTTTCTTAATGGAGGAATTGTATTTCTATTTAACTTCGTAAGATCAAAACCTGCCACTTCAGCATTGCCCTTTTTCAAAGGAAGAGCGGCATAAAGTACTTTCAGTAAACTAGATTTTCCACTTCCCGTTTTACCAATCAGATAAGTAAATTCACCTGCATGAATTCTTAAATTAACTTGTTGCAAAATCAATTTATCTTCCTGAAAAATAGAAGCATCTTGCATGCGAACAATCTGTTGACTCATAATTAAATATTTTCAATAGTAACAAAAATAATATTTATATTGTAGTAATCGTATTAAATTGTAGCTATGAAAAATGTTTATGTAAATCTTTATCTGTTAATCTGCCTCTTCATTACTATTAAAATAGAGGGTCAGACTCGATTAATCCGTGTAGATAGTTTATTTAATGCGATAAAGCACGATGAATTAGCATTAAGAATTTTTTTTAGTGAAATGCCAAAGGGGGGCGATTTACATCATCATTATTCTGGTTCTATTTATGCAGAAAAATATATTGAAAAAGCAAGATCGCTTAATGCATGGATTAATCCTTCTACCCTCGAAATTTCGTTTGAACTTCTTGAAAAACCCGAACGTGTTGGCTGGAAAAAATTTAAAATCTATGAGAATCAGACTGGATGGTATAACCTACAGGAAAAATTATTAAAACATTGGTCAACCAAAGATTATGATCGTTCAGACGGCATTACATCTTATGATGATTTTTTCAATACTTTTGAAAGTTTTGAATCCTCAAAAGACCAAATGAAAGATGGTTCTGGATTATTGTGGTTAAAAGATCTTGCTATCAATCAAAAAGTTTCCTATTTGGAAACAATGCTGGAAATTATTCCCTGCGGGAAAAATTTAAGCCTTCCCGAATCCTTTAACGATTCCCTTGTTTATTATGCCCAAACAAACGATTATACAAGCCTAATAAATCTATTTGATAAAATGAGAACCCTCATTTTAAATGATAATAATAAGCTATGCGTTCAAGAATATTTAAAGAAGCTTGGAGAGGAACATCAACGTTTAAAACTGGATGATTCGCTTTTTACCCTTCGATATCAAACTTATATGGTAAGAATCATGCCACCTGTTCAGGTATTTACTCAAATGCTTTTATCCTATGAAGCAGCTCATAAAGATAAATTATTGGTTGGAGTCAATATGGTAGCGCCGGAACATCATCCTGTTTCCATCAGAGATTATCAATTACACATGAAAATGTTGCAGTATTGTGCTCAATACTGGCCTGGCGTTTCTTTATCCTTACATGCAGGAGAATTAAGTGAAGGCATGGTTTCCCCTGAAAACTTAAATTTTCATATTCAGGAGGCTGTTGAAATAGCAGGTGCAAAGCGAATTGGTCATGGTACTGCCTTAGCTTTTGAGAAAAATACACTGGCCTTGCTTGGTAAAATGAAAGAAAAAAACACCGTATTAGAAATAAATTTCAGAAGTAACCAATTTATACTTAGTTCCACAGCACAAAATCATCCCTTTGAAATATACCACAAGGCTAATATTCCTTTGGTTATATGTACAGATGATGCGGGCGTTTTAAGAACGGATCACAATAGTGAATTCATCCAATTAGCACTTAAATTCCCCTATTTGAGTTATTTAGATTTCAAACAATTCGCTTTTAATTCTTTAAAATACAGCTTCCTTAAAGAATCGGAAATAAAAGAAAACCTGATTAAAAAATTAGAGAAAGATTTTATTCATTTTGAAGAAGAAATAATAAAAAATTATCCACCTATTTTTGAAAAATAAAAGATCAACGCCTTCTGAATTCCCATGGTGGTGTAGGAAAAGGATCTCTCCAAAGACCTAATTTTTGGGCTTTAGCCTCAATTTGAGCACGTCTTAAAACAGGACTTTTTGAGTATTTTTCGTATTGCCATGCCATTCCATTTTTAACCATCTCCAGATTGACGTTAGTTCCATTTCGTGTAAATATGAAACCAAGGGTTCGACCATATCGATCTGTACCTGATTTTTGTAATTTTACTTCTTTACCAAAAATTAAATTTGACAAATAAGTTCTGGAAACGGTACCAAAAGCTTGCTTTCTCTCCGGTGCATCAATTTCTGAGAGCCTTAGCGTAATTTCCTCTTTTTTATTTGTTAATAAAACAACAGTATCTCCATCTTTTATTCCTATAACTCGCAAAAATTCATTACTTTGCGTATAAAACCAACTCTGTGTAACCGAAGAAAGAAGAATCATCACCGAAACAAAAAATAAGGCCGATTTTGAATTTATTAATTTAAAATGTAACATTTTTGAATATTAATTTATGATAATGGATGATCAAAGAAATTTCTCAAATCTAAGGTTTTTTTTAATCATTTGCCTCTCTTTAACCGTGGTTTTAAGAGGAATTACTCAGGACAGACTTTATTCTGTTTTTCAAGGAAATGAGTCCTCTTTTAACCCTTCCCTGGCAGGATTCAGAGGAGCATTTACCCTATCGGGTCGATTTGTTTCCCAATGGCAATCACCTCAATTAGTTGGTTTTCAAACGGGATTATTCAGATTAGAGGAAAGTTTACCTTGTTCCATTTTCGATTATGATTTACATGCTGAATATACCAAAGAGGGAGCTGGCGTCTATAAATCTGTCCGAATGGGAGGTAACTTCGCAGGTACAGCTCCCTTTGAAACGGGATTCTCCATACATAATTTCAGGCTTGGTCTAGGACTCATCTGGCAGTTTAATGCCATCCATTTTGGTAATTTAATTTTTTCAGACCAGCTTAATCCTAAATATGGCGCGTATGATTCTTTCGGAAATTTAAACACGAGTTCATTCATTTCACCTCTTAATAATAGAACAAACTGGTTTTTCACTCCTTCTATAGGGTTAAGTCACCGTATTTTATTCAATAGTGAAAATAAAAAATCATCCACCTTATTATGGGGATTTGCAGTACATCATTTAATTGGATTGAGCAAAAATAAAAATTGGGGACAGGCTGAGTCACTTCTGGGATTGGAAACTACACTACCCTATCGGGTTCATGGCTTTGTAAACTTTGAACTCATTCCCTATTATAAATCGGGACAATTTTTGAGTGTAAAACCCCAACTTAACTTTGAAATGCAAGGATCGCTTCATTACTGGAATATTGGTTCTCATTTTTCACTGAATAGAAATATTACTCTTGGTGCCTATTTACAACAAATTATAAACCAGGAAGCCGAAAATACCCAATGGCTTTCCCTTCAAATTGGTTTAGGCAACACCCTACTAAATGATAAGAAAATGGATATAAATTTTTCCTATAATATACCATTAACGGGCATTAGAAATTATCTGGGGCCTTTCCTGGAAGCTGGAATCGCTTTTCATTTTAGTAAAAGTCCAGGGTGTGGAATCTTGGGAAAAGATAATGCACTCGCCTACCCCGGTGTACAATGTCCCAGTTCTTCCTTTAGTCGTGGCAAAAGAAAATTATACGAAAATATATGGTGATAAAATTAAAAATATACTTATTTAAATTTTACTTAATATGTATTTTACATTTTATAAATGTTTTAAATGTAAATGGTCAAAATACATTATGCAATGACAACGATTGTGGTGATGTATTTGCAACCTACAGTCCTGTTGGTTCAAATGTATTTTGCGAAGGAGCAACAGTTATTTTAAAAAATACAAGTTCAACCAAAGATTTTGAGGTTTTTTATATAGATTGGGGAGATGGGAAAAAGGATACGGTTAGAAATTATGATGATATTAAACACGTTTATACCTATTCTACAAACTTTAAGCGTTGCGAATCAAATGCAAAATTTAACCAAATTATTAGTTATATCGGTGAAAAAAAATGCGGCGCTAAAAAAAGTTGTAACACAGCTACAACCGTAGTAAGTGTGAAATTAAGTCCCGAAGCAAGCATTGAACTGGACAATGAATTTTGTATAAGTAAAACCATAAATTTTAAAGAAAATGGTTGCCATGGGGAAAGCTTTTTGTGGGATTTTGGCGACGGGAAAACAAGTACGGAAAGAAATCCAGTTCATACTTATTCAAAAACAGGATTTTATACTGTAAAACTAACAGCTACCAATGAATGTGGTTCCAAATCCACTTTTAAATCGATTAAGGTTGTTGACTTTCCTCAAGCAGGATTTACTTCTAATCCCTCCGCAGGATTATGCGGACCTGATACCGTTCAACTCAAAATGAATAACGATCCATGGGGCCGGGGAAGCTGGAAAATCGAACCAAAAGATACCTTCTCCTGGAAATTTTTGGATTCAACTTTTACCTTAAGTTCCAAAGATTTAAAAATACAAATAAAAAAAACAGGGGATTATAAAATCACACATATATCTCAAAATGCATGTGGAACTTCTGAAAAAACAGCTATTTATAAGGTGTATGAACCACCCATCTACTCCTTGAACACCCCTAAAGTATTTTGTGAAAAAGGAGTTATAACAGAGAAAGATATTAATTTCTCCCTGAGTGGTGATATCAAATCAATCAATTGGTTCTTTGAAGGTGCAGATAGAAATGCTGATACATCTCAAAAATTTGGTGCCTTGACTTTTATAAAATCTGGATTAGTCAACATGAAAATTGAAACCGAGGTTTGTGGTTCAAGAGAAGAAAAAATTCCAATTACTGTGATTCAAAAACCAGCTATTTCTCTTTCCTCCAATCCTGTTGAATTTTGTCATGGTAGTGACACCTTGACTTTAAAAGCATCACCTTCTGGGGGAAAATGGAGTGGAATTGGAATAGTTGACTCTGAAAAGGGTAAATTTTTTCCTAAAGACATAAAAGAAAATACAACTATTAGTCTTTTATATTCTTTTGATGCAGCAGGTTGTAGTTCTTCTGATTCATTTAAAATAAAAATCATTCCAGCCCCAACCTTAACTTTAATTGTGGATTCTTTTTGTTTGGGTGATTCACCTAAAAATCTAATGGGGCTTCCATCAGGTGGATTATACTTCGGCAAAGGGGTTGACCAGACTACCGGAATTTTTTCGCCTTCTTTAAGTGGCCCTGGTCAATTTGAGGTGACCTATACTTACAATCAACAAAATGGATGTCAAATTTCAGCAAAAGGTACTGTTTTAGTGGACAGACCACCCGTAATTAACCTTTTAGACACGATTATATTTTGTAGACGGGATCTTATTTCTTTTTTAAATGTAGAAACTGGAATTAAGACAGATTCAACTGGAGGAACCTTTGCATGGAAAGGAATAGGTGTGCTTGACCAGGATGGAAAATTCAATGCTAATTTATTACCTGAAAACCAAGGATCCAAATTATTTGTCCAATATAATAGATATGCCTGTTCCATAAATGATTCTCTCTTTTCAAAAAGTATCGATAATCCAATCCTTTCCCTTTCAAACGACACTACTCTTTGTATCGATAAGAATACTTATGAATTAAAATCAAATATTGTAGGTGGAGTCTGGTCAGGAAATGGGATTAATGCCCAAAATGGTATCATTAATTTATCCATTCCAAAAGAAGGTGAACATATTTATTCGTATATATTCAGACCAGAAACATCATGTTTTCAAAAGGGCGAAGTTAAAATAGGCATAATAAACCCTGGATTAAATATTTCAGCTGGAGAATCTATAGAGATTTGTCCGGAAGATGGAGAAATAACCTTAGAAGGAGCTTTTCCCAACGGTGGTACATGGAACGGTCCAGGTCTAAAGGATTCTCAAAATCCAGTCGTTAAAACCAGTTTTTTATTTCCTGGTGAAAATAAATTTATCTATTGTATCACAGATCCTATCAATATTTCCTGTAAAGCCTGTGCAACGAAAATAGTTTTTTTAAATCCATCGCCAAATGCAGCCTTCGAATTATCAGAAACAATCTGTTTAAATACTCCTGTTAAACCCGTAAATAAAAGCAAAGGTGCAGCTACTTTTCGATGGGTGACAGATGAAAATCAGGTAAGTGAAAATATAAATCCAACCTTTAACTATGCAAACGCGGGTAATAAATCACTTCGGCTCGAGGTACAAAGTCAAAAAAAATGTATTTCTAGTTTTGAGAAAAATTTTAAAGTAGTTTCCCCTGCAAATATTCAAATTTCTTTATCTAAAAATGAGGCTTGTGCACCCTTTGATCTTGTCATTTCAAAAGAAATTAAGGGCGATGATATAGCAATAAAATGGATAAATGGCAGGGATACTGTCGTGAGCCTGGAACCACCTATATGGAAACTACCAGGAACAACGAAAGATACTATCTATAAAATTGAAGCTATTGCAATGAATAGTTGTGCTGAAGTAAAGGATGTGAAATCTGTCTTAATTCATCCGCTGCCTAAAGTTATTTTTGGTACTTTTCCCTCGGAAGGTTGTTCTCCTTTATCTATTAAACTGGCTAATATAAGTCAAGGTGGACCTCTTCAATATAAATGGGATTTCGGAAATGGCAACACAAGTAACGATTCAATAGCACAAGAGCAGAAATATACTTTAACTGGAACAGATTACAAAGAATTCACCTTAAAACTAAGGGCAGAAAATGCATGTGGTAAAGATAGTTTAGAAAAGAAAATTACGGTTTACAAAAGAGATACAGAAGCATTTTTTGAAATTGATTCTCTGGAAGGTTGTCCCCCATTTCAATTGAAGGCAAAGAGTTTTTCTACTATTGGTTCCTCTTTAAACTGGCAATTACGTAATCCTGATGGGGAAATAACCTCTGGTAATCGAACCTTTTTTGACCAAACCTTAAATATTTCAGGAACGTATCAACTTATATTAGGGGCAACTAAATGTGGGACAGATACCTTTGAAACTAAAATTAATGTTTTACCTATTCCTAAAATTTCATTTACATTAAAAGACTCCTATTGTTTGAGTGACACCATTCAGACCACTATTCATACACAAAAACCTGAAAATATATCAGGCATTTACTGGAATTTTGGGGATGAAAATATTTACACTACTTATCAGACATCCCATATTTATAAAAAGCCTGGAAAATATAATATTACATTAACCGCTTATTCGGCTTTAAATTCCTGTAAATCCACCTTTGATAAACCTGTTATTATTCATCCAAATCCTGAGGTAACGCTCAACGTTGATAAACAAGCGGGTTGTCCTCCACTTTCTGTAAATATAAAACATGCAGAAGAACCTGGGGCTTCCTATTTATGGAATTTTGAAAATGATAAAATTTTATTAGAATCAAATCCAACCTACGTTTTCACAAAAAGTGGATTGGCTACCGTTCAACTTAAAACTACCAATATATATGGCTGTATTCAAACAAGTAAACCTCTGGAAATTTTAGTTTATCCTAAACCAAAAGCTTCCTTTTCCCTTCCAGATAATGAGTTTTGTGAATTTTCATCTCTATCAGGTCTTAAAAACAATTCAACTGGAACCATTCATTATACATGGCAATGGCTCGATGAAACTTATAATGATTTTGAACCATCTCTTTTGGCCTACAAACAAAAAGGCGATTATGAACTTCAATTAACGGTTAAAAATAATTTCGGTTGTCAGGATTCCACAAAAAAATCAATACGGATTAATACCCAAAGTTTTGCAGATTTCGAGTTATTGTCTCCTAGTGTTTGTCTTGGAAATTCACCTATAATTATCAATAAAAGTAAAAATGCAGATCAATATCAATGGTTTATTGGACCTAATGTGGTAAGTACACAAGCAAATCCCTTAATAAAAACCACCTTAACAGGTGATTTTCCCATAAGGTTAATCACCAGACAGGATAATAAATGTAGTGATACAGTAACACTTAATAATCTCGTTTCTATTTTTCCTAAGCCAAAAGCAGATTTTGATTATAGAACTGATTTTATAAATAATACCATTGGTGAAGTTCAATTTATCAATCAATCTTTATTTTCAACCCGATATTATTGGGATTTTGGAGATGGAAATACGGATGAATCTTTGGGACCTCTTCATGAGTATGATATTAATAGAAATATAAAAGTCAAACTAATTGCGTATGCTGATTATTTAAACTCATTTACCTGTTCTGATACGATAATTAAGGAAATAGCACCAGAATGGATTACCACTTTTCATGCTCCAAATGCTCTGGCTCCCGAATCTGGAAATCCAGGTGTACAATTATTCAAACCTGTAGGAATAGGCTTAAAAGAATATGAAATTCAAATCATAAGCCCATGGGGTGAACGGGTATGGTTTTCAAATAAACTTTTAGATGATGCGCCGGCAGAAAGCTGGAACGGAAGGAAAAATAATCTGGGAGAACTTCTGCCTCAAGGTGCTTATATATGGCAAGCAAAAATTACATTCATAAACGGAAAAAATCAGGTTTTTACTGGATCTGTTAATATTTTACGTTAAAAAAATATTTTCATAAAAATTTTAGAAAATAAATCTTTTGTGTAAGGAAAATTGTATTTTTGAGTTTAAAATAAACAGTTTAAATTACTGATTATTAATATATTAAAATGAGAACCCCCCTTGAATCTCTTTTATTGGTCTATGTTTTGCTAATATCAGTGCTTTTTTTTAACGGATGTAAATCTAAAGAAACGCAATCCTTAGCTAAAACACCGATTCAGAATGAATTGGAAATATCAGTTCCATCTTTTGAACAATTAGAAATAGTAGGTTCGGAAACTATCACTATTTCAAAAAAATCAGATGCAGTTTTATCCAATCTGGAAAAAATGGATGAAAATATCATTCCAGTTCAATCATCGAATGAACTGGTTTTTAAAGGAGGTGAAACACCAGTTCCGAACGTGAAAAATGCCAATGGATTTTCTATTTTAATTTCGTCTTCTCGATTAGAAGTAGGAGAACCTATTACCTTTTATGTTAACACAACTTCCCCATTAACCTGGCAATTAGGGGATGGAACAACTAATACTGGAAAGAAAATATCGCACATTTTTCAAAAACCAGGTCAATACAAAATAGAAGCATTTAATGCTGATAAAACTCAGAGAAATAGGATTGAAATTTTAGTTCTTTGTTCAACTGAATATGTTTTGAACAAATTAAACCTGATTCAAAAGGCTGCCTATTCTAATGATGAAAAATCCCTTTTAAGAAATATAGATGAGTTCAAAAAATTGTTTAAATCAAGTAATCTGGTTATTGAGTTAACCAATAATAACCAAGGAAAGGGAATTAGAAAATTCAATGATGTCGATGCTTTCATGGATTATATTTTAATAAGAACGGAGCAAAACAAGGAAAAAGGTTATCTGGATCAAGCAGTAATAAATGGCGTAAAACAATTAGAAACCTCCTCTGAAAGTTCATTACTGTCAAAGATTACTTTATATGAATAATAAAATTATCCAGTTTTTACTGATATGGATAATCATTATTTTTATCAGTATTTTTAAATCAAATGCCCAAGAAGGTATTTATAGGAACGGCAATAAATTCACCTTTGAAGCGCCTAAATCTAATGTAATTCCAGTGGGTCATACACCGGAATCATGGCAAATAAAGAGACTGGAAATTGAATCAACTTTAAACGAAAGGAAGATTTTTTTTGGTAATCTGGCCTATGGCATGGCTCAGGAACTGCATCAATGTTTTCGAATAATCAGTGATAATGAAAAAATATTACGATTAAAGGAAGCTGCTAAAAGACATGCTTTATCTCTTTTTAAAGATTCACGTGGTGAAACGGTAGGCAGTTCACCGTATTTTGGGATGGTATTGGATGAGAATGGTCAAATTAATGAAAATTATATCCATTTAGATAGTTACATGGATATGCTCATTACGCAAACATCCAGACAGGAAGGAGTTAATATTTGTTGGGCTCTGCCTGGAGGAGAATCTGGTAAATTTGTTTCTTTCAAGCCTGCAGGTTTTTCAAGTCCTGTTTTATTACCCAATGGACAAAAACATCCTGATAACTTACTATATGATGTTTATAGAGGCTCCATACCAGTCAGGGAGAGAATTGGATTCTTAAGAAATGGAATGCCAGTAGAACAAGTTATCTGTAAAGAAATGTTTTTCGAATTAAGATGTTTTCTGGACAATGCACCTAAACTTAGTCCAGGTGCACCGGATAAATTTTACTGGCAAGTTTCTTTCATAAGAATTGGTAAGATATCTGATGAAAAAAAATGTGAAAATCTTCCTGATGTAGCCTGCTCTTTACCTGACTTTTCCATTTTAGCCCAAATATTACAAAATTCCACGGATACAATTCAAAAAGGTGACTTAACATCGAAGTCATTGCCTCCTCCTAAAGCATATAAGCCTGTATCGCCTATAACCTATTTATTTCCAGGACATGGCATCAGACATTTCCAGCAAATGAAAGAAAAGAAAAATAAAATTCCCCTATGGCCCCTTATTACTGGCGTCTGGGTAGGAAGTGGTTTTTTTGCATTGGTTAGTAAAAGACAATCCGATATTGATTATGGAATTCATAAAAAAACATTTTCCGTAGTTGAAAACGAATGGTCTTACAATAATGCAAACAGGTGGCATCATCGAAGTTTAATTAGCGCTGCTGCTTGTTTAAGTGTGTGGCTCATCAACGACACACATATTTTTCTAAAAGATAAAAAAGCAAGACGCACGAGTAAAGAGTTGTTTATGCAATCTATTCCAGCAACCTCAACAAGTTATAATCTAAAGAGTGAATCCCTTCTGAGCAATCAACAAACACTGGGTTTTCGCATAAAATTTTAATCCATGAAGTTTTCAAATATTATCCTATTGTTGCTTGTTGGATTAGGATTTCAATCTTGTGTTAAGTGGGATTTAGAAAAATTCCCTCTAAACACTTTTTCACAACATTACCCCATTTCACCAGCTATTGATACGCAACTTAGTCATCAATTTATACAGCTAACAGATGGTTCCTTTAGAATTTTAGGTACCAATTCCAAACAACAAATTAATTTATTACAAGTAACACCCGATGGTAAAACAGCCACACTGGGTATATCTTTAGGTATTGGCAAGGGAAATGATATACAAAATGGAAATGGGCAAAATGCATTTGGTTCATTAATTAAATCAAAAGAAGGAGTCCAATTTCTTCAATTTTCAAATGGAATATCTCCTACTATACAATCAGTAGTCAGTAATGATTTATCAAAAAAGTTCCCCCTGATTGAAAATGCAGAAGGTATACATTGTTTGATAAATAAATCTGGAAACTGGTATATTACAGGAATATTGAAACAATTTACCCAGGATAACAGACTGTTTGTAAACTCTTTAAATCCTGGTGGAACCATTGATTGGCTGCACACTTATGAAACAAATATCGAACCTAAGGGCGGTTATATAGCAGAAGATGGTACTCTATTTTTAATAGCTTCCAGGCCTGGAGGAAATGCTGTTTTACTAAGATTTCAGAAAAATGGAACGCTGACTCTATCAAAATCCTTACCCCAGATCTTTATATCTAAGGAAGCTGCTATATCTGGAAATGGAAAATCCATATTTATAACCGCTTCACAAAAATCACTAAAAGGATATAAGACCTTTGTAACATCACTGACCTTAAATGGAGAAAGAGAATGGGAATATTCAAAAGAATCACCCCTTGGGTTTAGCACTGGATTGAAAATTCTATGTGAAAAAGAGGGCCAACTTATTTTACTGGAAAGAGAAGGTCTCATTACCTCCGGTCTAAATCACAGACATCGTTTAATACGTTTAACTGCATCCGGTGAAACCTTGTGGGAAAGTGAATTTGTTCCAGAAAAACCAAATGAAAAAATAATAGATCTCCTCATTTCAAACGATTTTGGATATGCCTTATTAAGTACTGAAATTACAGGCTATAGAATAATAAAAACGGATATTTTTGGTAAAATAAAACCTTAGTTAATAGCATTTAAACTAATAATTTATTAAATTTGCGAATTAGGTAATTTTATTACACTTCTTATACAAGATTACGCCCAGTCCTTTTTAAACATGTTGCTCATTCTAATGTATGGCTGTGGAAACCTCTTTATTACAAGGTGATGTATTAATTATTACGTTTAGTCACACTAATCGTATTAAATTATACTATTATCATCAGGAAGTAGATTTTAAAGAGGTAAAAAATCTTCCCATTGTCAAAAATATTGCTCAGCTTCAACCCATTATTTTTCAGTTTATAGAAGACTTTTTAAGATCTAGAATAGAGGTGGCTTTTGAAAAACCAGGCGTAATTTTTAATCCTGATAAATTATTAGGGAATATCTTATTAATTACAGATTCAACTTTAATAGAATCGTTTAGAAATGAGGTAGACATTTTTTTTAGTTGGCTGGTTGAGACTTTAAGAATGAATGAATTTCATAAAGTTTTTGTAGAAAAATCAACCAAAAATAAAGAAACCAATAAAACTGAAAAAAATATTGAGTCTTTATTTGCCGATTACCAACTTTCCATTAGTAAAATTAACACCTTCCTTCCGGAGACATTTAAGTCAGAAAAACTTATAAAATCAGGATTAACTGACTTTAAAAAATCTGTTTTTGCTCAATTGGTATCCAATGAGATTTTACAAAAAGTAGGTGCTGTTACTAAACTAACCAGGGAAAATCTTTTCAAAGAGGCTATCAAAATCTCTGATAGTTTTATAAATGTAGTTGAAAAAGAATGGAAAGGAGAATTAATCATTGCCAATAAGTCCTATTCATTTTTATTGAATTCTGCCTTTTTCGATAAAAACGTTTTAGAAAAAGAGAATAGCATAAAAGGAAATAAATCAAACTTACAATTGGTTATTCCTTACAATGATATAAATAACTTATTTTCCCTTTTAAATAATAGAAAACTTAGTGTCCAATTATTCAAGGAAGCCCTTGATGAAGCTTTTGGGAAGGAGGAATCTGAAAGACTCATAAATTTTTTAAACTTGGGCGAAAAATTAAGTCCCAAAGAAATTAATCCTACAAATCCTAAAATTTTCCCTATCAAAGGTTTGGGCCCTTTAGATGTCCTTGAATTAGACAATGATCCTTCCTCTGTCCTAGATCACTTAATAGAAGGGAAAATAAAACCTAAAAGAGAAACAAATAACCTAAGTAAAAAAACAAATAGAAGATGGGTTATTTTTGCAGGACTTTTTGTTTTAATACTAACAGCAGTATTTGCCATTCCTGCGTTAATTGCACCTCCAGTTAATTGTAATCATTCTTTGCTTTTGGAAATGATAAAAGGAAATACCCAACAGGTAAAAAGAATGGTTTTAGCATGTTCAGATTTTAGAAATCCTGAACAACAGGTGATAACCATCAATAACCACGACTATAATAGCCCTATTATTTTAGCAATTGCTAATGGTGATTTAGAAACATTGAAATTTTTGCATGAAAAAGGAGAAATTCCTTTAGATATACAAGAAAAAAATATTGAAAATCCATCTTTAAAAGGATGGTCTGCACCCTGGACAGCTGTTGCCTTTAATCAACCCAGTATATTGGACTACTTAACAAGCAAAAAAATTAATCTTGATACCAGACAAGAAAAAAATGGCGAAACACCTTTAATTCATGCTATTTCTCTTAATAATAAATATTTAATTAATAAATTACTTTTAGGTGGCGCAGACCCAGATTTTTCTGATTCAAAAGGCATTACCCCATTGCTCTATTCTATTGCATTAGACTTACCAGATTTAGCAAAAATTCTACTTTCTAAAGGTGCAACTATTCCACCCTTTATGTCAGAATCTGAATTTAATTCCCGTATTAAATCTGCTGATATGAAAAGAGTAATTCAACAATTTGCGCTCGACAAGTTTTCTTTTTTAGATGCTTTTCAAGCAAATAGTCCGTTCAATAAAAATATTAGTGGATCTTTTATTAATGAAGACGAACATCTGGTTTTTAATAGTTCCTTATTTAGAATCTACCCTTTTAATATTTCAACCTCATCCAATTATAGTTTTTCATGTTCACTAAATCTTCCAACGATGGAGGATAGTGGAGAATTTGGTGTTATATTCTCCTCTTTAGCTAATGATAAATGGTCATTAACTTTAAATTCAAGAGGTAGCTGGAGCTTAAAAAATAATAAAACAACTTTAAATTCTGGATTTATTAAACTGTCAGGTGAACGTCTGAAATTAAAAATTAAAAAGAAAAAGAAACAATTTGAATTTAAAGTTGACGAACAAACTTTACTCACCTATACCATTGATAATGTACCTGGTAATTATTTTGGTTTCCAGGTTGAAAACAATTTGCAAGGTAGTAGATGGATTGTTGAAAAATATAAGTTAAGCAGCTACTAAGTTAATTATATCTAAATTTTGATTATTCGTTTCGTCTTACCTAATCCATTAATAAAATAAATACCTGGGGGAAGATTACCTAAATCGATTCTGATTTCTTCCTTTGTAAAGGATATTTCCATGGATTTTATCAATTGGCCATAAACATCTAAAATCCTGATTATCTTGTTATTAACAGACTGATTACCTTGTAATTTACTTTTCAAATATAAAAATTCCTTAAAAGGATTTGGATAAACATCCATTAGATCCACCTGACTCAACAGATCTTTTACTGCATTTACACCCCCAAATGATACTTTTATCGTATCCGTAATGGAGCAACCTGATTGAGAATTAAATACCTCAACTGTATAAATTCCAGGATCTTCAATTAAAAGCGTGGAGAGATTTGAACCATTGAACCATCGGTAAGTATAACCCTCAACGGATGGCTTTCCAATAACTAATTTTTGACCAGAGTACAGAAAAGTATCAACCCCAGGATCAAAAGGAAATTTATCATTAATGGTGAATTTCAAATCCAGTGTATCTGTACATCCTGCATTATCATTATATAAATAGGAAAGTGTATATTCACCTGACTGGGAAGGTTTAAAACGAAACAGACCCTCCACTTTATTAACTACCTCCAAACTTAATCCATTGACAGCTTTAATTAATCCACCTGCTGGTTTTGCTTTGAAATCAATCCAGTTATCACTTTTACAGTAAGATGAAATGAGATTATCAAAACTTAGTACAGGAGATTGTTTAAGTTCTTTAATAAAAAAGGAATCTTTACCTTTACAACCTCCATTATCGGTATAATCATAATAAATCCATCTATCCTTAATTCCATTTCCTACTGGTAGGGAAAATTTTCCGTTTAATAAATCAGTAACACCTATACCCGAAAATTTACCACCAACCGGATTTGCTACTAACTCTACTGCACTTGTTTTTACACACAAAAAGCTTTTAAGATTTAAAATTGAAACTGGTGGAGAGGTATAAACATTTAAATTTGCAGATGCCTGATCTTTACAGGTGGCGCCTGATGTGGTTATCAGGGTCAATGGAAAATCTCCTGAAATATTGGGAGGGAAATATCTGTAATCTAGAAAATCGCCTCGTAAAGTGGTATCCAATAGTTTATTCCCTGATTGAAAGAGCTGAACATTGACAGGATTTCCTGAAAGATTGGACCATTTCATGTTCACATTGGATACCTTACCCAAACAAACTGGTGTAGTTGTAAAACGTTTAATTTCAGGTTGTTCGGTAATATCCAACGTTAATGAATCAATAGAAGAACCACAAGAACTTAAACCTTCTACTTTCACCGGATATTTACCAGTTAAGCTATATTTAATCTTTCCAGGATTCATGCCTAAATAACTGGAAGGAATACCACCTGGAAAAGTCCATTTTACATTTTCAAAAGTACCTGTAGATGTTATTGTTGGTGAGAATTCGACATTTGAGCAAAATGCGTTCAATTTTGTTAGAGAGAGAACTGGTTTTTGAATAATTTTCAGGTCAGCAGCGGCTTCTGCTGAACATTTCCCCTCTTTTGAAACAACTACCTTAACAGGGTATGTACCTATATTTTCTAGAGGTCGAAATCTCCAGTTTAAAATATTTCCTGTAATAACCGTATCAAAAATCAAAATTCCTGAAAGGGAAACCGAGATCATCAGTCGTTCATTTTGAGGATTAGAAACATTTAGATTAAGGTTACTTTGATCCCCAAAACAGGTTGAGGTTACATTTAATGTTTGCAAGACTGGTTTTGAAAAAACAGTAACCGTGGTTGTATCAAAAATGGTTCCGCAACTGTTTGTAGCCTCTAATTTTATCCCATATTGACCAGGTTTTGAAAAACTGATTTTTCCAGGATTTAAGCCATTGAAAGAAGATGGAATACCTCCATTTATAATCCATTTAACAGCTGTGAAAACACCATTTACAGCAAATAAAGGTGAATATTCTTCATTCTCACAAAGAGGTGAAACAGGTGCTAATGCAACCGTTACTGCATCTGTTATGGAAAGAATTACTGAATCTCTCAGCGAACAATAGGGACTTGAAGCATCGAAATAAACCGTACTTTTTATTTTATTTAAAAACAGAGTAGGATCAATCACACCTGTGGAAGAAATTCCGAATCCAGACCAAACCCCAGATGGGCTGGCAGTCAATTGAATAGGTGCTGCATTTGTACAAAAAGTTACTTCTTTTTTCGAAAGCTTTAAAGTATCTTTTGGAAAGACCTGAATCCTGATAACATGATTGAAAGTTCCACATTGCCCTATGGTTTGTAAATCAATTGTTCCATTTTTCTTAAACAAAGCAGGTTGAAAGGATGCACTTTGAATCGTAAAGGGATTTTCATTATTAATTTTCCAGATTAAGGTATTAATCTTTTGTTTATCATATGTAAAAAATAAAGATTCAGGGGAAACAAATCCTTCTTGACAAAAATTAACTTCAGAATCAGTTTTGAAAAAAGGAGTTGCTTTTAGTATAAAAGGAAGGCTAACAGAATCAGTACCGCATCCATTAGATGTAATTAGTTTAATTTCAATAGCACCTAATCTTTTAAATCTAATCCAACTGGAGTCGCCGGAAGAAAAAGTATTTACTTGCTCCCAGACCGATGTATCACCCGTTATTTTCCATTGTCCATCGGAGGTATTAAATTGATTATTTTTCAATCTGATAATGGCAGGAAAACAGAGCTGTTGGGTATCTATTAAAATTGCAGCTTTAGGTTTTTGAAGAATATGGATAATTTGCTTGACTGAATCAGCACCACAACTATTTTTCGCTGTGAGTTCTACCTCATATTGACCAGGCATGTCATAATCAAGGTTAATATCTTTTATATTGGTAATTCGGAAGGTAGAGTATCTCCAGGAATAAAATGCACCATTTGAAAAGCAGGTATTATTCTGAAAATTCAATCTTGCCCCAACACAAGCGGTTGTAGCAGAAGAAACAAAGGAGGCTTTCGGCTTTAAGGCTATTCTAACAGGAAAAGACTGCACTTTTTGGCTACAGGAAAAACCTTCATTGCATTGTTTAAATGCTGTTATACAAACCGTTAATCTTATTATGGTATCATTTTGACAAGAGGCTTTAAGAGATTCCGGCAAATCGTATTTATGAAAAAAATCATTCAATTGATAAACAGTATCCTGTTTTCCATCACCCCAACGAATGACCAGACCCGTATAAGTCTGCACTGCGGTATTATTTTTAAATCTAAAAATGGAACCTTCACAAACGATTGAATCAATAGGAGAAACATCATAGGTAACAGTTCCACAATCATTTCTGGAACAAGGTATTTCACAAGTAGATTGAGCTGTTAAAAAAGTAATATTAAAGGTAAAAGAAAAAAGGAACCCAAAAATATACAAGTGAATGAATTTCATAATATTAAGATTACTCAGGGGGAAATAATTAATTGGCGAAATGTACGCAAAAAAGGAATAAAATCAAAAAAAAAATGACCGCTTTCAGCATTATGCTGAAAGCGGTCATAAAAATTTTATTTTTTAAAGCTTATTTTTGAGGGAAATAACTTTTTTCATTTTTTCCACCACCCTGAACCAATTCTAATCTTGTTTTAAACTCTTTACTTAAGTCTAACTGATCCTTTTTGGCATAAATTTCCTTCAAGGCAATCAAGGTATTCATATCATTTGGATTAATTGCTTCAGCACGTTGAAAGTATGGTAAAGATTCATCAAACTGTTTAAATACGATAGCTTTTAGGTCATTAAATTTCTTTAATCCCTCTTTTGAATAATCTTCACTTAAGGCATTCATTTTCTGAGAAGTTAAAGCAGCCTTATTATAAAAAAGGGCACCAATACTATAAAGAGCTTCAACATTCTTTGGATCTAATTCGATTGCTTTGTTAAAATACTCTAATGATTTATTAAAATAACCCTCAGCTACTGCCATGTCTCCTGCATCTTTAACGGTTTTTTGATGAAGATTATCATAAACATTACCCATAACAGAATAAAGAGAGACATTAGTTGGCTCCATCTTGATAGCAGTTTCGAGTCTTGTAATCAATTCATTCATTTTCTGTAATTTCAGATAATGATTGATTTCAGCAAAAAGTAATGACAAATCATCTGGAAATTGCTTACGGGCATTTTCGAGTATTGGATAAGCCTCTTCTGGAGATGTTTTTTTGGCTTTCAGATTATACAACGACTCATAAATAGCTGGCTTGTCATATTTTTTGTCGGCTAGCTGGGTAAAATATTTTTCTGCTTCTGCATCAAAGCCACCATTGATGGCTGCCAAACCAGATATATAAACCTGATTTAGATAATCAGCTTCTGCGTCAATGGTAGAGACTTCACCCGCACCTTTCAACATATCGTGAATTTTTATCACTGTCGAAAAATCCTTAAATGCCATTTCATATTTTTGTTCATCATAATTGTAAACACCAATGTTACTAAGCGCATTTTGAAGACCACCTATTAATTTTAATGTCTTCTTTTTTTCAGCTGGTTTAACGGCCATTTCCATTGCCTTCATCAAATGATCATAGGCTGTTAATTCAGGAGAAGGAACCTGGGGTAAGTCCTCTACTTTTCCTACGCCTAATTGTTTAGTGGTAACAATCTGATTGGCTACTTCAGCCATGATTTCCCCACTTTTCAACCAAGCATCTGGTGTTAGATTAGCTTCTTGATAGGTTACAGCTTTAGAAATAGCTGTAACAGCATCATTTAATTTTGTTTTGTTTCCAACCATATCTAATTGGAAAGCGGTAAAGGCTTTTTTAGCATTTGAAAACTCTGATTTAAAATCCTGTGCATTCAAAACTATGGTTCCTATTAAAAGGAAGGACAACAAAAATGACTTTTTCATGGTTCATTAAGGTTTGTTTGGTAAAAGTGACACACCTAAACAACGTATTTAGGCTTTCAAATTATTGTTTTGCAAAAATATTATAATTCTTCAGGAATTTCAGTCTCAGGCTCTGAATTATCTATAGAATCCTCATTGTTTACTGCATTTTCCAAAGATAAATCTATATTTTCATCTAATTCTGGCGAATCTGCTTCTGGAGAATAAGGAATTACCGCTACATCTGCTATAGCATCATCCTCATCGAGTCTGATAACCCTAACGCCCTGAGTTGCACGACCCATAACTCTCATGGTAGAAACAGCCATCCTAATCACAATACCAGATCGATTAGTAATCATTAAATCAGAATCTTCCTGGACAGCTTTAATGGCAATTAAAGCACCTGTTTTATTTGTAATTTGAATGGTTTTAACTCCCTTCGCACCTCTGTTAGTCAATCGATACTCTTCTACTTCAGAACGTTTACCATTTCCTTTCTCTGAAACAACCAGAATAGTATCTTGAACACTTTCATCTGGATTAATACACAGCATACCTACAACAGCATCTGATTCACCTGAAAGTTCCATTCCTTTAACGCCGGTTGCATTTCTTCCCATAGGTCTCACCTTAGATTCATGGAAACGAACTGCATAACCACGACGGCTGGCAAGGAATATCTGATGATCACCACCTGTTAATGTCGCAGATAAAAGCATATCGCCTTCCGCAATTGTTATAGCATTTATCCCTCCCATTCTGGGTCTTGAATAAGCTTCCACGGAAGTTTTTTTAATGACACCCAGGTGAGTACAGAAAATAATATAATGATTTTGGACAAATTCTGTATCGTTCAGATTTGGGATATTTATATAAGCTTTAACCTTATCATCTTGTGCTATATTGAGTATGTTCTGAATAGCTCTGCCCGCAGAAGATTTACTAGCTTCTGGAATTTCAAAAACCCTTAACCAAAAACATTTACCTGATTCTGTAAACAGAAGTAAATAATTGTGAGAATTAGCCACAAACATGTTCACAATAAAATCTTCATCTCTGGTTCTTGAACCCTTTGCCCCTCTTCCACCTCTGCTTTGTGTTCTAAATTCTGAGGCAGCTGTACGTTTTATATATCCAAGATTAGAAATGGTAACCACAACTTCCTCTTCTTTAATAAGGTCTTCTAAATTTATATCCCCCTCGGCAGCAACTATTTCCGTTTTCCTTGCATCTCCATAATTCTCTTTAATTTCTAAAAGTTCCGTTTTAACAATTTCTCTTTGTAATTCTTCAGAAGCTAAAATAGACTCATAATAAGCTATTTTTTCCATCACTTCTTTATACTCTGCTCTTACTTTATCTCTTTCAAGACCTGTAAGACGTTGTAATCGCATTTCAAGAATAGCCTTGGCCTGAATGTCAGAAAGTCCAAAAGTGGATATTAATCCTTCTTTCGCTTCATCCACATTTTTACTGGCCCTAATCAAAGCAATAACCTCATCTAAATGATCTAAAGCTATGAGAATTCCTTCCAGAATATGAGCCCTTTCCTTTGCCTTTTTTAGGTCAAACTGGGTCCTTTTAACAATGACTTCGAGGCGGAATTTAATAAATTCCACTATCATATCTTTGAGGCATAAAATTTCAGGTCTGCCATCGACAAGAGCTACATTGTTTATACCATAAGAAGTCTGTAAAGGTGAATATTTATAAAGTTGGGACAAAACTACTTTAGCCATGGCATCTCTTTTAACCTCTATAACCACCCGCATGCCTTGCCTTGCCGATTCATCCCTTACATCAGAAATACCTGGAATCTTTTTTTCAATCGTTAGTTCCGCAATTTTTGCGACTAACATTGATTTATTAACTTGGTATGGTATTTCCGTTATAATAATAGACTCTTTTCCGGAAGCAGAAGTTTCAATTTCAGCTCTTCCCCTCAGTACAATTTTACCTCTGCCAGTTGCAAACCCTTCTTTAACACCCTTAGTACCGTATATGATGCCACCAGTAGGAAAATCTGGTGCCTTGATATATTGCATCAGACCATCCACATCAATTTCTGGATCTGCAAGAGTCGCAACGATACCGTCAATTACCTCTGTCAGGTTATGGGGCATAAGGTTTGTCGCCATACCAACAGCAATTCCAGAAGCACCATTAATCAACAAATTGGGCACTTTGGTAGGTAAAACGGTGGGTTCCTCCAAAGAATCATCAAAATTCAGTGTAAAATCTACTGTATCTTTATCTATATCAGCTAAAATTTCATCACTTATTTTTTTTAACCTAGCTTCAGTATAACGCATGGCTGCCGGACCATCACCATCAATATTTCCAAAGTTTCCCTGCGGATCTACCAAAGGATATCGCAATGACCAGTCTTGAGCCATCCGCACCATCGTATCATATACCGATGTATCACCATGAGGGTGATATTTACCTAAAACCTCCCCGACTATACGTGCAGATTTTTTATGTGCTTTATTGTGGGTTAATCCCAAATCGGACATCGCATAAAGGACTCTTCTTTGAACAGGTTTCATCCCGTCTCTTACATCTGGAAGTGCTCGGGATACAATAACAGACATTGAATAATCAATGTAAGCTGATTTCATTTCATCCTCTATCTGAATAGGGATTATACGGTCTTCTGAAGTCATTACAGCTGTTGGTTATCCTGAATATTAAAGATTATTAAAAATCTTAAATCAGGTTTTCGCTTTTCACGGTTTAAATAATAAAGCTACAAATCTAAGAAAATTTCGGACTAATTTTTAACAAAAAATTCCATTTTGAAGCCCGCTTAATCTATCTATATTTGCAACCTAAACGATCCAAACATGGAAATAAAACCCTATCATGCTGAAGAGGCCAAAAAAAGTCAGGTATCTCGTATGTTCAACCGAATTGCACCCTATTATGACTTCTTAAACCACCTTTTATCCTTAGGAATTGACCGATATTGGAGAAAAAAAGCTATCTCTATGTTAGGGAATGGAGAATTTCCACATATTTTAGATATTGCAACAGGAACCGCGGATGTTGCCATAACTCTAAACAAATATTACCCTCAAAGTATAATTACTGGCCTCGATATTTCTGTTGAAATGTTAGCTATAGGGAGAGAAAAAATAAGTACAAAAGGTTTATCTCCCCTAATCACCTTGTTGGAAGGTGATTCTGAAAACATCCCATTTCCGGATAACCATTTTGATGCCGTTACAGTTGCTTTTGGTGTCAGGAATTTTGAAAACCTCGACAAAGGCATTAAAGAGATGCAAAGAGTTCTAAAAAATGATGGCAAACTGGTAGTGCTCGAATTTAGCAAACCGGACTTTTTTTTATTTAAATTCCTATTTAATTTTTACTTTAAATACATTTTACCCCTCATTGGTCGTTTAACCTCTAAAGATCCTAGGGCATATCAATATTTATATGAATCTGTCCAGGCATTTCCATCAGGGGATAAATTTCTTGATGCTTTAGGAAAAAATGGCTTTAAACCGATTAAATGTACCCCATTAACCTTTGGAATATGTTCTGCCTATTTAGCAGAAAAATAACGATTATCATCTTTGCCTTAGGTCCTTTTTATCTGTTAGGACAAAGAGGTAGTGTTCATAATCCAAATTACCAGCAGTTTAATCAAAACGATTATTACTTTGGATTTACTTTTGCAATCAATAATTCAAGATTCAGAACCTACCAGTCAAATGAATTTCTAAATCATGATAGTGTAAAAATTGTCCATGGTCTAGGAGGATCTGGTTTTAATGTGGGCATTGTTTCTAATCTAAAAATGGGAAATTATTTTGATTTCCGTTTTTTACCAACCCTTTCTTTTGCTGAAAAAAGGATAAAGTATCAATACCCCGGTTATTCAAGCAACAGAAAAGTTGAATCCGTATTCGTCGAATTGCCATTTCAATTTCGTTATAAATCTGAGCCTTATCACGACGTTCGCTTGTTTTTGCTTGCTGGTTTGAAATATTCTTTTGATGTTGCAAGTGATTCCCGCACAAAACAAGCAGAAACGTTAGTACGAATTGCACCTAACGATTTTGCTTTTGAGACTGGAGTTGGATTTCAGATATTTTTGCCCTTTTTTATTTTCTCTCCTGAACTTAAATTTTCACAGGGAATGGGTAATACCTTGATTTACAATAAAAATCTTACTGAATCAACTATTCTTGAAAAAATCCTCTCGAGAACCTTTACTATATCTTTACATTTTGAAGGATAGCCTCGCTTTTAGAAAAGTTTATTAATTCAGGAAAAAAAGAAAGAAAAGATGATTCTATGATATCTCCTTTGGTTTCCAGGGTGAACTGCCAGTTTTCTAACCAGGCAGGTTGTGCTACCCGATTTGTAAGCCGAAGAAAACAATAGGTTAAACCTTCAAAATGTCCATAATGTAGTAGCCAATTACCTTTTATCATTGACTTTAATTGAATTTCGACTTGCCCTGGCAAATATTCTACATGAGACATCAATAAAATATTTGTCTTTTCGCAAAATGATTCAATGGGAATTTTACTAAAGAGGTGCCAGTTTTTAACTAGATAAAAATCAAATAAAATATCTAGTACCACAGAAGCGTATTTCCCATGTCCAGGATATAAATTAGGTAAACAAGCACGATAATCTGGATGATTGTCCGTAAAAATATCGATTTTCCGATGGTGCTGAACACCTGCAGAAATTTTTTCAGATAAATTTTTATGTAAATTTCCTTTCAATAAATCAGCGGTTACATTTCCTAATAGGAATTGTGGATCTTCACCCGATAAAAAGGCATGTGCTAAATAATTCATAATTATATTAATAATTTTCAATAAACAGATAAGAAATCAATTTAGTTTCTAATTATGATTTCTATATTTACATCCTCAAAAAATATAAACATGGGTTTGAAATGCGGAATTGTGGGTTTACCAAATGTTGGAAAATCAACCTTATTTAATGCCTTAACCTCTGCTGGAGCTTTAGCAGCCAATTATCCCTTTGCTACGAAAGAGCCAAATATTGGAATGATTATTGTGCCGGACGATAGGTTAGATCAATTGGCTGCCCTCATTAATCCTCGCAATGTACTTCCAACCAATGTAGAAATTTTAGATATTGCTGGTTTGATTAAAGGTGCCAGCAAAGGAGAAGGTCTCGGAAATCAATTTCTTGGTAACATCAGAGAAGTAGATGCCATACTTCATGTTGTCAGATGTTTTGAAGATGATAATGTAGTCCATGTAGATGGCAGTGTTAATCCAGTGAGAGATAAAGAAATTATTGACATGGAATTAATACTAAAAGATATTGAAACAGTTGAAAAAAGATTGGATAAATACAAAAAACAAGCGAAAAGTGGTAATAAAGAAGATGTAAGAGCTGTTGACCATTGTGTATCCTTATTAAAGCATCTTGAAAATAGTCAACCTGCAAGAAGTTTCGAAACAGATGAAGAAGGAAAGGCCATTTTAACAGAAATGATGCTTCTAACCAATAAACCCATTCTTTATGTTTGTAATGTAGATGAAGGTTCTTTTCCGAATGGTAATAAGTTAACAAAGGAATTTGAAAAAGCAATCGAAGGCGAACCTGCAGAGATTATACTTATTTGTGCAGGAATTGAAGCAGATATAGCTGCCTTAGATTCCGCAGAAGAAAGAAAAGAATTTCTGGAAGCAATGGGTCTGGAGGAGCCAGGTGTAAACAGGTTGATTCGTAAAAGCTATCAATTGCTTAATTTAGTAACCTATTTCACTGCAGGTGAAAAGGAAGTCAGGGCTTGGACAATCACAAAAGGAACTAAAGCGCCTGGTGCCGCCGGAGTTATTCACTCTGATTTTGAAAAAGGTTTTATCAGAGCAGAAGTGATTCATTACCATGATTTTATACACTATAAATCAGAAGCTCAGGTTAAGGAAGCAGGTAAAATGTCAGTGGAAGGCAAGGAATATATAGTACTTGACGGCGACATCATGCACTTCCGGTTTAATGTCTAGTACTAAATAAATTTATTAATCTACATCTCCATACTTTATTAAATCTGCTGCTTTTTCCGCAACTGCGATGACAGGGGCATTGGTGTTTCCTGAAATAACTTCAGGAATTACAGATGCATCTACGACTCTCAACCCTTTAATGCCAATTACTCTCATGGTGAGAGGGGAAACTACTGCTTCTTCATCAATACCCATTTTACAGGTTCCGCATGGATGATATACCGTTTCACAAGTTTTCAAAATATGCTCCACTCTCTCTTCATCATTTTTGAAAATGCCTGGAAAATTTAGTTGATTATTTTTTCTAAATGGTTCAAAAGAATTGGAAAGAAGGAGAGCTTCTGCCCATTTGAGTCCTCTTAATAGTGTTTTTAGGTCTTCACCGCCTTCGTCACTCAAATATTGAGGATCTATTAAAGGGGAATCACTTGGATTTAAGGAATTTAAACCTACAAAACCGCGACTTTTAGGTTTTAGCAATGTTGGTAAAATAGTAAATCCTTCCTCTTTTGGTAAGGCTGGATAATCATGAATATCGGTACCAGCTACTGGAGCAAAATGAAATTGAATATCTGGTCTGTCTAAATCTGGTAAAGTCCTGAGAAAAGAACAACCAGCTAAAGGACTTGCAGCCAAAGGTCCTGACTTAGACATTAAATATTTAAACAAATTAGGAATGACCCAAGGAAACCTTTCCACATTATTATAAGTAATCCTTTGGTTACAAAGAACGTTCATATTTACAAATAAATGATCTGAAAGATTTTTACCCACACCTTTTAAATGTAGACGGGCAACAATTCCTTTTTCTTTTAAATAATCTTTGTCACCAATTCCAGCAAGCATTAATATCTGAGGCGATTGAAATGCACCTGTACAAAGAATAACTTCGGGCGCTTTAATGATCTCCTTCCTTTGATTATTGCCATTTATACAAACTTCAATGCCCGTAACTTTATCCTTATCCCATATCAAGCCAGATACAAAAACATTTGATGCAATATGCAAATTTGACCTGTTTAAGAAAGGTTTTACAAAGGATTCATAGGTAGAATGTCTTTCTCCATCTTTAATAGTAAACTGAAATTTTCCTGCTCCATCTTGATTTTTACCATTAAAATCAGGATTATAGGCTATACCTACTTCATCATTAGCCTCAATGAATGCCTTGGTTAGGGGTGTTTCATACCTACTGTAAGAAACTGATAAAGGACCAGAAATTCCATGAAATTTATTTTCAATGTTTCGATTTTGTTCAGATTTTTTAAAATAGGGTAAAATGTCTTGATACCCCCAGCCTTTATTGCCCCATTTGAGCCAATCATTATAATCTTCAGCATTACCTCTAATGTAAGCCATACAATTTACGGCGCTTGATCCTCCCATTAACTTACCTCTGGGTTGATACATTCTCCTATTATTCACCTTTTTTTGAGGAGCCGTAAAGAAATTCCAATTTTGGTCAGAAAAATGTAATTTTGAATATGCTGCGGGAATTTTTACGTTGATTGGCTGTTTGGCAGCACCAGCCTCTACGAGTAAAACGTTACAATTTGGATTTTCCGTAAGCCTGTTTGCTAGAACACATCCAGCCGAGCCTGCTCCAACAATTATGTAGTCAAGATTATTAAAATAAGCCATTATTTTGAATTATTGATTAACGGCTTAATTTAATCATTTTTCTTTAAACTATTTATAAAATCAGCAAAAGATTCGAATTCCTTTCGATAGCTGACACCAGCACCAAACCTTAATCTTCTACCTGAAAAATCAGGTTGTAATTTTTGATAAACTCTAAATTTCAAACTTTTATCCTTACTTAAATTATATTCAATTACAACATCATTTCCCAGGAAAGTACTAGATTCTGAGGATCCTCCAAAAAAATTATTATCCAGATTTCCACCCACCATGACCGTTAACCTATCATTAAATAAACTTTGTTTTAGACTCACCTGCAATTCATTTCCTGCCTTAAAATCAGTAATCACAAAATTTGGATTTCTGTTGTAGGCAATATCAAAATTAGTTCCAGAACCCAATTCTCCCTTGCCTATAAGATTAGAGATCAACTGATTAACTAATATAGATAATTGATTAGAAACGAATTCACTTACCGTATTATAGATAATGGCCGTTTCTGACATCGAAAAAACAGCAGGTAAAAACTGACCTGCGACGATAAGACCAAAAACCTGCTTATTTAGTTCATTTTGGTCTTGCTTCAACACTCTTAATTTACTATCAACATAATTTTCAAGGGCACCTTGCAAAGTTGGAAAAGCGAGATCAAAAGTAATATTAGGTTTAAAAAGATCACCTTGTAATTTTAATATAAGGGTAACCTGAGTATTTTGCGAGGCCTCACTTTTAACACTTTGGCTGGCAGTCACCAGATATTCTTGAATTAGGACAGCAGTTGAAGCATAAATGTCTTCATATATAGCTTCAATATTTATTAACGCTTTGAATGGATCTCCATTCCATGAAATAGTTCCCCTGGGTCTTAGTTTAAAATTTTTATTTATGGCAAGGTATGTAAATAAATAGGAACCTTCGTCAATAGAAATATCCCCAAACATTTTGAAAGGTTCATTTCTAAGTACGCTTAACCTTACCCCTCCCCTACCTGTAACCTTCAGGATATCACCCGTTTGTTCATTGAAAACCATTTCCAGAACGGCTCCTGGCTTAGCTTCCAAATCCATATCAAAACTAAGTCCTTTTAATATTGCCTTAGATTTAGGACTCATATTTTCTTTACCTTCCCTCTGTTTGTTTACAAATCGAATATTTTTTATACTTTGCGTAGCAACTTCACTGCTAATAGGAATAACTACCCTGGTACTGTCTGAAACAGAAGCTTTTACATAAATATCTGGCAATTTGAATGTTCCTTCAAACCGAACATCCCCGGTACCCATTGCCTGACCATAAAAAGTTGGATTATCTCCCTTTTGGGTATCAAGGCACAAAAACCTTTTTGAGCTTAATCTAGCTTTGAATCCAAATTTTTTAAGAAAATTATGACTAACCCCGCCCGTAATTTGGGCTGTATGATTATATTTATCGTAAAGAATACCACCAGTTAAATCAAATAACTGATTATTCACCGGAACAGTGGTTGGTTTATACGTGTATCTTGTTTTTAAATAATCAACGGTTACACCTCCTGCAGCAAGGAAAATTGTTCCAGCTGTATTTAACTTTGGAAATTTGCCGTCAAAATGTATGTCTGCATCAAATTTGCCTTGAATATTACTTAAGACTCCTTCTAAAAAATAAGCTGCAATATTATTTGGAAAATTATAAGCGTTCAATTGTAAATCAAAATAACCTTTTTGTTTTTCTTTGGTTACATCAAATTCCTTTAAATTATAAAAGGCACTCAAATGAAGGGCAGCATTTCCTTTAGTTAAAGAAAACTGAGCACTGACAGGATGATTTTCAGTTGGTCTATGTGCCTTAATTTGCAAATATCCCCAGTCCTTTTTATTCAATTTCAGTGAATCTGAATAAGCTTTAAAGGTCATATTTTTAAAGCCTTTCCAATCATCAAACGTAAAATCGGCATTCAATTTACCTGAAAATTTAATGGTAAATTTAATTAAAGAGTCTATTCTGGTTAAGGCAATATTTTTTAACAAAACTTTTAAACCTCTAGTCTTAAATCTGGAAATCGAAAATTCTTCCTCGTGTGAACTAAAATTCATATCTTGAATATCATATTTATCAGCGGATATTAAAACTAAATTATTTGGATTTACTTTCCATTTAGTGGAAAGTAATCTAAAAGAATTATTTCCAAGCTTTAAAGCAATTTTATCATTTTGTATGGTATTAATCTTACCTCTCAGTTCAAATAAAGGCTGTTTTGACTTTAAATCTGAACCTAGTCTGGTCTGGAAATTAATTTCATCTTTATTTAAATTACTTAAAAAAACAAACGGAGGTAGTTCAGCCTGTTCACCGATTTTAATACCTGAAAAAGAAGCATCTAATCTGCCTATCCCATCGTTTAAATTTAATTGAGCATAAGTACCGTCAATATTAAGATCACTTAATTTAAAAGTAGGAATTTTTAGAAGTACCTTTGAAATTTTCTTCTTATAATTAATTTCACCCCTTATTTCAGTACCATCAATTTTTGATAATTGAGGCAACAATAACCCTTCCCAACCGTCACTTTTTTTAATTCTTGCTTGAAATAATATATCAAATTCATCAGGGATATTTTTTGCTTTTTTTATTTCTAATATTTTTGAAAATCCAGGAAATGCATCTATCATAAAATTCATTACCGCGTTTGGAACTTTTTCAATATCAAAATTTCCCTGAAAATCAGCTTCCAAAACTTCTGATTGAATTTCAACTCTTTTCCTTCCCTTAGAATCCATCCTCGAAATAAAGGAAAGATTATCCAATTCGTACAATGCAGTATCGTTGCGAACTTCTAAACCAGATAAAACGGCTAAACCTTCCAATTCACTCCATTTTCTATTCTTTACGTCTATTACCGCTGATCCATTAATTTTCCATGGATTTATGGCCAACTTTAAAGCCTGAAGATTCATTTTTCTTAAATCAGCGGCAAAATTAAATTTGGGAATATCTTTATCTGTAAAATCAATAAAACCATCAAAATAAAAATCAATATTTTCATCCTTAATATTGAAATTCCCATTAAACTTATTCGCATTTAAAGTTCCTGATAAATGAGCATCTTTATAAACATATTTTTTGAAATCAAATTCTTTAATTGTAGCTGTAACTTTAGCTGAGGCTGTTTTATTTGTAAAACCTTTACCATTGAAAATAGACGCATTTAACGAAATATTACCCAAATTAGATTGATTTAAGTACTGACCTAGTTTGAAATCGTTTATTACAATATTACCTGAATAGGTTGCCAATTCCTTACCTCCGGTGACATTCAGTTGCATATCCAGATTGGCTTCTCCAAGTCTTGAATTTATATTTCCAAAAGCAACAAAGTCATTTAAAAAGCCATCAAATGAGCCATTAAACTGAAGAAATCCTAGTTTAATTAAATTAGAATCCAGTTTTAAGAGGGATACAGACTTATTTAACATTTGAGGAGAAACATATAAATTTTTACATTTTAAATTTATAATCTCTTCTTTAGGTATTAATAAATTACGAAAGTTCATTCTTCCATTAAAATAACTACCATCTGATAAATCTAATTTTAGATTTTTTCCAACTAACCTTTTAAGGTTTCCAGATATATCCCCTTTGAATGAAATATATTCATTCTTAATAATATTGAGTGCATTAATATTGAATGATTTGGGCAATACATTAATTAAATCCTTAACTACTATTTGGCTATTACTAAATTTCAAATCTATCTGAATGGTATTTTTTAAATTCTCTACATCAAATAAATTTTTTGAAAAGACGCTAAAGTCACCCTCAAAATCAGAGTTCCCCAATTTAATCGCTAATCCATTTGCTATTAACTTATTATCAAGTAATGAAACCTGTTTTACACTCAATTTTTCAAGAGATAATTGTTTTCCATTATTAAAGGATAAATTTCTAATCTCTGCCTCAGCAAGTCCATTAAAATAACAAGCATTTAAAATCTCCGTATTAATATTTGAAATCCTTATATTTTCAATGGAGTTCATTAATTTGAAGGAACCTCCAAGGATGTTTAATTTTGACCAAGACAGATCTAATTGTGGTAAAACAATAGCCTTAATTGTTTGTAAAGAGTCTGTTTTTTTCCATGATTTAATTAAAATTTCTGGATTAATGATTTCAATATCCTTTAAATTTATAGCCTTTTCTATAGCATAATTTTTATTAAGACTTAAATTTACCTCAGGTAATATTAACTTATTATAAATGAATTTTCGGGGTTCATCCTGAATGATAGTGATTTTTTTAAGTTTCAATATTTCGGGATAGATTTTGAAAGAACCTTTTTTA
>JBEAXK010000146.1:0-3073 GCA_041159865.1 Bacteroidota bacterium
TTTGAGAGCATTTGCCAATTGGCAGATATGGGCAAAGAAAAAAGCAGTACGTTTTGGTACTGCTTTCAAACGGTTATTTTTGATATAGCTAAAGGTCTTTATCCATATATTCTTCGAGGGATATTTTGAGTTGGTCTAAAAATGCAGTTCTTGAACCTGCTCTTGTTTTCATTCGGTGGAAAGAATGATGAATATCGTTTAAGGGAGTTCGGAATAGCACTTGAAAAATCAAAGCTAATTTTCGGATGCCTATTTTTCCGTATGCAATGGAATTTGAAGCATACAGAGCGTATATCAGTTCGATAAGTGCATTTTGAGAATTGGTCCACGAAATATCCTTGTTTGCATCTAAATTTTGTAATATTGTATCGGGATTTTCTTCAGGATTTATTTTAGTAAGAGTGTAAGTATAAAGTAGCTCATTGGCAATAATATGTGCTATTTTGTTGTCGTAATATGTGGAGAAGCTAAGGTCAATTTCAAATACGCCACTCTTTAATCCATCGTGATAGTTAATCTTTCCGAGCCTGAAATAAGTGTGATCACGGTCGGTTCTGCCAGCACGGTAATATCTGTAGAAATCTTCATTGCAAATACTTTCTTTATATTCTAACTTGAGATTTTTTAAAACATTTTCATAATAACTTTGATGTATTTTACCATTACTCACGGGACAGGTAGTTTCTATCCGAAATACTTTATTGTAATAAATAAGTTTTCCAAGGATTTGCGGTTTAACATTCTTAAAGAAATCAACCTCTTGATCTTCATTTAAAAATCCAACTTGCAATACTTCAGTTTTAATAGCACACAACATTTCATTTAGAAACAAAGTCATTTGATATGCTTCATCAGATGACCGTATCATTTGAGAAGAAATTTTGTCCTCCTTATGCCGAATTTCTGATAATATTTTACTCAATATAATTTCCATAGCATAGATGTTTTTAAAGTTTGCAGAATTTTATTCAGAACTCATCTAGTTCTTGGTATGCCAAAATTTGGAAATAATATTGAAACCAACACCACAGGTTCCCCCATATTGGGAAAGATTTTTTTGAAGATTGTGTGCAAAAAGAGGCTGTCTCATAAATTGAGAAAAGCCTCTTTTTTTTTCAATTTATTCGGACAGGTGGTGGAGAGCTTTTTCGTTTAAGCAATTCTCAAGCTGTCTATTTTATTTTTGAGACATCCTCTTTTATTTATTAAATTTGCAATGATGATTTACAAGGTAATTCAATGAAAGTAAGCGCAGTGTGCACCATTACTAAATCGTTACCGATAAAGTTTTTCACTATTGTAAGTTACTCTTTATTAGCCAATTTTGGCTATATTAATCTTTTTCGTCAAAAATATTTTAAAAATAAATAAACAAAATGAAATTAACAGTTTTAAAATTAAGCCTTTTAGCTTTAAGTATTGCCATTTGTTCTTGTAGTAAATCAGAAGAAGACCTACCAGATACAACAATAAATGAAGAAGCAGTTTCAATAACAAGTGTAGTGCAAAATAAATATACAAGTGCTGTAACTATTTCTATCAGGGGAAGTGCCAATACGAGTCGTATTACACTTAAAAGTAATGGATTACCCGACCATAAAACTCCTTATTGGGGCGTTGGCCATGCTCTGTATGAAGCTTTTCCATCGGGGCATAAAGCGAATGTAAATACAGAAATGATAGCTCAAAACTATTCTATGACTATTCCTACAAATCCAAAAGAAGCTTCTTCTAAGAATGCTACATCATTAGGCGAAATTGGTATGGCATTAAACGGAGTAGCCATTTTTAATGATAAAGAACGGGCAAATATTCCACTTGATGCTATGACTTTGACAACTTTTGATAATTCAGGTGCACATCCAGCACCTCAAAAAAACTATCATTATCATACTACAGGTAAGTACACTTCGGCAGATGATGCAAAATTGATTGGATTTTTGCGTGATGGTTTTCCCATCTATGGCAGAAAGGATACTACGGGGGGGTATCCAACTTTAGATTCTTATGGTGGACATTTCGGACCAACACAGGATTTCCCAAATGGCATTTACCACTATCACGCATCAAACATAAATTATTTAAATACAGGATATTATATATTAAAGTCAGGTAGTTATTATGGAAATAAGGGAACTTTCACTAATTAAAAATGCATTTTTTATAGTTTGCGTTTTCACTTTTGGATGTTCTCAACCAAAAGATCAAAAAGTAGATTTGTCGCAAATTCCAAATGATACTATTTTTCTAAACAATGCTAAGTTAAAATTACTGAATGGAGTTTATTTCCAAGGTAGTAAACCCTATTCTGGATTTATAAAAGAAGAATACGCCACCGGAACTTTAAAAAGTATTGGTTCTTATTTTCAAGGAAAGCAACACGGTTTAACCAAAACGTTTTTCTCGAATGCTAAATTGGAAACAGAACGAAATTATAAAGATGGAATTGGTTATGGAAGACATTTTGGTTTTTGGCAAAATGGGAATAAAAAATTTGATTTTATATATATCAATGACAAACGTGAAGGCATACAGAAACAGTGGTATGAAAGTGGAAGCCAGTATTATGAATTAAGATTTACTAATGACCAAGAAAATGGCATGCAAAAAGCATGGCGAGAAAATGGAAAACCATTTATTAATTACGAAGTAAAAGATGGTGTAAGATACGGACTTCAAAAGTCAGCACTTTGTTACACTTTAAAAAATCAAAAAATGAAATGAGAAAATATTATATAATTCTTTGTTTTTGGATAATGGTATCGTGTAAGGTTGACAAAAAACAACTTCCTTATTACGACACTCCCGATTTTACCCCAAAATGGGAAATGAAAAATGAAAGTACTTTTCACAAAATTAGACCTTTTGAACTCATAAATCAAGAAAATGAATCTTTTACAGAGAAGGATATTGAGGGTAAAATTTGTGTTGCTGATTTCTTCTTTACCAGTTGCCCTGGCATTTGTCTTGAAATGACAAATAGTATGGCTGACATACAAAAAGAATTTATCAATGACGATGAAATACAGCTATTATCTCATAGCGTAACACCTGAAAAAGATAGTGTGCCCGT
>JBEAXK010000018.1:0-12276 GCA_041159865.1 Bacteroidota bacterium
TGACCTTTTGCTAAAGTATTTGATTTCTTTACTAATATTCTATAAAGACTATCCTGTCGTTGTTCTAATTTATTTATACTTTCCCTCAATTCCTCTGTTTTACCAAGTTTATAAAAATTAATAGTATGCGACAGTAAAGATTCTATAACTAATTTAGTAAATTCTTCATCTATAAATTTTCCCGAAAATTTGGAAAAAGTTGTCCCGTCATCAGCTGATTCGACTAATAAACCATTTTTTATGATAGCTGATAAATCTCTCAATATTAAAATCTGTTCCCTACTTAAATCTTTATATTCTTTTTTTTTTGGAAAAGAATCAATATTTAATTTTGTAAATTTAATAAAATAAGAACCAAATGACTCTTTTGTATTTTTGGGGTATGGTTTTAATAGCACTTCTCTAATCATCCTAACATGAGTAAGTAATGCTATAAAATTTTGATTATTAAATACTCCTCCTTCCTTAATTGGTTCATTATTGAAACCAAATTGACCAACAATTGAGGGAATTTGTGATTCCTTTACATTATTACCTTCTGAAAAAACAAACACAATCTCCGCAACATAATTTTCTGGTAAACTTTCCGCATAATACCACCCTATTAAACCAGATAGAATAGAAATACCAAATATCCATTTCCAATACTTGAAAATTTCTGTAATTCCAATTTTCAGCTTTCCTAAAAATTCGGGTAAATTCACCTCCCCAGGGTACAAATCTTTTTCTTCCTCCATCTTCTTATTTTAGCAATTGAACCATTCCAATAATAAAAGTTGAAATTCCAGCAATTGTGGAAGATACCAAGGTTAAATCAGAAATTGAAAATGGTTTCTTCCTTCCAGAATCTAAAGGTATTTGCGGAACAACAACCTCAGTTCCTGGTTCTACTCTAGGGTATATCTTGATGCCCAACAAATTCTTTGTTGAATTTGCACTTCCATCTGGGTATATGACAAATGTTTTCTTTTTAAGTGCTTCATCTTTAAATCCCCCTGCCTTGTCAATGTAAAAATTTGCTTTTTTTCCCCTATTATATCCTATTGCAACGGAATGATAAACTTCTCCATTCACTAATATTAAATTATTTATCCTCGGAATAAAAAGTTTATCTTCCGGTTCAAGATATATATCCATTTTAGACCCAGGCTTTTTTATAGCTTCCAATAAATTTATAGCAACATCAAATTCACCTGCTTCCTCAGTTTGAAATGAATCAACTTTTAATCCTGTTGTCAGTTCGGCCAATTGAACTGCTTTGGTACCAGGGAAAACCTTTCTCCTCAATTGAGCACGAGCTAAATTTGCATCTGGTAAACTTCCTCCAGCTCTCGTAAACAGGCTACTAATTCTTTCATCTTTACTTTTTAATGCATATTTTCCAGGGAATAAAATATCCCCATAAATTTCTACAAAGCTTTGATTTTTAAGTGAAGGATTATTTCTAATTGTAATAATGTCAAATGGATGAAGTTTGATTTCGTTAATCGTATCCTCTAATTTTTTGTTTGACAGGTCTATTATTATACTCTCCGTTAACTTTGCTTTTTTATTCAATGGATCAACGGATTGCAATCTTCTGGTAATTTCAATACTTTTTTCAGTTGCAAAAGGTGAAAAACCCTTAGACAAAAATATTAAGTCCTTTAGGGAAAGATTTTCTGCATATTGAAATACTCCGGGCGAATTTACCTCACCATAAATGGTAACTATTTTTTCATTTAGAAAATCTTTTTTCGAATTTATAGTAATCACATCACCTGCTTCAAGTTTCCATTCTTCATTATTGTTTTCTCTTAAATTAAATGAAATTGAGGTTTTAGATTCATCAGGGTTTCTCCTGTAAATTAAAATTCTTTCTATAAATGCTTCATTTAGTAATCCTCCTGTCAAGAAAATCAAATCTTTCAACCGTAAGCCTTCTCTATAAGGGAATATTCCAGGATTTTGAACAGCCCCTTCAATTGTTACTGAATTAGTTTCCTCTAACTCAAAAATATTTTTTATTATTAATTCATCATCTGATTTTATGTCAATATCTTCTTCTGAGTTTTCTACCAACTTATTTAAATCTATTCTGAAAATTGAATTCCTCCCATCAGCCTCCTTTCTGAATAATAGTGCTCTTTCGTTATAGGCCTCCGGTAATACGCCTAAAGCTAAATTAATAAGCTGCAATACTTTCATTCCAGGTTTCCATGCATAAGTGCCTGGACGATAAACAGATCCAGAAATTTTCACCTTATTACTAAATCTATCTCCTATTGTTCCAACGAAAAAATGATCACCATTTTTTGGAATAAAAGATTTATATAGTGAGTCTGGTATATCAATCACCAATTTTTCTTTTACAGAATATCGCTCAACTTGAATAAGAGAACTAAAAGCATTTTCTTGGAATCCACCACAATACTGTAATAATTGATTTAAATTTTCACCATGAAGTAATTCAAATTTTGCTGATTTTTTAACCGCACCTGTAATAATTGTCGTTGTTTCAGCATAAGGTACTCTTATGATATCACCTGCCTCAAGATTCGTGTTTTGAGGCATTATACCACTCGTTAAATAGGGATATAAATCAACCGTCTGAAATACTTTATTTCCTCTGATTAACTCGATTTTTCTAAATGAACCCAACTTATTTGGGCCCCCACAAAGATATAATGCATTTAATAAGGAAGATAATGATGAAATAGTATAGGCTGCAGGTCTTTCAACTTCACCGGTTATTAATACTTGAATGGAACGTGCCTCCCTCAACATCAAAGTAATTCGAGTACTTCCATTATTTAATTGCGGAAATATTTTGGATAAAAGTCCTTTAATCTTATCTCTTGCTTCTATTAAAGTTAGACCTGACAAATATACAGGACCCAAAAGTTCTACTCTTACAAAACCCTCTGGATTAACTGTCAAAAATTGAACCTTATCCTGGATTCCACTTAAATCTAAAATTAATCCATCTCCACTTCCAATAAAGTAGTTCTTAGGACTTGGCATCTTAATGTCTGAATTAAAAATAAATTGATTACCACTAAAAAAATTCCTGCCGAAACTTTCAATTTCCTCATTATTAAAATCTAAACCCTGCTTTTTAGTTGAAAAAGTGTCTGTTATAGGTATTTTGATAGAGTCCGTTTGTAATTCTTTGGGCGATAACTTTGATCTTCTTTGCAAAATAATTTTATCATTTAAAAGCTGAACCTCTTTGTCAGATAAACCTCTATTTCTGAGTTCATCTAAAATTTGAAAATCACTTAGTCCATTTTCAATCCCAAATCGAATCACGTAATCTATCTCAGATGCAGGAATTTGACCTGGCAAAGCAGAATAAAAAGTTAAACTTAGAATTGTAAGTTGGAATTTTATTTTCTTAAAAAAAGTTTGACACATCTCAATTAAATTAAAAGCCTTTTATATTATTTTCGAATTTTTAAAAGCTTCGCCCCCCATAAGTCGCAAGTGATTTATGAAAACTATCTTCTCTACGTTAAAAACTGCCATTAATAAAAATTAATTAATGCTAAGGTAGAACTTTTAAACGTAATTTTCGATAGGAATATATTTTTCTAACTGGGATTTTTAACACATTACAAATTTTTAATGCAATCATTTTCAATATTTTATTCCAATATTAAAATAAAAATCTACAAAAATTACAAAATATAGGGTTTAGCACCCCAATTAACTTTGGTAAGTACCGCCAAAGTAATTGACCCGGAAAAATTTTGTAATTATTTTCCAAACAAGCCTGCCAGCACTCTTTATTAATGAGGATCAAATTTTTCAATGAAAATTTACTCTTTCCGCCTGATCGCATATAAATAACAGGCTCATGAAGGAGATAATATTTCCAGTTTCCTTCTAAAAATCCTCTTAATAAAAACTCAAAATCACCCGCAATCTGAAAATGTTCTCGGTATAATCCTAAATCTAAGTACTTCCTTTTTAACAAAAAAAACCCAGGGTGAGGTGGTTGTATCCCCCATCTGAAATGGGTTGGAATCCAATATTTAGTCTCATATTTACGAATGATACGATGCTCCCCTATTTTAGGTATGAACCAGACACTTCCTAATACCGCTTCAACGCCACCTCTAAAAATAGGTATGAGGTTGGCCAATATCTGATTGTTTACATAGAAATCATCCCCATGTAAAATTCCTATGATGTGACCTTTTGCTTGCTTTATGCCCTTATTTATAGCTGCATAAATTCCGTTATCAGAACCTATTATTAGTTTCCCGTCAAAAGAGGCAGTTTGTATTTTTTCAATTGTGCCATCGGTAGAGTTCCCATCCACTATGATGTGTTCAACAAATTTATATTCCTGACTTTTAATAGATTGAATGCAATATTCAATCGTTTTGGCACAATTTAATGTGGGCGTTATAATGCTAATCCATAAATTTTCTTTCATTTTATATTTAGTTTTTGAATCAGTATATTACCCATTATTAGAAAGTCTATCCCCGTTCGTTTAAAGCATTCTATGGCGTCTGCAGGAGAATGAACGATAGGTTCGTTTTCGTTAAATGAGGTATTTATTAAAGCTGGCACACCACTATTTTTATGGAATGAGGTAATAAGTTCATGAAATAAAGCATTTTCTTCCTTTCGGACAGATTGAATTCGAATCGTATTGTCAATGTGAGAGAATGCTCCAATGGCCTTTAACCCTTTACCATTTATTCCCTTCACCTGCTCCATAAAGGGTAAAAAATCACTGTATCCTATATATTCCTGTTGATATTCTGCTAAGACAGAAAGGGCAAAAGGTCGAAATTTTTCTCTGTTTTTTATTACCATATTTAGTGTATCCTTTATACCAGGAATTAAAGGATTTGCTAAAATAGACCTATTTCCTAATGACCTTGGCCCAAATTCTGCTCTTCCCTGAAACCAACCTATAATCCCCCCTAACAATAAAATAGCCACTGCTTTGTGAATTATTTCCTCTATATTAAATTCTTGGAAGTGACATTTTTTTTCGATGCAAACTGCTTTTATCTCCTCTTTAGTATAACATTTACCTTTAAATGAATGGAAAATAGCTTCTGTTCTTACTCCTTTTCCTTCTTGAAAATGCACCCATTGGGCTGCACCCAAAGAAATACCTGCATCGTGCGATGCACAGGGTACATAAATATTTTTAAATGGTGTTAAGGATTTAATTTTACCAATGGCCACTGAATTTTGAATAGATCCTCCGGCTAAACAAAGATTTTTGACGGCACTTATTCCCGCTAAATAATTTAACCTTCTCATCAATATAAATTCAAAAACTTTTTGAACTGATGCGGCAAAATCCGCATGTATGGAAGATAATTTTTCATCAGGATGTCTGGAAATACCCCATTTTATTTCCCAAAATTTTGAAAAAAATAAAGAAATATTGGGGTATCCATATATATTATTCTCACCAATTAATGGCTTATTCCACTTAAAAAACTCATTTTTCAACTTAAAAGTGCCCTCAGTTTGTATCTGAAGCACACTTAATAATTCTTCAAAAAAAACAGGTTTACCATAGGCAGCTAAACCCATCACTTTATATTCATCTCCCACTTCCTGAAATCCTAAATATTGACTTGCTGCGGTATAAAACAAGCCTAACGAATGAGGATAACTGGTGTTACCCAAGACATTTATTTTATTTCCCTTACCTATTGCCCACATGGAGGTTGAAAAATCTCCAGATCCGTCAATAGAATAAATGAATGCCTCTTCAAAGGGAGAGCTATAAAATGCCGATGCAAGATGGGAACGGTGATGCTCTACAAATCTTAACTTTTTATGAAGAATCCAATGAGGGAAATAATGGTTCCATTCTTTCTTAAAATTTCCAAATACCCCTTTACTGTTTATTAGGTACATTGGATGTTGCAGGGAAAAAAGCATTCTACGAAATAAATTTGCATATTTATCTCCTGCAACCGCTATAAAATCTAATTGATCCAAAGAAATACTTGCACTTTCTAAGCAAAATGAGATAGCTTCAAAAGGAAATCCTTCCCAGTGCTTTACTCGTTTAAACCTTTCCTCCTCAGATCCAAATAACCAGTATCCATCTTTTAGCAAAACGGCAGATGCGTCTGGATGACCAAAATTTATACCTAAAATATTCATTAATGAGTTAAAATTAATGCGGGTTAAAAAGATGACAATATTCTGTCATGTTGATCAATAATGGATTTTAAAATATATTTATCCTTATTTTTAAGACCTTCCGAAATATAAAATGCCCTTAATGGTTCGTCATTAATAAGAGCCAAAATGCCCTTTCGAATCTCATCTGGAGAAAGTGGATCTACTAATAATGCCCCATTTCCTGCAATCTCTGTCATAGCTCCCCCTTTGGAAGTTATCACAACCCTACCAACGCTCTGTGCTTCAAGAATAGGTAATCCAAATCCCTCTGCCAAAGAAGAAAACAAAAGCAAATCACAAGAATGGTATATATCGAGCATTTCCATTTCTGATAGCTGAACCAAGTTCTGATATTTAATTTCTGCCTGATGTAAGGCCAGTTTTTGACTCTTTGAGAGAAAACCAACAATGATAAATTGACAAGGAATACCTTTTAATGCCTTAATGTGATTATCTAAATTTTTATTCCAGGCAGTACCAATATGAAGAATGACTGGACATTCTTTATTAATTTTTTTTGGACAGAAGTTGAACTGAGAAGAAATCAAACAGGGAATGACTATAATTTTTGAAGGATTGCAACCAGTTACTCGTATAATCTCATTTTTTGTAAATTGAGATATAGCAATAATTGTATTTGCCTTTTTTACAGGTAAATAAATCCAGAAAAACCATAAAATAAGCCAAGACAGTCCCCTTTTAGGATATAGAAATAAGACATCGTGGATGGTTATAATCAGCGATTTACTGGGCAGGAATAAAGCAATAAAATAAATATCTCCAATGATATGATTTATTTCATGTTTGTGAAGCCAGGCAAAAAACATCAATTTGATCCTAGGCATAAAACCCTTGCTAAATTGAGGCATTTCGATCCAGTTAATTTCCCATTTACCCGTTTTTAAAAGACCTGTTCGTACTTCATTTAACGTATTTTCAATACTGTAATGGAAACCCTGAATAGGTTTACGGGTAAAAAAAACGATTCTTTTGTTCATATTGGCTGGACAGAGAGATAATTCCCCACAAAAAGAAAAATGAATTATAGGTATTGGAAACTATAGGAAAATATCCTAATATGAGGGCAAATAAAATACCACATATCCATTTGGGAATATGATTTAAAGTAATAAAAAGAAGGATAAATAAAAGCTTAAGGAGAAATAACACCCACCCTCCTTCAATTAAAATTCTTTCCGGTTCTTCTTCAAAATATCCAAACCTGAGTAAATTGGACGATATTCCCCATAACTCGTTAGCGCCCTGGTAGGTACATCCTAATCCATAACCAAACCATTCCTTTTCACTGGAGAAAAAGATCACATTTTTCCATGGGGTAATAAATCTGCTTGTTTGTTCCCCAGAACCTACATTTGAAACTACCCTTTCCGATAGATTGAAAAATGGTTGGAACAATAATTTTTTAAACACTGGAAAAACCCTTATACTTGAAAATAGAAAAATGATAATCAGTATGTTATAAATATTTATCCAGCGGGGCAACCCTCTTAAAATTCTTGAAATTATCCAAATTAAAATAAAAGCAAAAATTACAGCCCGACTCCCATTTAACAAAGCCAGAATTCCTAAACATACCTCATGTAAAAAAAAGATGAAAGGATTAAATTTAGGCTGTAAGCTAATAAGCCATAACTGAAAACTCATAAACAAAACATAGGATCCCAATCCACTAACATAACTAAATGTTCCTGTCACTCTGGCACTTTCTCCCATTAAAGCAATATCTCCAATAGCCTTGAAATTTGCATATTGATTAATGAAATGATCTACAGGCAATGCATATTGGAAAATGACAAGAATTGTTTCTAAACCTAAAATCAGAAGGGAAACAGGGTAAAATTTAATCCAGTCGACCTTCTTATTATTTGCCAAAAAAACAAATAATGCTGTCCAGAAACCTCCATGTAAAAGAAAACCAAAAAAGGAATGAAAAAATCCACAATTATCGGGAATCAACGTCAGGAGGAATAAAATCAACCAGTGAATAAATAAATATTTATAAATTTTACTTTGATTCCAGGGATAAAATCCAAGACAAAACAACCAAGGCAAAAGGAGTTGAAATCCTAATATTCCATGATTAAAGTATGCGGGTAGAAAGAACCATTTTCGAAGTGACCCAGAAAAAATGGCACACAACAAAAGAACTAAAAAGAATATTTCTCTTTTTGTAAACGTGGTTAAGGTCATGAAAACAGTTTATGATAGTCTTCTATATTTCTATGACTACTTTCCGTGTAGGATTCCGCACATTTTAAAGCACCTTGACAACACCTTTGATAGGTTAAATCGTTTAAATGGATCAATTCATTTAATAATTCCGTCAACTTTGACAGATCTTCTAAAATAAATCCCCCACCCAGTTTTTTAATATTTGCCCATGGTGTATTCTTACTGGTAATGACAGGAATACCTTTTGATAAACATTCAAAAATAGCAAAGGAGAAATTTTCTGCATCGGACGGTAAAATCATGAAATGAATTTTATTCAAATTCAAATAACCGTCTAGTGAGGGAACAGTACCATGATAAAAAACCCGCTTACCGAGTAACTCTATGAAAGGAAAACACCTTTTCTCCCAATAAAATTTGTCTTCAATCGGACCGACAATAGATAATGAAATAGAGGCGTCTGTATTTAACAAACTTTCAAGAATAAGATGAAGATTTTTCTTTGGAGAAACTCTACTGTAAAAAAGCAAATGAAGAACACCTCTGTTTTTGTAGGTATGACGTATCTTATCCAAATTTGGAGATACCATTAATTTTGTACTGAAAACATTTGCCTTGTTTCCAAAAAATGCCCTAATCTGATTCACCTCATGAATAGAAGTAGCCTGCCATCTGATTTTTTTGTGCCATCCAAAAAATTTAAAAACTTTTAAATATATCCATTTCTTAAAGAATTTCTGGTCAAGAGAACCTTGGTCTAACATACCATGAGGACATATAATAACAGGAATTCCGTCGCATAGAGCCCAAATTAGTGGTATCAGAAAGAAAAATAAGCCATAGATACCCTGCAAATAAATCCAATCTGGTTTATAAGAATAAAAATGGGTATAATTTTTAGTCTTAATAATTCCTTTACGGGCATACCAAACCGGAAAGAATCTTTCTCCAAATTTCCTATTGGTCCATCTATCAGGATAAATATCTGGATAACCGGTTACCACATTTAAGTCAGTATTGGAAGTAATGATTCGTATATTAAATAAATTAGGTTGAGACAACAGATGTTTATTTGCGGTTTGCATACCTCCAGCGAGATATCCTGGGCTAAAATATTCCTGAAAAAGAAGAATTTTGGGTGCTTGAATCATTTTTATACGAAGCTAATCACCTCATTCAGGCAAAGATTTAAATCATTCTGATAATTTTCCCATGTCAGTATTTCTACTTTAAGAGAAGCCTGGCGTCCCATATTTATTCTTAGTGAAGGACTAAAATACAAGGCTAAAATGGTCTTAATCCATTGATCTTCCTGGATAGGCAAAACGAATCCCGAATTTTTATCTATCCATGTAGCTGCACCCACACTGTGACTTACGACAACGGGTAATCCAACAGCCATTGCCTCAATAACGGCCATTCCCCAACTATCTAAAAAGGAAGGAAATACAAAAACATCGGCATCACGCAAATAATTTGCTACTGAAGGTTGATCCATAATACCTTCAAAGACAATATTTGGAAGATCTGTTTTATTTCGAAACGAGTGAGCATTTGAACCAATGAGGGTAAGAGAAATGGGAAAAGGAAGGAGCCTCTCCATTATTTTTAATAAAAATGAAATGCCTTTTGCTTCAGACAGATTTCCAACAAAAATCAACTTTAACCCATGATTATTCCTGATTTGCCAATAAGGATTTTTGTAAAATATTTGTGGATTAAAGCCCAGGGTAACAGGGAATATTTTTTTTTCGGAAATCCCCGAGTTTAGCAAAGAATTTTTCATTTTCGAAGAAATCACCCAAATGTAATCGGCCAAATCATATTCAATTAACTTGATTTTTTTAATTTTCTCAAATAAAAAATCATTCCCCCATTCTTTTTTAAGGAATAAATATTCGTTTCGAATGATTTCTAATTCATTTACATGAATTTGTGCAAGATCAAGAATACAAATTCCCCGATATTTTTTGACTGTAAGAAAAGAATCCTTACACGATTTTTCCGAACCGATTAAAATATAAGGTTGCTGTTTCTCCACCCAGCCACAAACCCATTTATCGTGTAGCCGATCCCTGATGAAATTTCTTCTTTCTCCTTTAAAAAACAGCCTTAAAATTATTTCTCTCAGCAACCAAGCACCGGGAATAATCATTTGAATATTAGAAACAATCATGCTTCTTCTTTGCTGAAGAAAAAACCATTTCCTCATAAAAAAAGGAGGGTTAAATAAAATAGAAGAAAGCCAGAAAACCTTTGTACCCATCATTTTACTTAGCGCATTAACTAAATGTGGAGTATGTTGTTTTGATGGATTAGTAACAAAAATAATTTTGGACAATTTTTCTAATTATTGGTAAATAAATGAGTTTTACATGCTTTTCCAAGTCATGTTCTCCATACCAGGTATTCAATTTGGAAGCTAAAAACGATGGAAATTGATAAACCTCTTTATTTATTTTTTGAAAATGGATAGATTCCGATAAACCATCTAAGGATGCAAAATAATCTTGCTTTAAAGGAGCAGATAAAACAGCTAAACCATGCGAGGCGTAAGCTGCAAAAATGCCAGATTTTGAGAAATAATCAGGCGAATAAGTAGTTAGAACAGCATATTTACAAGAAGAAAGCAAGCAAGAAATTTCATTAGCCTTTAAAAATCCAAGGTGAATAATCGGAACCGGCAAAGAGGGTGGTACAGGATCTAACACCCCAATATCCATAATTTTGGTCCATTTCCAATTTTTTGAAACAGTTTGATTGTATTTTCCCAAAAAAGAATAGGCGCTTCGCTTTGCCTCAAGATTCCCCCATATAACGGCATAATCATTTCTCATTTCAAATGGAAATAAAAAGGGGGGTACAGGAATATTTGAGAAAACGGGAAATTTAGATACTGGAGAAGGAAAATGAGGTTCGAAAGCATGACAGCTCACAACCGCAAAATCGGCTATTTTAGATAACTTGTAGAAAAGTAGTTTTTGATATTTTTGAAGATAAAAACTCTTTTTCCATGGTATAAGAGACTCGGCAAAAAGCTCATGGAAAGTAATGAGAAGTTGATTTCTGCAATTTTGTTTCCATTTTTCAAGAGCGCAAACCAAATTTACGGGAGTACCGTATTTAGAGTAACCATATCCGACATAATGAAGATGAATAAAGGCGTAAGGCTTGACTAAGGAAGAAATTGCATTTTCAGATAAAGATGGCAAGGATAAAAAATGAAATTTGACAGACGTTTTTAAAGAAAGTGCCGAAGCGAGTAAGCTGGCAAAATCCTGAACCCCGTTCATAGAAGTGGGAAAAGCTGGCGAAATAACCAAGCAATTATCTAAAGTGTGAATATTTTCCAAAAATATAGCTAAGCTCCGATAAGTCGCAAGGACTTGACCGGGTTAATGAATCAATTACCCGGTAAGAATAGGCTAAATAAAATGTATGAGCAAAAAAACGAACCTTTTAGATCGGACAGAAACAGGGATATTTTAATTTGTTAGAAAAACATCTAAGACTTCCAAAACTTCCAGATCAGTACTAAAATGAAAAAATAGGTAGTGATCCAAAGGATTCCATGCAGGGTCTTTAAAAAGTTCAATATTATAGCGGTTGGTTTCACCGTTGACATTTGCATTTGCAGTAATCATAAGCTTTTTAGACGAAAAGATAGATTCATCTATCAAATTTTTATCCATCTTAACAAGTAAAACATGATTTTCTCTCCTATTATAAGAAACAATTTCCTTCACATATAAATTACCATACTGAGTATTTCTAACTAAACTTTTACCAAGTGCATCATTACTAAGAACAGAACAATTTTCAAAATATGAGTCTTTACCATAAAAGATTTCCAACCATTTATTTTCTAAAAACCGTTGAGGAAGCGGAATTTTTAAATCGTTTCTGAGAAAAGCTGCCAAAGCGTAGGAT
>JBEAXK010000027.1:0-8394 GCA_041159865.1 Bacteroidota bacterium
AGAAGGAGGATAAATCCCCAGTAAACTACCTCGTAACCAGCGCCAATAACCGCATACATAGAGTAAATGAAGGCAACTAAAGCGATAGATAATTGAATAAGCCAGCGGGGGTTCTTTTTAAATGATATGGTCAAAGCGTAGGTAGCGGATGAAAAAATATAAGGAATTAATACACTAATCGTTGTCAATAAAATCATAAATTCAAAGGCTTTAACTAAGCCCTTTGTATAATTCATCAACAATAAAATAGAAATCAAAACACTGGACAATACGATACCCACTGCTGGGGTGGCTTTACTATTTTGTCTGCCAAATATTTCAGGAAAAACCTTATCATTTGCAGCGGCTAAAGGAATTTGACCTTGTATTAAAATCCAGCCATTAAGTGCACCAAAAGTAGAAATAAGTACCCCTGCTGCCACAAAATTTCCTGCCCAGGGACCCCAAATTTTGGTAGCGGCATCGGCAAATGGAGCTTTTGACTGCATTAATTCATCAGGAGGAATGATTCCCATAACAGCAAAACTTCCAAGCATATAAACAAATGCGGTAAGCAAAGTACCCCAGATGGTAGCGCTGGGAATTGTTTTTTCTGGATCTTTCACGTTGGCAGCAGGGATTGTGGCACATTCAAGTCCCAGAAAAGCGAAAAGTGTAAGCGTTGTTGTAGCTGCCAAAGCACCTCCAATGGTGTTTTCTCCACGAACCATAGGCGTCAAATAGTCCATATTGACATAAAATATGCCTACGATGGACACCATTAATAGAGGCGTTAATTTTAAAATAGTGGTAACTAATTGTACTGTTCCTGCTGTCTTAATCCCCCTTGTATTTACCCAGGTTAAGAACCAAATAACACTAAGTCCTGCTGAAATAGCTGCAATAGGATGCTCGCCAATAGTTGGAAAGAAATGACTTAAATAGCCAATTAAAGCAACAGCTATGGCAGCATTGGTGCACCAAACGGAAATCCAGTAACCCCATGCGACCCAAAAGGCAGCAAAATGGCCAAATCCTTCTCTGGTATAAACGTAAGGACCTCCGGTAGTTCCGGGATATTTTTTACTAAGAGCTGCAAAAACAAGGGCTAGTCCAACGGCTCCGAGTGCGGAAAGCGCCCAGCCAAACATGCTTATACCGCCGTAGGCAGCGAGAGATGCCGGAAGAAAAAATACGCCCGATCCAATCATATTTCCCATGACAAGAGCAATGGTTGGCCCAAAACCAATCTGCTGTTCCTCACTTTTTTGTCCCATATTAAACGGTTGTTGCTTGTGATTTTTCTAAGGTTTAAAAAATGAATTTAGCTATAATTTCTAAAAGTCATAGATTATTTATTAGGTTTGATAGAATATTTTTTTTATTGTCTGTTATTGAGTGTATAATAGCCTACTTTTTTCACAAATAAATTTTGATAATATGAAAATGTATAGAATGATCTTCCTTTCCATAGGAATGTTTTCATTTTTAATGTTGGGAGCACAAGGTAAAGGGGGGAGAATAATCTATGAGGTTACGGTGAATATACATCGTAATTTGCCTCCTGAAAGAGCGGAAGAAATGAAAAAGTTTGTTCCTGAATTTCAGGTGTCAAATCTGGAATTACTTTTCAATGAAACGATGTCTCTTTGTAAAAATGCAGAGAAACAACCAGATGCACCTCCAGCTGCTACGGAACAAGAAGGAATGATGAGAAGATTTATGATGCGTCGTTCCGCTAATATCGTTTTCAGAAATTTAAAGGAAAAGCGTTCAATTGAACAGACTGATTTCATGGATAAGACCTTTCTTATATCTGATGAAACAGAGAAAATGACCTGGAAAATTACAGGAGAACAAAAAATGATTAATGGATATCTAACCATAGGCGCGTCTTATCAAGATTCTGTGATGGGCAGAGAACGTCGCATAAAAGCTTATTTTACACCAACAATTCCCATAAGTGCCGGACCACAGACTTTTGCAGGACTACCTGGCCTGGTTCTTATGGTCGATATCAATGAGGGTGGGCAAACCCTTATTGCCAAAGAAATTAACCTGGATCCTGCCTTATCAGCAGGAATTACAGAGCCAGATAAAGGCAAAGCAGTAACCAGAAAAGAATACAATGCCATTGTAGCAGAGAGGATGAAAGAAATGGGTGCGAACCCACAAGGCGGCTTCCAGATAAGAATGGGTGCTCCCCGGAACTAATGTGTAAAAATTAAAAGGGTATGTAACCGAGAATTTATTTTCCCGGTACATTCCCTTTTAAAGCATTATAGGCTTCTTCCCTGACTTTTATTAAAAGCATCAACTTCAGGATGTTCTGCAGCAAATTTGTTATTCCGGTGCAACTCTTCCTCTTTCAAATTCTTCGTCAAATCTCATACGTCCCAGAATAAGTTCAAGTTCTTTATTTTTTGCAACCTCTGCTAAAGCAAAGAAACGAGATTGTATATTGTCCATGGAGATGAATGCTGCTATCGGATTTGGAATATCGTTTTCATCTAGTACGGAACTTAATTCTCTAATACTTTCAGAAATAATCTGATTTTGAGAATCATCAAATGGAGTAGTTTCGTCAAACGGGAAAGTTTCTGCTTCCTCTGCTAAGGTTTTAAAAATATCTTCCGCGACGCTCTTAACTGTAACAGGGATTTTCATTTTTCCGATGGCACTTTCCGCTAATGAAAAACTGTGCTTAGCGAATTTATTTTTATCGTTCATAAGATAACCAGTAGCTGCTCCTGACATCTGATCCGCAACAGCTAAGCCGCCTGTTAATTTAGCTCCAGCCTTAGCAATTCTGGGTGCATTTCTTACTCCCGCTTCTGCTGCTCTTACTCCTGCACCTAATATTCTAGTCCCAGCAGTTCTAAGCATAAGCTGGGTTACATCGCCATGTTGAATTTTTTGAGCTCTGGTGTCACCCATAGATTTTAACTGTGCTATTTTTTCTTGGTGATTAGTCTGTTCAGATGCATTTTTAATTCTTATTAATTTTTGAGTATCCGCATGATTTTGTAATCCATCTAAACTTTTAGATTGTATAGTATCAGCATAATTTGCCATTCCAAATTTATTTTTTTTAAATTCTTTGGCTATATTCAAGGCATGAGTTCCCATTTAAATCGATTTTAATTATTAAAATTAAATTAATTCCAATTAATTTAATAAAATTCAGTCACTTACTTTGATAACAAAATAGATTCCATGGGAGAAAAATCATGGAATCTATTTTGTTAAATGATTTACTTGTTTATGATAAAATACATTATCTCATAAAGATTCTGGTACCTGAAGGCATACCCATTGGATTATTTACCATACCTTTTCCTTTTATCGAATAAGTAAAACTTAGCATGAAATATCTGCCTAATGAACGAATTTGCTCGTCAGAAGTGTAATTAAAGTCTGCAGAGCGGCTAATTCCCGTATTTCTGTTAAGCATGTCAATTGCTGCTAATTTTAATTCTCCTTTTTTGTCTTTTAAAATAAATACAGATAACCCTGAATTCCAAATGGGAATAGCCTGATTAAATCCGGCACTCAATCCTGAATAAATTTCATAGTCTAAATTGGAAGATAAATTAATGGCTTTTTTGAACAAGGGGATATTAATATTGGCCGTATAGGTCCTGACACTGTATTCTCTCGCATTTTGGGTAGCAATAGAATAAGAAGTTTTTGAATTGGTCCAGTCAATGCCAATTTGCCAGTCAAACAACTCTTTTTTCTGATTTTCTATAGATAAACCTCCCGATAAATTTGTCGAATTGGTGGTACTCAAAGCCCCGTTTATGTAAGTAAGACCTTTATTTCTAATAATGCCCGCATTACTGTTAATTCTTATTTTCAATGGCTTAATTCTGGTCCCAAAATTGGCACGGGTTGAAAAATTTAAATCATTAGCTACGTTCTCAGGTCTGGTTGTTGTAATGTAGCGATCGTCAATAACCTGAGTATTTCTTATTTTATTTTGGGTATAACCTATATTTGAAAAGATAAAAATATTTGTCATTGAAAACTGATTGAAGCTAAAAAATCGAGCTCCAACATTATGGCTATATTCAGGTCTTAGATCTGGGTTACCCACATAAATATTGAGTGGATTGCTGTTGTCAACCAATGGCTGTAATTGAGTTAAGGAAGGTTCCCTTACATTGGTTGAATAATCAGCGGACAAATTTTTGCCTTTTCCAACTTCCCAGCGCATTCTGACTGCAGGTAAAATATTGGTGTATTTTTTCTCAATATGTTGTTCAGTTAATATCAAATCACCTGTTAATAAGGAATATTGTAAGCTGGCTCCTGCCGTAATATTGAATTTTTCACCTGAGTACCGATAATTTGCACCTCCACGATGATAATTGTAATCTGTGGTATATTTATTACTGAGTTGGGAATTAAATTTTTCAAAAGGATTAAGTCCGAACGCTAAATCATATACTTCGCGAAATTGATTATTATCATTATGTCTGTAGTCATAATTCATTTCAAGATATTGCAATTTAAACAATGGTTCGGTGTAGGAAAGCCTCACCCCATAAGTAATTCGCTCATTATCCTGGTCAAAACGCTGTTTAATAGTATCCGTTCTGCTTTTTCCAGCTTTGAAGAAGGTGTTTTCTGATAAATTTTCACCAAAGTTACCGTCATTATTTAAGTTGAATGAAAAATTAGCAGAATAGCTTCTTCCAGGTTTAGAAAGCCTTCTGCGGTATAATAAATCATTGGTTAACTGGGTAGCTGCTCCTTCACTTGTATTTGTTCTGATATTGCTGTTTGAAGGGGAATAATCGGCGTTTAAAGTCGACGTTTCTCCATCATAAAGGGTATTGCTTTCCCGTAGAGTAACTCTGGAAGTTAATTTTAGCGATTGGAAAGAGTCAAGTTTGTGATCCAGTACAACATTTAATCTATGGCTTAGATTTCTGTTGTTTTGTTTGCTGTCTTCCGTATTGAAAAAGGTTCTGTCAGCCAGGAAATTTTCTCTAAAAAGCGTTCTGTCCGTTTGCTTATCCAATAGGGAATAGAAATAACTGCCATTCAGCTCTGTATTTTTACTTAATGTATTCGTATAATTTAGTCCACCAGAATAGGTATTTGTAAAACCCGTATTATTGCCATTATTGATAGGGCTGTCTCCATCTATCTGAATGCCACCACCTCGGGACATGCCTCCCGTAAAGCCAACATATTCTTCGAAGGAAAAGCCCTGATTATTGATATTATTGGCCATACCAATGAAAGAAATTTTTTCTTTGGAGCCAAATTTATTCAGGCTGGCCTTACCTTGAAATCTTTCTTCAGATCCAATTCCTCCATTTAAGTTTCCAAAACTACCTTTCCGGCTATCCTCTTTGAGCGTAAGATTTATCGTTTTTTCGCGTTGCCCGTCATCGACCCCTGTAAATTCAGCCTGATCTGATTTTTTATCAAAAACCTGAATTTTATCAATCGCACTGGCGGGTAAATTCTTTGTAGCCATTTTAGGATCCCTTCCGAAAAATTCTTTTCCGTCCACTAAAATCCTGTTTACCGTTTCACCTTGAGCCTGAACATTACCAGACCTGTCAACCTGAACGCCCGGTAATTTCTTCAACAGTTCCTCGACATTGGCGTTGGGTTGAACTTGAAAAGCGGCAGAATTATATTCAACGGTATCCTTTTTAATAGTCATTGGATTACGCTCACCTTCTACAGTAATCTCATTCAATAAAGTGCTTTGTGACTCCAGAACGACATTCCCCATATCTACATTTGGCGTTGCAGAAGAAAATGTAACGGGCTTGTAAAAAGACTTATATCCCAGGTAAGTTACATTTAGCAAGAAATCTCCCATGGCCAACTTTTCAAATTTGAATCGTCCATCATTTTCTGACAAGGCAAATTCAACCAGAGTAGAGTCTGCTTTTTTTAATAACATCACGGTTGCAGAACTCAACGTACCTCCAGCGGAATCTAATACCACACCTGATAATTTACCCATATTTTGAGCATTCAGGTTTACAGTAAGTAAGGTACTTAAGAAGAGAAAATAAAGAAATGATTTTAACTTAGTTGACATAGAATTAGTTTAAACTTATTTTGCCTTGTAAAGGAAATATAAATATATCAGGATGCAAATTTTTTTAAATCAAAGTGGCAAATAACTCTACCAAACGCCAAAATTCATCGCTCATTTATTTTTAATCGTTTAAATCCTTCAAGAAATCCATGGAAATGGATTATTTAAAATATATTTGCAACTTCATTTTTAGGTCTCGTAGTAGAATGGATACTACATGGGTCTCCGGAACCCAAGATACAGGTTCGATTCCTGTCGAGATCACAATTTGTAATTTATTTGAGGGAAATTCACTCAAGATGGTTGCAAATACGGTCGATTTTAAATTCAAATTATGGAGGTTAATTCATTTGATAATGAATTAAGTCTGTATTTTTTTAGAAAAAAAGATAGATAATTTTATATTAACCAAATAATTTATAAATTTGGATAAATTTTCATGTGTAAACTAATTGTTTGACCTGAAAAACTATCTCCCAGATTCTAAATTAAGTATCTTATTATTAATTTTCGGAGCATGTTAAAGAAAATAGTCTATTCGTTACTCCTCTTCGTAGTGACCAGTGTCATCGCAAATGGTCAGACTACTGATGATGAGACAATGCCATGGGATCAACCTGTAAATGGAAAGGATAAACCTAAAAAGGAGAAAAAAGCGGCTAAGCCCCCCAAAGAATCAAATGAGGTAGCGCCCCCAATGGAATCAGTGGCTGAAGAACCAGCAGCTGAGGCTGAAAGTGGGTATTCCTCAGGTTCAGGATTTGAAGTAGGTATTCGTGGCGGTCTGTTTCAGATTTTAGGTGAAATAAAAAGAGGTAATCCAGACTCTGCAGGCGGATTTTCAAATTATGGTTTTGCTGGAAGTTTGCGATTTGCTCTTGATAATATATTTTCACTGAGAGGTGAATTTTTATATGCTAAAGCGGTTGGAAATTCAGATCATTTAATTCCTTCCTTACGAGGATTCAGTTCTACCTGGATGTCTGGCACTGTATGGGGACTCATTAATGTTAATTCTTTAGCTTCTCCAGATAAAGAAAAAAAACTGGCTATGAATTTAATGGTTGGAGCAGGTGCTAATTCTTCCACCGTTGTTAAATATGGTACGATTTCAACAAGACCTACAGAATCAGAAAAATCTACTATAAAATATGATTTTTCACACAACCCCTTTCATGTAGGTGCTGGTATTAATATTGCCTACAGGGTAACACCTAACTTGAGTATTGGTCTGGAACATCAAACCATAATGGCAATGGGTGAGCGAAGAGATTTGATTGATGGATGGGATAATGGTCTTGAAAATCCTACTGCTGCTCAACGCGATTATAACGATTATGTAGGTTTTACTAACCTTAGTTTAAATTATATTATTGGCAATAAGTCAGGTGATTCTCCCGCCTTTTGGAATAATCCTTTGAAAAATGTGATTCGTGAAATTGAAGGTATTAAATCAAATATTGGAACCGGAGGCAAAATCCCTATTCAGGATTCAGATAAAGACGGTGTGTTGGATGAGTTTGATTTAGAACTGAACACACCTCCTAATGCATTAGTTGATACTCGTGGTCGTACCCTCGATAGCGATAAAGACGGAGTTGCAGATTATTTAGATAAACAACCATTTTATGCTCCTCTTGAAGGAGAACAAGTGGATGCCGATGGTGTTATTGTGAATGGCAATAACTCAGGAGGTAGTTCTGCTACGGGCGGATCTAACATGCGTCCTGGAAGTAGCGGTGTGACTGAAGCAAGAGTAAAAGAAATTGTGGAGCAGGCTTTTCAGCAGCGTGAAGCATCAGGTGGTGGCTCTTTTGGTGGTGGTGCTGTCGTTGAATGGTTCTTACCTATGATTCATTTTGAAATGTCCAGTAGCAATATTCGTAATATGGATATTGGCAATCTTTCGTCTATAGCCAGAATGATGAAGTCAAATGTTGGAATGAAATTATTAGTCATTGGTTACACTGATAAAATAGGTGGAGAAGATATCAATCAAAAATTATCCTATCAGAGGGCAAGTGCAGCTATTGATTATTTTGTAAACAAACAAGGTATAGCCAGAGAGCGCTTTGTATTAAATTACAAGGGTAAAAACGATAATATTGTTGAAGCAAATAGCAGTTTCATGAATCGTCGCGTCGAGTTTCAAGTAGCAAAACCTGGAGATGTAGATATGCCGCCTCCAGGAGGTAATTAAATAAATTTTCTTTTTGTAAAAGGACCCATTACACCTCGTAATGGGTCTTTTTTTATGACTCTTTTTTCAATTATTAAAAATAAAAATATGAACTTTTTTATTCAATACATTAAATAAAAATTACAAGTATAAAGTATATTAT
>JBEAXK010000036.1:0-3272 GCA_041159865.1 Bacteroidota bacterium
GGATTAGTGCTCAGATTCCACCCGAAATTCCCTTATATGGACTGAGTATGGAAAGCAAGGAAGGTGTTTTACTCGATAATTTTAGTTTACGGGGATTAGATGGTCCCCGATTGACTAAAATCCCCGTAAATATGTTGGCAGGATTTCAGGAAAAGCTGAAATACGATTTAATTGTTTTCCAATTTGGATTAAATGTTTTAGGCCCCACCCAAACGGATTACCGCTATTTTGAGATCAAAATTTTAAAATTAATACAGCATTTCCAGCAAGCATTTCCCGGTGTACCCATCTTGATTATTGGTCCACCAGACAAATGTAATGGTCCGGCTGGTGCAAAATATTCCAATCCTGGACTCCCATATCTTACTGCCAGCATGTCAAAAGCAGCAAAACAAGGAAATGCCGCTTTTTTCAGTTTAGCAGAAGCCATGGGAGGACCAGGCAGCATGAAACGATGGGTAGAAAAGGAAAGACCCGCATTGGCAGCAGGCGATTACACTCATTTTACCTTTGCAGGAGCAGAAAAAGCGGCCCATCTTATACTGCCCTTATTTCAAAAATAGGAAAAGAATAAGATGGGGAAATTTTTGTTACGATAAATTTTGCTGTGAATGCTTTTTCATTTCTACCAGCATGTCCTTTTGCAGTTTGATAATCTCATCAATTCTTAACATCCAGGCGCCAAATAATCTAATAATTAAGATGAATACAATCAATAAAATAATTCCAATAAGTACTACCATAATAAGTATATTTTTAAATTTATGCAAAGATACCTACTCATTCTGCCAATTAAGGTCAGTCATTTTATTTTACACATAATATCGGCATTTAGCTAAGGAAAAGAATAATCAAAAAGTTAAATGCTATCCTTCGTACTCTTTTATTTTCCTATCATTGAATCAATAAAATCATTCACATTTAATTCCTTTAATGCAGCATATATTTTTTTATCCTGATTAGCTTTTTCGGCTAATTCATATTTCATTTGTTGATATTTTAATCTCGCCCAATCATTATTTCTCAAAAAATTACGAGATAAAATATGCCTTTCCAATGCTTTACTCTCTGCCGGGCAAACATAGAGATGATGTTTTATATTGTCTAATATTTCATTGGTCCATCCTGCATTTCTCTTGAAAACATCGCGATCTTTTATTCCTTGATTTCCATTATGGTAATATCCCATTTTCAATAGTGCTCCTTTTATTTTTTCAAAGTCTTCTTGATTGTCAAATATAATATCAATATCGATGATGGGTTTTGAATCCAGATTTGGCACAGACGTACTTCCAATATGTTCCATCGTATAATTTAATCCATGAAGTCCTTTTTCCATTTCTCGTTTTATGGACGCAAAATCTTCCATCCATTTTGATGTATATTTTTCAATAAGCCTTTTCATTTTCAAATTTTATTTAAAAATATACGTTTAATTACCTTTCAATCAGGTTATTCTTTTAAACTCTCTACCAAAATTTTTAAGTTACTAATGATCGATTGTGGCTGGTCATTTTGAATATAGTGCCCTGCATTGGTCAGATAAATTAGTGTACCGCCTTTACTTGATTTATAAATCAATTTCTTCCAACGTTCCATATTTGAGTTATTCTTGATATGAAAAAAAGATTCCTGATCGAAATCTTTGCTTCGTTGGGCAAGAGGAACTTCAAACTTTCCTCCTACAAAAAAATAGATGGGTACATTTGGCAAAGGCAAAGCGGTTAATTCAGCAAAATCGGTTTTCCTTAATTCATTCAAGACAAACCTTTCACTCCAAGGTCCAAAATGTAAGGAATCAACTTTTGGTATGGATTTATAAAGCCTATTTTGCAACATTTCATCAATTTTCTGTTCTGGCATATTCATAACCCGAAAAATATCATTCCAGTCCTTCTTAGTTTCTGTAAAATCGGCGGGGTCAACAAAAACCAAACCAGCAATTTCCTCAGGATAAATACCTGAAAACCCTCTTATATAAACACCTCCCAGCGAATGTCCAACTAATATATAAGGTGGCGGGACATTTAATTTTTTTAATATATCATGCAAATTCTCTGCTACTTTATGAATGGTAGGCATGATAAAATCATTATCCGATGCACCAATTCCAGCTCTGTCATAGGCAATCACTGGCGCAAAAGCAGCAATCTGGTCTATCACCTTATTCCAACTGCCAAGATCAACGCCCATTCCATTTTCAAAAACAATGACTGGCATATTTTCCTTTCTATTTTCAAACCCTTTTAGAAGAACCTGATAGTTATGACCATTTACGTTAACTGATTTTTCTTGTCCATAAGAAAAGATAGGCAGTGAAAAGAGAAATAAAATAAAAATAAGCTTCATCGTATCTTAAATAATATCAAAAAATTGATTCAACAGCTATTCCACATGAAGCTCCAATACCGTTTCCAATATTTACTGCTTTTTCCTTCATGATCATTTACTTGATTAGGTTAACATTCAAAGGTAATTCAGGCATTTTCAAGAGTTTCAATCTCAAATTTCTTCATTTTCATAAAAGCTTGCACCACTCTTTTCCCTTTTTCTGGATGTGACATTAATTCTCCTAAAATGGAGGGAATAACCTGCCAGGACAAACCAAATTTGTCTTTACACCATCCACAATTACCTTCACTTCCCCCATCTGATATCAGTTTATACCAAAAATAGTCGATTTCTTGTTGGTCCTTACAAGTAATAACAAAAGATACAGCCTCATTGAATTTAAATACATCGCCCCCATTTAACCCCATATATGTTTGCCCGTTCAATTCAAAATGAACTGAAATGCCATTATCACTCAGAATTTTAGCCTTCGGGAAAATGGAACAGTAAAATTCAGCTGCTTCTCTGGCTTGTCCATCAAACCACAAACAAGGATATATTTTATTCATCATTTTTCTTCATAGGTTATTAGGTACGACATTCATTCGTCCAACGATCAATTAATCAACACCTTAACATCTTTAAACAGAAAAGGGTTATCACTTATTCTCAGTTTTAATCCACTGGCCGTAGTAACATTCCAGAGAATGACTTCTTTGGTTCTTACAAAAGGGTAAGTTTCCTGGTAAGTAGCATCTGTCAAATTTGGATTGAAATTTGAGAAAATAGCGGGACCCTTGTAAGTTTCCGGATGATTAGTATCGTCGATACGCAGATTTTCAATGGTAATCCGTTCAGGCATATAGCAGATATAGCCGAAATCGTGCTGACTTGAATTAGACCCACCAATCAGGCTAGAACTAACCGGCTTTCCACCGGAA
>JBEAXK010000050.1:0-11084 GCA_041159865.1 Bacteroidota bacterium
GACTTTATGGCTTCTTTACACCGAAATCTGGTGCATTATTATCTATTAGCACAAAATGCCCTCCCTTATTTAAAAAAATCAAAAGGAGCCATCGTTAATATTACCTCTAAAACAGCTGAAACGGGTCAGGGAAATACCTCCGCTTATGCTGCGGCAAATGGAGGTAGAAATGCCCTGACCAGAGAATGGGCCGTCGAATTGTTACCCTATCAGATCAGGGTAAATGCAGTGGTTGTTTCTGAAAGCTGGACGCCTCTATATGAAAAATGGCTGAACACCCTCCCTGAACCTGAAAAAACACTTGAAAAAATAAACAAAAGAATTCCTTTTGAAAACAGAATGACCACCTGTGAAGAAATTGGTCAGATGGTCGCTTTTCTTTTGTCAGAAAAATCAAGTCATACTACAGGTCAGTTAATCCATGTCGATGGAGGGTATGTGCATTTAGACAGAGCCATTGATTAATATCTTTCATCTAACAAAATTAACCTTATGAAATTAATTACCGTTTGTGCTACCATCGACAAACCTGTAGATATCGTATGGGAATATTGGACAAATGCACATCATGTAACCCATTGGAATTTTGCGAGTCCCGATTGGCATTGTCCATCGGCAAAATCCAATTTTGTTGAGGGTGGAGAGTTCCATTATTTAATGGCCGCAAAAGATGGTTCATTTGAGTTTGATTTTTGGGGTACTTTCCAGAAAATTGAGCCTCAAAAATCAATAGAAATAGTGCTGGGCGATCAGCGAAAAATGATTGTTTTATTTGAAAAAAATGCGGAAGGAACCAAGGTGACGGAACAATTTGAGCCTGAACAAGAAAATGCTGAAGAACTTCAACAGGCAGGATGGCAAGCCATTCTTGACCAATTTAAGCAATACGTGACCTCTTAATTTTATTTAAAATTCTAGCTTAAATGGCAAATTTATATCCCGTTTTATGGATTCTTGGATCCGTAATTGCAATCATTTTATTGACTTCAAAGTACAAACTTCATGCATTTATTGTCCTTTTTGCCATTTCATTAATATTAGCCATAGCCACAATGCCGCTTTCCGAGGTATTGCCATTGATGAAAGAAGGATTCGGAAAAACGGTAGGTAATCTTGGATTCTTACTTATTTCAGGTTCTTTTATAGCGGTCATTCTGGAACAGACAGGAGGAGCAAAAGTCATTGCACAATGGTTCTTATCCAAATTAGGCGATAAAAAAGCCCCCATATCGTTGGGACTAACAGGATATATGAGTGGCCTGCTCTTATTTTGCGATACCGGATTTATATTACTCAGTTCTCTGCTTAAAGGTATTTCTGAAAAATCCTCCATTACGATGCCATTTTTAAGCAGCTTATTAGCCATATCTCTTTTTTCTGTACATTGTTTAACACCCACTCATCCAGGTATTTTAGGTGCCTTAGGAATAATACCCGTCGATTTTGGCTATATTTTAATTGGAGGATCACTATTAACCCTCCCTGGCTTGTTTTTTAGTTATCAATGGTTAAAATTTGCAGACAAAAAATGGGGAAAGGAAGCGGAAAATATCATTTCCCATACCGCTACAGAAACAGCTGTTGATGAAAAAAAACCAAATATTTTTGCATCCTTTCTTCCTATATTAATTCCTATAACACTTTTGTTTATTGCTTCCTTAATGACTCTGCTGAAAATAGATCACCAAGCAGATTTCTTTTCAAATATTTTAAATTTTATAGGTCAGGCACCCATAGCATTAGGAACTGGGGCTTTCATTTCTATTTTTTTATTGCACAAAAGAGGTATTCCAGAAATAAACAGCATCATGGACAAGGCCATACAAAAAGCTGGAGGCATTCTGTTTATTACAGCCAGCGGCGGCATATTTGGATTAGTCATCAAAGAAACTACCCAGGATTTGCCCTTAAACCTTTGGCTAGGCTCCACTGGAATGGGATTATTCATTCCATTTTTAATGGCATCCTTTTTAAAAATAGCTCAAGGATCTTCAACTATAGCTGTTTTAACCACCGCAGCATTAATCAGCCCCATCCTTTCAACGATTGGTTTAGACTCCGAAGCTGAAAGAATCGGGTGTATTTTAGCTATGGGATCAGGATCGATGGTATTTTCTCATGCCAACGATTCTTACTTTTGGGTGATTACCCAATTTTCTGGAATTTCCCCTAATACTACATTGAAATACTTCTCCATAGCATCGATAATTATGGGTATTACCTCCTTTTTAATTTTATTTTTATTTTTTTCCTACTTTTTATAAAAACGGTGGAACGAATTTGAAAGGGTAAGCTATTTGAGTATGTAACTTATTTATTTACTCAAAATACATTTTCTCATGAAACCTATTTCTTTTTTAAAATCCATTTCCCTTTCTATTCTATTTTCCGGATCATTAATTGCTCAGGAATTACCAAAACCACAAGAAACGCCAGATTTTAACTTTATCTCTACGGATGGTTTATCTGAGTTAAAGGGTCATACATCAAGACCTATTCCGAACCAGTACATTGTCATTTTAAATCCAACAGTAGCAAAGACAGCCCTCCAGGTGTATGAATCTCAATCTTTTTCAACGAGAGATGAGCAGGTAAAATCAGGAATAGAAATAGAGCGCGCAGCTCAAAATAGCATCATTGCCATTGCACAAAAACTTGGTATTTCCCAATCAAGCATATTAGGCATTTACAGTGGTGTAAATCTGGGCTTTTTTGCAACTATTCCTGACGATGCAGCTAAAAAACTGATAGCCAATATCAAGCAATTTCCTGAAGTAAATTCTATTACCCAAGATCAAACGGTAGCCAGAGCTGGTGAATTAATTCCAAGTAAAACCCCATCCCTTTTAATGCGCGCTCAAACGGTACCTTGGGGTGTTGCTTTTACAGGATGGACCAACATGCCAAATCAGATTTACTGGGCATGGATATTGGATACAGGTATTGATTTACAGCATCAGGATTTAAATATTCTAGGAACTGCTCCTTTCGCAAAATCTTTTATTGCAGGTCAAACTGTTCAGGACGGACATGGTCACGGTACTCATGTGGCAGGTACCGTAGCAGCAAAAAACAATACCTTTGGGGTAGTTGGTGTGGCGGCAGGTGCCAAAGTAGTTCCAGTCAAAGTACTAAGTAATTCAGGTTCAGGGTCATGGGGAGGCGTATTAGCTGGTGTAAACCATGTAGCTACTTATGGTATTCCCGGCGATGTGGTAAATATGAGCTTGGGAGGCACTGGAACTTATGCAGCATTAGAAACAGCTATCGCAACTTTAGCTGCAAGCAGAAGAATATTTTTTAGTATTGCTGCGGGAAATAGTAACATGCTAGCTTCTGGATTCACTCCGGCAAGAACAAATGGGGTAAATGTTTACACTATTTCTGCCATGGATGATCGTTGTAATATTGCAGGATTCTCAAATTATGGCAATCCTCCAGTAGATTTTGCGGCCCCAGGCGTAAATACATTATCTACATACAAGGGTAATGCTTATGCTACTATGAGTGGAACATCGATGGCTGCTCCCCATGTAGCAGGTATTCTTTTATTAAACTCTGGACTTGTAAGAAGTGGAGGTTGCTGTGCAGGAAGACTTTGCACTGATAAAGATGCTACTAAAGACCTTGTTGCTAAAAGATAATTCAAAAAGTAACAACGAAAAGGCTTTGATCAGACTGGATCAAAGCCTTTTCGTTGTAATACTCATCTGATGATTTCAGGCTCTGCCTTTCCCTAAAATACCATTGATTAAGTTTTAACCTGGCTATGCCCGGTTTCCCTCTGGGCTATTTTATATTTATGCTTGAATATATACTTCATTTAGTATCTTTATAATATTCATTTAGAAGACTATGCTTTACATAAGAAGGTTATCTGAAACCTCCTATGGAATCCTGATGATGGGTTTATGGTACATATCTGTCATGAGTTTTTCTAGGTCAAGGAATTTCATCCTCAGGTGGCAGAATATACTCAGAAGCGGAAATACAGAGAAATTTGAGGGGATTTAGGTGTGAGTGGAAACCGACCAGTACAAGAAGGTATTAACCAGGGAAGCCATTGGCAATGTATTTAACTATGCCCTAAAGAAACGTTAAAAACAAGATACAACCAATGGAAATGGGGCGAAAAAACTTCTTATTACCAGGTTCCCACGAGGGGAAAGAAATGGAATTCACCCCTTTACTTGCATAACGGATACCTTAATTTGATGATCTATATTTATTGGGGGTAACACCCACTTTTTGTTTGAAAAATCGTCTAAAATGTTGCGGGTATTTAAATCCGAGTTCAAAAGCAATTTCATTAATGGTTCTTTCATCCTCAAATATCTTGTTTTTGGCTACATCAATTATTTTATTTTGAATATATTCCTGAGCTGTTTTACCTGTTTCTTTCTTAATAATATCACCGAAATAATTAGCAGATAAATTAAGTTTTTCAGCACAATAAGCCACAGAAGGAAGTCCGTTACCTTGAGATTGTTGTGAAACAAAATACCCATTTAAAAGGGATTCAAATTTCTCTAAAATTCCCCTGTTGATATTTTCCCGGGTGATGAATTGACGGTCGTAAAAACGAATACAATAATTCAATAACATTTCAATATTAGAGACGATCAACTTTTTGCTGTGCTTATCAATAGTCGATTCCAGTTCATAATGAATCTTTTGAAGACAGTCCAGAACAATACTTCTTTCTTTTTCAGATAAATGCAATGCCTCATTAGAATGATAGCTGAAAAAATTATACTCTTGAATATGCTTTCCCAGCGAGGTGCCGTGTAATAAATCAGAATGAAAAGCTAATCCATGCCCTTTAGGCTGATAGTTAGGTTCCATATTCTCGATTTCAATAATCTGCCCCGGTGAGACAAAGGTTAAAGTACCTTCCTGGTAATCGTAGTAATTACGACCGTATTTTAAATCACCGCATTTCACCTCTTTTAGAATAATGCAATAAAAACCATAATGAATTTTCACTGATTGTTGTCCACCCCACGGACGTGGTTGAGCTTTAGAAAAATCAATCACACTGATTAAAGGATGAAGTGTTTTGTGATCGTTCAACTCATTAAAATCAAATATACTGTTGAAATGATATCGGTTTTCCATTGGTTTTTTATTTTCTGCATCCAAATTTGTACATTAAAATCATTGTTTCACACTTTCTATTTCAACATCAGTGAAAGTGGTACAATATTCCGTAATTCATATACTCTATTCATTAAAATAATAATTCAATTTTGCCATTGAAATTTCAAAATTTTTAAATCCTTCAATCATACAAATGAAAAAAATAATTTTTATTCTTATTGCCACAGCCAATTTACAGTTTTCTTTTGCACAAGAAAGTAAAACAGCTATTGTTTCTACTAACAATCCTATTGAACAGGAAGTAATTCAACTTTCAAAACAAAAATGGCAATGGATGTCCGACAAAAATGTTGAACAATTAACCCCTTTATTTGACGACAAATCTGTTTTTGTCCACATGGGAGGCAGTTGGGGGAAAAAACAAGAAATTAACATCATTCAAAGCGGTGGAATCCACTATAAGAAAGCTGATATACATGAAGTCTCAGTAAATATAATAGGAAACACAGCCATACTCTTAAATAAAATCACTTTGTTAGCAGTTGTCGGTGGTAACGAAGTGACTAACCCTTTTATTGTAACCGAAGTTTATGTTAAAGAGAATGAAATTTGGAAATTAGGATCTTTGTCATTTACTAAAATAATGACAGTTACTAATTAAAAAAATAACATGAGAAAAATAACCCTTTTTTTAATTTTATGTATTAGTTGTAATTTAAACGCGCAGGAAAATAATACAACTTCAGTTTCTGAAACAAAAACACCTGTTGTAAAAACAAATTCAGGATTAGTACGCGGTATAATTGAAAATGATGTTGCCATTTTTAAAGGTATTCCTTATGCTGCTCCACCTGTTGGTGAATTCCGCTGGCGTCCGCCTCAACCTGTAAAATCATGGTCAGGCGTTCGTGATGCCAATCAATTTGGACCTAATTGTGCTCAGGCAGGATGGGGAGCTGCTCCGGGTACTATTGCTGAAGGATCATCAGAAGATGGTTTGTATCTTAATATCTGGCTGCCAGCGGGAACTAAACCAGGTGCAAAATTGCCCGTAATGGTATGGATTCATGGAGGTGCATTTGTATTTGGCAGTGGTTCTCAGCCTGAATTCTCAGGAGTAAACTTTGCCAAACAAGGAGTTATTTTGGTTACTATCAATTATCGTCTTGGACGCCTTGGCTTTTTCGCATTCCCAGCATTAAGTAAGGAATATCCTGAAGAACCTAAAGGGAATTATGCTTACATGGATCAAATCGCAGCCCTCCAATGGGTAAAGAGAAATATTACGGCTTTTGGAGGAAATCCAAAGAGTATAACCATTTTTGGTGAATCAGCAGGAGGTGTTTCGGTTCATTCATTGTTAACGATACCAGCTGCTAAAGGTCTTTTTCAAAAAGCGATTATTGAATCAGGTGGTGGTCGTGACGGCGTATTAACAGGGAGACCTATTCATGATGAAAATGCAGATACCTATTACACCGTTTCAGCGGAAAAGATTGGGATAAACTTTGCTCTTAAACACGGAATTGAAGGCACAGATGCAAATGCTCTGGCAAAACTACGTTCCCTTACTATAGCAGAAATCGTTGATGGAGGTCAGGAAACCAATGGACCTGGAGGACTCCCTATTTATTCAGGTCCAATTTTAGATGGTAAATTGGTGGTTGAAACAGCAGAAAGTGCCTATAAAGCAGGAAGGGTACCTGCTATTCCTTTACTGATTGGATCAAATAGTGCTGAAGTTCCTGCCGGTTTTGTCAATGTCAAGTCAAAGGAGGAATTACTTAACTTATTTGGTAATTTTAAAGCTGAGGCTTCAACCGCTTATGATAAGGACGGAACAACCTCGTTTGGTGAAATGTTAACCCTTGTAAATACGGATAAAGTATGGGCAGAACCTGCACGATTTACAGCCAGAGCCTTTGTTGCTAATTCGATACCGGCGTATATGTATCTTTTTTCTTATGTCCCTGAATCCATGAAAGCCAGGATGAAATATGGCGCGGCACATGCCTCTGAAATTCCTTTTGTTTTTGGTAATCTGATAGAACGCAATGGGGTACAATTTGATGAAAAAGATAAAAAAGTAAGTAAAATGATGCAATCTTCCTGGGTTAATTTTGCTAAAACAGGGAATCCAAATGGAAAAGGATTACCCCTTTGGTCAAAATATGATCCAACTAAAAATACTGTATTTGAGTGGAACAATAAAGGTTTGGCAGAGACAATTTCAGATAACAGAAAAGCAAGATTAGATGTCATTGAAAAGGCATTTGAAAGCAATCATTAAAAATCAATTAGCATGAGACATACTACCATTCATTGTTATAGTATAGTAAGTTTGTTACTGCTATTCACTACTTTAATCAGTGCACAAAAAAGTACAAAACAAAAACCATTGCTCATAGATGAGCAAGGTAGTTTTGCTGTAGGAGGAACTATGATTACGCAGCCAGGTACATTCGATCCATACAAACCCACTTCAGATGGACAAACCTTTAGAGGAGATCATGCCTACGTATTCTATCAGATACCCGTAAAAGCACGAAAATATCCCTTAGTCATGTGGCATGGGATTGGTCAGTTTTCTAAAACCTGGGAAACTACAGCAGACGGCAGAGAAGGTTATCAGAATATTTTTTTACGAAGAAAATTCCCGGTTTATCTGATAGACCAACCCAGACGTGGTAATGCCGGCAGAAGTACCGTTCCAGCGACAATTAATCCTATTCCCGACGAACAACATTGGTTCGATGTGTTTCGTGTTGGGGTTTGGCCGAATTATTTTGATGGCGTTCAATTTGCAAGAGATAGCGAAACTTTGAACCAATATTTTCGATCTATGACACCCAGTATTGGAGCTATTGATATTGAAGTAACAACTGATGCTGCTGCGGCACTTTTTACCAAAATTGGCCCGGGGATATTAGTAACACACTCTCATTCTGGTGGAATGGGGTGGAAAACAGCTTTGAAAAATGCAAATGTCAAAGCTATCGTTTCTTATGAACCAGGTAGTGGATTTCTTTTTCCTGAGGGAGAAGTACCCTCTCCAATATCCAGTTCTGCAGGGCCTTTGGAAGCAATAGGCATTGCAAAGAAAGACTTTATGTTGCTTACTAAAATCCCAATTGTCATTTATTACGGTGATAATATTCCTGAAAGTCCATCGGCTAATCCAGGAGCTGACGGTTGGAGAGCACGGATGGCTATGGCAAAAATATGGCGGGATACCGTAAATAAATATGGAGGAGATGTAACAGTAGTTCATCTACCTGAAGTTGGCCTTAAAGGGAATACCCATTTTCCTTTTTCAGATTTGAATAATATAGAAGTAGCCGATTTAATGAGTAAATGGCTTAAGGATAAAGGGTTAGACCAATAAATAATAAATATGAAACACTATAAAATAATATGTTCAATACTTTTTTGGGGAATTTCAATGTTCATTAATCCAATACAAGCACAACAAATTAAGGTTATAGAATCAGAGTTAAACCCCAAAGAAAAAAGTATCATAATCATTGCAGCGGAGACTGCAAAGGGCGATTTAAAAAATTTGAAAGTGGCTTTATCAAATGGATTAGACGTAGGATTAACTGTTAACGAAATTAAAGAAATTCTTGTGCATACTTATGCCTATTGTGGTTTTCCAAGGAGTATTCGAGGACTACAAACCTTTATGGAAGTTATGAATGACCGAAAGGCGAAAGGAAAGGTTGATCAAATTGGTAAAGAAGCCTCATCTGTTTTTGACGATGGGAATAAATACGAAAGAGGTAAAAAGATTTTATCCAAATTAACTCAAACACCTGCTCCTGAAAAACTGGTAGGATATTCCGCATTTGCACCTATTGTGGACACCTTTTTAAAAGAACATTTATTTGCCGATATTTTTGAAAGAGATATTTTGACATACCGACAGAGAGAATGGGTTACAATATCTGTGATAAGTGCCATTGGTGATGCAGAGCCAATGCTTAAAAGTCATTTGTCAATTGCTCTCCATCTGGGCGTTTCGCCTAAAGAGTTCAAGGGGTTTATTGAAGTGATTCATCCTATCATTGGTGAGAATAAGACAAAAGCAGCTCAAATAACCCTAAGTGAAGTAATTAATATAGACTAGGTAACAATGAAAAAAATAATAATGATTTTGGCATTAGTATTGCCCATTATAGGATTTAACAGATTAGACGCTCAACAAAGTCCAACGCAACAAATGAATAATCCATTCACCTTAGTATATGAGGGAGCTATCACAGAAAATAAATTAGGGCAAGTTCATATAAACCCTGTTTCGTATAAAATTAAAGATATCAATATTGTTGCTAATGTCTATACTCCTGCAAATTTTGATTCAGCAAAAAAATATCCTGCCATAGTCATTGCACATCCTAATGGTGGTGTAAAAGAACAAGTAGCAGGGTTGTATGCTCAACATTTAGCAAATCAAGGTTATATAACCATTACTGCTGATGCTGCATACCAAGGAGGTAGTGGAGGAACACCAAGAAATGTAGATAAACCTGCTAATAGGATCGAGGACATACATGCAATGGCTGATTTTATTTCTCAATACCAGGGAGTTGATGTTTCTAAGTTAGGTTTATTGGGTATTTGTGGTGGGGGTGGATATGCTCTATCAGCAGCTCAGTCAGACAAACGGTTTAAAGCAGTGGCTACATTGAGCATGTTCAACTCTGGTATTGTAAGACGTAATGGATTTATGAATTCCCAAGTAGCTACTATTCAGGAAAGATTAGAACAAGCATCTGAGGCCAGAACTTTGGAAGTTGCAGGAAAAGAAATTCGATATACTGCGAATACGGTCATTACAGACGAAATGGCCGATAAAATGCCTTTTGATTTGTATAGGGAAGGCCATTATTACTATAATAGAACCCATGCACATCCTAACTCAAAATTCAGATACACATTAAGTAGTTTAATGGATTTAATGACCTTTGATGCAAGTATCCATATGGATTTATTAAATCAACCGTTATTGATGATAGCTGGGAGTAAAGCAGATTCATATTATATGACGGCTGATGCTTTTAATAAAGCTACTCATTCCAAAAATAAAGAGCTTTTTAAAATTGAAGGTGCAACACATATTCAAACCTATTGGAAACCAGAATATGTGTCTCAAGCTGTAAATAAATTGAAAGATTTTTATCAAATTAATCTCTAAATTTTAATATGTATAGTTTATTTAAAACAATCCTTGTATTGGTAATGGGACAAATAGTCCTTTCTTGTCAATCACAAAATAAATTACCTCAAAGGTCAGGAAAGGAATCTACCTTTATTTTTCCTAAAGGAGATAAAATAACGAATAACAATTTTACAGGAACCGTTTATTTGCAAATGCTTATTGCTGCCGACAGTCTGAATCCTACTGCCATTGGGAATGTGACTTTCGAACCTGGTGCAAGAACAAAATGGCATTATCATCCTGCGGGTCAAATATTGATGGTAACACATGGTGTGGGTTATTATCAAGAGAAAGGTCAATCTAAAAAAATACTTCGAAAGGGGGATGTAATTAAATGTCCCCCCAATGTTCATCATTGGCATGGAGCAAGTCCAGACAGTTATTTTGTCCAAGTTGCAGTTACAAATAATAACAAAGGGAATGCTGTTTGGTTAGAAGAAGTCAATGATACAGAATATAATCATTAGTTGTTTTTTAAAACTGAAAAAAAGAGATTTGGTCATAATGAAAAGAGGAAAAAATATTATTTTTTCATACAAGTCCTCCTCGAAAAGATAGATTTTTATATATCCAACTGATAGTTTTAGCCGTTGCATCTTTTTAGCAATTCAACCAAATTCTTCAATTATTTTTTTAGCAGTGTGGGTATTTCCCCAATCAGCAAGTTCGTGTAATAAAGGCAGTAACGATTTACCAGCGTTCGTTAAAGAGTATTCCACTCTTGGTGGCATTTCAGTGAATTCAATTCTATAAACTAATCCATATT
>JBEAXK010000127.1:0-8720 GCA_041159865.1 Bacteroidota bacterium
ATATGCATACTTTTTATTTTTTATAAAAATGATTTAATAGAGTAATATACCTAATTATAAATGAATGAAGCTATTTAATTTTGAATAAGGAAAATAAGGGAAAAATGGGAAGAGGATAAAAAAACAACAACCTGACCGAATAAAATCGGGTCAGGTTGCGTGGAAATACATTCAGAATTGCCCTAACCTAAAATACCTACTGAATGCTTGTTTTTTGTTGGGTTAAAGGATCGGTATGAAAAATTATTTGATCTAATTTTTGAAGAGAAATTATTTTTTCTGATGAAGGAACCAATAGTGAAATGGTATTTGTGCTTCCGCCAAACGAAACCATACGAATTGGAATACCCTCAAGTGATTCAAAAATACGGGGAAGTAGATTTTCTGCATTCGCAATATTATCTCCCACAATACTAATGATAGAAAAATCATCTTCCGCCTGGATATCACCAAAAGGAGAAATATCGGTCATTATTTTCTCCAGCTTACTTACGTCATCAATCGTAAGAGAAACAGAGACCTCTGAAGTCGTAATCATGTCAATAGAGGTATGATGATTTTCAAATACCTCAAAAACACGGCGCAAAAAACCATAGGCATTCAACATCCTTCCAGACCTTATGCGAATGGCTGTTATATTATCTTTTGCAGCTATAGCTGTGACCAAATTGCCTGATGTTTCTCTTGATATGAGGGTTCCGGAGGCATTGGGCGTAAAAGTATTTTTTAAACGAATAGGAATACCTGCATTTTCTGCTGGTATTACACAAGTTGGGTGTAAAATTTTTGCTCCAAAATAAGCAAGTTCAGCAGCTTCTCTAAAGGAAACTTTCCTAATAGGGTGGGTGTTTTGTATGTGTCTCGGGTCGTTGTTATGCATGCCATCAATATCCGTCCAGATGATAATTTCTTCTGCTTGGATAGATGCGCCTAATATAGTTGCCGTGTAGTCACTGCCTCCTCTTTGCAAATTATCAATCTCTCCGTTTGAATTTTTGCAAATATATCCTTGTGTTATCCAAAAATCAAAATGCTTGTTTTCCTCCATAAGGAAGGAAAGTCGTTTTGATATCCACTCATAATCAGGTTCCCCATCAGGAAGAATTTGCATAAAATCTAGCGCCGATATAAGGGCAGTGTTGTACCCGAGGTATTGACAATAAAGGTGGAAAATATGGGTGGAAATGAGTTCGCCCTGAGCCAGAATCAGCTTAGCTGTTGGTTCGGCAAAAGGTGATTTCAGGGTTATCTCCAATAAGAGTAAAAAGTCATTTAAAATAGATATTCCTTTTTCATAAAAATGGTTTTCAGGAAGAAGATCTTTTATAAAATACTCATATTCAACTTTGAATCCGGATATTATTTCCCTACCTTTTTCTATATTATTTTCTTGAATGGCTTTATTGAAAGCAACCAGCTTATTTGTTGTTCCTGAAACCGCAGATAAAACAATCCAGCGATTTTTTTCCGTAATAATTAAGTCAGCCACTTCTCGCATTCTCTGCGGACTTCCAACTGACGTACCTCCAAATTTCCAGACTTCCATTTGAAATATTTATAGGGCAATATTAGAAGGTAAAAATCGGAGTGCCAAATTTCTTCCTTATTTTGTACAAAATCATGTATTTTTGTTAAAAATTTAACAATGAAGAAATTAGGTGAAATCGTGGAAGAAGAGATAAAAAGGTCTCCTTTTTTGATGGAATCTTTAAAGGAGGGATTAATCAATATTTCTGCCTTAGCCAGGAAAATACATAAACAAGTGGAACGAAACATTGGTAAACCCATACAATCAAGTGCTATCATAATGGCTATCAATAGATTACCCTTGCAAGTTGGACAAAAAACAGAGTCTGATTTGTTGCGATACATATCCAAACTGGGAGATGTACGGGTTAGATCTAATATTGTGGATTATACCTTCATGCAATCGGGAACCATTGTTCATGCACAAACTTCCTTATTAGTCAGAGCAGCGGAGCTTCCAAAATCTTTTCATTCTATTTCTCAGGGAGTTACTGAAACGACTATATTAGTGGATGAACAACTGGAGAAAGACTTAATTCATATTTTTCGCAATGAAAAATGCATTGAAAAGGAGAGAGATTTAACCGTACTTACTTTTTTATTGCCCTCGGAGAATAGGGTATTGTATGGATTTTATTATTTCATCTTGAGAGAATTTGCCTGGAATGGTATCAACTTAGTGGAGATTATTTCCACTTCAAATGAGTTCACCTTAGTTATTGCCACGAAGGATTTAGATGCATCCTTTAAAGTATTAGCTCATTTAAGGAGGAGTTAATTTCCTTTATGTAAATTTAAATTAACTAAAAATACGCCAGTCAATAATAGCAAAGCGGCGAAGATGGAATGGCTGGTCAGATTTTCACCATTTAATTGCCAGCCAAGGAAAACGGCAATGACTGGATTGACATAATTAGATGTGGCTACCTTTTCAGGTTTGACATGGTGCAGCAGATATTGAAAGGCTGAAAACGCTACAATAGAGCCAGCGAAAGTTAGAAAGCTAAAAGAGAGCCAGCCTTTAAAAGAAACTTGCTGAAAGCTAAAATGGGCTGGTTCGTCATTGATAAAAGACAGAACGAATAGAAATAAACCACCTGCAATCATTTGTAAAGAAGCGGAAAAGGATTTAGACTCTGGTAGATTTGCATTTTTTACAGCAACAGAACCCCATGCCCAGGCAATAATAGCGGCGCAAATGGCAAAAAGTCCTTTAAAAGTATGAGGTTTCCAGGGGAATTCAGGTTGACCCACAAGAACATAGATACCAGTCATTCCTAAAAGTAATCCAATAATCGTTTTTGGGTCAGGCTTTCTTTTATCGATGCTCCAGACAAAAATGACCACCATAACGGGTTCAAAGGCAGCCATCAGGGCAGCAAGACCTGTATCGATATATTGTTCTGCCCATACAACCATTGCTGTTCCCATGACCAAAAAAAGAAATCCCATCCAGGCTGCAGAAAACATATTTCTAAGGGCAGGTATTGGATCTTTTTTAAAAAATCCAATACCTGCCATAAGGACACCTGCCAGCAGAAATCTCAGACTTGAGAGTAAAAAGGGAGGGAAATCCTCCATAGCTATGAAGTTCACTAAATAAGTGGAACCCCAAATAAGATATATAGCGGAAAAAGATAAAAAAACAAGAAGAGGATTGCTATGAATATTTTTCAAGCGATCATCAAATTAACGATCATCTTCATCATCGTCATAGGAATCATTATCATCATAAGAATCATTATCATCTAGGTCGGATGAATCATCTGCGATATCATCATCGAGATCGTTAACATCGCCATAAAGCATGGTCGTATCTTCATCACCGAAGGCATCTTTTGCCCCAGTGACGCCTAACAAATCATCGTCGAAATCATCGGGGTCAACGACAGGTTTCTTTTTACCTGGGGTTGATTTACGAATAACGGTTGTAATGATTCTTTTTTGAGGAACCACTTTTTCTCCTTCCTTCTTTTCTTCAGGATACTCAAGGACCGGTTTAATTTTTTTCTCGGGGGGTTGTTGTTGTTCGGAAACTTTGGCCGCCATACTTTTAGTAGTCGTAGGCACGGCGAGTAATCTCCGTTTATCGATTAAATCACCCGTAACGATACAAATACCATAAGATTTGTTTTTAATTCTCACCAGGGCATTTTGGAGATCCTGAATATGGACACGTTGACGAATGGCCATATTATTGAGCATTTCAACATCATTATTGATACTGCTGTCGTCAACCCAATCTCCACCATGTTCATCACTGGTGTTTTCTGTAATCTCAACAATCTGCTCTTGTAGCTCAGTCAAGTGTTTGGTAGCACGACTTAGTTTAGTTTCTATTATTTCGCGAAACTCATCGAGTTCTGCGTCGCTGTAGCGTAATATTGGATTATTATCCATAAGGAGTTTTGAAGATATTGATTCAAAATAAAGTGCAAGATTCCGAAGAATTTTTTAAAAAATATACTACTTGAAAAAAAATGTTTAAAAGTTTTCTAAAAAAAAGATTCAAACAAATAAAATTCAGCTATTTACGTCATTTTTCTAAATCGAATTTCATACATATCGCTTCTTCTGTTATTGAGAGCCTGAACACTTCCGAAGGCATGCAATTCCTTCAACAATTCCAGGTCAATATCGGCAACCACCGTCATTTCAGAATTTGGGGTAGCCTCAGCGCGAACGCCATTCACTGGGAAAGCGAAGTCAGTAGGAGTAAAAATACCAGATTGAGCGTATTGAATATCCATATTATTTACTTTGGGTAAATTTCCTACACAACCAGCAATAGCTACATAGCATTCATTTTCAATGGCTCTTGCCTGAGCACACAACCGAACGCGATTATATCCATTCTGTGTATCTGTAAGAAAAGGGACAAAGAGTATCTGTACGTTATTTCGGGCATACCAGCGAGCCAGTTCAGGGAAGCAGATATCATAATCGATGAGGATGCCAATTTTTCCTGCATCCGTGTCAAATATTTTTAATTTATTTCCACCGACCATTCCCCAGGCAGATAATTCTGAAGGCATGGGATGTATTTTATAACAACCGTCCCAGGTTCCATCTCTGCGGCACAGGTAGCTAACATTTAATAAGTGACCGTCTTCAACGATGGGCATACTCCCTGTTATGATATTGATATTATAAGCCATGGCATATTCAATAAACTTTTGGAGCAGTGGCTCGGTATAACGGGCCAGTTCCCTTACAGCTTTTGCCTCACCCAGGTGATTAAATTCAGCAAGCAGGGGGGCATTAAACAAAGCAGGGAAAACGATGAAGTCAGACTTATAATCGCTGACAGCATCTACAAAATATTCTACCTGTTCAAGCAGGGCATTAAAATTTCTAAAAAGCCTCATTTGCCATTGAACCAAGCCTAGGCGAACCATTTGTTTACTAATGGTTTTAAGTTCCTCTTTACCTTGGAAATAAATATTGTTCCATTCCAGAAGGGTGGCAAAATCTTTTGATTCTGTATCACCCGGCATATAATTTTTAAGTATTTTTTTGACGTGAAAATTATTGGACATTTGAAAAGTTAGGGTAGGGTCGTAAATTTCCTTCAACTTAACTTTCTCCAGATATTCTCTGGGGGACATCAGATCTGCATAATGTTTATAGTTTGGAATTCTGCCACCAGCAATAATGGCACGCAGATTCAACTTTTCACAAAGGTCTTTTCGTCTGTCATAAAGCCTTCTGCCTAAACGCAGACCTCTGTATTCCGGCGCGACAAACATTTCAATCCCATACAGTACATCACCATCAGCAAAATGTGTGTTAAAGGTGTAATTGCCCGTAATTTCCTGAAAAGTATGATTGTCTCCAAATTTTTTATAGTCAACAATAATAGACAGAGCGGAAGCCACCACTTTACCATCTACGAGGACACACAACTGACCTTCTGGAAACAGGTCTAATAATTTTTTTATATCATCTAACTGCCAATAATCCCCACCAATGCCCGCATAGGCCTCAATCATGGCTTCTTTCAGACCAAAATAATCTTCAAAGTATAAATTTCTTAATTCAATTTTCATCATCCTAAAGTTTAAAGCTGACATTTATAACCGATGCCATAAATGGTTTTAATGTAGTCATCGCATTCAAAGGGAGCCAGTTTTCTTCGTAAGTTTTTTACATGTGCATAGATAAATTCAAAATTAGCACTTTCTTCCATGTGATCCCCCCAAAGATGCTCAGCAATTTTTTCTTTTGTCAATACACGGTTTTTATTTCTAATCAGGTAAAACAAAATATCGAATTCCTTTTTAGTCAAGGTCAACAAAACATCCTCTATGGTAATTTGATGTTCTTGCGGGAACAAAACAATTTTACCAAACTGAATAGAAGTATTCGGCAGATTAAATCGTCTTCGGTTAATCACTTTGATGCGCGCCCAAAATTCATTGGGATCTATTTCGACATAAACACAATCGTCGGCACCTTGTTCCAGGAACGGAATAACGAGATTAAAAGAAGGCTCATCATAAATAACAAACAAGCCTGTTCCTGTATCTTCCTTTCGGATCATTTTAATAATTTGAAGGCCTTCTGACCATTGCTGATGTAAAAAGAGTAAAACAACATCGTAGGTATGGCTATCTATTTTGAGTAACGCACTTTTAAAATCAGGGGCAAATTCACATAAAAATCCACATTTCATCCACCATTTTTGCCAATGAATCCTGCTCATTTCGTCAGAATCTATCAACAGCATTTTCATAAAAAAAATCGTATTTTGATTGTTAAAGTAAGGCAGTCTGCGATAATTATACAAAATACCATGTAATTTTTAAAAAATTCAAAATTAATTCAGATTTCCTCTTTTTTTTTGAATTAAAAAGCATTTTTTACTCATGAGTAAGAAGAAAAAGGAATCATTTAAAAAAGAGCCACAATTGGCCGATGAAGCCTCTCAAATTAAATTGAAGCGCGCAAAAGTTGCGCCAGAAAAGAAAAAATATAACAATCCTAAAAAATGGCTTCAGGCATTAGATGAAGAGGAAGATTTTGATTAATGAGTTTTGAAAGGAATGTCTAATCAGGTTGTTTCCCCACGATCTGTTCGATTATTTTCTCCCGGAGAATTCGATCCTATCAATCATTTTTATCCCAAAGCGTTAAATGCAACCATTCACCCCATGGTTTCATTTTTTCTCAACCTGGACAAAGATCGTATTGTAAACAGGTATTGTCACCTGCATCCTTTGGTGAAACCTCAGGCATTAAAAGCAATTCTCTCCTACCAATGTCATTATTTTTTATGGGCAGGTGCGGACTTGTTAAATGTAACTTCCGCCAGTGGTCGAAGACAAATGGTGATTATTGAAAATAATTCCTGCCCATCGGGACAAAAATCGATGCCACTTACAGATGATCATCAGGAGCAAGGTTCCTACAAACATTTAATTGAACGCACTTTTTATCCTTATATTGAAAAAAATGCAACCATCGAGGGAGGCTTAGCTGTTTTGTACGACAAGAACCCGATGGAAGCAACAGGTTATGCAGCGGTTTTGGCAGACAGCTTTATGGAAAAGGTTTATTTAGTTCCTTTTTTCGAAGATGATTCCCATGGTCATGCCAGATTTCAACAAGGGGTGCTTGAAATAAAAGACGAGGTAGGAAAATGGAAAACAATCAGAGCTGCCTTTAGGTATGTAACACAAAGACCCTGGACCAGAATCCCTTTGCAAAGTAAAACTCTCATTTTTAATCCTATTATTGCATGTTTAGCTGGAGGTAGAAATAAAATGACCGCAGCAAAAGCCTATGCTCATTTCAACAAAGAATGGGAACCCTTTGGTTTACATATTAATACACCTCAAACAATCTGGGACGTAACCAAAGAGGAAATTCCCATATTTATTGAAAAATTTGGGGGGCAAGGGGTAATCAAAGTACCCTACAGTAATTCCGGTCAAGGTGTTTTTACGATTGTTTCAGCAAGGGAGCTTCAGGAATTTATGAAACTGGATTTCCCTTATGATCGATTTGTCATTCAGAGTTTAATTGGAAATTATAATTGGAGTTCGGAAACCCTCACCGGAAAATTATATCATGTGGGTACAATTCCTAATGCAAAAGGAAGGACTTTTGTTGCTGATCTGAGAATGATGGTCAGTTCTACGGACGAGGGTATTTTACCTTTATGCACCTATGCAAGAAGAGCAAAATTACCTTTGGAGGATAATTGGACTTCAGATGCATCTTCCTGGGATATGCTGGGTACAAATTTATCCTTTAAATTACCTTCCGGGGAGTGGGACAGTGATACTCATCGGTTGATATTAATGGATCGGCGAGATTTCAATAAACTGGGAATTGGATTAGATGACTTGATTGAGGCATACATCCAAACGGTTTTGTCTATGGTAGCTATCGATAAAATGGCAGAATCACTTGTCTCGCCCCAGGGAGAACTAAATAGGGCAAAGTTCAAAATAGTTAATGATGACCAGGGCTTAATGAATGAAATACTAAATTTTTAATTCAATAGCATTAGGAGAGAAAATCTGTAAAATTGTTTTCAAAATATTTTATCGCCTGAATTCTATTCTCCACCTCAAATTTACTGTAAATAGCTTTCAAATGAAATTTAACGCCATTCATGGATATATTTAAGATACTCGCAATACTTTCATAGGTCTGGCCATCGGCTAATAATTTTAATATATCTAATTGCCTGGGCGTTAGTTTTTCAACTGTATTTGATTCTTCATGTACACTGGGACGATGGTGATGGACTAATTTTTTTAGAATTTCAGGAGAAAAAAATAAACTTTCTTTTCTAGTCAAAAGATCCATGAAAAAATCATCATTATTTTCTGTTAGGATATACCCACTGATCCCCGATTTGAGCAAAGTTAGTAGTGTTTTGACAGTGCAGTCTGGTCCAAAAAGTATAATCTCAGCATTTGTTTGTCTTTTTCTTAAAACTTTTAATTGAGCGTAAACTTGCTCATTTATTTTTAAGGGGGTTTCAATCAGAAGGTAATCTAAAGTGGTTCTTTTGGGAATAATTTCTAAAAAGGCACCCAAATGTTGAGCCTCTCCCAATATGTAAACATTAGGAGAGGAATAAAGTCTTTTACGGATTTTTTCAAAACATTGCGATTTGTTGTTATGTATAAGACCAAATCTTTCCATCAATTAGTATTTTCCAACAAAATACATTAGAA
>JBEAXK010000013.1:0-5729 GCA_041159865.1 Bacteroidota bacterium
TTTCGTTAGGGAACAAATTTTGAGTTTACGTCCTAATCCCTAATTACCAATCACTAAGCTCTTCGAAATTAAGCCTTACGATTATTTTTTTATAAGACTGTTCAATAAAGTGTGTCTATTAACTTTGAACCAAAAGAGAAGAGATGAAAAGCACAAGAAGTAAAAATTCAAAATTTGAAGAATTAGTACCTGATGAGAAGATGCGGGAACGAATCATGTCTCATCTAAAGACATAGGGTCCTTTGTTTGGAGAAGGGAGTGTATTTAGTGAACTTTTGCAATCGTCAATTAATTCGATGCTTGAAGGGGAGATTGAAGACTTCATGTTAAATGAGCGCGCTCAAGGTAATTCGAACAAGCGTAATGGCTATACGAACAAGGAAGTACAATCACAAGCAGGCCCGCTACAAATTAAAACTCCTCGGGATCGTTCCTCGGACTTTGAACCTGAGATTTTGGGTAAGCGGGAAAAGAGAGTTAAGTAGTGGCATAGACGAACAGATATTAGCTTTATATGGCCAGGGAAATTCAGTGGAAGACATACGTAGACTGTTGGAAAAGATTTATGGGGTAACCCTTTCAGCAGGTAAAATTTCAGCGATTACCGACCAGATACTACCGGAGATTGAGCGTTGGCGAACTCGTCCTTTGCATGCTTTTTATAGCATTATCTACCTCGATGCGGTACACTTTAAGGTAAGGCATGATGGAGCATACGGCAGTCGGGCATTCTACACGGTGTATGCGGTGGATGCTCATGGAGAAAGGGATTTGCTCGGTTTTTTTCTTCAGGAAACAGAGGGTGCCCGAGCATGGGGAACGGTACTGGAGGATATACGTAAAAGGGGGGTTGAGGATGTATTGATTTTCTGTACAGATGATTTACAGGGATTTAGCCAAGCAATCGATGAGGTGTATCCCAATAGTATTGTTCAAAAATGCATTGTACATAAGATACGAAGTAGTACTCGATTTTGTGACGAAAGAGACGCTAGGGAAGTACGTAAGGATTTAAAAGCCATTTATACTTCCGCTACGCGTTCGTCAGCAGCATTAGCTTTAGATGCCTTTGAGACCAAATGGAAGGGCAAATATAAAAGCATCGTTCAATCCTGGCGTCAGGACTGGGAAGAATTGGTCGCCTTTATGGACTACCCTGAGGTTATGCGCCGGATGATTTACACGACAAATCCAGTTGAGGCACTTCATCGGATTATCCGTAAACTCATCAAGGGAAAAGCTGCCTGGGTATCAGAAACGGCCCTGTTAAAACAACTTTACCTATCGCTAATGCATAATAAAAAGTCCTGGAAACGTCAAGCTTATAGCTGGAAGGAGATTCAAAGAAATCTGGTTGAACTATATGGTTCCCGAATATTGAAGCATATTCCTGAGCTGTAAAACCATTCATTTTAGCCAAAAGTAGAACTTGACGGCACCGCAAAGATATCTGGAATTAACGGATCTTGTAAAGGTCAAGCCCTTCGGGTTGCTACCTTAAAAAGAAGCTTCGCCCATTTTTAAGGTGCAAACCTTGACAAGAACCTAAAATTCCAGAAAGGCTGCCGCTAAGCCGTTAAGTTCCTTCCAATCTATGTCCAGTTTATTTTATGATTCAAATTTTGTACTTTTAAAGTTTGAAAAGTGAATTTTAAACCTATTTTTTTAACCAGACACAGTTAGTTGAACTATCCCTTATTCGCAAGAGAACCACCCCTAAAAGTACCAATAACCAAGCACCAAGCACCTAAAAACCAGCCGAGTAACGGTTCACCGCAAGAGAACCACCCCCAAAAGCACCAATAACCAATCACCAAGTACCAATCACCAAAGGCCCCGAGAAACTGCAAACTGCAAGAGAACTACCCCTAATGCTGCCAGCCCCCCTAAAAACCATCTATTTCTTAGGTTGAAGCATCTGCATATATTGGCTCGGTTGACGCAGTAACCCAATAGCCTCTTTTACCTCTGGATCATTTCTTAAGCCTATTTTTATACGTCCACTGGCATAAAAATGTCTGGCGGCAATTTCTTTTTCTATTAAGTTAAGAATTTCTGGTTTATACTTCTCCAAAATAGCCTTTTGCTCTTTTTCCAACGCCTCTGTAACTAATTTTTGCGTTTCGGTTAACGTATATCCCTCCTCTTTTGATTTTCGTGAGAATTCCTTCCAGGCTTTATTTGCCTCGGTCTCAAATTCAATATTTTCCTCTCTGATGAAGGCGAGAAATTTCTCGAAATCATTGAATTTTAAGTTGCTAATGTCATTTGATTTATGATTATTTGCATAACGGGAAACAAATCGAAAGATGATGTCCTGGCGCAGAATAGACTGAATCACTGGAATATTATCAGGATGTTGAATAGCTAAATCGGGGGCAATGCCGCCTCCGTCATATACCATCCTGTTATTCAGCGTTTTATACGCTACCCTTTTTTCTTCAGGTACTTCAACAGGTTCTCCATTTTTGTATTCAACACTTTGAATACTCCTTCCACTGGGGATATAATATTTTGAAGTAGTTAATTTTAATCGTGCATTATATCCTACATCTACCGTATTCTGAACCAGGCCTTTCCCATAAGATCTCTGGCCAATAATAACACCTCTATCATAGTCCTGAATAACACCACTAACAATTTCGGAAGCAGAAGCGGATCGTCTGTTTATGAGAACAACCAAAGGTATTTCTGTGTCCGTTGCATCTTGAGTCGTATTAAAAAGACGGTCTTGTTCCTTTATTCTACCTTTCGTCGTTACCACTAAACTATTTTTTGGAATAAAAACATTACAAACACTAATAGCTTCCATCAATAATCCTCCCCCATTTTCCCTTAAATCTAAAATCACCCCTTTTAAGTTTGGGTTTTCCTGACGCATATCTCTAAGTGCGTTTGAGACATTTTTACCCGCTCTGGGGGTAAACGTAGTGAGGGAAATATAGGCAATATCATCTTCTAAGCGACTGAAATAAGGCACATTTGGTACTTCAAAATCGCCACGTACCAAATTGGTTTTTATTTCGGTGGTGCTTCCTGGTCTTCTCAAAGTTAAGGAAACGGAGGAACCTGCTGTTCCTCTCAGGAAGAAATCGACCTCTTCCGCCGATTTACCATAGGTATCTTTTCCATCAATAGCAATAATCTGATCCCCTGTTTTTATTCCAGCTTTATCAGCAGATTGCCCTTCATAAATTTCTGTTACGGTGGCATATTGTTGAATAAATCTAAAATCAAATCCCGCATTATTGGATTTTCCTTCATTTTGAATCCTATATCTTTCAATGTCTGATTCTGGAAAATAATTGGTAAATGGATCCAAAGAAGCGACCATTGCGGTAATGCCCGTTCGCATTAATTTACCTGGATCTATTTCATCGACAAATCCTCCATTTAATTCTTTATAAACCTGTGCAAAAATTTCTAAATTCCGACTTATTTCAAATTCTCTGCGATTATCTGTTGGGGAGCTGATAGCGAGAAACAGGAGGGCAGACAGAATATACAATGACTTTTGGAACATAATCATAAATTAATTATTCTTTTAAAATGCTTATTGATTTAAATTAACAGTTTTTCCCGCAAAAAGGATAATTTTGCATGCCTTTATTTTTATAAATTAACAAAATGATTCAGATTACATTTCCAGATGGTAATGCCCGCCAGTTTGAGCCGGGTGTAAATTCCTTAGAAATCGCTCGTTCTATTAGTGAAGGGCTTTCCCAAAAGGTGCTTGCTGCCAAAGTTAACGGTGAGGTTTGGGATCTTTCCCGACCCATTTTAAAAAATGCAACCCTTCAATTATTAACCTGGGATGATAAGGACGGAAAATCTACCTTTTGGCATTCTACAGCCCATCTAATGGCTGAAGCACTCGAATCGCTTTATCCTAATATTAAATTTGGTACGGGTCCTTCCGTTGAATCAGGATTTTATTACGACGTAGATACAGGCACTACCCCTCTTTCCTCTGAGGATTTTGTTGAAATTGAAAATGAAATGATTCGTTTGGCTCGGTTGAAAAATCAATACGTCAGAAAGGATATTTCAAAAGAAGATGCAATTGCATTTTTTTCAAATAAAGGAGACGAATACAAACTTGAATTGATTGAAAAAAGGGGAGACGAATCTCTTACTTTATATACGCAAGGTCAATTTACCGATTTATGTAAAGGACCGCATTTACCCGACACGGGATATATTAAAGCAGTTAAATTGACAAAATTAGGGGGTGCTTACTGGCAAGGTGATGATACTCGCCCTCAATTAACCCGTATTTACGGTATTTCCTTTCCAAAGCAAAAGGATTTAACCGAATATGAATTTATGATGGCGGAAGCCAAAAAAAGAGATCATAGAAAGTTAGGTGCTGAATTAGAACTTTTTATGTTTTCAGAATTGGTCGGTCCTGGTTTACCCATCTGGCTACCAAAGGGAAATGCGCTCAGGGATCGACTGATGAATTTTTTGAAGGAAGAACAGGAAAAAAGAGGTTATAAACTCGTAACAACGCCTCATATTGGAAGAAAGGAATTATATGTTACTTCGGGGCATTATGCAAAATATGGCAAAGATTCTTTTCAGCCGATTCATACTCCTAAGGAAGATGAGGAATTTTTGTTAAAACCTATGAATTGTCCGCATCATTGTGAAATATTTGCCCATAAACCGCATAGCTATAAGGAATTACCCATGAGGATTGCGGAATTTGGTACGGTTTACAGGTATGAACAAAGTGGTGAACTGCATGGTCTTTCCCGCGTTCGAGGATTCACTCAGGACGATGCGCATATATTTTGTACTTCTGAACAGGTGAAGGAAGAATTTTTAAATGTGTTAGATCTAACCAGGGTGGTGCTCAAAAAAATGGGTTTTCAGGACTTTACTGCGCAAATTTCCCTAAGAGATCCAAATAATCCAGAGAAATATATTGGTTCCAATGAAAATTGGGAAAATGCGGAACGTGCCATTATTGAAGCAGCGGCGGAGGCAGGTTTAAAAACCGTGACGGAATTGGGGGAAGCTGCCTTTTATGGTCCTAAATTAGATTTTATGGTTAAAGATGCTCTAGGTCGCTCTTGGCAGCTAGGAACCATTCAGGTTGATTATAATCTGCCTGAACGATTCAATTTGTCCTACACAGGTGCAGATAATAAGCCTTACAGACCTGTTATGATACATAGAGCACCCTTTGGATCGATGGAACGTTTTATTTCTATTATGATTGAAAATACGGCGGGTAAATTCCCTCTTTGGCTTACTTCAGATCAATTTGCTATTTTACCTATCAGTGACCGATTTATTCCTTACTGTAAGGAAATTGTTCAAGAATTAGCAAAACACGATATCAGAGGATTTGTAGATGAAAGAGCAGAGAAAATTGGTCGTAAGATTAGAGATGCCGAAGTTCAACACGTTCCTTTTATGCTTATAGTTGGGGAGCAAGAACAAGAAAATAAAATGATTTCAGTGAGAAGGCAAGGCCAGGGTGACTTGGGCTCTTTTTCTGCTTCTGACTTTGTTTCCTTGTTTAAGGGGGAATTGGAAAGAGAAAATAGATAACTTTTTGGGTGATTGGTGATTAGGGGGGTAGTTCTCTGGCGGTTGGGCGTTTCTTGGGTTCTTTTTGGGTGATTGGTGATTGGTGCTTGGTGATTAGGGGGGGTAGTTCTCTGGCGGTTGGGCGTTTCTTGGGTTCTTTTTGGGTGATTGGTGATTGGTGCTTGGTG
>JBEAXK010000026.1:0-2776 GCA_041159865.1 Bacteroidota bacterium
CCATGTGTAATAGTATTTGTAAAAAGCTCCTCTAAAATTAAAGTCGTTGGCATTAAAATATTAGAAATATTATTTTCTTTAAAAAAGACCTCAAGCTTATAAATTAAAGTATTAAAATCAGAAATATTATTTCTTAAAGTCATTTCTAAATGTTTCATATTATTGAGGCTTTATATTTTCAAATTTTCCAATTTTATTCTCACTTTTCTTCTTCAAATATAACACTGAATTTATAATCAAATTGTGTTATTTTAGTGATAAGTTAACCAAAAAGCTCTAATGCAGAAGGAGATGATATGGAAATTAGTGAAGAACAAATTAATGGGTCAATTACAAAAATAACATTATCAGGGCGCCTTGATATTCAAGGTGTTGGAGAAATAGAGACAAAATTTGCTGGGATGACAGCTTCTCCAAGAACGGCTGTGATCACTGATATGTCAAAAGTGCCATATATTTCTTCAATCGGCATCAGACTTTTAATTTCAAGTGTTAAAGCAATTAACGCCCGCAAAGGTAAGTTCGCATTATTTGGTACGCAACCAGATGTAAATATGGTTATTACCATCTCTGGCTTGGATAAAATTATTCCAAGTTTTGATACATTAGAAGCTGCTATTGATTTTGTTAAGTAATGTAAAAAAAATAATCTTTATGGAAAGGGCTATTGCCTTACTCTATTTTATTGCTGCCTTTCCATTGCCTGAAAGTCTTTATGATTATTTTAGAGTTATTGTCTTTGTTGGTGTCGCATTTATTTTGCTTAACAAATGGGTTAAGCTAAGTGGACCCCATATCGCTTTTTTAATTGGCGTTTTAATTGTAGACAATCCCTTCCTTCCATTTCATTTTTCAATATTAGTATGGATTCTACTTGATATTATTATTGGCTCTTACCTCATTTATTTATCTACAAAATTTAAGAGTTAAATTTAATATTTAAAGTATTAAAAAAAATTTTGCATAATCCCATGCGCTCATATTTCAGAGTAAAATAGAGACAAATATAAGATACATTTTATTCATCCACATTTTAAATTTGGGGTTCAGTTGTTCAGCCATCTCCTATTGTTAAGATTTATTTTACCTCCCCTTTTTCTCATGCTTATTATGGTTGGCTGCCATAAGCCTCCTGAGCAAAATGGTATATCACCTAATTTTGTATTGCCTGTAACGATAGTCGAAGCAACACCCTCGAGCATTCCTATAACAGCTGAAGCTGTGGGCCAAACAGAGGGAGCAAAAGAAGTTGAAATTAGACCTCGTGTTGGCGGTATTTTATTAAAAAGAAAATATAGTGAAGGTTCTGCAGTTAAAGCTGGTCAAACTATGTTCGTGATTGATCCTGAACCATATAAAATCGCCCTAAATCAATCACGCGCTCAATACAATCAGAGCCTTGCTCGAGCTGAACAAGCAAAGCGTGAAAAAAAACGTTTAGAAAGTTTAATCGAATCTCAATCAATTAGTCAGCGTGAATTTGATAACGCAATATCAGATGAATCAATTAGTATTGCAGCTCTCGCTCAAAGTCGTGCAAATTTAAAACAAGCCGAACTAAATCTTTCTTATACCAATGTGACTGCTCCTGTTGAGGGTATTTCTGGTCGGTTTCAATTTTCTGAAGGTGCTCTCATTTCTGCGAATACAAGTTTGCTTACGACATTAGTTCAAGTTAATCCAATTTGGGTACGTTTTAGTTTTTCTGATAACGAACTTAAAAAACTTGGTGGTGCACTAAATGAAAAAAATGTAGAAGAAGTATCTATTGTTCTGCCTGACGGAAATGAATACTCTAAAAAAGGAAAAATAAATTTTGCAGCAAGTGAAATTAATCCATCACTTGGCACCCAGGAGTTGAGAGCAACATTTGAAAATAATGAACATCAAATTTTGCCAGGACAATTCGTCCGTGTGCGTGTGACTTCAGGTAAAAAAGATGGTGTATTTCTCTTTCCTCAATTGGCTGTGCTTAATTCCGATCAAGGTAAGTTTGTATTTGTCGTCAATGAAAAAAATCAAGCTATACCTCGCCCTGTGATCACGGGCGAATGGAAAGGAAAAGATTGGGTTATTATAGGAGGACTTCAAGCTGGCGATAAAGTTATTATCGATAATCTTATTAAAGTGCGTCCTGGCATGTCTGTGACTAACATGCCTAACTTCAAAAAATAATGAGTAAGTTTTTTATTACACGGCCTATTTTTGCTGCGGTAATTTCGATCATTATTGTCCTAGCTGGAATTGCAGCTGCTCTGAAGTTATCTATTGCACAATATCCACAAATTGCACCACCTACAGTAGTTATTACTGCTAGCTATCCGGGTGCAAGTGCTGAAACACTCTCGAAAACGGTAGCAGGGCCTATTGAAGAACAATTAAGTGGCGTTGAAGGTCTCCTTTATTTTAATTCAAGCACCGATTCTAGCGGCACTCTCAATATAACTGCAACTTTTGAAATTGGCACCAACATTGATCAGGCTACCTTCAATGTAAGTAACCGTGTGAATATCGCTTCTCCTCGCTTACCAGAAATGGTAAGGCGCACAGGTGTCATTGTGCAAAAAAAATCAAATGACATTCTTTTGGTGGTCATGCTCACGTCAAAAGATAAACAATTCGATCCACTTTATTTAAGTAACTATGCAACGTTACACGTATTAGATGAAATCAAACGCGTCAAAGGTGTGGGTGATGCTAATATTTTTGGAGCTCGCGATTACTCTATGCGAATCTGGCTAAAACCAGATCGAATGGCACAGCTTGGTATTACGAC
>JBEAXK010000035.1:0-3977 GCA_041159865.1 Bacteroidota bacterium
ATTTATTTTAATATGTTATAATATATTGATTTTTAGTATTTTATAAATAATAAAAATTTATTTTACTTTTTTAAAGTTAATAAAATAAAGGGTTTTAAGGATTGTTGATAAGAGTGTTAATAAAAAAGAATTAGAATAAATAATGTTTAAAACGACCTAATAAAATGGGTATAATATTCTTAAATTAGAGTAGCTTTTTCTTGAGTTTTTATCTTAAAGGTTGAAGAATAAAGCAATCTGTAAAATTAAAGAAAATAAAACATTGTTAATAACTATGTGGAAAACGAAATTCATAAAAAATGATATTAAACAGGAATTTATGGTTTCCCAATGTAGAGGAAAGTACAGAGGAGGGAATAGTTGCGGTTGGTGGTGATTTATCTGTTGAAAGACTTATTTTAGCTTATAGCAAAGGAATCTTTCCCTGGTATTCAGATGATAGTCCTATTTTGTGGTGGTCCCCTGATCCAAGATTTGTACTATTTCCTTCTCAACTTAAAGTAGCAAAAAGTATGAGACCCTTGTTTAACAAAAATAGGTTTAGGGTTACTTTTGATCAAAATTTTGAGGAGGTCATTAAAAATTGCCAAAAAATAGACCGTGAAGATCAACCTGGTACCTGGATAACACCTGATATGCTGGCTGCATACATAAAACTTCATGAGCGAGGTTATGCTCATTCAGTTGAAGTTTGGCTGGAAAAAGATTTAGTTGGAGGTCTTTATGGTATATCTTTAGGAAAAGTTTTTTATGGTGAGTCTATGTTTGCAAAAGTATCGAATGCCTCAAAATTCGGATTTATAACTCTGGTAAATAAATTAAAAAAAAAGGGGTTCCTTATCATCGATTGTCAACAGGAAACAAAACATTTAGAAAGTTTGGGTGCTACTTCAATTCCCAGAAAAGATTTTATTGATATTCTAAATAATAATGAAATTGAGGAAACATATATTGGATCTTGGGAAAATTATCTTGAAGATTAATTTACAAATAATTATTATGATAAGTCTGCTATCCATAACTAAGTTTGGAGAGCCGGTGAAAATTAAAATTTCCCTTTCAGGAACTTTTGCTGAATTGAGACCAGATCACTTTCATGGTGGTATAGATATAAAAGGGTTAGAAGGTACACCTGTTTACTCCGCAGAAGATGGTTACGTTTACAAGTTGGAATCGAAAGGAATTGGTTACGGTAAAGTAATTTATATAAAGCACCAAAATGGATATATGTCTATTTACGGACATTTATCTTCCTTCAATTCACAACTTACTTCTCTTTATGAAGAGGGAACAAAAAAGTTTAAAAAATCGAATTTGTCTGTATTTTTTAAAAAAAATGAAATATTAGTAAAAAAGGGGGACAAAATTGGAGAAATTGGAAATTCTGGATTCTCTTTTGGTCCTCATTTACATTATGAAGTTAGAAATTTATTAAGTAACAAATGGGTTAATCCTTTGTTCTTTGGAGTTCGTGTAAAGGATTGTTCAGCTCCAAAATGGAAAAAATTTAAATTATTTCAAACAGATGAAAATAGAGTTTCCAGAAATGAAAAAATATTTTATCTAGATGAAAATAAATATTTTAAGGTCGATACGATAGAATGGTTCAGCGGAAAGGCAGCACTTGCAGCTCAGGTTTTTGATGTTATGGAAGGAAATAATAATAAAAATGGAGTTTATCAATTAAAGATGTTTGTAAATGGTCAGCTAAAATTTCATTTTTCAGCAAATAAAATTCCATTGTCTGATACGAGGTATGCCAACGCAATGATTGATTATAAGGAAAATAAAATGTCGAACGATATTTTTTATAGATGTTTTCGGTTACCTGGGTATGCTGAGGGATCTTATGCTTATTATTTAGAGGACGGTTATTTTGATATTAAACAAGATCAAATAACAAACATAGAGATAGAAGCAATTGATTATGCTGGTAATAATAGTCGAAAAAGAATAGCTATAAAAGGTAAAAAAAGGTATTTATCCCCCTTGCCTATTCATGATTTTTATATTCAGCGAAATACAAGCTTTATATTAAAGACCTATTTTATAGAGGTAAAAATTCCTAAAGGAGCTATTTACCAAAACTTGCCAATGAGGTATCATGAATTTAATGAAATACAGGATGAAACATTTTCCAGAATACACAATGTTCATAATGAATCTGAACCTCTACATAAGGAAATATTCATTTCTATCAGATCGGGGATTATCCCAGATTATTTAAGAGAAAAGGCCTTTATTTCAAAATGTAATCCAAGGGGAAAGTATGTTAATTATGGGGGTAAATGGAGAAAAAATTTTCTAGAAGGAGAGGTTGATGAATTGGGTGAATATTCCATTAGAATTGATACTATACCTCCCTCTATTAAGGATTTATCTTCATTTTATAACAAGAGAAGAGAGAAAGTAAATAAAATTCAGTTTCAGATTACAGATAATATAGATGTTCCAAAATCTATCGATTTTCCATTTTTTAAAGTTACCTTAAATGGAAAATGGTTAAGAATGGAGTCTGACAGAAAAAGGGATATTATTGAGGGATATTTACCGAAGGATTTGAAAAAGGGAAAACATGAAATAAAAGTTACCAGTTGGGATAAGATGAATAATATAAAACATTACACCAAGTCATTTACAGTGTGGCGATAATGGGAATGAACTAAGTTTTAATTAACTTGTTTTGGTAAAAAAAATAGTTATGAGTCAATTAAATATTGGAGATGAAATTCCATTTTTTGAGGAGAAGGATGAACAAGGAAATACCGTAAGTTCAGATGCCTTAAAAGGAAGTAAATACATTTTGTTTTGTTACCCAAAAGACGATACACCTGGGTGTACAGCAGAAAATTGTAGTTTGAGAGATCAATATGCTGCTTTAAAAGAACTGGGATATGCCATATTTGGAGTCAGTCCGGATAATGAAAAAAAGCATTTAAAATTTAAAGATAAATATCAGTTGCCATTTCCATTGATAGCTGACACAGAGGCGAGATTATTAAGTGCTTTAGGTGCCTGGGGAGAGAAATCTATGTATGGAAAAAAATATTTTGGTGTTTTAAGAAGTACGTTTATAGTCAATGAGGAGGGAAAATTGACCCACATCATTGATAAAGTTGATACGAAAGCACATGCAGAACAAATATTAAAATTGATAAAGGGTTAAATGACCGCTGAATGGCAAACATAATCGGGTATGATTCCACTGGAGTTAATTATATAATTGTATTGATCCGGCAGCGTATTCCCAGATAAAACCAATGCCGTATGAATACCAAATTTATTTCCTCCCAATATATCTGTGTGTAAGGTGTCACCCACCATGAGTACTTTATTTTTGGGTACATTTTTTAATTTGGATAGTTTATCATAAGCATATATAAATAAGGGTACATCGGGTTTTCCGAAACGAATAAATCTTTTACCAACAATATCTTCCAGCATATTGGCAATACCGCCAATGGCAATATTGATTTCGTTTTTACTTACGGGATAAGTTCTGTCTGTGTTAGCAACAACTACAGGAATATTTTTGTGTCTTAAAAGATTAATGGTTTTACTAAGATCTTTTTCCCAATTAAAACCTTCTTCATCTAATAGAACCAAGGCAGAAATTTCGGAAAAATTTTCAAGAGAAACTTCGCTGATAGGCACCGTAGGAAGACCTAAATCTTCGACATAATAAGCAGAATTTTTTGTTCCCAAATAGGCTATGGTTCCCTTTTTAATTTTCAACTGAAGGTATTCTCTGGCCAGCATCCCAGAAGAAATTACATTTTCTTCCGTAAACAAATTAATTCCTTGTTGTTGATATTTTTTTGCCAGTTCAAACGGACTGCGGGAAGAATCATTTGTAAGAATAAAAAGCTGTTTATGACTGGCATGAAGACTATAAATAGTCTCAGCGACACCTTCAATCAAGCCATTATAGTTTTTAAGAACACCAAATGCGTCAAAAAAGATAGCATCATAATGTT
>JBEAXK010000058.1:0-6003 GCA_041159865.1 Bacteroidota bacterium
GCTGGTTTTATTAGATCCTTCCAGTGGTAAATGGGAAGAAATAGATCATCAACATGATACGGCATGGATTGGTGGTCCAGGTGTTGAAAGCTGGGATCAGGCAACAGGAAATATTGAGTGGTTGCCAAATGGGGAACAATTTTATTTTCAATCGGAAAAATCAGGATTTTCTCACTTGTATCTGTATCATGTAAACACAAAAATTACAACGCAATTAACTTCAGGTGCATTTGAAATATTAAATACCAAACTGGCAATTGACGGAGAACATATTTATTTAACCGCCAATGCTGAAGGTCCTCATCAACAGCATTTTTATAAACTCAGTATTTCGAATAAAAAATTACTAAAATTAACAAATGGGAAAGGTAATGCAGAGGTAACTCTTTCGCCCGATGAAAAATTTCTTGCTATAAGATTTTCCTCTTCAAATACTCCTTGGGAGCTTTTTGTTCAGGAAAACAAACCAGATGCCAAACCCATTCAAATTACAAAATCTACTTCGCAGGCTTTCAATTCTTATTCTTGGCGTAAACCTGAAATTGTATGGTTTAAAGCCCAAGATGGAGTGCTCGTGCCTGCAAGAATATATAAACCAGAAGCGAAGGTGAACCATAAAGGAGCTGTTATTTTTGTTCATGGGGCAGGCTACCTTCAAAATGTACACGAATGGTGGAGTACGTATTACAGAGAGTATATGTTTCATAATCTGCTTGCCGATAAGGGTTATACGGTTTTAGATATCGATTATAGAGGTAGTGCAGGGTATGGACGAGACTGGCGGACAGGTATCTATAGATATATGGGAGGTAAAGATTTATCTGACCAGGTAGATGGTGCAAAATATCTGATTGAAAAACATAAGGTAGATCCTTCCCGTATTGGCATATATGGGGGGTCTTATGGTGGATTTATTACTTTAATGGCTTTATTTAATGAAAATAAGGTATTTAAAAGTGGTGCTGCGCTTAGATCTGTGACAGATTGGGCACATTATAACCATGGTTACACTTCCAATATCTTAAATATTCCAACGCTCGATCCCATCGCCTATAAAAGAAGTTCGCCCATTTATTTTGCTGAAGGATTAAAGGGAAATTTATTAATGCTACATGGCATGGTGGACGTAAATGTACATTTTCAGGACATTGTTCGACTTTCTCAAAGATTAATTGAATTAAAAAAAGAAAACTGGGAACTTGCTGTTTTTCCTGTTGAAGACCATGGCTTTATAGAAACATCAAGTTGGTTAGATGAATATAGACGTATTTTGAATCTTTTTGATAAAACAATTGCAAAACCACAAGGTGAGAAAAAATAAATACACTCCTCGATATAATCAGGTGCTAACAATTATTCCTGTTATTTTTTTTCTTTTTTTGATGTTTGCTTTTATTCCATATTACGCTTTTAGCCAGGCAGATACCATTGAATTACCTTCCATTCCTATAACAGCATCCAGAATTACTGTTGAGGGCAGAAGGATGAATCAGGCAGTAACTACTTTAACCGAAGATATTCTGGTAAAAGGTCAGCCGAGGACATCTCTACAGGATTATGCGGCCTATGTTCCTGGAGTACTGGCTCAAAATGCAGAAAATTATGCCCAGGATGTTCGAATATCCATTCGTGGATTTGGATCGAGATCCGCATTTGGCATAAGAGGTGTCAGAATTCTTGTGGATGGTCTTCCCGAAACAACCCCCGATGGACAAGCAAATGTAGATAATATTGATCCCGGATTTATGCAATCTATGGAGGTTATCAGAGGTGTAAGTACAGTGCTTTATGGAAATGCAGCAGGTGGCGTATTAGCCCTCTATACCAAAGATCCTACGTCTAATTTTTCATTAAATTCAGGTTATTTAGTGGGAAGTTATGGATTAAGAAAATTAGATATTTGGATGGGGGGGAAAAACCAAAAAAGAGAATGGAGTATATTTGGCAGTAATTTTTCTCATATCGGATTTAGAGAATGGAGTCAGACAAAGACTAATTTGTTGAATGGTAAATATGTTATTAACTTTCCTAAGGGGAAGTTAAAGTTTTTGTTCAACTGGGCTGCAAGTCCTTTGGCAAACGATCCAGGGGCTTTGATAACATCAGAGGTCACCTTATCCCGGAAATCAGCTTTTTCCAGAAATTTGCAATTTAAAGCGGGTGAAGAATTAACTCAGTATAGAGTTGGAAGTACCTGGGATCAAAATCTTAAGAATAACATACAGGTTCAGGCATATACCTTTTATTCAAATCGAACTTTTGATAACAGATTACCCTTTGAAGCAGGTGGATATGTTGCATTTACACGTCAATTTTGGGGAGGTGGTTTATCCATGCAGCAATTAAAGCCAAATTATCAGTGGCTTGTTGGCATGGAAGCTTCAAGTCAGGTTGATAACAGACAAAGGTTTGCTAATAAATCAGGGGTTAAAGGCAATATTAACCTGGATCAGAAAGAGTCCTTTCAGGGGGGTGGAATTTATGGCCAATACAGGTATTTTATTTCGTCCAAATGGGAGGTCATCGCAGGTGCCCGATTAGATAAAATTAAACTTAGTGTAGAAGATTTGTATTTGACAGACGGAGATCATAGCGGAGATATTGACTATATCAGACTAAATCCTTCCGTAGGATTTTTGTTCAAACCTAATACAAATTCAAGTATATTTGGTGATTGGAGTAAACATTTTGAAACTCCAGCACTAACCGAATTAAGTGCAAATCCAAGTAATGCCGGTGGATTTAATCCTGATTTAAAGCCACAAACCTCGGTACAATATTCCTTGGGGTATAGGTTTAAGCACACAAAATGGTTAAGATCGGAATTTTCAATCTACCAAATAGATTTAAAAGATGAGTGGATTGCCTACGGATTAGCCGCCTTTCCAGGCAGGACTTTTTACAAGAATGCAGGTATATCCAGGAGGAATGGTTTAGAAATTTTCACCCAAATTTTTCCTGAGGGAAAGGTAAGTTCCATTCATTCATTGACTTTTGCCAGTCACACTTTTAGAGATTATCCATCGGGTAATCAAAATTATAAAGGCAACTGGGTACCTGGTTTTTCACCCTTTCAGCTATTTTCAGAATTAAGAGCCCAATTATATCCTTCCATATTTATTTCAGGAAATATGAGATGGCTAGGAAAACAGTTTGCTAATGATAATAATTCGGTAGTAGTTCCAGCCTATTTTCTAATTGGAGCCCGGTTACAATATAATCTGCCTGTTAAAAAGGCAGGTTTAGAAATAATGGGTGGGGTCAACAACTTGCTAAACGTAGAATATTATTCTAATTTAAGGATTAATGCGGCTGCAAATAGATTTTTTGAACCTGCACCCGGGAGAACTTTTTATGTTGGTTTGAGAGTAAATTTTAATACTACTGAAAGGAATGGAAAATAAGATGAATTTTATACCTGTCAGCTCGAAAAATATTCATCGTTTCTTTAAAGATGGGAGGGAAGAAGATTTTTCAGATCAGATTGCGATGGAATCACCTCTTGAAATTTATGTTAAATACGGTCCACTTGAGAATAGAAAATTAAAAAAAATAGCTGTAATAATGCGTTCACCGGGAGATGATTTTGCTTTAGCAGTTGGATTTCTTTTTACGGCTGGCATTATTCATACGCAAAAGGATTTATTACCTGATCAGAAATCGGCTCCTTTCCAGAAAATACAATTGATAGCCTTAGCCTTCCACTTTAATCCGGTTTTTCCGAAGGAAGATCGAATTTTTATAGTTAATGCTGCATGTGGTGTTTGTGGTGCCCCAGATACAGACGTTTTAGCAGGAAATATGCCTTATCCCAAACTGGGAAAAAGAAATTTTATACATCGGGATGTTATATTTGAATCTCTGAAAAATACGAAATCAAATCAACCTCTTTTTAGTAAATCTGGAGGATCTCACGCCGTATGTTGGTTTAGTAATGAAGGAACATTAATTCATGTAGGCGAGGATATTGGAAGACATAATGCCTTAGATAAAGTCATAGGACATGCCTTTTTAATGCAGCAAAATCCTAAAATGAATGGCTTTCTGTTTTTTAGTGGTCGAGCAGGATTTGAAATGCTGCAAAAAGCGTCACGTGCCGGAATAGATATCATTGTGGCTATAGGCTCTCCCACTACTTTTGCCATAGAAATAGCGGAGGAAAATGAGATTACACTCATTGGTTTTACTAATTTAAATTCATTTAATATTTATTCATGTAGGGATAGGATTCAATAAAAAAGGTAATAAATTTCATTTTTTTAGGGTCATTTTAGAACTACTTTGCATTTAGTTTATTTAATAGGTTTAAAATCTTTTCACAACTATTCCAACATGTTAAAAAATTACATTGTTTTAATTGCTGGTTTTTTGTTTTTATTTTCATGGCAATTAAATGCGCAAACAGGTATAATTAAGGGAAAAATTACCAATAAATTGACTAATGAACCCATAGGATTTGCCACCGTTGTTATTCCTGAGATAAATAAAGGAGTCACCTCAGACGAGTCGGGTAATTATGAAATTACAGGGTTAACACCTGGATTATATAATGTTTCTGCCAGTTATCTGGGATTTAAAGATGGAGCTGTATTTGAAATACAAGTAACAAATGCTCGCCCAGCACAAGTAGATTTTCAGTTAGAGGAATCAATTGAAGAATTAACAGAAGTAGTTGTACAAGCTTCTCCATTTAAAAAAACGGAAGAAAGTCCTGTATCCTTAAGGACTATTGGCATCGCTGAGATACAAAGAAATCCTGGAGGTGCCAGAGATATTTCCAGGGTTATCCAATCTTTACCCGGAGTAACGACTACCGCATCGTTCAGAAATGATTTAATTATTAGAGGAGGTGCTCCAAATGAGAATAGATTTTTTTTAGACGATGTTGAAGTTCCCAATATCAATCACTTTGCCACTCAAGGTGCTTCAGGTGGACCTGTTGGCTTGATTAATGTTAATTTCATCAACGAAGTTGATTTTTTCTCGGGTGCTTTTCCTGCGAATAGGGGAAATGCATTAAGTTCAGTTTTCAATTTCAAGCAGAGAGAAGGAAGAAGTGATAGAATTGGTGGTAATTTTATGGTTGGAGCTTCTGATATTGGCTTAACACTGGAGGGTCCTATTGGAAAAAAAGGAACCTTTTTGGTATCTAGTCGCAGATCTTATCTACAATTTTTATTTCAGGCCATTGGGTTACCCTTCCTTCCTACCTATAATGACTTTCAAGCCAAAATAAAATTCAAATTAGATGATAAAAATGAAATAACCTTCATTGGACTCGGTGCCATTGATCAATTTGAACTAAATCTGGAGGCAAATGATACGGAAGATCAACAATTTTTACTTGACCAGCTTCCAACTACTCCTCAATGGAACTACACAAATGGTCTCGTTTGGAAGCACTACACCCAAAAGGGGTACTGGACTTTTGTAATTTCCAGAAATATGTTAGACAATAAAGCCATTAAATTTGCTGGAAACGATGACAGTAAACCCGAAAATAAAATTTTGGATTATCAGTCTCAAGAGATTGAAAATAAATTACGTATTGAAAGAACTCTAAGAACAGGTGACTTTAAGCTAACCTACGGCGGTGGTTATGAGTATGTTAAATACAATAATAATACGTTCAATAAAATATTTACCGCTTCAGGTGCACAAACCATTAATTACACTTCGGCCTTCAATATGGGTAAGTACAGTTTATTTTCACAAGCCAGTCAGAATTTTAATAAGGATAAATTAGTTCTTTCGGCTGGTCTTAGGGTGGATGGAAATACTTATTCCAGTGATATGGCCAATCCTATAAACCAATTATCACCTCGTTTTTCTTTGGCTTATGCATTGACTAAGAAATTATCCTTAAATTTTAACACAGGTATATTTTACCAGCTGCCTCCTTTCACTATATTAGGCTATCAGCAAAATGGAGAATTTATAAATAAAACCAATAATATTAAATATGTTGGCAACAAGCAAGTGGTTCTTGGCTTGGAATATAAC
>JBEAXK010000060.1:0-9314 GCA_041159865.1 Bacteroidota bacterium
TCATATACATTTTTTTAAAATAACTACTAACAGCCAATGGCATAACAAATTAGTAATGATAAACTGGTTGTTTCAGCTCTTTTTTTTCATTCAAATCAGATTTGGTGGTCAATTTCACCGGTTTATGCACTAGAGAAAGTTGGCGATTTTAAAGCATAAAATAGTACAATACAGCCATTTTTTTTTTTGCTGCTATTGTCTGCCGGTCAACACAAGTTTTAAGTCTGTTCGTCTTGCGTTTTGCCATTTTATATTTCGATTGAAATTTTCACCTTACCTCCAAGTCCCTTTTCCACAATGTCAAACAATGTTTTCAATGTCAAGTTTCCTCCATTGTTTTCTACCCTAGAAATAAAAGTTCTTTTTTTGTCAAGTATGTCAGCAAGTTGGTCTTGGGTTAAATGTTTGTCTTCACGTGCCTTACGCAACAACAAACCTATTTTGAAACTTTCAAACTCTCTTTCTAGTTCGTCTCGTCTTTCAGTACCCTTTTTTCCATATACTGAGTCCTTGATTTTTTTCCAGCTTTTAGTTTCCATTTTCTTTATTTTTTAGTTCGTAATATTCTTTCATTAAACTTATTGCTTTCGCTATGGCTTCTCTTATATTTTCCATAAATACGAATGTAACTTATAAGTTACTATTTTACAAAAATTAATTGAATTTATTTTTCAGTCGATTTTTCAGTCCCTTGCCCCCAGGGTAAACTTCTACTTCTGACTTTCTTTTTTTGTGAAACCTTGGAGTTTGATCGTGCGTTTTTTTAAAATATTATAAGGTAGAAGTTTTATCGTTTTTCTAGATTCAAAACTTCAAAAAATACAAGATTTAATACCCTCTTTAAAAAGGATAAAGTAAAGAATGGAATTAGTACTTGTTAAAAAATTATTTCATTTGTTTCGTTTATTTCGGTTAAATTTGTTTAAAAATAAGAATTATGGAAACTGTAATCAAAAGAACTTCAAAAGAAGACCAGAAGATTGCATTAAGCTCTTTATCAGATTTTCAGGTTGTAACAAAAAGGATAAAATCCTCTCAAAAAAATGGAGTTAAAATAAAAATACAAGAATCAGGTGAATTTCTTACCATTCCAAAAAAAGCGCTGACATTACTTGCTGCCATTATTCAAAATATGGCTGAAGGAAAAACGATTTCAATTATCCCTTCTCATTCAGAACTCAGCACACAGCAAGCTGCTGATCTGTTAAACGTATCAAGACCTCATTTGATAAAACTACTTGAAGATAAACAAATTCCTTTCAAAAAAGTGGGTAGTCATAGAAGAGTCTTATTAAAAGATATTACGGAATATCTAGATCAACTCTCTAAACAAAGAGAAGACCAACTTGATTTCTTATCCAAACAAGCCCAAGATTTAAACCTTGGTTACTAATGAATCATTTGCCTAAATATACTGTTGTTTTAGATGCTTGTGTTTTATATCCAGCACCAATTAGAGATGTTTTATTATTCTCTTGCAGCAGAAGGTTCGTTTATAGTAAAATGGTCTCATATTATTCAAAATGAATGGCTTCGTAATCTTTTAGAAAATCGTGCAGATTTGAAAAAAGAACAATTAATTCAAACTGTTAAAGCTATGAATTTAGCTTTTCCCGATGCCAATGTTGAAAATTTTGAAGACTTTATATCTAGTATTAAACTTTGAGATAAAGATGATAGACATGTTCTGGCTTGTGCTATAAGATGTAATGCTGATTTAATAGTTACATTTAACATAAAGGATTTTTCGACTAAAGAATTAGCAAAATTTGGTATTGAATTACAACATCCTGATGAACTGATTTCAAATTTAATTGACATAAATCCTATATTAGCCCGTAAAGCTTTTAATAAAATGGTTAAAAGGCTAAAAAATCCAAAAAAGACAAAAGATGAAGTTTTAACCACTTTAGAAAAATGTGGTTTAAAAAAGAGTATTGAAAAATTTAAAAACAACTACTAACATCCAATAGCGTAACAAATTAGTTATGATCCAGCCTTTCCTATTCGCTAATTATTAATTTTTGTTCGTCGATTTCTACACTAAATTTCACTTTTGCGTCTAAAGCTTCGAATACTTTAAGGATGGTTGCAAATCTTGCATCGGTTGCTGAATTCTCCACTTTTGAGATTTGTGCCTTTTGCACACCTACAAGTTCACCAAGTTGTTCCTGTGTTAGATTTTTGGCCTTTCTGGCTTTTTTTATAGCATCTCCTAAAAGTTCAATTCTTAGCTCTTGTTCAAATTTTTCCCTTTTTTTGGTTCCATGTTTGCCTATGTGCATGTCTAAAACTTCATTGAAACTTGTGGTTTGCATACTTTTACTTTTTTTGCCATTTTATACTTAAAATCCAATTTTGATTAATCATTTTCTTCGTAATAGTATGAATAATCGATACCTTTCATATACATTTCTCTACTGTTAATATCGATGGTAAGTGCTTTTTTTAATGGTGCATGTAAAACGCTACTATCTACTGAGCTTATAATCATTGCATTCATATAATTGGTTTTGCTTATTTTGCTCCAATCCACACATTTTTTTAGTTGTTTTTTTAGTATCAAATCTAGCCAAATTCGTGTACTTCTGCCGTTACCTTCCATAAATGGATGTGCTTTGTTCTTAGCTACATATTTTTCTACAATTTCATCAAAATTAGTTTCAGGCATAGTGTCTATTTTTAGCAAGGTGCTACTTAAATGGTTTGCATACTCAAATCTATAACCACCTTTGGCAATATTTTTAGTTCGTAATTGTCCTGCAAAATCATATAATCCACCAAAAATATAGGCATGGATTTGTTGTAAGCCCTTGGCTGTGCCTACTTCTAAACTATCCACAAAACTATTTTCAAATAAGGCATACGCCTTGGTTTTGCTTTTACCATCAATGCTTTCTGGGCTATAGGTAAACCAATCTATAAATTTATTGGCTTTTGTTCCAGGAAATGTTTTTCCTAATGCAATAATGCCTTTATAATCCAACATATCAGCTAATCGCAATTTTCCGTCAGGAGCTAAAAATTTCAACTGGGTAGTGACACTAACCACTTGGTTGTTTTCTTTTTTGAGTTTGGCTTTGAGGTATTTCCAATAGTTACGATTTTTGTTATAGTCGCTCTGATTGGTAAGCACCGCTACGATATCCAATACCGAAAACCACCATTTGTTGTTTTCGTCATCCCAAACAGCACGTACTTCTCTATCATCAAAAAAACGTATGGAAACTTTTGGCATAAAGATTAATGTTGGTTTTGATGAAGGTTCTAATCAATTTGATAATTTCAACTGCATCGGCATTAACATTTTCAAATTGTTCGTTGGTAAGATAATATTCTTATGGCGCAATCTCCAATATAATTAGCTGAATTGATTTCAATCAAATCAGTTTGACCATCCATATACTCTTCGACAATTTTCACCCTCAACAATATAAAACTAGGCTTTGCTCTCTAATCCCTTATACTTTACATGAAAATAAAGTTTAAAAAGCGAGGAAGTATCTAAAAATATTTTCATTATTCCGCACGTCTTTCTTCAATAACTTTTTCTGAAAACGAGCCTTTAAAATTTTCAAGATTTTTTTTACTTTTCGAAAATGAAAAGTCTGCTAATACCAATCACTTTTACTGGATTTTCTGTTGTGTATTCCTTGTCCAGTTTCAAGTAACCATTAATGTACGTCGCAACTAATGATAGCATAAGTTATTTTCTTTGTTCCTCTTTAAATATAGTCCACTTTTATCCATTAGACTCAGCAAATTAGGAAATCATTGTAGATCGTTTCCAAATTTAATCCTGCCATTTTCTATATATCCGACCGTCGAACAGGAACCATCCATCTAACACTATGCTATGTATTTAAATTTCTAAGGGCCTGGCACGCCAAAACTTTTAATCCTTCTTCCCGAACTTTATTTTTCAAAGAAACAGCCAATTTTGGGTATTGTGTAATTGTGGGTTCGCTGAACCCACAATTAGGAAAGTAAACTCTAAGGTGTGTTATTTATTTCGCCTGTTAAATTTTTCATGCACATTATCAACGCATTACACAATAAACTAAAGTTGTTTTACCCCCAACGCCACTTTTATGGTTAAAGAAAATAATTGATTTCATGCTAAAACATTTAAAGATTTTAACTAAAAATGAAAAAGGCTGATCTTTCAGAAATTCACACGCAGGACTACCATTTTTGCTTAAAGCAGCGATAGCAGCTTTCACGCCTACGTTAAATCCATTAACAAATCCCAGGTTATTAACGGCCTCAGAAAGCGCAGGATTTCTATAGTCATAACAATTCTTTTAATGCTCGTAATGGATAACTTGAAACATATTTTACAAAACTTGCACCAGGAATAAAGAACCTTGGATTTTTTCCAAACATTAGAATGCCCGCATAGGTTGGACAATCTTCGTTCGAGTCATAAAATTTAAAGGAGGCCAGCTGTGATTTTAAGTCATTTCCATTTTTCGCTAAGGTATCTGCGTCAATAGCTGATGGTAGATTCCTCAACTTAAAAAGTTCCAGACTAATAACTTCTAAAGTGCTTCCCTTATATGGCAATACGTCGAATGTTTTCAAGAGTAAACTACTATCATAGTGCAAATATCGTTTAAATAGATGATAATTATAATTATCGCTTCAATGAACGATAATTCTGTATATCGTTGGTGGTGTGCTTAAAAAATATTCTTTTTGGCTTGGGAAAGGTCGGCATGTAAGTTACCTTTGTTTGATGCTGTCCAATGAGCTATGGACTTTATTTGGCAAATTTAATTGACTTAAAATTTGAATTAATTAAACTATATGATTTTAATTTTGGGGTAAAGCAGTTTTAAGCATCGGGAGTATCAAATTCCATCATTATGAACTAAGTCCGCATCTGGTCTGATATTCTTTAGTTGTTGTTGATTAGAGCAATCCTTATTTTCAAGATTGTCAACTAGTTGATCAAGCGCCTGAATAAGAAAAGTATTTCCATAGAGATACAAAGATGAAAAAGTTCGGTAAATATCCGAACATTTGCAAAATATTTTTTGGAACAGGGATCTCAAGCATGACACCTGACGATTTGCGGCTAAAGAAAGCTGATGATTTTGAAGCACAAACATTCTTTTGAAAAGCACAATTTATTTTAGCCGCTGTTATGGGCTGTGGCTTGCACCTAACAGCCAATCTATAATGTTTACTTTATGTATCCCTTCAATATTTGTATTGTCAAAGTCGAGTGTCAGTAAAAATTTGGGGTAATTATCACGAATATTTCTAAATGCCGAAATTTCACGTTCAAATGTTTTTTCGTCATTAACTGTAAAAGCTATTTGATAATATTCGCGTTCATTATTCGGCTTTTGCACCACAAAATCAATTTCTTTGTCATTATTTTTTCCCGCATAAATTTTTCCGCCACGTCTGAGCAATTCAAAATAAACAACATTTTCTAATTTGCGACCTAAATCAGCATCATATTTATTCGTTGTGGTAATATTTTTCAATCCTAAGTCTACTAAATAATATTTGGGGTTTGTAGAAAGTAATTCCTTTCCTTTTATGTCGTAGCGTGGTGCAGCATATATGATATAGGAATTAGTTAAAAATTCCAAATATTTGATTATTGTGTTGTGTGATATTGTTTTATTGGAATTTTTATTGAGTGTAGCGGCAATATTAGTTGGAGATACGTAAGATCCAATACTATCAAAAACCAAACTGATTACTCGTTGTAAGTTGTGTAAGTTCCTTAACTTGTAGCGTTGAGCAATATCTTTGATTACAACCGTATCATAAATAGATTGTAAATAATCATTGACTAAATTTTCATTTCTCTTGGCTAAGGTCACTGCTTCCGGAAAACAACTTGTGTTTATGTATTGGCGAAAAAGTCTGTCTGTGTTTTTTTCTTTGCTATATGCTAATGTGAATTCCATAAAGGAATAAGGTTGAACGTTTATTGCTATATAACGTCCTGTGAGTAAAGTTGCTAATTCACTTGACAGTAAGTAAGCGTTTGAACCTGTTACGTACAAGTCAATATTTTTTTTTCTAAATAGACTGTTAATTAGCTTTTCGAAATCGTCCACTAACTGGACTTCGTCAAGAAATACATAATACTTTTTGTCTGACTTTATATGCTTAATGATTTCATCATAAAGTGCAGTCCAATTTGTTAAGTATATATTTTCGCGCTCTTCAAAATTCAGAAAAACAATGTTTCTTTTTGCTACACCACTTTCAATGAGATCGTTCTTGAATGCTTCTAACAAAGTAGATTTCCCACTACGTCTGATTCCAGTCACAACCTTAATGAGTTTTTGGTCTCGCAGTTCCCTTAGCTTTTGCAAGTATGTTTCGCGAATGATCATTTGTTTAGGAATTCCGTTTTTTCGATGTCTAATCTGAGCAAAGGTATAAATCTTATTGACTAAAAATCATTATTTTCATATTTTTTGTCATTATCTATTTCGAAACAAGAGTTTGAATTTATTGATTTTTAATATCCTAATGATCCATAAATCGATCCTACGGCCATTGCCAATAAAGTTTCTCGCCTAGGCGATCGTCGCCACTCGATGCTTTTTATTAAAAACTACTATTTTTCTTTTAAGCACCAAAACTTTCCTATGAAAAAGTGGCGGTAGTGCTTGAGGCGATAACCTTTAGCAAAATTTATTCTTAATTCGCGAATTCCATCACCAACAGGCTTGCAATCACTAAAATGTTCATCTTTTTCTAATTTCTGTATTCTAAACAAAATTTTTGCTTTGGCTTTTAAGTCATTTAGTTTTCTTAGCCATTTATCAAATTCTTTTGTTTTCTCAATAAAAAAACATTCAGGTTGTGTCTATTTGGATACAACTTTAAACAAAAAAATGATTATTTCAAATTATATTTTTGGGTTCTGAATGGAACAGCTATAATGCACCATAACTCCCTTATACCCGAAACGATCTTTCTGTATAGTCACCCATTTTGGTATGTATTAGCGAAAGTTTGTTTCGTTTAAATAATACGCTAATACCGAGCCAAATTATGCATTCCGCCATGATCGCCGGCGACATCCTCTAATCTGGTGTAATCGCTCCAGGGTTCTGTGAAATAATCAACCAACAAATACTTTGGCCTAATTTGATCATGGAGCAATAGGGCAAATGGTTCTATTTTTTTTTCCAGCCTGGCAAAACAAAGCATCACAAGTCGCTATACCATAGGCGAATAAAAATAAAACAACTAATCGTTTTGAACCATGTTCCTCATCGTATTCTGGTTTACGTTTCAGTATTTGAAGGAATGAATATGCTTCCCTACTCCTATTAGAAGGATTAAATGGATATCTGGGTGTAAAATGAACACTTTATTTCCAACCATTCCAAAGCCAAAACTTTTATTTTTCACAATATATTCTTTCATGAATTCAATTCATCATTTCTTGGTTTTTTGTTCTATCACTTTCAAACTTTCCAGATAGTTTTTTTCTACTTCGCTTAGTGTTTTTTGTTGATACTTTTTGTATTCGTTGGTGGCCTTTTCAATGGCTTTGTCGTGGCTTATACTTTCAGCAGTTTGCAGTAATTTTTCACCGCTCATGGTTAAAATACGGTCTAAATGCATTGCCCAATCTTTCATTGTCATTACTTCTTCCCGTTCGGATTGTCGTTCGGCAAAATCCAGGTAGCCCGAAACAATTTGACCTAATGCCCGTAGTTCTTTTTCGTTTAAATAGTTTTTTGCGATTACAACATCTTTTAAATGTGGTTGGGAGCCCGAAAATGTCATCAAGCCCATAAATTCTTTTTCAGCATTAGCACGGGTAAAAATTATTTCTGCTGCAGTTTGTTCGTGTACAGCAAAATGAATTTTATTTTGTACTTTTTTAAAAAACTCAATTGAAACATCAGCCTTGGGGTCGTAATCAATGCTTGTAGCATAAATGTCGAGCACTTGCCGGTAAAACACTTTTTCTGATGCTCGAATATCTCTGATGCGATGCAGCAATTCTTTCCAATAGCCACCACCGCCTAAGTTTTTAAGGCGTTCATCGTCCATCGTAAACCCTTTTACGATGTACTCTTTTAGGCGTTGTGTTGCCCAAATTCTAAACTTTGTGGCTATTTTTGAATTGATACGATAGCCCAAAGCAATAATCATATCAAGATTATAGTAATCTAACGCGCGTTCTACTTCTCTTTTACCTTCATTTTGAACTGTTCGGATTTTCCGAACAGTTGCATCAGGCGTTAATTCTTCATCGGTATAAATATTTTTAATATGTTCACTTACCGTTGATTTTGCAGTTTGATACAATTCAACCAGTTGTTTTTGCGTGAGCCAAACCGTTTCATTTTCAAGTTGGACATTAATTTTAGTTATTCCATCTTCTGTCGTATATAAAATTATCTCGCTCATATATTAATCTCTCTTATTATGCTCCTTACAGAAAGGTTATACACGTTTTCGTCAATTTTAATGTTATCAACATAAATAGTAATATAGTAATCATTTATTTAACAGGAAATAATTTCCTTCAGCTACCTGATTACAAATTTTGACAAATCAAACATTGGCTAATGTACGGATTAATAAATAGTCTTGTTTGCGTGCTTAAATAAAATATTCTTTTTGGCTTGGGGATTGTCGGCATGTAAGGTTGCCTCTGTGGTATTTTGAAATTTGAATGGTTAATTGGATATTTGTTTTTTGATAGATGGTTTTAAATGTATTTGATGACCAAAATCAGCATTACGCGCGAATGTCATGGAGGGTTTGCGCTCATCGTTAACAAACGTTCGTTGGGCTCCACCAATAGCAATGTAATCTCTGAAAACAAGAGGAAAATATCTTTCGTGGGTTATTGAAGTAAATTATTTATCTTCCTTGCTGCTATGCTAATGAGATATTTTGAACTGTTCTGATAGTTAATAAAGTGTTCAAAATACAAAAGCTTCTTAGCTGGTGCAGTTAGGTTAGATGGAACGCTACCCATTTTTGTAATAAATTCGGATTCACTACCAAAATATAAATGGGTAAAATATTCTTTCTTATCTAACCCAGGGAAATTTGCATTACTTGTACCATAAACATAGTTAACATCTCCACCTTTTTCAAAAATCGTCACCTTGTCTTGGCAAAATAATTTACCTAAATTTATTATCTCCTCTATAAAATTAGCTTGATTATCAATGTTTACTGCGAAAAAAGAATCCTCTTTAACTTTAATAGGAAGTTTCATATCTGAATTTCCCATATCCTGGAAAGGTTAATTATCTTCAGTATATGAAGGATCGTTATAACAAAATAATGCATAATAATTATGT
>JBEAXK010000063.1:0-67376 GCA_041159865.1 Bacteroidota bacterium
AAATGATAAAGAGACAAAACAAACATTGAAATAAACAGATTTGCTATGAGCATTGGTCCAAACCACCTTAGAATTTTATGTGAAAAGAAAACAAACCATAATTTAAATTGGTTTAAAGAAAAATAAGAAATAAAAAAAGACAAATTTTGAAAATTACCTGCTGAAATACGTCTTCGTCTTTTAAATTCTGTAAGAATAGAAGATGAGACCTCTTCATAACATATTGCTTCTGAATATAATATGGTCTTTTTTCCTTTTAACAGGACATTAAAAGAAATGAAAAAATCATCAACCAAAAAATTCTCAGGTACAGGAACGTAATATTTTGAACGAATGGCATAACAACCTCCAGAAGCCCCCATTGCTAATCCATCCCATTTCCCTTCATTTTCCTTTAATAATGCTTCTCGATTTAAATAATAATTTTCTGAAATTGAAATACCCTTTTGAAACCTTTCTAAAGGGTAAATTTTAGTATCAACTAAAGCAATTTCAGCTTCAATTAAGGGTTTTACTAAATGGTGAACCAACTCACTATCTAAAATAACATTTGCATCAGTAAGGATTAAAACAAAATCATTTTCCTCATAATACTGTTGTGCCTTAACTACTAAGTCGTTAATTACAGATGGTTTACCTCTTCTTTCTCCAAAAAAGAAATATTTAAAATTCGGTAAATCTTTACATTCCTTCCATATAATAGTATTCGTATCATCTGTACTTCCGTCTGATGCTATCCATACAGTTAATAATTCTAAAGGATAATTTAGATTTTTTATACTAAGGATTTTATTTTTTATAACTGCTTCTTCCTGATAAGCAGACATGATAATAGCCACCTTTGGGAAATAAAGTGAAGTGAATTGAAATTCTTTATTTTTTGCCAGTATATTTACAATAAATGGAAAAAATATATAAGTATATCCCAATAATAAAAAGGAAATAATAGCAAAAATGGAAAAAAGTATATCCACCTGAATCAATTATTGGCATTTTTTAAAAAGGTAATTAATTTTTTTCCCATCATCAGACTATCATAATTTTTTTTTATGGTTTTTTGAGCATTATTTCCAATTTGATTGATTTTAGCGGCATCCGACACAAGATTAAAAATAACCTCTACATATTGATCGGGTGTATCTGCCACACAGACATCTATTCCATTTGTTGCATCCATTCCTTCTAAGCCTACTGATGTCGTTACTACCACTTTACCCAACGCCATAGCCTCAATTATTTTTGCTCTCATACCACTACCTGATAGTAAAGGTACAATGCAAATGTGATGTTGTTTTACAAATTGAAGGGCATTATCTACCTCTCCAACCAGAATTACATTAGGAATTTTCAATTGTTTTATTTCATTTGGCATATTCCGTCCTGCCACATGAAAAGTCAGGGTGGGTATTTGTAAATGCAAAACAGGCCAAATTTTGTGCAGGAACCACCATAGTCCTTCCAGATTTGGTTTCCAGTCAAGAGAACCAATGAAAAAAAGGGAAATATCTTTTTTAAAGTTATGCAAGGTACCTTCAATTAAACCAGAATTCCAGGTTATAGGTATAGCTAATCCCTTTATTTCAGGATAAAATTGTTTGAAACTGTTAAATTCTCGTAGAGAAATAGCTATTAAAAAGTCAATTTCCCTTAACTGTTTAGATTCAAATTGATAAATTTGATGGCTAAAGACTTTATAAATAAACTTGCGAAACCCCCATTTAGCGCCCGCCTGAAGTCGGTCCCATATTTCGTACTCCAGATTATGTGTTCTTAAAATTATTTTGGCTTTGGAATAATTTTTTAAAATCGAAATATAAGGCATTAAATAGATTGTTTCCAGTATGATATAATCATACCTACTGGCTAAAAGATAATCGACTAATTTTGATTTAAAGGTTTGATGTATAAATCTGGATAGCTGATATGGAATAGAAGAAAAAAGATTGGTAATGAATGAGTATAGATTGAACCCTGTATTAATATCCACCATAGCGATGGTATTATAAAAGGTTAAATTTAAATTATCCAAAGTACCCTTATGTTTCTGGGTATTCATAGACAATAAATCAACGGTTAATCCATTCATTACCATAGCTTCCGCCAACGAACAAATAGCCATTGACTCTCCATCTTTCATTGGAAAGGGAACTTTCTTAGTTAATTGTAAAACCTTTATAACAGGTGAAACACCCAATTTAAAAATTTATTTTGAATGAATCGGATTATTCCATGTATTATTGTTTCTTTCAATATCAGCCATTCTTTCAGAAGGGTCAATTTCTATGGAAAAAATATCATCTGATTTTAAAGGAAGAATCATTGAATATTGGGTATTTGTCCATGCCCAGTCTTTACCAACCATCCAATTTATTTCATTTAAATCAATACCTTTTGCCCCTCTCATTATTTGTAATGGAATGGTATAACCCATTTTACTTCCATCTTTTTTAGTTATTACAACATCAACAGGCATAGGTACTTTACCTTTCCTCTCCAAAATTACAACTGTATTGTTATCGGTGGAAGCAGAAACATTATTTACGGCATAATCAATAGTGTAAGTGGTATGATAGAAATATTCTTTATACCAATCCAACTCAAGATTACTTGCTTTTTCAAATACCCTGATGAAATCGTTCACATTTGGGTGTTTTCCTTTCCAAGTATAAAAATATTTAAGCAACGCCTGATCAAATGTTGGTTTACCTAATATATATTCTAATTGAGCGAGAAAAACTGATCCTTTTGAATATGCTGCCAGCCCATAAGCGCGATTTGTTTGATAATGATCTGAATGAGTAGTTAAAGGTTCTTCAAAACCTGATTTTGCCAGATTGAAATAACCTGCATAATTGCCAGCCTGAGGATTAGCAGCTACTCTACCCTGCTTAAGTACTTTGGTTTCAATAAGATGTTGCATAACCCTTGAGCTGGCATAGGAAGTAAATCCTTCATCCATCCATGCATAAAGACTTTCATTCGTTGCCAACATCATTTGATACCAGCTATGCATTAATTCGTGAACCGCTACACCTACCAGACTACCTATATTTCTCTCTCCAGTAATTAAAGTGGCCATTGGATATTCCATACCACCATCACCCCCTTGAATAAATGAATACTGTTTATAATCATATTGACCGAAGTTTTTGTTTATGTAATCGAAGGCTTTATCCATAATAGCGGGTAACGCTTCCCAATTATCCTTTGTTTTTTCATTCGCTTGATAATAAAAATGTAAAGTCAATCCATCTGGGCGTTGCAAAGAGGTGTGGGTATAATCTGGATCTGCAGCCCATAAAAAATCATGTACATTTGGTGCTATAAAGTGCCATGCAAGCTTACCATTTTTATAAGGTTTTGGAGTAACTTCATTTTTCGTGTATCCTTTTCCAATTTGCTCCGCATTTTGAAGATATCCCGTACCCCCAACCATATATTTTGAATCAATGTTTATAGTCACATCAAAATCACCCCAGATACCATAAAATTCTCTTCCAATATATGGATTTGCATGCCAGCCCTGATAATCATATTCACATAATTTGGGGTACCATTGAGCCATTGAATAGTCAATACCTTCTGCATTATTTCTACCGGATCTTCTAATTTGAAGTGGAACTTGGCTAGAAAAAGACATATCTAAGGTAGTTGTTTTGCCGGGTAAAACAGGTTTAGCTAATTTAACTTCCAAGATAGTTTCTACCATTTCAAAGTTTACAGGAACTCCATCCTGCTTTAAGGATGCAATTTTTTGATAACCAATTTCATCTGGATTTAGAGCAAAAATCCTGTCACCCACTCTCGGATCAGGATCAGAAATGGTTCTGGAGCGAACATCCATCATACTACCTGGCTGAAAAGCATTGAAATAAAGATGGTAAAAAATTCTGTCTAAAGTATCTGGGGAATTATTCGTGTATTTTATTGATTGGATACCTATGTATTGATGCTTTTTTACATCAAAATCAATATTCATTTTATATTGAACCCGCTGCTGCCATCTCTCAGGTTGTGCGGAAATAAAATGACAGAAAAATAGCAATAATGAAGTAAAAACGAAACCTTTTTTCATTGTTTAGGTTTTAACCATGTTTTTAAGAAGTAGGATAGATTATATTTCTGCAGAATTTAAAACTCACGAGAAATAAAAGTCCAAAATAAGTAAAACTTTTTAATTTTACATTCTTAATTAGATTATCAGAAATGGAGCTCAAAAAACAAAATACCTTTAAATTTATACTAGCACTTATTTTAGTCGCTGCTTTTAGTAGATTAATACCTCATCCTCATAATTTTACCCCTGTGGGTGGAATCGCCGTTTTTGGAGGCTATTTTTTGGGAAGGAAAATTTGGGCTTTCGCCATTCCACTGGTTGCCATGTGGTTAAGTGATTTATTTATCAACAATTACATTTATCCCTTGCAATATCCTTCTTTTTATAATGGATTTCAATTATTTGGCTCTTTATGGGTGTATGGTTCATTTTTACTAATGATTCCCATAACTTGGTTTATTTTAAAGCAATTTTCAATACCTAGATTAGCATTAACAGGTTTATCTACAGCTACCTTGTTTTTCCTGATTACAAATTTTGGAAGCTGGTTAGGCAATCCATTTTATCCTCAAAATTTCACAGGATTAATGACATCTTATGCTGCAGGACTTCCATTTTTTCAACATACGCTTTTGGGCGATTTATGTTATCTGACTATTTTGTTTGGCACCACTAAAGCATTTGGTTTTTCTTTAAAACCTATTTATGAAAAGCAAGTTAGGCCTTAAAATTAACCTAACCCTGGTAATTCTCATTTTGAGTATTCCTGTTTTTGCTAAATGGTCTACCAAACATCATAATTCCTTTGTTTTTAACGACACTTTTTTATTAAAATTCAATCCTGTATTACAAATTGGGAATGGATGTTCAGGTTATTTATTTCCAGGAACTAATGTTGTATGGACATTGAATAAATGTTTATGCATCGAGCGGGAAAAGAGAGAATTAATGAATATTATAACCTCTTCTAAATTAAATTATCAATCTTTAGAATTTCATAATGACGAAGCCACAGAGGTAAGAGATACTTTTAAAAGACCTAAAATTTTATTTCAATATAATGACTGGGCACTCTTAAAAGTTGATTTACCTTTATCTACTTCAGATAGCAGTCATATTTATATGCATAAAATTTCGAGTCTTACAGATACATTCATGATTGGGTATCCAGAAATTACAGATTATACCTCAGATGCTGTAAAAAATTATGTTGATTGGATTCTTATGCCCTTATGGCAATATCAACTTGATACTTTTCAAAATAGATATAAGCATCAAAAAGACATTTCAACCTCTGATATAAAGAATGAATCTGTAACTTACATGCAAGAATTAATAGAAAATAATAAGGATTACTTAATTGATTTTAGAAAATCAGAGATTCCTTATTTAAAAGCTTATACAACAAATAAAGCCATTGAATTTTGCATAAAAAGATGGACTGACCATAAATTAATTAGAAACAGAATGGCTACGCTCTCTAATTTTGAAGATAGCCCCTCAAAAAGGGATAAATTAGATGGATGGTTAAGGTCTGAAAATAAACAAAAAGAAATGGAAGGGCTAGCCTCAAGCTTGTTTATTACCTTTTCTCTGTTACCCATAGATTTATTACCCACAAAAGCCATTGAAATTGTATTAAGTTTTCAAAAAGACTTTGGCCAGGCTGCTACATTTTTACTGGCACATCCTAATGTATTGAATGAAATTAATCTAGCAGTTAGGAATATAAAGTTTTTGACTTTCAAAAGTCCAAAAGACATGCCAAAATGGAACCATCATGACACGATATTGAATGGAAATGGTAATTTTAAAATAATCAGAAAATTAATAAGTAATAATTTAACTGAAAAAGGGTATTGGAAAGTTCCAGGCCTGGAAGGAGCTCCTATTTTTTCAAATGGTTTCTTATTAGGTATCCACAACAAAATTCCATTTTATTATTCCAGAGAATTTGCTTGTGAAAAAAAAATAAATTACATATCAATTAAAGAACTTCATGTATTAGAAGATAACGATAATTTTATTGAAATCTGGAAAAAAATAAGCGGGCTTATTGAAAAATAAGCCCGCTCATGATAAAATTAAAACAACTTAATTATTTTTTATCATTCACCTCTTCGTATTCTACATCCGTAACATCACCAGCATTGTTATTTGAACCGGCTTGACTTCCAGTATTAGGATCTTGACTAACATTTGGGTCACCAGCCTGTCCGCTTTGGTACATTTCCTGAGTTGCAGCTTGCCAGATGGCATTCAATTTTGAAATTGCGGTATCAATTGAAGAAATATCCTGAGATTTATGTGCATCTTTAAGATTATTTAAAGCCGTTTCTAACTCAGATTTTTTATCAGCTGGAATTTTATCCCCAATTTCTTTTAGCTGTTTATCCGTCTGAAAAATTAAATTATCAGCTTCGTTTAATTTCTCAATTCTTTCCTTGGCTAATTTATCCGATTCAGAATTAGCAGCAGCCTCTGCCTTCATTCTTTCTACTTCTTCTTTTGACAGACCAGTTGAAGCCTCAATTCTTATCGATTGCTCTTTTCCAGTACCTTTATCTTTTGCGCTTACGCTTAAAATACCGTTTGCATCTATATCAAAAGAAACTTCGATCTGAGGAACACCTCTTGGAGAAGGAGGAATTCCATCAAGAATAAATTTACCAATTGGCCTATTGTCTTTAGCCATAGGTCTTTCCCCTTGGAGAACATGTATTTCAACACTAGGTTGATTATCAGCTGCAGTAGAATAAACTTTTGATTTTTTAGTTGGTATGGTACTATTTGATTCAATTACCACATCATAAACTCCACCCATGGTTTCAATACCTAATGAAAGAGGGGTAACATCTAATAATAGTACATCCTGAACATCTCCACTTAATACACCACCTTGAATGGATGCACCTACCGCAACTACTTCATCAGGATTAACCCCTTTATTTGGTTTTTTACCAAAGAAATTTTCAACAGCCTGTTGAATTTTTGGAATTCTGGTAGAACCTCCTACTAAAATTACCTCAGAAATCTGAGAAAGAGACAATCCTGAATCTGCTAAAGCTTTTCTACAAGGTTCGAGACTGCGCTCCACCAAAGGATCAATCATTTGCTCAAACTTAGCTCGAGAAAGTTTTGTAACCAAGTGCTTTGGAACTCCGTCCATTGCTGTAATGTAAGGAAGATTTATCTCAGTTTCGGAGGAGGAAGAGAGCTCAATTTTGGCCTTTTCAGCTGCATCCTTTAATCTTTGAAGAGCAATGGGATCTTTTCTTAAGTCCATGTTTTCTTGCTCCTTAAAGGTATTAGCTAACCAATCAATAATTACTCCATCAAAATCATCACCTCCTAAATGGGTATCCCCATTAGTAGATTTAACTTCAAATACACCGTCACCTAAATCTAAAATAGAGATATCGAAAGTACCACCTCCTAAGTCATAAACCGCAATGGTCATTTCTTTATTACGCTTGTCTAAGCCATAAGCCAATGCAGCTGCTGTGGGTTCATTTATAATTCTTTTGATATTTAGGCCAGCAATTTCACCTGCTTCTTTGGTTGCCTGACGTTGAGAATCATTAAAATAAGCAGGAACGGTTACTACTGCTTCCGTTACTTCCTGACCCAAATAATCTTCAGCTACCTTTTTCATTTTCTGAAGAACCATAGCTGATATTTCTTGAGCTGTATAAAAGCGTCCATCAATATCTACTTTAATGGTGTCATTATCTCCTTTAATGACTTTGTATGGTGAAGCACTTATATCGCTTGCGGACTCTGAAAAACGGCGTCCCATGAACCTTTTAATAGAAGCAATAGTCCTTTGAGGATTAGTAATTGCCTGACGTTTTGCTGGATCACCTATTTTTCTTTCACCACTATCCATGAATGCAACGACTGACGGTGTAGTTCTTCTTCCCTCCTCATTTGGAATAACCACCGGTTCGTTTCCTTCCATAACTGACACACAAGAATTTGTGGTACCGAGGTCAATTCCGATAATTTTACCCATGATAATTTGTTTTTAAATTTTTCAAGTGTTTTACGTTCAATTGTTCATATCAAGCTATATGCCATTTCAAATAATTTGCCTCTTTTGTCATTATTAGTCAGATTTTATCTTACAAAATATGCCGAAACGCATTCTAATGGAATTATTAACTGCCAAATTGGCATTATTTGAAATGTAAAGACTTAGTGTAAACCCCGTTTTTGAGAGAATCAAGAGTAACGGAGGCTAAAGAAATGTCAGTTCTAAGGAATTTTAAACTAGAAGATAAGAATCCAAATCCATTCGTAACGTTATTAAAACGGGGAATATTCGTCGAACCCGTCAATCCATAATTTGCCTGGTTTATACTAAGAATTTCTTTGAATGCTTCACCTCCTGCAGTCAAAATTAAATCAATAGATTGCATACTTCTTTGAATATCAGCTGCATTACTTAAAGAATTTCCTAAAAATTTGTAAAATTCTACCCCCTTAAAAGTGAAATTTCCTTTTAGCGGATCCGTACCTGCTTCCAGATTGTTTTTTAAAATCCAGTTTAAAGATTTTTTCACAAATAAGCCATTGGTTTGATTACTTTTTTCTTGATAATTTATTCTCATGACCAGATCGAAAACTTTTGCTTCCATTGAATTATTCCAACCTATTGTTATAATCCTATCGTATCCAAGATTTAAAGGGGAAGCTGGTACCCCCTCTCTTAATTGTAATTCTTTGATTAATGGAATTTCACCAGTTACTGATTTTTCTAAAGAAGGTGACTCGAAGGAAAAAACTACTTTAGAGGGTGGATTATCCTTCCAATCATTTGTTGCAAATTCATAAAGGATATTGGGAGAATTCAAAAACATTCCTTCTAGCCTTTTAATCCCCATTTTTTCTGTATCTATTCTATTGCCAACAATAGATTTTCCCGAACCAGGTATAAATAAAAGTGCTTTTCCAGACTCATAGTAAAGAATCTTTGGATCCTTAGCTAATTCATAAATATCCCTCCCTTTTGACTGAAAAACCCTTTCAATACGAATATATTGTTTGGTTTCATTTATATCTAAAACTCCATAAACAACGGGAATTTCCTTTTCTGTTGCCTCAATTTCAAAAGAAGTTTCACAACCCCATAAAACAAATGAAAGGAATAATATATAACGTAGTTTTTTCATAAATACAAAGTTATATAAAGATTAAAAATAAATCGATTTAAATAATTTTAATCCTTACCCAATATGGTTAAATTGCGCAAAATTTCGACTAAATGATAAAAAGAAATTCCTTATTTCCGATATTATTAATTTTGATTACAGGAAGTGCATTATTCCTATTGTATCAATTAATTTATAGTCCTGTTTTACCTGGCTTCTCTCAAAGTAAAATGATAAAGATTCCATCTGGAACTGATTTTAATAGTCTATTAATGATTTTGGAAAAGGATGAAATACTTTCAAATACGCAGTTTTTTTCAATACTCTCTAAAAAAATGAATTTTAAAGATGGAAAAGTTAAACCTGGCTTATATAAAATAAAGAAAGGAACAAACCTAATTCAATTAATCAGGAAGTTACGTGCTGGTGATCAAGAACCCGTAAACGTTGTTTTAACAACTGAACGAATGCCTGAAAATGTAGCAGGCAAAGTAGCTACTTTTATAGAATCTGATTCTCTTTCGTTAATTGAGTTTTTCAATAACAATGAATTAATTGGTTCAGAAGGATTTACAAAGGATAATTTGCAAAGTTTATTTATTCCAAATACTTACCAAATGTTCTGGAATACTACCCCTAATGCCTTTTTATCGAGGATGAAAGCTGAATATGATAAATTTTGGAAATCAAATAGAAGAATTGAAAAGGCAGCTTTATTATCGCTATCGCCCCAGGAGGTTTACACGCTCGCTTCCATTGTAGAAAAAGAAACCTTGCAGAAATCTGAAAAAGCAAGAATCGCAGGTGTTTATCTGAACAGGCTACGCATTGGAATGCCCTTACAGGCTGACCCAACGGCTGTTTTTGCAAGGAAAGACTTTTTAGCGCGCAGAGTAACCGATTTTCATACTAAATATGATTCTCCATTCAATACCTATAAATATACAGGGCTTCCACCAGGTCCAATCTCTATGTCCAGTATATCTAGTATTGACGCCGTATTAAATCCTGAAAAACATAATTATTTATATTTTTGTGCAGTAGGAGACGAATCAGGTCTGCATTCTTTTGCTGAAAGTTTATCTGAACATAACAAGAATGCACAGATTTATAGAGAAAATTTAGTCCGCAGAGGATTAAGATAATTGACACTTAATGAAAAAGAATATTGCTATTGTCACTGGCGGTGATGTTGCTGAAAGAAATGTTTCCTTGCAAAGCGCAAAAAATATTTCATCTGAATTGAATAAAGATAAATATAATATCTTTATTATTGAACTCAATAAAGGTAAATTTACCCTTCAAGGAACTGATAATCAAATTGATTTAAATGACTTTTCTTTAAATATCAATCAGAATCATCTCACTTTTGATCTGGTTTATCTGATGCTTCATGGACATCCCGCTGAAGATGGTAATTTGCAAGGATATTTCAAATTAATTGGAATGCCTTTTACTGGATGCAATCTTTTTACCAGTGCCATAACTTTTGGAAAACAAGCAACAAAAGATATTTTGAAAAAATATAAGGTTCCCATGGCCTCATCCTTTCTTTTGACCAAAAGTAGTTCATGGAAGAAAGAAGAATTAATTGAATTAGGATTGCCATTATTTGTTAAGCCAAACAAAAATGGAAGTAGTTTTGGTGTAAGTAAAGTCAAAAAAGAAGAAGAATTAGAATTAGCCATTCAAATGGCTTTTGAATTTGACGATGAGGTAGTTGTAGAAGGTTTCTTATCTGGACCCGAATTTTCAAATGGTGTATTTAGAAAAGGGAATGAGATTATCGTGCTTCCAATTACGGAAATCATTTCAGAAAATGAATTCTTTGATTATAAAGCTAAATATGAAAATCAAAGCCAGGAAATCACACCTGCAAGACTCTCAGATGAGTTAACTTCAAAATGTAAAGCCCAAACTAAGATGATTTATGAAGTTTTAGGATGTTCTGGTGTTGTCAGAGTTGATTCAATCTGTGTAGGAGATACTTTTTATTTTCTGGAAGTTAATACTATTCCTGGTATGTCTAATACAAGCATCATTCCCCAACAAGTTAAAGCTTACGGAATGACGGTTTCTGAATTATTAGACTGTGTCATTGAAGAAGCTTTAAATCCTTCTATTTATTAGAAAGAAAGATTGTTTCCCAGGGTTTCAAATCAAATATTTGATCTGGTAAAATATTAAATGGTTCATCGTTAAAAGCATCGATGTAAAATCCAGCGAACCTATTGCCCAAAAGATTAACTCTTGCTACTTCGTTTGTTAAATTAGAGACCACAAGAATCCTGTGTGTTTCATTACCGACTTTTTTCTCGCGCGTGAAAGCGAAATATTTATCATTATCATTGGTTGGTACGATAAGTGATTCTCCACCATCTGCTCCATTCCAAAGGGCTTGATTTTGCTTTTTTCTAACGAGTAAGGTTCTGTAAAATAATTCTTTTGGATAATTGCCAAAATCTATTTCATCTTTTTCAAAAAAGGCAAGTTGTTTATTAAGATTATTTTCCATACCCGAATAAATGAGGGGCATACCATCAAAAGTAAACGTCAATATATCTATAGTTCGCTCCGCATCACCAAAGAAATTTTTAGTGGTACCTTGCCATGAATTTTCATCATGATTAGTGGTAAAATTCATGGCAAACCCCTTTTTAAAGGTTTCTCTATCTTCTTTCCACCAATTCAATAAATCATTTCCATTTTTAATTCCCTTTACAATATCTTTAAAAAGATGATGCAATTTCCAACCGTATGTAGCATGAAACAAACCTGAATTTCTTAACTCAGGTTTATCCCCCTCTGCTAAAAAAAATAAATCTCCTTTAACCTTTAGTAATTCTGGTAAACATTCTTGCCAAAAATCTATTGGAACTTCTCCAGCTACATCAAATCGATACCCATCAATATCTGCTTTTTTAACCCAATAGGTCAATGCCTTTTTCATTTCATGACGCATTGATTTATTATCATAATTTAAATCAGCAACGTCTGTCCAACCAAATGATTTACCCGTTTTTGGATCAAGTGGATCCGTTATATTTCCTTTTGCATCCTGCGTATAAAAATCAGGGTGATTTTTTATCCAGATATGACTCCAGCCTGTATGATTAGGTACCCAGTCTAAAATCACTTTCATACCTAGTTGATGAGCTTGATTTATAGTATTAAGAAAATCTTCCTCGGTTCCAAAGGCAGGATTAATCTTAAAATAATCTGAAACAGCATAATAACTTCCCAAAGTCCCCTTTTTCCTTTCTGTACTTATGGCAAAAACAGGCATAAACCAGAGAATTTTAACACCCATTTTCTGAAGTCTGGGTAAAGAGGCAGAAAAAGCACGAATTGTTCCTTCCCTGGAGTATTGTCTTATATTAACCTCGTAAATACCTGCACTTTTAACCCAATCAGGCAGAGGAGATTGAAAAGTAACATTCTCTTTTAAAAAAGTAGGTTCTTCTTTCTTTTGAAATTTATTACAACCTAAATTTGTAATAAATATAAAAGATATGAGGAAGTGAAATTTAAATAAAGATTTCATCTCGATATCTATCTTCCCATTTGTTCACGGGTCGGTTTTGTAAGCATTTTCATGACTTTTGCCAAACCAGATTCTCCATCTGGTGGATCAAGCTGCTTCACCCACGACATATTGTATCCACTGGTTCCCTGTATTTCAAATCCAAGATCCCACAAATCATTTACGGCAGAATCAAAATATAGATATCTGAAAACTTTCCCAGGCTGATGTTCACTTGGACGTTCTGAAATATACCAATTGCCATTGTCAAAAGTTTCTTGAAACTGGCCTTTTGAATAGGTACCATTTGGATTAAATTTATACCAGGTACCTACGAAATTGGGACCTACACCTACTTTTTCAGGAATAACATAAAATTCATATACCCAATAATCAGTTAGCAATAATTGAGTCTCTTTAAAATTTGCCGGAATTGAGGGTGTTCCAATACTTCCCAGGGATGGTTTTTCTGGCACATCACTATTTTCTGCACTTTTACTTACCTTATTGTTGGGTTGGCATGCAGTAGAAAGCATGGAAATAAATAAAACGCAAACAGAATATTTTACTATGTTCATACAAGGATTGATTTTAGTGCAAAATTAAGGATTTTTAATTTAAATTGCTAATTGATGAAACCAATTGATTAAATTTTACAGATGAAAAATCTATTATTTGTTTGTACCCATTATTTGAGCTGTTATTCATTCCAACCTTAATTACATTGAACTTACCAACATTAATTGTTTCTTCTATTTTATCTTCATTTTTAAAGAGCAGAAATTCTTTTGGTTTAAGATTTAATAAAGAAGCAGCAGAATGATATAAATCCATAACTGAATTATCTATCTGATCTTTTGATAAATAAATATTAATCAGATGTGTGATTCTCAAACGATCTAAAACTTCCTTCAAAAATGGATAATCTGATACAACAGCAATCTGAATACCTTTATTTTTTAATTCTTTTAAGAATACTAAAAATCCATCCGTTAAATCATCAGGAGTAATTGATTTAGGATCAAACGGCTTCACCTCATTAGAGTTAAATTCTTTTATAATGACTTCGAATAAATCAAACATGCATCCTTTTATCATAAAAAAATAATTATTTCTTGAAATATATGGATTCTAAAATAAAAAATGTAACAATAATAGCGTTTAAAATGAATATTATTTAAATTTGAGTAAATTAAACCTTTATGAAAAGAAGAAGTTTTTTCAAAAAAATGGTAAATGCAGAGGAGGACAAAACTGGTGCCTCTTTAAACCCATATTCTGGAAAATGGGGTAAAGGAGAAGCAATGCATTTATTAAGAAGAACTACGATTGGTCCAAATATCGAATCCATGAATACGGTTATTTCTAAAGGATTGAGAAGAAGCTTGGATTTATTGCTGGAAGATCAATCTGAAGTTGCACCTCCAATTAATTACATTTTTGAAAACGATCCATTCGTTCCCATGGGAAGCAGTTGGGTTGATGCCCCATATAACGACACCCAAGACAGTATAAATTACAGAGCATCAAGCCTTCGTGCCTGGAATGCGGAAATACTACTTAATGAAACTTTATCTATTAGAGAGAAAATTACATTGTTTTGGCACAATCATTTCCCCATAGACTTAGGCACCGTTTCTGATCCAAAATACATGTATGACTATATACGATTATTAAGAAATAATGGTCTTAAAAACTTTAAGAGTTTAGTTTATCTAATCACTACTAATCCTGCAATGCTTCGTTATTTAAATGGCAATCAAAATTCAAAAGGAGCACCAAATGAGAATTTTGCGAGAGAATTATTAGAATTATTCACTATTGGAAAAGGCCCCATTGCTGGTCCTGGTGATTATACAAATTACACAGAGGGAGACATTAAAGAAATGGCAAAATGCCTAACAGGATGGACAGATTTGGGTTATTATTCCAAAACAGTCACTACTATTAAAAGCAGCTTCAATGTTGGCAGACATGATACCTCTACCAAACAGTTATCAAATAGATTTGATTCTGTTAAAGTTAGTAATGAAAACGAAAATGAATATAAAACAGTAATAAATATCATTTTTACTAAACCGGAAGTGGCCAAATATATCTGTAGAAAACTCTACAGATACTTCGTTTACTATAAAATAAGTGAAGATGTTGAAAAAAACATTATTGAACCTTTAGCATCCCTTTTCATTGCAGAAAAATTTGAAATAAAACCGGTTTTAAGAACCTTATTAAATAGTGAACATTTTTTTGATGTTTCCAATAGAGGAAACATGATAAAAAATCCAATTGATTTTAGTTTAGGGTTATTAAAACAAACCGCCTTCATATTGCCTTCCGATAACAACAAGAGAACTCTATCCCTACAATCTATAATCCGAAGTATTGGGGGTCAGCAAATGGAATATTTTTATCCCCCAGATGTATCTGGATGGAAAGCCTATTATCAGGAACCAAGTTTCTACAGAATCTGGATTAATGCAACTACTTTAAATGCAAGAATGAATTACACCAATACTTTAGCGGGTAATGGAATAACCTATAACACTATAAAATATCAGATTGATGTTTTAAAATTTATTGGGACTATGAAAAAAGTAAAAGATCCCAATTTACTCATTAAGGAATTGGGGGAATTCTTTTTTCCTTTTGGCTTAACAGACAACCAGATTGTTGATTTAAAGACTTTAATTCTTCCAGGGGCACCAGATTATGAATGGGAAGAACAATATGAAGCCTATTTAAAGAATCCGACAAATGTTATGATTAAAACTGGCTTGGAAACAAAAGTCAGAAATTTAATAAAAGCAATGTTGACCATGCCTGAAAACTATTTAAGCTAAAAAAAATGATGAACAGAAGAAATTTTATAAAAAATACAGGGGTTCACCTAACTATTCCTTTTTTAATTAATGGTCTGGATATTTTTGCTCAGCCAGAATCTCCCTTTATTTCGGGAATGGATCCTTTTGACGACAAGATTTTGATCTTAATTCAGATGAATGGAGGAAATGATGGATTAAATATGGTTATCCCTATTGATCAGTACGCTGGTTTAATGCGTGTAAGATCAAATATCGCATTACCAGAATCTAAAGTTCTTAAATTAAGAGATAATTTGGGATTACATACTAAAATGACCGGATTAGCCACTCTTTTTAAAGAAGAAAAACTGGGGGTTCTACAAAGTGTCGGTTATCCAAATCAAAACAGATCTCATTTTAGATCAACAGATATTTGGAACAGTGCTTCTACCTCAAATGATTACATCAATACAGGATGGATTGGTCGATTTTTAGACTCTAGATATCCAGGATTTCCTGAAAAATATCCATCTATCGAATATCCTGATCCTTTCGCATTAACTATTGGTAGTACTGTTTCTCAAACTTGTGAGGGCGCATCTGGAAATTTTGGAATTGCCGTGAACGATCCTAAAAATTTAAAAGCTTTAGCTGAAAATGATGCAGAAAATTTTGAGTCCATTTCTTACGGGGAAGAATTAAAATATCTTCAAAACTCAATCCTACAGACTAATGCCTATTCAAAATTAATTCAAAAGGCATCAGAAAAAGGTAAAAATTTAGCTACATATCCTACAAATAATAGTTTGGCAACTCAATTAAAATCAATAGCATTATTGATTTCAGGAGGATTGAAAAGTAAAGTTTATATAGCAAGAATAGGAGGATTTGATACGCATGCCAATCAAACAATTGCCGCTGATAATACCACAGGTACCCATGCAGAATTATTAAGTAGTCTTTCAAATGCTATAGAGGCTTTTCAAAAAGATATTGAACTCTTGGGAGTAGCCAACAGGGTAATTGGTATGACTTATTCTGAGTTTGGACGTCAAATACAATCCAATAATAGTGGAGGTACAGATCACGGAAATGCTGCGCCTTTGTTTTTATTTGGTACTTGTGTTCAAAATAGAATCACTGGAGAAAATGTTCAGATTCCCAATCCAATTCCCGCTCAGGCTGGAGTTTCCATGCAAATTGACTTTAGAAATATATATGGATCCATTTTAGTTGATTGGTTTGGGGTAAAAGAAAGCGAAATAAAACAACTGATTTTTAATGATTTTGTTAAATTACCAATCATTAAAAACTGTCAGACAGCAACTCCTGTCAAAGAAGTCCTTTTACCCATGTTTGTAGAATTAAGTCCCAATCCTACCTGGGGTCCTATTAATATTAATCTTCAATCTGTAGGTGGTGATTGTCATTTACACCTGATGAATGGTCAGGGTCAAACCATTAAACAACAAAAATGGAATGGCATGTTTGCCGGTGAACAAAATTTACAAATGGATCTGGGGGATTTAGCTAATGGAATATATTTCGTTCATATCAGGCAAGGTCTTTACCATAAGACCATGCAGGTTGTCTTACAAAGATAAATTAGTTTGGCAGGCTTATTTTACCCATACAAACATTGATATTTTGACCAAATTTAGTTTTTCCTCCAGAAAGGGTTTCATTTGCCAGTACTGCAAAGAGTACTGCTTCTTTGGCGTCGCCTGGTATGCCCAAAATGGCTGTATCCATGAAATCAGACCCTGGTAATAATCGTTTAAGGTGAGACATCAATAGTTTATTATGAAATCCACCCCCACTGGCAAATTTTCTTGCTTTTTGCCAGTCAGGGACTTCGTTGATTATTGCATCGGCAATTGTTTCTGCACTTAAAAGAGTCAGAGTGGCAAGTAAATCATTTGCATTTAAATGGACATTTAGTTTCTCCTTAGACATTTGGATCATTGAATCCAAATCAAATAATTCAGGACCTGTTGTTTTGGGAGCTGATTCCTTAAAAAAAGAAATACTTTTCCAAAGACCTAATACTTTCTCATTTATGGTCCCTGATGCAGCTAATTTACCGTCTATATCATAGGGCAGGTTAGGATAATATTTTTTTATGGCAGCATCCAAAAGGGTATTTCCAGGTCCTGTGTCTGTCACAATGGTTCCATCAAAATTTTCGTTACCAGGTAAATAGGTGAAATTTGCAATTCCACCCATATTTAGCAATAAAGTGGGGGTACCAATTTGGTTAAAAAGTAAACAATCTCCGTACAAAGCTAATGGTGCACCTTCCCCACCTGCTGCAATATGTTTTTGTCTGAAGTCACTTAACGTTATAATATTTGTAAGAACTGCAAGATGGTCACCATCAACAATTTGAAAAGTTCCATTTCTAAAATCTTTATTTTTATGTAATCGAAATGGCCAGTGAAATACCGTTTGACCATGACTAGCTATAACATCTATATTGGAAGGGGTAATTTGCCATTCTTTTAGGGTATTCAAAATCATTTCTGCATGAATTTTTGCCAACCAGGGATTTAAGAGCGTAAATAAATCAAAAGGAATCTGCTTTTTAGCAAATAAAATCAATATTTTGTCTTTAATATCTTGATTATAACTTACTGTTTTAAAATTCCTAACCTCAACCTTTGTAAGAGCTCCAGAACCAGTAAACAAACAAAGCGCAATATCGAGACCGTCCAAAGAAGTTCCAGACATAAGTCCTATAATCCATCTTTTATCCGCGCTTGCAATTTTATATAATTTTTCAATCTGGCTATTCATCCTTAAATATGGTTTGTAGGATATGCTGGAAAATGAGAAAGGAATGTAAGATTAGGATTGGATAAATTTACCTGCATGCAACATGAATTTACTCCATTTGTAAGGCATATAAATGGAGCTTTTAAATCTCTGTTATAAATTGATGCTTGATAAATAACGTTTTCAGATAATACAACCTTGGGTGATTTACATTCAATTAACATAAATGGTTTCATTTCATAATCAAAAATAACCACATCCCATCTACCTTTTTTTAAGCCAATATGTAAAGCCTTTTCTAAAGAAAAATGGTTCAAAGGATAGTTCAGATTATGGGATAAATACAAAACGATAAGTTGTCTCACCCATTCTTCTGGTTGAAGAGTCAGCCATTTTTTTCTTACTACATCAAAAATTTCTTCTTCTTCAAACCTTTTTCTGATTTTCACTAAGGTTTGAACCTGAAGCAGATCCACATCAATCATAAACTCATTCCACCATTACCTTTCTTGAAACAATGAATTCTGGAGTTTCAAAGGAAAGAATATATGTACCTGGGACTAAATTTAGATTCGAAAAATGTATGGTTTGTAAATCACTTGTTAATTGAACGTTTCTTTGATGTTGAATAGTTCTACCAAGAATATCCCTTAGACTTACAGTAATATCATTAAACCGAATCAAAGTATTTGAAAATTGAAACCCAATATCTGTATGAGATGCATTTGTTACCAAAAAAATAAAACTTTCATTAACTTTCTCAGAAATATTCGTCAAAACGCCAGCCATATCAGTGGTACCATGAACATTAACAAATTCATATTTAACTCCTTTTTTATTCCACAACACAGCTATGATTTCAAAATTTGAAGCCAGTGAATTAGCAGGAAGATTAATATTTGCTGACACAGTTTTGGTATATCCCGCTGCAAAAGATGATCCTGTTAATTCTTCCCCAAAAGTTTGGGGGAAAAATGAATTTCTTAATACATTTTTATGTTCAACGGTACCAGATAAACCCGTTTGGACCTCTTTTACAGATTTTTCAACTAAATATATTCCAATAGAATAGGAACCTGTTACAGCTTTTGGGAAAGTCAGCGTTACCTGGGCTTTAATATTCGTATTTCCTGTTGCTCTTGCTACTGTTTTAAGGGTAGCCACTGGTAATTGTCCAACGCCATCTTCAATAGAATTTTTAATTTCTCTCTCTGTAGCAGATCCACCAGTACCTTTATTTACACCGTTCAAATAAAATGCAGGTTGGTAAGCTGATAAATCAAAATTTTTAATTATGTCAGATGAAGTTTGAGAATATAACCTGGATGTAGCGCTGGAATGAGCTGTAAAATAAAAAGCATTATTTTTAACATTATCCATTAACCAATTATAAGAAGTCCAGGCGTTACCAGCACAAACAGGACACCAGGTAGCTGATAATTTAACCACTAATCCATTTTGTTTTGTATCACTACCTTGAGCGTGAACAGAGAATATGGTTAATATTTGGATAGAAAGAATTAAAATAATTGATCTCATGTTAATTGATTTTGTGTTCAAATATAAGGATATGTTCTGTAATTGGTTCAATTTTAAAACGATTATCTTGCCTTAATCCGATGACCCAGATAATCTGTCCATTTGCATTTTGAAGGACAAAAACCTCCTTTTTCTTTATTTTATCCAATTTTTTATCCGTTAACAAATCTTGCACCTTTTTACTATGATTATTCATATTAATGGGAAAGAAAATATCTCCTGGTTCCCATTTTCTAAGTATCAATGGGAAAACAATTTTTTTTGCATCTACAAAAATTTTATGTTCACCTTGATTAAAATTTTCGGGAAAAGAAATTGCATTTTCTATCTTTATTTTTCTATTAAGATGAAAAGAGTACTCACCTACCCTCTTGATTTCAAGTAAATTTAGTGGAATATTAGTCAAAGATTCCTTAATAAACCTTAAATGATGTTCTAATTTAACCATTTTCCAATTTCCCTGAATAAAAATTGTTCCTATGGAAACCGACTTTCCTCTCCTTTTGTCTATTTCAAAAATTGTTTTTGAAGTAAAACCCTTTGGTCTTAATATTTCATGTAAAAAAGTAATAGGTGCAATAGAATTATTTAAACCCTCGAGAGAAACTAAAAATTCATTTTCTGAAATCTCTGTAATGATTTGTTTAAATTCCCTTTCGATAAAAGTATTTTTGATTTGAATCATTTCAAGCCAGATTATTTTATTCTGTAAGAAAGTGGATAAAAGTGAGGGATTAATTTTGTTTAAGAAAGGTAAAATTTTATGCCTGATCAAATTTCTGTTATAAATTAACTTTTCGTTGCTTGAATCGATTCGAAATGGAATTTCCTTTTGCATTAAATATTGGGAAATCATTGATTTTTCCAAATATAAAAGTGGCCTCAATATATCCCCATTTTTATGGGACATTCCCACCAAAGCGTTTAAAAAACCTCCTCTAAAAAAATTAAAAGTTATCGTTTCTAACCAATCTGAGGAATGATGGGCTGTACAAACAAAGTCTATTCCATTTTTCAATCTAATTTCTTCAAAAAAATGATATCGAATATTTCGTGCAAGTTCCTGCGTATTTCCACCATTAGCTTCTAAAATATGTGGTGTATCTATAACTTTTGTGTAACAAGATATTTTATTTTCTTTAGCCCATGCGATAACAAAATTCATATCATCAATGGAATCTGCACCTCGTAGGGAATAATTTACATGCGCCACAGAAAATGTAAGGCCAGAAACTAAAAAGAGATTTGCCAGACACATAGAATCACTTCCTCCACTAACTCCAAGGAGATAGGACTTATCAAATGGATTATCCTTGATAATATTTTTTAATTCCCATAAAAAGGCTTCTTCCAGATTTAATTTTTTCACGATTTTGACTCCTGATAAACCAGTTGAAAAGTTCCATTAATGTCCCCATAAACCAACATGGGATGATTTTCCAAAGTATTATTTTTCACCTCATCTGAGTAATGTCTAATAGAAATCAAGCTACAATCAGACTGAATACTGACACTAAAATTTGGTTGTAAAATCTGCTCTAACTGTTTGGCATCGAAAAAGGGACAACTTCCACAGACTATTAGGTTCATTCCAGTATTTTGTGAAAAATTAACTTGAAATCCAATTTCATGAAAAACATTATAAATAAAAGATAAATCTTTCTCTGCAATAAAAGAAAAATCTTTAGGTTCGATGGTTAGAAGAAACTGATTTTGCTCTTTTATAATAATGGGTGGATAATTCTTTGCCGTTTCACTTCCAAAATAAGTTCCGGGAATTTCCGGATCGACAAAAGATTTGACCTTTAAAGGAATGTTTTTAGCTTGTAATGGTTTAATTGTTTTTAGGTGAATAACCTTAGCACCAAAATAGGTCATTTCAATGGCTTCCTGATAAGAGATGGACGGCAAAAGAATAGCATCAGGATATGTTCTTGGATCTGCATTAAAAACGCCAGCGACATCTTTCCAAACAGTCAGACTGTGAGCATTTAAACAATGACTAAGGATAGCAGCGGAATAATCGGAACCTTCTCTACCTAAAGAAACAGTTGTATTATCTGCCGTTGAACCTATAAATCCAGGCATAATAACGCACTGATTTTCTAAAATCAAAGGAAGGACAATTTTATTACATTTTACATTTGTCTCATTCCAATAAACCCATCCTTCCCTGTAATTATCATCGGTTGTAATAATATCACGGGCATCAATCCAGGAAACATTCAGATTCATTTTCAATAAAAGAGCGTGCATTATTCTGGATGACAATAACTCGCCAATTCCAATTATTTGATCATAACAATAATTAAAATCTGAACCTGGATCTTCATCAAGCATCCATTCGACTTCAACAAAAAGGTCATTTATAACATCAAATATTTCATCATCCCTATTAATCAAAGAGGAAGCCAGATGAAGATGGTAATTTTTTATTTCTGTCCAAATTTCATTCTGAGTTGGATTTCTATTGAAGTAGGCCTGAATAAGTAGTTCAAGTTTATCGGTAATTTTACCCGAAGCTGATAGAATAACCACATTTGGTGGGTAATCTTTTAGAATATTGGCTACATTTAAAAATGAATCAGTATCTTTAAGTGAAGCACCTCCAAATTTATAAACCTTTAATTCCGAATTCATTTTGACTTTATTTATTTAAGGATATGCAAAAGTAAAATGAATAAATGGATTTAGTTTTTTAATTTTGAAAATTAACCCACCAATCATGAAGAAAACAAGAATTTCAACGGCTATCATTTTAATTTGCACCTTTCTTTTTGGTGCTTTTTTTGAAAAAATGGTAGAGCCCATCTTGACAAGAGAAACCATCAAAGAAGCATCAAACATTATAGGATTAAATTTTTCAACACAAGAAATTGATTCCTTATTACCTGGTGTTTCTGAATTTAGCAAAGGATTCGCCAAAAACAGGGAAGCAGATATTGATAATGGGGTTTCGCCTGCCTTTATTTTCGACCCCAGACCGTCGGGATTTATGGTACCTAAAGGAGTATCAGGAATAAAAACGGCCGTTGTACAACCATTCACAATTAATAGAGAAAATCTTCCCTGGTACACTGTTACTGAACTGGCTTATCTCATTAAATCTAAACAAATAAGTTCTGTAGAACTTACAAAATTTTATATAGATAGAATTAAAAAATATAATAATCAACTCTTTTGTGTCATAACCATAACAGAAGATCTGGCGCTGCAACAGGCAAAAAAGGCAGATGAAGAAATAGCAGCTGGTAAATATCGTGGTTTGTTACATGGTATACCTTACGGAGCTAAAGATTTACTGGCAACGATAAATTATCCAACTACATGGGGAGCAACTCCTTATAAAAATCAAATTATCAATGAGAATGCAACTGTAATTCAAAAACTTAATGAAGCTGGGGCTATTCTCATAGCAAAAACATCCATGGGAGCCTTGGCATGGGGTGATGTCTGGTTTGGTGGTACTACTAAAAATCCATGGGATATTTCTACTGGATCAAGTGGTTCCTCTGCGGGAAGTGCCTCCGCGGTTTCTGCAGGTCTAATGCCCTTTGCCATTGGAACCGAAACTTTAGGCAGCATAGTTTCCCCTTCTACTGTATGTGGTACAACAGGATTAAGACCTACTTTTGGCAGAGTAAGCAGATATGGGGCAATGGCTTTAAGCTGGACCATGGATAAAATAGGTCCAATATCACGTTCCGCTGAGGATTGTGCACTCGTTTTTTATATCATTTATGGTTCAGATGGTAAAGATTTATCTGTTCAGGATTATCCTTTTAACTACAAATCGGATTTAGATATTAAAAAATTAAGGGTTGGGTATTTAAAAAGTTCTTTTGAAAGGAATTACCCTTTTAAACAACAAGATAGTATCGTATTGGAATTACTAAGAAAAGAAGGAATTACCTTAATACCTGTTGAGCTTCCAGAACTTCCATATTTATCTCCTATCTTATCAGCAGAATCAGCAGCTGCTTTTGATGAATTAACAAGAAGTAATAAAGATGATTTATTAGAAAGGCAAATCAAAAATGCCTGGCCAAATAAATTCAGAGAATCTCGATTTATACCTGCCGTGGAGTACATACAGGCCAACAGGAAGCGAAAAATTCTTATGGATGAAATGAAAGAAAAAGTTTTTTCTAAAATAGATGTTTATTTAAATCCATCCTGGGGCGGCACCAGTTTAACCATAACAAATTATACGGGTCATCCATGTATGGTTATACCTAACGGTTTTATAAAAGGAAAACCTACAAGTATTACAATCACTGGAAATTTGTATCAAGAATCTAAGGTTATTTCATTAGCCCATTTCATTCAAACTAAATCGGCCTTTCACAAGCAGCACCCTTCTTTTTAATGAAAAAACCAACTGTTATTATTATCGGTGGAGGTGCTGCCGGATTTTTTTCAGCATGTCAACTGATTGATTCTAAATTCAATGGTAAAATTATTATTCTTGAAAAGGACAAGGAGGTTTTAAAAAAAGTCAGAATTTCAGGGGGAGGTCGTTGTAATGTTACTCACAATTGTTTTGAGCCAAGAGAACTATCAAAATTTTATCCAAGAGGTGAAAAGGAGCTGTATGGACCATTTTTACAATTTCAACCAAGGGACACTATAGCATGGTTTTTAAAATACGGGGTTTCCTTAAAAACTGAATCTGATGGAAGAATATTTCCAGTCACAGATTCATCAGATACCATAATTAACTGCTTTATTCAAATCTGTAAAAAACAACAGGTAGAAATAATGCTTAGTTTTAAAGTAACTGAAATTTTAAAAACTGATGGAAAATGGGAAATCAGATCACCTGAAAAGTTATTATATGCAGATTTTTTATTGGTAACTTCAGGTAGTAATATTGTTATTTGGAATCTAATGAATTCTTTAGGACATACTATTGTTCCACCAGTACCTTCCTTATTTACTTTTAAGATTAAAGATAAATCACTGATTGAACTGGCAGGTATTAGTTTACCCAAGGTTACCGTAAAAATCAGTGGATATAAATATATAACAGAAGGTCCGATTATTGTAACTCACTGGGGCTTAAGCGGTCCAGCCATTTTGAAAATGAGCGCGTACGCTGCATTAACTTTATTTGAGCTAAATTATGAATTTGAAATTTTAGTCAACTGGACTTCTGAATCCAGAGACAATATATTAGAAGATTTAAAACGAATTAAAGAAACAGAGGCAAAAAAACAGATAGGAAATATCCCCATTCATAAAATACCGAATAGATTTTGGAATTATTTATTACAGTCTTCCAAAATTCCTTTTGACCAACAATGGGCTAATATGACTAAAAAACAAATGTCCGATTTAGCGACTCAGCTCACCCAAATGTCCATGTTAGTAAGGGGAAAGAGCACAAACAAGGATGAATTTGTCACAGCGGGCGGAGTTGCTTTAAAGGAAATAAACTTTAAAAATTTTCAAAGCAAATATCACGACAATTTATTTTTTGCTGGGGAAACGCTCAACATTGACGGATTGACTGGGGGATTTAATTTCCAGGCAGCATGGACAGGTGCATATTTAGCATCAAAGGGAATTTTATCAAAATTAAACGAGGGCAATTAATTACTCGTCAAGTTTTTCATTAATTTCCACCAGTGTTTATCTGGAGTTTCAGCTAAAATGGTTATTTGTGTTTTTTTAACGGGATGAATAAAAGATAAAGAATGACAATGCAACGCGATGGAAGCATCCTGTAATGCAGTTGGAAAACCATATTTAAGATCTCCTACAATCGGACAACCTATAGAAGCCAATTGTACCCTAATTTGATGTGGACGTCCCGTTTTAGGAGTTACTTCCAAGAGGAATCTACCATCAATTATACCTATTAATTCGTAGGCAGTTTCTGCATATTTAGCGTCTGGATTTCGTCTGGAAGGAGCTTCGAGTGCTTTTGAAATATTTCTTTCTTCGTCCTTTGCTATGTAGTGAGCTATAATACCTTTTTCAGCGGGAGGCTTAGAAGCGACAATAGCCCAGTATTTTTTAGTTATCAGGTTATCACGAAATAATTCATTCATTCTAACTAAGGCCTTTGAAGTTCTTGCAAAGATAACCGCCCCACTAACGGGTCTGTCCAGACGATGTACGGTTCCTAAAAAAACTTCTCCAGGTTTTTTATACCTGTCCTTTATATATTTTTTAAGCCAGTCACCCAAGGTGGCATCTTCAGTTTTATCCCCTTGAACTAATAGTCCAGCGGGTTTGTTAACCACAATAAGGTGGTTATCTTCGTAAATTACCTGCAATTTATTAACATTTAAGTCGCAAAGATATGCAAATTACATTGGGCTTTTCACCTTGTCCAAATGATACCTTCATTTTTGATGCAATTGTTAACAAAAGAATTGATTTAGAGGGACTTGAATTTGAAATTATTTTAGCAGATGTAGAGAAATTAAATCAGTTGGCATTTGAACAAACCTTAGATATAACAAAATTAAGTTATCATGCTTTAGCACATTTAATGCCTGAATATCAACTTTTAAATGCAGGAAGTGCCTTGGGAAATAACTGTGGGCCACTTCTAATCTCATCACAAGAAATTGATTTAAATCAAATATCAACTTATAAAATAGGGATTCCAGGAAAATATACAACAGCTAATTTTTTACTTCAATATGCCTTTTCAAATACGCTAAATACACATGAATATCTTTTTTCTGAAATTGAAGGCTTATTGCAGACAAAGAAAATTGATCTTGGCTTAATCATTCATGAAAATAGGTTTACCTATGAATCTAAAGGATTAAAAAAAGTAATAGATTTAGGCGAATTTTGGGAAAACCAAACAGGACTTCCCATTCCACTGGGTGGCATTGGCGTGAAAAGAAAACTACCTGAAGATATCAAATTAAAAGTAGATCAATTAATAAAAAAGAGCCTTCAATTTGCATTCAAAAATCCTACCATTAGCCTGCCTTATATACAATTAAACGCTCAGGAAATGGAGGAAGAAATAGTAAGAAAACATATACATTTATATGTAAATGAATATTCTGAAGATATTGGAGAAAAAGGAAAAGAGGCCGTCAGATTTTTATTTAAAAAAATAAATAACCTAAGTACACCTATGGATATTTGGGTGTGATTGAAAAAAAGGTATCATTTCTTCCAGCTTTTCAATAATGATTTCAGTATTTATATTCTCAGGTAGATTTTTACCCTGAGGATTAAACCATGCTGTTTTAAACCCAGATTTTTGTGCCGCTTCAATATCAGTATAGAGATTATCCCCTATGAGTAAAATGTTTTCAGAAGGTAAATTACCCGCTTTTTGTATTGCCAGTTTAAAAATTTCTGGATTTGGTTTTGAAATTCCGATTTCATCAGAAACAAGGATGTCCTTAAAAAAATGAACCATGTCTGCCTTTAATAATCTGGGACGTTGTGCCTCTTTTAGACCATTCGTCAGAATACCCATTGGTATTTTATTATTAAAAAAATGCATTAAAGTTAATGCTCCGTTAATCAAGGTAGTTTCCTTTATTAGATAATTGATGTAGGTCTGATTCATTTCATGGGTATCCTTTTTTTCATCTAAATTCATGGCAGTAAGAAACCTTTTGAATCTTAAGGATCTTAATTCATAGGAGGAAATTATATTTTGTTCGAATTCCAACCATGTTTGATGATTTCCTTTTTGATAAATATCAAAAGTATTTTGATCATTAGGCCATTGATAATGATTTACCAAATGTTGAAACGCATTTTTCGATGCATTGGTAAAATCCATTAAAGTATCATCTAAATCGAAATATATGTATTGAATATCATGAAACATCAGTTAAGCATTTAATCCTCCAAAGATAGTTATTCAAAATAAATCATAGGGATTACGACAATAAATACTTATTTTTGCGGCGCTCAAAAACCAACTAAAATACAATAATAATGAAAATTGGCGTACCAAAGGAAATCAAAGCGCAAGAAGCAAGAGTAGCATTAACTCCAGGAGGCGTTTTAGATTTTATTAAAAAAGGACATACGGTATTTATTCAGACAAATGCAGGTTTAAATAGTGGTTTCAGTGATTCAGCTTATGTTGCTGCCGGTGCTGAAATATTACCTGATATTGCCTCAGTTTATCAACAATCAGAAATGATTATTAAGGTAAAAGAGCCCATACAGGAGGAATATAATTTAATCAGAGAAAATCAACTTCTTTTCACTTATTTTCATTTTGCCTCAAATGAAACGTTAACTAAGGCGATGATTGAAAAGAAAGCGATATGTCTTGCTTATGAAACAGTAGAACTTTCAGATGGCTCATTACCCTTATTAATTCCCATGTCAGAGGTTGCAGGCAGAATGTCTATACAGGAAGGTGCTAAATATCTTGAAAAACCCTCCAAAGGAAAAGGTATTTTATTAGGTGGCGTACCAGGTGTGGAACCAGCAAAAGTTTTAGTTTTAGGAGGTGGAATTGTAGGTATGCAAGCAGCCAGAATGGCAGCAGGATTTGGTGCAAAGGTGACCCTTTTAGATTTAAATCTAAATAGATTAAGATATCTGTCAGAAACCATGCCTGCAAATGTAACTACATTATATTCGAGTGAATATAACATAAGAAAATTAATAAAAGACTCTGACTTAATTATTGGTGCCGTTCTGATACCTGGCGCAAAAGCACCAAAATTGATCACCAGAGATATGCTAAAAGAAATGCAACCTGGCAGTGTACTAGTGGATGTTGCAGTAGACCAGGGTGGATGTTTTGAAACGACTACACCTACTACACATGAAAATCCAATTTTTATCATTGATGATATTTTACATTATTGTGTAGCAAATATGCCAGGAGCTGTTCCAATGACATCTACCATAGCATTGACAAACGCAACTTTACCATTTGCTATTCAACTTGCTACAAAGGGTTGGAAGAAAGCATGTCAAGAAAATATGGCTCTGCAGCTTGGATTAAATATTGTTGAAGGGAAAGTAGTTTACAAGGGAGTCGCTGAAGCTTTCAACTTACCCTTAACACCTATTGAAAATGTGTTAAATTAAAGGCTATTTTAATCCTGGAACTGCTATTAATTCTCCATTTACCTCTTTGACAACATACGCATCTTTAAATCCTGCCAGTCTAATCTCATTTAAGATTTGTCTGACATTATTTTCAGTAAAATCTCCTATAACTTTAGCCGTAATATTGTTAGGTTTTTTATAATCCTTAATGGTTCCCAGATGGTTTATTTTATTGGCTTCAAAAAACCGGGTATCTCTTAAGGCAACAAGCTGAATTTTATATTTTACAGATGAATCAAAAGGAACGTTTGGTTCATCTTTTTTAGGTTTTGTGACCACTGGTTGATTACTTGGTGGAGTAACGGTTGTGGGAGGCTTTGGAGTAATAGTCTCTTTAGATTTTTCTATTTCCACCATTTCCACAGGAACTAAATTTGTAAAACCAGGTCCATTTGTTTCCTCCACAATAAAAGCTTGTGGATAACCATTCTGCTTAACTCTCTCTAACGCTTGTAATACTTCTTGTTGCGTTTTGAATACACCCATACGAATTTTAACCTGATTATCTTCTCTTTTAACATAGATGTCGGCTATACTCCACAGATCACTAAATTGATTGGCAGGAGGTGTTGATGTTAAAGCAACAATCTGAATTGATAAACCCTTATTTAAATCTGCATTTCCTTCCTTAATTAAAACGTTACCATTTTCTTTAGATAAAAAACTTTCCCCTAATATGGTTCTGTCTCTTCCGTCTGAAGTAGTTTTAACAATCTTAGAAAAATTAGTATATTCTGATTTGATAAAAGATAGTTTATAGGTTGAATTAGGTCTTAAAGCAAATTCAAATACCCCATTTGAACTACTCAGACTGTTCATTTTCAAATTACTAGCTAAATTTTCAATAACAACCTCGACATCGGGTATAGGTCGTTTTGTCTTAATATCAAAAACCTGTCCAAGATATATTTCTTCCAACCGTATAATGGGTATGGTAATCTCTTCTGCTTCGAGATTTGATTGATTTAACAGTACTGATTTAGTTGAAAAGCCTTCTTTTGAAAAGATTAAAGTACAAGGAACATTCAAATTTTCATTTAATGTAAATAGACCTAATATATTCGTTAGCATGGCTGGTTTATCAGGAGACTGGCAATTACCCCACTCTATTTTTACATCTGAAACGGGCATGCCATCTAGGGCATTGATTAATTTAAGTAAAATTCCTGAAGATTTCTTTTTGAAGGTATATATATCTTCAGCACCTAATCCACCAGACCTGTTGCTTGTGAAATAACCATTATTTCCAATCGATAAATAATCAAATTCATCAAACGGAGAATTCAGTGGAAGTCCAGGATTTGAAATATCTGACCACTCATTATTTTCTTTAAGAGAAACACTGAATATATCGTATCCACCAAATCCAGGATGCCAGTTGGATGAAAAATACAAGGTTTTGCCTTGTAAAAATGGACTGATTTCATCTCCTTGAGAATTAATCTTCGGACCTAAATTAATAGGTTCTGTCCAATTAGAACCTTCTCTGTACATGACATATAAATCCATTCCACCATAACCACCTTCCATATTTCCTGAAAAATAAAGCGCATTTCCATCTTTAGAAAAAAAAGGATATCCAAACTGAGACAAACCCTGACTCAGAGAAAGAGCCATTTCATTTATGGAATAATTTGAATTATCGAACGTGTAATTTCCCCATTTAAGTTTAGAGCTAAATCCTGATTCTGGAATTAACCTAATACTTTTCTTTACATTCATTTGTGAAAAAGCGATAAAGGATTGATCCTTTGAAAAAGAAAAATGTGCTAATGAATGATTAACACCTTGAAAAAGAATTGGTTGAGGCGTAGATATTGATTGAGATGGAAGGTAATCTATCTGAAAATTCTGAATTTTAGCATTCCTAAGTGAAGAAAATATGATTTTTCCATGGGTATAAACGGGTGAAAAATCTGCGTCCTTTGAATTAAAACTAGCTATAGAAACATTAAATTCATCAGATTTACTGCCATTTCTTAGGGCCCAGTCACATGAATTAACAAAATGATCTCCAATGGTTTGATTAATCTGGCTATATTTTATAAACTGATTTTTTGCTTCCCTATAATTCCCGACCGATCTTAAGGACTGGCCATAATACAAATAATAAGAGGGAGGTAAATTTCGCTCATTGGAAATACTGTTAAAAATTACGTTTGCTTCATAAATTTTATTGCAGCGCCAAAAACATTCACCTAATTTCACAACCACTTCAAGGTCTTTATCTTTTTTCTTAAGCGCCTCAGAATAATATTTATGTGCCTCAGCATAAGATTTTGAATTATAAAATTCATTTCCCTTCTGAACTAAACTTTTATAACTTTGAGCAACCCCATTATTGGGGGTGATTTGAAAAATAATAAAGCAAATAATAGTTAATACTAATACGGGTGCATTTATTATTTTATTTTTAACCTTCATTATAATATATTTTAAATAAATTAAGCATTTAGAATGAAAACTGTTTCAAAAATAATCATTTATCCGATAAAATCATTAAATGGTATTTCTGTTCCTTTAGCAAAATTAACCTCCCTTGGATTTAAGAACGACAGAAAATTCATGTTAGTGGATGTGAAAGAGAATAAAATGATTACGCTGAGAGAATTTCCAGATTTATATCAGATAAAATTAAGCTTTATTGAGGAAGATATTATTTGTTTAGAAAATGAAAAAAACAAACAAAAACATTTGTTTATAAAGCTATCGGAAATCGAATCTGATTCAGAAATCAGGAAAGTTAAAATTTGGGATGATTTAGCAGAAGTTCAGTCTTGGAATGAAGAAGCAAATGATTGGTTTTCTGAATCATTAGGTATAGAATGTCAATTGGTTAGAATGTCACCAAGTTATTTTAGACAAGTTGACAAAAGATATGCCTCTATTGGACAGGGCGTTTTATTTTCCGATGGATTTCCATACTTAATATGCACAGAATCATCATTAGAATTATTAAACAATGAGTTAGAAAAAAAAGTTTCCATTTTTCATTTCAGACCTAATATTGTCCTTAAAGGCACTATTGCAAATGAAGAATTTGACTGGGATTATTTAGAAATAAATGGTTTTAAATTTAATTCTTTTAAACCTTGTGCACGTTGCCAGGTAATTAGTATTGATCCTGAAAACCAAGTTATTAATGAAGAAATTCTACCTTTAATGGCAAAAAAGTATCAAAGAGATCATAAAATTATTTTTGGATTAAACACATGTTGGGATAAAGAAACAGGTGATGCTGAACTCCATGTTGGTGACTCATTTCAGACCTTTAAAAAAATAAATCAATAATAATCAAAGACCCCAACAAAATACTCGCAAGCCCGTTAGACTCAAAAAAGGCTTGATTGATTTTGGTTAAATCTTTAATTTTTACTAAGAAATGTTGTCTAATAAGTAGGATAATAAAAAATGAAAAGGCAAGCCAAGACAAAATCCCCACTTCTGGATAATACTTATCCATATTGAATATTCCCATTAGAAGAAAATTCGCCGACAGGAAATGTGAAATTCTTGAAATAAGAATTGCTTTTTCAACGCCAAACCGTGCAGGGATAGATTTTAATTTAAAAGAAATATCAAAAATTGCATCTTGAAGGGCATATATTATATCGAAACCTCCAACCCAGAAAAATACACTAACGCCTAGAATAAGAGATAAAAAATTGAATTCTCCACTAATTGAAAGGTATGCTCCAATAGGAGCTAAAGCTAAGCCGAGTCCTAATATATAATGACATAGCCAGGTAAATCTTTTGGTATAGCTATAACCTAAAACGACCAATAAGGCTAAAGGTGATAAATAAAAACATAAATCATTTATGAAAAAAGTAACCAAAATAAATCCAATAACATTGAATATGACAAAACTTAGGGCTGCCTTAGAAGAAATTTTACCTGCTGGAATTTCTCTGTCTTTTGTTCTGGGATTATTTGCATCTATATTTCTATCTATGTAACGATTAAAGGCCATAGCAGCACTTCTCGCAAAAATCATAGCCAAAAGAACGTAAATAAATTTTAATGAAAAATCAATAGGTTGATATTTAATGAAAGCCAGATAAAAACCGATTAAAGCAAATGGCAACGCAAAAATGGTATGACTAAATTTAATCAAAGATAAATATAGGTTCAGCATAATATAAAAAAAGGGAACCCCCACTGGAAGTTCCCTTTGTTATTTTAAATTTTATTAATTTCCTTGAGGAGCAGCACCTGAAACGTCACCTTCCAGATAAAGGAATGATTCAGGCGGATTAGTATTAGCCACAATAGTAACTCTTTTACTTTGCGCACCACTCTTTCCATTACTATCAAAAACAACTTTAATTTCACCTGATTTACCTGGAGCAATAGGTTCTTTTGGCCACTCTGGAACCGTACATCCACAGCTACTGCTGGCATTTGTAATAATCAATGGTTCTTTTCCAGTATTCTTAATTTTGAAATTGTGCTGAACTTTTTCACCTGCTGTTACTGTTCCAAAATTAAATCTTTCCTCCGAGAAAGTAACCGTAGTAGTAGGACCACTGGGTGTTTCTGAAGGCATAGCGGTTGGATCAGTTGCTGTTGCAGATGTTGTGTTTGCCTGAGGATTTAAACTATCACGGGCCGCATCTCTTACATCGCCTTTTGAATCACAGCTAACTAAGAAAGTTGATGCAACGAATAACATCAAGAAAAAACTATTTTTGTTCATATTCATTTTTTAAAATTTGAGAAAACTAAAATGATTTGCAAAAATAGGCACAATAATTAAATATTATAAGATGTAAACTGATTTTTTTGTTAACAAGCCGTTAATTTTATTTTTTCATGGCAGATAAAAAGTTGTTTACATCTAATGCATTTAAACAATATTCCTTCAATAATTTACCCTTCCTTGCCATATTGACCCCATGATTAATATCCATAATTCCATTCATCGAATGAGCATCGGGATTTATGGAGATAAATACATTTTTTTCCATCGCATAAGGAATCCAACACCAGTCTAGATCCAGTCTGCGTGGATTTGCATTTAACTCAATCGCAACTTTATTGGCACTACATGCATCAATTATTTTCTTCATATTCAAAGGATAACCTGGCCTCGATAATAATAATCTGCCTGTTGGATGCCCTAATACATGGGTGAAAGGGTTTTCTATTGCCTTTATCAATCTTTTCATGGCTCTTTCTTCATCCATTTTCAGAACACTATGAACAGAAGCGATAATCACTTCGAAAGTACAAAGTATATCTTCATCATAATCCAATTCACCAGACGATAAAATATCACATTCAATACCTTTCAATATCCGAAAGCCATCATTTTTTTTATTTAGGGATTCAATTTCAAGATGTTGCTTTTGAATATTGTCCCATTTCAAACCATTTGCATAAAATGCAGCTTGTGAATGATCTGTCATAACAAGGTAGGAAAATCCTGCTTTTTCTGAAAAGTTTGCCATTTCTTCAATAGAATGAGAACCATCACTATATCGAGAATGAGCGTGTACAACTCCTTTAATATCAGTTAGTTGAATTAAATTATTTAATAAATTTTCATCGGACAAATCTGAAAGCTTATATTCTCTTAACTCTGGGGGGATAAATTCCGTTTTGAGAAGATTAAATATTTCCTTTTCACTGACAAATTCGGGAGAGTCATCCGATAATAAATTAAAAGGAATACTTTCTACAAAAAGCGAATTACCTGTAAAAACTATTAATTTATTACCAAATTTTGTCTTCTCAGAAAAATAAATTTTTAGTTTAAAGGATGATTTCCAGTAAGCTTCGATTTGATTAGTATTTTCTTTTATAATTGAAAATTCAGAAAATTGATTCCATTGTATATCCTGATAAAACCCATCCACTATAAATTCAATCTTATCAGAAAAAGGAATTTTTCTTCTTATATCCCCTATAGGTTCAATGGTTACATTTGGATAAACAGAACTAAAAAAGGTTAAAAATTCATCCGCCACTTTTTGTAAATCTGGTAAAAGAAACAAATTTTGATGAGCAAGTAAAAAATGAACTTGTTTTAGCAACTCATCCTGAGATTTCTGCCCGAAACCTTTTAAAGAAAGTAATCTGTTTTCCTGAATAGCATAGAGTAATTCACCAGGAGTTTCTATACCAAGTTCTGCCCAAAGTTGTTTAATTTTCTTTGGACCAAATCCTTTTATTTTAAGTAATTCAAGAATTCCAGAGGGTGTAATTTCTATTAATTGATTTAAAGCGGGTAATTCACCTGTCTGTAAAATTGTTGAAATTTGAGCTGCAATAGATTTTCCAATTCCTTTTATTGAAGCCATTTCAGAGGCAGGCATGTCAGATAAAGTCTGATCAATATTTTTAATATTCTGATAAACAAATTGATAGGAGCGAATGCGAAATGGGTCTCCATCATGTAATTCCATCAGATTTGCTAGAAGCTGGAATGTCTGAGCAATTTCTTTGTTAGTCATAAAATTTATTTACTTTTGCAAAAAAAATATATGAAACAATTAGGATTTTTATTCATTTTGGGCTTGATTTTTTCTTCTTGCACAAAAGAAGCAGTAGATCAAGACATGGTAGATCAGGAAGTAATTACCACTTACTTGACCTCAAAAAATTTAACAATGACCAAAGATCCAAGTGGTATACATTACAATATTATTACACCTGGAACTGGAAACAACCCATCACCAACGGCAACAGTTGAAGTAAAATATAAAGGTACCTTAATAGATGGAACAGTTTTCGATCAAACAGCTACGGGTAAAACAGCTACCTTTCAACTTACCAGTTTAATTTCAGGATGGAGAATAGCCATCCCATTGTTAAAAAAGGGTGGTAAAGGAACCTTTATAATACCATCGAACCTTGGTTACGGACCTTTTGGTTCGGGGGGAATTCCTGGAAAAAGCGTCCTTATTTTTGAAATTGAACTTTTAGCTTTTTCCAATTAATCAAGCTTCTCCTCTGGTTGTAAAGTGCATTGGCGGAACATAGTTATTAGCATTTGGATCCACGATTTCACCAAATTGGGCTTCATACCTTTTAATATTATCCGCCATTGCACCTAATAGTCTTTTAGCATGTTGAGGAGTCAGGATTATTCTTGATTTTACCTTTGCCTTTGGAACGTTTGGAACCAAAAGAATAAAATCCACCACAAATTCAGCATTACTATGAGAAATAACTGCTAAATTAGAATAGATTCCCTCAGCAATTTCTTCAGATAATTCAATATTCATTGAATTTTCCATTTCCTGCATATCCAGGTTTTCGTTTGATTTCGCCATCGATTAATTATTTTGCTTTAGACTTTTTTATTGATGTTTTCGCTTTGAATGCTTCCGGAAGTTGCTTTTCGATTATCTTTTTAATAGTATCTAAATCTAACTGAGCTGCTAATTCATCATCTACCTTTACACCATCAGTTTTGGGAAAGGAGATCATGTCTTTTTTGAAACGAATAAAAGGTCCCCAACGTCCTCTTTCGATACTAATATGTTCAGTTTCCCAATGTTGAATAAATCTATTATTTTCCTTGTTAATTTTGGCAACAATAAGCTCCTCCATATCTTTTTCAGAGATGGTATCAGGATTATATTTTTTAGGAATATTGATAAAAAAATCTTTCCATTTTAAAAATGGACCAAACCTGCCTTTACCTTTAGTAACGGGAGCATTCTGATAGTGATATACGGGTGCATCTTCCTTTTCTTTCTGATCAATTAATACCTGAGCCTCTTCCATGGATAAGGTAAAAGGATCAATAGATCTTGGAATAGATATAAATTTTTCTCCAAATTTAACATATGGTCCAAATTTACCCTTACCTATTGAAACTTTTTCCTCCAGATAGGTTCCCAGATCTCTAGGTAAGGAGAAAAGCAAGAGAGCTTCTTCAAAAGTAAGTGTTTCTATAGACTGACCAGCTACTAAATTGCCATATTTAGGTTTTTCATCAGGCCCTAACTCATCCTGTGCACCCATTTGGACCACAGGACCTACTCTGGTCATTCTTGTTAAAATAGTCAAACCACTTACAGGGTCTTTTCCAAGAATTCTTTCTCTTGTTGGCCTTGAGGCACTCTCCATGGTTTGAACAACCAGTTCATGGAAAGGGAAATAGAAATCATTAAGCATTTTAGTCCATGAAATTTTCCCCAAAGCCACTTCATCAAATTTTTCTTCAATCTCAGCGGTAAAAGAGTAATTCATAATCTCTACAAAATTTTCGTCAAGGAAATCAGCTACTGTAATACCCATATCTGTTGGTACCAGTCGGTTTTTAAAAGAACCAGTATTTTCCTTTAAAGAAAGAATAGAAATTTTATCATTTTCAAGTTTTAAAACCTGAAATATTTGTTCCACGCCATCTCTGGACTCTTTAACCACATAACCTCTCCCTTCCTCCATAATTTTGCTAATAGTTGGAGCATAAGTAGAGGGTCTGCCAATTCCTAATTCCTCTAATTTCTTCACTAATCCCGCCTCGGAATATCGAGAAGGACCTCTTGTTTGCCTCTCGGTAGCTTTCATTTCCTTTAAAGCCAAAGATTGATCTACTTTAAGAGGTGGGAGCATTCCTTTTACATCATCTTCTTCTTCATCATCATTAGATTCAAGATAAAGTTTTAAAAATCCATCAAATTTAAGAACCTCACCTTCTGCTTGAAGAACCGCTTTTGGCAAAGTTGAAATTCCTATTTTAACCAGCGTTTTCTCAAGTACTGCTTCTGCCATTTGTGAAGCCATCGCTCGTTTCCATATAAGTTCATATAGTCTGCATTCATCTCTATCGCCACTTATTTGCGCTTTTTCAAAATAGGTTGGTCTTATAGCTTCATGTGCCTCTTGCGCATTTGCCGATTTACTTTTATACCTTCTTGGCGTTGCATATTTTGCACCAAAAGAATGGGTAATTTCCGTTTCAATGGCTTTAATAGCCTGTTCACTTAAATTTGTTGAATCTGTTCTCATGTAGGAAATATGCCCAGCCTCATATAACTTTTGAGCCACAATCATGGTTCTTTGAACTGAGAAACCTAATTTCCTACTTGCTTCCTGTTGTAAAGTAGACGTAGTGAAAGGAGGTGCAGGTTTTCTGGTCAGAGGCTTTACCTCAATGGACTGTATATTATATTCTGCACCAATACATTTATTTAAAAAATCACTGGCCTGATTTATCCCTGATAACTTATTAGTAAGTTCAGATTTTAAAATAACTGATTTCCCCAATTCATTGAAAACAGAGAAATAGGCTTCAACTTTAAAAAATAGTTCAGAATTAAATTGATTAATTTCCCTTTCTTTTTCTACAATTAATTTTACAGCGACAGATTGTACTCTACCCGCTGATAATTTCCCTTTGACCTTTCTCCAGAGAATTTCAGATAATTCAAAGCCTACCAGCCTGTCCAGAATTCTTCTTGCCTGTTGAGCATTTACAAGATTTAAATCGATATTTCTTGGCGACTGAATAGCCTTCGTTATGGCAGGTTTCGTAATTTCTCTAAATACGATTCTTTTTGTCTGATGAATATCAAGATTTAAAACCTCACATAAATGCCAGGAAATAGCTTCACCTTCACGATCCTCGTCCGTTGCCAGCCAAACCTCATCTACTTTTTTAACGGCATCTTTTAAATCTTTTACTAATTTTAGCTTTTCTGGGGAGATAATATAATGAGGTTTAAAATCCATGGATATGTCCACAGCACTGTTCCCTTTTTCTAAATCTCTGATATGACCATAACTCGATTTAACAGTAAAATCGCCACCCAGAAATTTTTCAATGGTTTTAGCTTTAGCGGGTGACTCAACAATAAGAAGGTGTTTGGGCATAATAAAATGTTATATTCAGGAATTGATTTTTGAATCAAACCCCAAAAGTATTGTAAAAAAAATAATAATGTCAAATTAATCTCTGAAATTTAGGGTTAAAATATTCAGAATACGATTTTATATCTTTTAAATGGGCAAAAAATGATACAATTAGACGGACAATCTTGTAAATATATTTATGTTGCAGCATCAAGCCAACATGTTGGTAAGACTACATCGACCTTGGGGATTGTTGCTAATTTACTTGCAAAGGGTTATAATACAGGTTACTGTAAGCCTGTAGGTCAAAAGTTTATTTCTTTGAATGGAACGATAGCAGATAAAGATGCCGTTTTATTTTCTGAAGTGATAGGATTTAGAATGAAACCAGAGATTCACAGCCCAGTAATTTTAGGTAAAGGAGTTACCAAGGAATTTTTAGATAATCCTGAGAAGTTTAATTTTGAGGAAAAATTAATGATTGCGCATAAAGAGCTAAGTGAGCAATATGATATTGTTGTATATGAAGGAACAGGACACCCTGGCGTGGGTAGTATTGTAGATTTATCTAATGCAAGAGTTGCAAAATTATTAAATGCTGGGGTCATTATGGTCGTAGAGGGAGGTATTGGAAGCACTATTGATATGTTAAACATGAACCTTTCCTTATTTAGAGAAGAAAATGTTCCTGTTTTAGGAATCATAGTAAATAAAGTAAAACCAGAAAAAAAAGAAGAAATCGTGCATTATCTTAATCTCAAACTAAAACAGTTGAATCTAAAATTATTAGGCGTACTTCCTTATGATAATTCCCTTTCTCTACCTATTATGGAGGCCATCAGGCAAGCTGTAGAAGGTAGAGTAGTTTTAAATGAGGAATATATGAATAACAGGATCGAAGATTTTATAGCTGGATCTTTAATTGATGCGGAAGAATTTGCTGCAACTGAAAATTTATTGCTTGTAACGAGTATAAAAAGAATTGGTGAAGCCATAAAAAAAATCAAAGCGATCACCGCTGCAAAAGGACTTAAAAAATCACCTTTGTCGGGCGTTATCATAACCAGTGATGGCAGACAACATAAATGGATTGATCCGGAAGAATTAAATCTTCCCTATTTAAAAACACATAAAATACCCGTTATTACTACTTTACTCGACACCTATGGATCGGTAGTTAAGGTGAGCAGAATTGAAGTGAAAATTAATAACCGAACTCCTTGGAAATCAAAACGTGCCATTGAACTGATTTCAGATAATGTGGACTTTGATACCTTGCTAAAAAGTATATGAACCTTTAATTTTTTTTATGATAAACGCAATTTCACCTATTGATGGTCGCTATGCTGACAAAACAAAGGAATTAACACCCTTTTTCAGCGAATATGCTTTAATAAAATACAGAATTTATATAGAAATTCATTATTTATTGAAATTATCAAATCAGATTTCATTTCGAGGATCGAATCTAATTGAATCAAACAAAGAAGCCATACTAGCCATTTTCTCACAATTTGACGAACATGAGGCAGAAAAAATAAAGAAAATTGAAATCACAACAAATCATGACATAAAAGCAGTAGAATACTACTTAAAAGATAAGTTTAAAGAATTAGGTATATCAGAAGTTGCTGAATGGATACATTTCGGTTTAACATCTCAAGACATAAATAATACCGCAATACCATTGTCCATTAAAGAATATTTGCATGAAAAATATTTACCCAACTTAACTAACCTACAGCAAAAAATAATGGAAATGGAAGACTCCTGGTTTCATATTCCCTTACTAGCAAGAACTCACGGTCAACCTGCATCGCCTACAACGCTTGGAAAAGAAATGGGAGTATTTGCTTCTCGGTTAAAAGTACAGATAGATCAACTCAAAAAACTACCCTTAAATGGAAAATTTGGGGGTGCAACAGGAAATTTCAATGCACATTATATAGCTTTTCCGAATGTCAACTGGCATGCTTTTGCAGAAGAATTTTTATCTTCCATAGGCTTGGAGAGATCAAAACCTACTACTCAAATTGAGCACTATGATAATCTGGCTGCACTCTTTCATAATCTGCAACGAATAAATACAATTTTAATAGATTTTTCCAGAGATATCTGGACTTATATATCTATGGATTATTTTAAACAAAAAACTATTGCAGGTGAAATTGGATCTTCTGCTATGCCTCATAAAGTGAATCCAATTGATTTTGAAAATGCAGAAGGAAATTTTGGAGTAGCAAATGCTCTTTTTCAGCATTTGGCTGAAAAATTACCCATATCCAGGTTACAGCGAGACCTTACTGATAGCACAGTTTTAAGAAACACGGGTGTTCCATTTGCACATACCCTAATAGCAGTAAAATCTATTGAAAAAGGAATAACTAAATTATTGGTTCAGGAAGAAAAAATTGCTGGGGATTTACGAAACAACTGGATGGTAGTCGCAGAGGCCATTCAGACTGTTCTTCGAAGAGAAGGATATCCAAAGCCTTATGAAGCACTGAAAGAATTAACCCGAGGTGTAACGCAAATATCAGAAAATGAAATGCAACTGTTTATAGATCAGCTTCAGGTAGATGCAAAAATTAAAATGGAACTAAAAAATATAACGCCATTTAATTATATTGGAAAAGCGGAAAAATCACATTAAAACCGAAAACATGAAAAAACATTTATTTTTTCTTTTCTTATTGCCCTATTTTTTATTGGGGCAAACAGAAACAATCACTTTAGAAAAATTAAAAGAGATTGCTGTTGTAGATCAAAAAGTTATGATGCCAATGAGGGATGGTATCAGATTGGCTACCGATATTTACAGACCTAAAACACCTGGCAAATATCCGGTTATTCTCTCAAAAACACCTTATAATTTCAATCAATGGATAGATGGCAAAGAGATGATCCGGCAATATGAAGCAGCCTATGATGCAGTAAAAAAAGGATATGTTTATATCGTACAAAATGAAAGAGGACGCTTTTTCTCAGAAGGTATATGGGATATATTAGGAACCCCGACAACCGATGGGTATGATGCATTTACATGGATTTCTTCCCAAGATTGGTCGAATAAAAAAATAGGAACAATTGGCTGTTCTTCAACTGCAGAATGGCAAATGGCAGTCGCTTCCCTGGATCATCCTGCACATACCGCCCTTATACCACAAGGATTCGGTGCAGGCGTTGGAAGAATTGGTGGTTTGTACGAACAAGGAAACTGGTTTAGAGGAGGTGCTCAACAAATGTTATTTACTTCCTGGCTTTATGGAGTGCAAAATGACCGTGTCAGGCCTATGTTTCCAGTGGATATCACACAAGAAGAATTAATACGAGTTTCTAGAAATTTTGATTTAGCTCCCGAAAACCCTAAAGTAGATTGGAGTGTAGCTCTAAAACACCTGCCCGTTCAAGATATAATTAAAAATGTAAATGGACCAATCGGAGTTTATGAGGATATGATACGCAGAAAACCAAATGACCCTAAATGGTATCAAGGTGGACTTTTCCATGACAATATGGCATTTAATAAACCTTCTTTCTGGTTCGTTTCTTGGTATGACGTAGCATCAACACCCAACATAGCCTTGTTTAATCTTTTGAGAGATAAATCAAAATTCCCCAAAGCAGCCGATAATCAATATCTCGTCATTGCACCAACGTTACACTGTTCTTTCAAAAGAGCCACAGAAAATACGACTGTTGGTGAAAGAAATGTCGGAGATGCCCGACTTGATTATGACGCATTGACCTATAGCTGGTTTGATTATTGGTTAAAATCTGAGGAAAATGGGATAAAAAATAAACTGCCAAGGGTTCAATATTTTACTATGGGATCTAATAAATGGCAACAGAGTGAAACCTGGCCACCCGCTGAAGCGAAGGCTACTACCTACTATCTCAATAGTGGCGGCAAGGCTAATACCAGAAATGGAAATGGCAGCCTGACTTTGGCACCACCAAAAGTTGATCAACCTGATGAATTTATTTATAATCCGGAAAATCCAGTTCCTTCTTTTGGCGGAAATGTTTGCTGTATTGGTAATGCCATACAAGGTGGATCTTTTGATCAGCAAACGATGGAACTAAGAGAAGATATTTTAGTGTATTCTACTCCCCCATTAACAGAAGATGTTGAAATAAGCGGTTTTATTGAATCTGTTCTCTTTGTATCTTCTGATGCTAAAGACACCGATTTTACCTTAAAATTGATTGATGTATATCCAGACGGAAAAGCTTATAATCTCGATGAAACGATCCAGAGAGTAAGATACAGAGAAGGGTATGAAAAAGAAGTATTTATGGATAATAATCAGGTATATGAAGTGAAACTCTCAGCTCTTTCAACCAGCAACTTTTTTCCAAAAGGACACCAGATCAGAATTGAAATTTCAAGCAGTAATTTTCCTCGTTTTGAAAGAAACTTAAATACAGGTGGAAATAATTATGATGAAAGTAAAGGGGTAATAGCCAGAAACAAAGTTCATCACAGTACAAAATATCCATCAAGAATTATTTTACCCTTGATAAAAAAATAAGCATTAAAGGAATTCTTGTCCCGAACTCAAGAGTTCGGGATAAGAAATTCTTTGATGATAAAAAGTCTTTATATATTCTTTAAATACATCTTTACAAAGTTCCAGTTCTTCAAAAGATAACCTTGATTCCTGAAACTGACCTAACTTTATTTTGTTTTCTATCAATCTGTCAATTAATTCGAACATATCTCTTTCTGTCGGATTTTTCAAACTTCGACAAGCAGCCTCAACGGTATCTGCTAACATAACAATCGACTGTTCTCTGGTAGAAGGTTTAGGACCTGGATAAGTGAAATCTGATTCATTTCCTTGACATTCATCTTGAGACGCCTTAAATTTTCTGTAAAAATATTCTACTTTGGTGGTTCCATGATGGGTTCTGATGAAATCAATGATAATTTCAGGTAAACGATATTTTCTGCCTAATTCTATCCCATCATTTACATGTTTTATGATAAGTTCAGCACTTCTGTTGAAAGACTGATTTTCATAAGGATTAAAAGTTTGCATGTTTTCATTAAAATATCCAGGATTTACCAATTTACCAATATCATGGTATAACCCCCCAACTCTACAAAGGAGACTGTTTACATGAATTTTCTGTGCAGCTGCTTCAGCTAAATAACTTACCTGTATGGAGTGTTGATAAGTTCCAGGTGCTTTTTGAGCTAATTCTTTTAATAAAAAATTATCAAGACTTCCTAATTCCATTAATGAAAATGAGGAAGTAAAAGAAAATATTTTCTCTAAAAAAGGTATGATGAGATATGTAATTAGCAATAAGAAAGTCTGAATAAATACAAAGAAAAATATATGATTTTTGGAGGTATTTAAGGGAGAATATATCATTTTTAAACTTCCTAATAACAATAAGGAAGAAAAACTTACCACAAAAATGCTACCAATAATAAATAGGGGTTTTTTGCTGTCAAATGGCAAAAATAAAATTAAAAGACCAGTAAAAAGCTGCAAAAACAGCCATTCAACTGGAGCACTCAAGGAAAGTGAAATACTTAAAATAGTAGCCAGATAAATAGCAAAAGACAGACTTTCAGAATAAAAATATTTGATAACCAATAAAATAATTCCCAAAGGTAAGGAATAGATTAAATCAATATTAAATTGATTAAGTACATGAGCAGAAAGAACAAAAAATGGAATCCAGCACAATAAAAAAAAGATAGATCTTGGTAATTTTTCATCTACATTTAAAGATCTAAAAATAATAAGAGTCAATAAGGAAAATATGCAGATCAATACAGAAACTAAGCCAAGATGATTTAAAAAATCACCTTTATTAAAAACTTGAAAAAACACATATAAAGAGAAAACAGTTAATCCTGTAAAGATTATTATGGTAACAAGACGAAATGAATTTGCCGAAAAAACATTATTAGCAGGCATAACTTAAATTGCCCTGCAAATTTATAGGAAATTAAAAGAAATCAAAATTTATTTTAATTCCCCTTCCAGACAATTTCCTCCACATTAAGCCTTTTCGCATGAAACCTTGCTAAGGTGAACAAAAAATCAGAGAATCGATTAATAAAAGCTAATATTTGACTGTCTACAGATTCAAATTCAGATAGTGAAACAATATTTCTTTCAACTCTTCTGCATACTACACGGGCAAGGTGACAATATGAAATAAGTACATTTCCACCAGGTAAAATAAAATTTGTCAAAGGTGATAATCTGTCATCCATTCTATCAATTTCATCTTCCAGTTTTTGAATTAAGTCAACAGAAAGTTCAGGTGCCTTAAAGGTACTATTAGAAGGTGTGGCCAACTTCGAACCTACTACAAATAATTGATTCTGTATATATCTCAGAAAATTAACTGAAGATTGTTCCTCGGTTAAATCAGCTAAAAGCCCTATCCATGCATTTAACTCATCCACACCACCGTAAGCTTCAATTCGAATATTATTTTTTAGAATTGGCTTACCGCCAATCAAGGAAGTTTTTCCTGAGTCCCCGTTTTTGGTATATATTTTCATAAAGATAGATAGAAATTATACAGGAATCTGAACACTTTGAATAGATTGATTTAAAACATCACTTTCAATAAATCCATCCTTTAACTTTACAATTCTATGTGCATGGGCCGCAATATCTGGTTCGTGAGTAACCAAAATAATCGTATTTCCATTTTTATGAATCTCTTCAAAAAGCTGCATAATTTCGTAAGAAGTTTTTGAATCCAGATTACCTGTTGGTTCATCAGCAAGAATAATAGAAGGGTTGTTAACCAGAGCCCGGGCTACAGCAACTCTTTGTCTTTGTCCGCCGGAAAGTTCATTGGGTTTATGATCCATTCTATCTTTTAGCCCCACAGCAGTGAGCATTTCTTCGGCCTTTTTTAGGCGAACACTTTTAGGAATACCTGCATAAACAAGAGGAAGAGCTACGTTTTCCAAGGCAGAAAGTCGAGGTAACAGATTAAAAGTCTGAAATACAAAGCCTATTTCTTTGTTTCTGACAACGGCTAATTCGGTATCACCCATATTGGCCACATTACTACCATTCAAGATATAAATTCCAGAAGATGGGGTATCAAGGCAACCTAAAAGATTCATTAAAGTAGATTTACCTGAACCAGACGGACCCATTAATGCAACATATTCGTTTTTATATATATTGAGACTAGCTGATTGTAAGGCTTTTACTTCCGTATCTCCCATAATATAGGTTTTACGAAGGTTCTCAAAAGAAATAAGCGGATCCTTGTTCATTTTTAGTTTGTTTAAACTTACTTGTTATTCAAATTAATAACCCTGGGCACACTAAAAAAGTTTTCGTGCGCTTCTGGTGCGTTACTTAACGCATTTTCTGTTGAAATAAATTGTAATGCTTCATCATCTCTCCATACATTTACCTCGTTATTGACATAAATTAAGGGTTCGATATTTTGAGTCGGCAACTCTTTTAATTTTTCAACTAGTTTTAACATATCAGATAAATTAGTAATCATTGCATCGCGCTCCTCTTCCGACAACTGCAATCTACTTAATTCTTCAAGTTTTAAAATTAAAGTTTTGTCTATTTTCATAACAAGTTTATAGAAGTTTATAGCCATTTATTCGTCTAACGTACAAATATAGAATAAAGCTGGAAATAAAATTTTGTGAAGGTGTCAACCTTATTGTATTTTCGTCCCATAATTTATCAGGAGCTAAAAACTAAAACCTTGGAATTAATCCCTCAAATTAAACATGTTGCTATAGCGGGTAATATCGGTGCTGGAAAAACTACCTTATGCTCTCAGTTAGCCAAACATTTTGGATGGCAAGTCCATTATGAAAGTACCGATGACAATCCTTATTTAGTTGATTTTTATACCGATATGAGAAGATGGTCATTTAATCTTCAGATCTATTTTCTTCATACCCGATATAATCAGATTATGCAGATTTTAAATGGAGATATCACCGTAATTCAGGATCGTACTATTTATGAAGATGCAAATATTTTTGCACCAAACCTGCATGATATGGGTTTAATGACAGGAAGAGATTTTAAAAATTATACTTCCCTTTTCAATTCAATGACAGCACACATTCAGCCCCCAGATCTTCTCATTTACCTTAAAGCCAGTATTCCGACCCTGGTTGATCATATTCAGACTCGAGGAAGAGATTATGAAGGAAGCATTAGTATTGATTATTTAAAGAAGTTAAATGAAAGGTACGAAAATTGGATTAGTCAGTATACATTGGGTAGATTGCTGATTATATCCACTGATGAGCTGGATTTTGTAAATAAACAAGAAGATTTAGGTGCCATTATACAATCAGTGAGGACTCAATTGCATGGTTTATTTTGAAATGTAAAAACATGAATCCTAAAAATTATCAGGAAATATTAAGGAATCTTGCTTCATTTAAAGCTAAACTTATTGTAGTTTCAAAATACAGAAGCTTCGAAGAAATTGAAACGGTTCGAAGTTGGGGGCAGCATATTTTTGGAGAAAATAGAGTTCAGGAATTAGTTGCAAAAAAAGATTTACACGGTAGAGATATCCTGTGGCATTTAATTGGAACCTTACAGAAAAATAAGGTTAAAGCTCTTATTCCCTTTGTTGATCTGATTCATTCCGTTGATTCTCTCTCTTTATTACAAGAAATTAACAAACAAGCAGAGAAAAACAATCAGGTTCAAGACTGTCTTCTACAGATTAAAATTGCAGAGGAAAATACCAAACAAGGACTTTCTATAGACGAAGTTCAATCTTTATTAGCATCTTGTGAATTTACAAATCTTGCAAATGTCCAAATAAAAGGGATAATGGGTATGGCTACAAATACAGAGAATAAAAGGCAGATTAAACTTGAGTTCAAACAATTAAGAAATTATTTTGAAGAACTGAAAAAACATTATTTTCCATATTCCGAATCCTTTAATGAAATATCCGCAGGTATGTCTGATGATTACGAGATTGCCCTGGATGAAGGTAGCACCTATGTTAGAATAGGTAGTTTAATTTTTAATTCCTAAATCAAATCAATGAATTTTCGCCTATGTTTTGTCTTTGTTTTACTCTTTTTAATAGGAAGTTGCCATGCTAATAAATTTCCTCATTATAATTTGGATGAAAACAATAAAACAAAACAAGACCACCCTACAAATATTATATTACTCATCGGAGATGGGATGGGTTTAACCCAAATATCTGCTGCATTGTATAGCAATAATAATAGATTAGCATTATCAAAATTTCCTGTTATAGGATTTCATAAATCCCATGCAGCCAATGAATTAATTACTGATTCTGCAGCTGGTGGAACCGCCATTGCTTGTGGAATAAAAACCAATAATGGAAATATTGGAACAGATGAAAATGGGATTTCTACTCAAAGTATTTTAGAAGAACTCGATTCCATGGGACTTGCTACTGGAATGATTGTGACCTCTAGTATTGTTCATGCTACACCAGCTGCATTTGCTGCGCATCAGGCAAGAAGAGAAATGTACGAAGAAATTGCCTTAGATTATTTAAAACCAAATATTGATTTACTCATTGGTGGTGGTCGACAGTATTTTCAAGAAAGAGAAATGGATAGCAGAGATTTAATCAAAGAATTTGAAAATAAAGGATATGTGGTTTTGGACCAGCTTTATACATCTATGAATAAAATAAAATGGCCTCTTGATAAAAATTTAATTTATTTTACTGCCGATAAACAACCTTTAACCGTCAGTGGAGGCAGAGATTATTTATCCTTTGCTGTAAGACAAGGTGTTCAATTTTTAGAACAAAAAAGTAAAAAAGGATTTTTTTTAATGGTTGAGGGTTCCCAAATAGATTGGATGAACCATGCTAATGACGGAAGAGGCGTTGTCATGGAAACACTTGACTTTGACAGAGCGATATGGGAATCTATTCAATATGCTAATAAAACAGGTAATACGCTGGTCATAGTAACAGCCGATCATGAATCTGGTGGAATGAGCATTGAATCGGGCTCAAAATTAAACAAATTAAAGTATGGATTTACTACAAATGGTCACACGGCATCTATGATTCCAGTATTTGCTTATGGCCCTGGATCAAATCTGTTTAATGGTATCTATGAAAATACCGCTATATACAAAAAGATGAGAAAAGCATTACAATTAAAGGAAAAGACTATTCTTCCTTTTCCCAGTCCATCGTCCGAATAACGGCTTTTTTCCAACCCTTATATCTTTTTTCCTTTTCTGCTTCTGCCATGACTGGTTTAAATTCCTGATCAAGTTGCCATTGGCTGGAAATATCTGACATTTTCCAAAAACCTGTTGCAAGGCCAGCTAAAAAGGCGGCACCGAGGGCTGTAGTCTCAAAAATACGAGGTCTTTGAACTGGAACCCCTAAAATATCTGCTTGAAATTGCATCAACAAATTATTTGCACATGCACCGCCATCCACTCTTAGTAAGGATAATTTTTGACCTGAGTCTTTTTCCATTGCCTCTAAAACGTCTCTTGTTTGAAAAGCTAATGATTCAAGGGTTGCTCTGATTAGATGAGACTTAGATGTACCTCGGGTAAGTCCAAAAATTGCACCTCTTGCATACATATCCCAATAAGGAGCTCCTAAGCCGACAAAAGCAGGAACGACATAGACACCTTCTGAATCAACAATTTTTGAGGAAAAGAACTCAGAATCAGCAGATTCATCAATTAACTTTAAACTATCCCTCAACCATTGAACAGCAGCACCTGCTATAAATACGCTTCCCTCTAGCGCATAGGATACTTTACCATTCAGACCCCAGGCGATAGTTGTTAATAAACCTGCGTTGGAAACAATTGGTTTCTCACCTGTATTCATTAACATAAAACAGCCTGTTCCATAGGTGTTTTTAGCCTGACCTGAATTAAAGCAAGCTTGTCCAAATAAAGCTGCCTGTTGATCACCAGCAACCCCACTGACAGGAATCTCCAGACCAAAAAGAGATTTTTCCGTATGACAAAACACACCACTACTTGGCAAAACCATGGGTAACATGACTGCGGGAACTTCAAGTTGTTTCAATAAAAATTCATCCCATTTTAAGGTAAGAATATTAAATAAAAGCGTTCTGGAAGCATTGGTATAATCAGTTGCATGTACTTTACCTCCACTTAACTTCCAGATGAGCCAACTATCCACAGTTCCAAATAAAATATCCCCATTTAAGGCTTTTTCTTTCAGATTGGGTATGGTTTCAAGTAACCAATGAATTTTTGTACCACTAAAATAGGCATCTATAACTAAGCCAGTCTGTTCTCTAACATAAGGTAAAAGATCTTTTCTCTCCTTTAATTCATCACAATACCCTGCCGTTCTTCTATCCTGCCACACGATAGCATTTGCAACTGGTTTTCCCGTATGTTTATCCCAAAGAACAGTTGTTTCCCTTTGATTGGTAATACCTATGGCCTCAATCTGTTCAGGTGAAATATGGGCATTTTTTATCACTGCTTGTGTAACTTCCCATTGAGTGGACCAGATTTCTTCAGCATCATGTTCAACCCAACCAGGTTGTGGGTAAAATTGAGTGAATTCCTTTTGTGCCACTTGCAGTATATCACCTCTTTTGTTAAAAAGAATGGCTCTAGAACTAGTAGTTCCCTGATCTAAAGCTAAAATAAACTTCTCCATATAAATCATTGTTCCCCTAAGATAAGGAATTGGATTGGTTTAGAAAAGAGAACTGATTTAAATTACTTACTTTTGTGGAATTTAAAATTAAAAAAAGCGAATCCGCTTAAACTCAATATGAAAAAACTGGTAATTCCCTTTAATGATATACCTCAGTTATCTGCAAAAGATAAGGCTTATGCCACTGGAAATTATAAACTTAAACCTTTTTATAAACATTTGGTAAGTATTGATAGTTTCAAAAAAGTAATTGATGATAAATATTCCCAGGACTGTCCCAGAGAGTTAATCGTAAAGATTCTTAAGGAACAATATTTAGGATTGCCCGTCTCTGAATCAACACAAAAGAATATTGATTCACTCCGTAAATCTGATACATTCACCATTATAACAGCTCATCAACCTGTTTTATTTACAGGCCCTTTATATTATATCTTTAAGATTTGTTCTGTATTGAATTTATGCAATCAGCTAAAACAAACCTATCCATCTTACCATTTTGTTCCGCTTTTTATCAATGGTGCAGAGGATCATGATTTTGAGGAAATAAATCACACTTATTTATTTAATAAAAAAATAACCTGGGAACAGAATAAAGGAGGATCAGTTGGTAAGTTAAAAACAGATACCCTTCAACCAGTTTTACAAGAATTAAAGCAAATTTTAGGTGAATCAAAAGAAGCAGAAGAAATTTATCAGCTGGTACATAAATCTTATACAGAAAATAATTTATACGAGCAAGCTTCTAATGCCCTGGTTAATTCTATATTTGGAAAATATGGTTTGGTCACTTTAAACATGAGTCATCCGGAGCTAAAAAATTATTTCAAACCCATTATAGAAAAAGAATTATTTGAGCAACCTTCACAAGCTATAATAGAGAAAACACAAAATGAACTTGGTGAACTTGGTTTCAGTGTTCAGGCGCACGTCCGTGAAATTAATTTATTCTATTTAAGAGAAAATGAGCGTAATAGAATTGAAAAAATTAATAATCAATTCCATATTGTTGGAACGGACATTGTTTTTACGGAGTCAGAACTTCGGGAAGAATTGAATAATAATCCTGAAAAGTTTAGTCCAAATGTAGTGCTTCGTCCTTTATTTCAGGAGTTTATTTTACCCAATCTGGCGTATATTGGTGGAGGCGGTGAAATTGCGTATTGGCTGGAGAGAAAAGCACAATTTGAATATTTCAGGGTGCCTTTTCCAATGTTAATCAGAAGAAATTCTGTTTTAATTCTGGAAGATGTCTGGGAAAAAAAATGGCAGAAACTTGATTTTACAACACAAGATTTATTTTTAGATACAGATACATTAATTCGTGCATTTATTCAAAGAAATTCCGGAAAGGAATTATCCTTTGAAGTTGAATTAACTCAATTTTCTAAAATAATAGATCAAATTAAGTTGAAAGCTATAGATGTAGATCCTACTTTAGAAAAAACCATTATAGCAGAAGGCTTAAAACAACTAAAGTCATGGGAACAAATTGGAACCAGATTAACCCGTGCTGAAAAAACGAAATATGACATTCAAATACAGCAGATTAGAAATATTAAAGAAAAATTATTCCCGGAAAATGGACTTCAAGAAAGACACGATAACTTTTTACCACTTTTTATCCGTTATGGGCTGGGTATCCTGGATATACTTATTCAAGAACTTAACCCTTTAGAAAAAGGATTTTTGGTCCTTTGTGTTGGGGATGAAAAGAATTAAAATGGGGTAAATAAACTATCAGACCTATTATTTACCCCATCTCCATCTATATTAGAACTGTTTTAGCAACATGACTGCATTTTGAATCATTCTCGATGGGCCTCTCCAAAACATTCTAAATTGGGTGTTGTCTAATAAAAGAACTACTTTTCCGGCGCCCATAGGGATTACTCCGGCAAAACATTTACCAGAAAGATGTTTCAAAGCCTCCTTGGGAGCATATCCACCTGTTAATAACTTTGAAGGATCTATATGATAACTTCCTACCGTTTGCATGCCTGTGGCAGGTAAAAAGGAAGATACATCTTGTTTTAAAGAATGTAAGGTAGGTTCCATACCAAAAGCCAAAGGGTTTGAAACATCTATGTTGCTCATAAGAGAAGAACCAGGAATTCTTTTTTTACCAAAGTAATCTTCCCTTTTATCGTAAGAAATTGTTTTAGCTATTAAAGAAGTATCAGATGGAATTTCTGACCATTTTACTTGTGTGAATTTACTTCTGTCTTGTGTAAAAAATTCTACAGCATTTTCTAAAGCGATTAAGGTTCCGCCTCTATTTACCCAGTCTTGAAGTTGAGAAAAAGCCTCTCTGTCGAAAATATATCTCAAATTATTACCTCCACCGGGTAAAATTAAAACATCGTAGTCATTTAAATCTGCATAACCATAACGTTCTCCAAATTTTGGCATCGCAGATTGTAATAAAACCGAAGATCTGATACGATCGACTGGTAAGCCTACTTCTTCATCAAAAAGGAACCAAACCTGACCTGCAGTTTGCATATTAAAGGGTGCATCAACCATCAATGCTACCTTTGGCTGTTGTACGGGCCTGTTTTTTGAAGAACCTAAATCAAGTCCCTCTGTTGCCCGACCTGTAGAAATGGAATGTATAGCAATTTTATATTCTATGCTAACATTTTGAAGATCAGTTGCTAATTTATCTTTTTTATCTGCATTAGCTCCTGATAAAAGGATAAGAGTACCAGGAGAAAATGAAATATTATCTATTTGAAATGGTTTAGTAGCAGATCTAACCCGATAACCCAGCTTCCAAAGCTGAGCTAAAGCTGCAGGTGCATTTCTTTGTTTCCAATCAATTACATAAGCATAAGCATTTGAAAATATCTCTTTAGACAAGGGAGCCGATGATATGGCTTCAGTTGGTATAGACAAATTCTCTTTTGTAAAATATGCATTGAGGTTATAAGCGATGGGCAATGCCCAAATAGCCATATCGTACATAACAGAATCCTCAATTTCCAGTGATTTATCCATAACACTATTGATTAATAAATGCTGTGGTTGGTTACAAGACAAAACAATGGTGCCTTTAGGAAAAGTCTTTCTTTGGGGAATATTTGAAACATAATCATAAGTTGCATTGACAGTAAATGCATCTTTTGCCTGTTCAAATTTTACGCCATGATGTTGTAAAATTTTCAAAACATCAGGGGTGTACATATCATTTGGCGATAAGAAATAAATCTTATTGGTAGATAAGGATTTAGATGGTTGCCATGATTCATAACTGTACTTAAGTAATTCCTTTTTATGTTTAACGCCCGTAAATAAAGCTTGAACCGAGGTAGTATAGTGGTCCCATATTCTTTGTCTAAGAGTTAAAATTGTACCGTCTTCTGTTTCAATGGCACGCCCCCCTGCTATTCCACCTTGCTCTGTTAACATTGCAATCGCTCCCATAACACTGGGATAACTGGAACCATAACCAGGATAAAAAAAGTCGAAAGATTCTCTTGTGAAATAGCTTATGTCATTTTTATTAAATGCATTTATATTAGCTCTTCCAAAAGTATCAGACCAAGCCTCATAAGAAGGAGGTAGAATTTTATTTCTTGGAGTAGTTCCTGGCATAGTAAAATAATTACTATTGTAACCTTGTTCATGATGATCAACATGAATTTGAGGCATCCATTTCTGGTATTCTGCTGTTAAATCTCTGGTTTCAGGATGAATTCCCCAGGACCAGTCTCTGTTAACATCAAACCAATAATGGTTAGATCTTCCATTAGGGGCAGGCTCATAATGCTCCAAATCATTTTTAGAAGTAGCCAGTTGTTTTCTTTTTACAGAATTGTACCACTGAATATACCTTTCACGACCATCAGGATTGATACATATATATAATTGAATGACAGAATTTTGAAGCAAATTACCTGTTAATTCATCTGTGGCAGCTGCTAATCTGTAAGCTACTTGTAAAGCTGCTTCACTTGTTGACGTTTCATTTCCATGAATATTATAGCTAAGTGAAAGGAAAACTGGATCTTTTTCCATCATATCCTTAGCTTGTGATTCATTTGCTGTCATTAATTTCAAATGATTATTTCGAATATTTTCTAAGTTAGCTAGATTTTCAGGAGATGAAAAAACCAATAAATAAAGGGTCCTGTTTTCATAGGTTTTACCATAAGGCACCAATTTCAATCTATTGGAGATTTTTGAGAGTTCTTTAATATAATTTTCAATACTGGAATAATAAGTTGATTGTTCTCCCAATTCATAACCGAGGAAGGCAGCCGGCGTTGGAATTACTTTATTTACGGCTAAATTTGGTTCAAATGAAAACCTGTTAAGGTTTAACCATTCTTTTTGGGAAAATAATGCTGTTGAAAAAAGCAACAGAGAAAATAAAAATTTAAGATTTTTCATTAAAAAAGATTTAAAGTTATCGACGAGAAGAAATCAAAGTTGTAGGATAAACAATAACACTTTCGTTACCATCAATACCAACTGCCGCAACACCAAAAAGAAAGTTATCAATAATTATTTTTTCCAGAGTAAAATCATTTACTTCTTTTGGGACAAATCTTGAAAATTGCCATGTAGCAGAAGTGGTTTCTCGCCAATATATTCTATGACCAGCAAGATCTTTAAAATTGGCAGGCTTCCATTTTAATCGGGTGTATGATTGAACAATTCCACCAATCTGGACTTCCGTTGGAGGCGGTGGAGCCCAAGCTAGTGCAGCTAATGTAATGGCATTCACACCTGTTAATTTTGCTGCATAATCAAAATTTACCCCTTCAATGACATCGCCATAATTAATCCCATTTTCTACTCTTAGGTCTTCGTGTTGTCTATAATAATTTTCATGCGTTTCCATAATTCTAACTCCAGGAAATCCCTCATCATTAAAAGGTTTATGATGACCACCTCTGCCAAATCTATCCAAACGATAAATCATTTTTGCATCAAGATTGGTACAATACTGATCTGTCAGTTTATCTATATATCGGGCTATTTGCCTGGATGGGCCATCCACTTCACCACCATAAACCCGGTGCCAGGCTCTTTCTCTTTCCGTTTCTAAATTTGAAACAGGTTCAGAAAATATTCTAAAGGTGCTGTTATCAATGATTCCATCAACTCCTTCTATATTTCCAATCATATCATTATTAAGAACAGCCAAAATATCCCAGTTATTATTTTTTGCATATTTCGCTACGGTTGTTCCGCCTAATAAACCTTGTTCTTCGCCTGAAAAACCAATAAAAACAATACTTGTTGGAAAAGTATATTTAGATAAAATAGTTGCAGCCTCCAAAACACCCGCCATTCCACTTGCATTATCATTTGCCCCTGGATTATCTTTTTGAGCATCCAATACATCGGTAACCCTTGAATCAATATCAGCTGTCATAATGACATATCTATTAGGATAAACAGAGCCTCGCAAAATAGCCATTACATTTGTAATTTGAATATCCTCTTTTATTCTTGGATTAAATCCAGCTTTAAAAATTTCACTTAAGTAGGAAACTTCCAGGCAATTATTACAATTGTTGCTGATATTATTGAATTCTTTATGAATCCAACGACGTGCTGCTCCAATCCCTCTTGTATTTGATAAAGTATCAGAAAGGGTACTTCTTGTTCCAAAATTAGTAAGTGTTCTAATATAGTTCTCAATAGATGTTGCTTTGGGGGCCTTAGCGATATCAAATAGACGGTTATCTTGCTGCCCATTCAATGGAAGGCAAAAAAAACAGATATTTATTAAAATAAAAACTTTAAGAAATGTGCACATGTGTTTAGGTATTAGGTAAAATTATTGAGGAGATAAGAATTGGTGAATTGAACTTCCAGCTAAAATTTTATCTCTTGTAAAATAGAGAGGAAAATACTGGTTATTTACCCAAATGGGAAATAAATTTTTATAGAAAGGACTATCTGGATTTCCAGATTGTCCAGGTGTATTTGTTGCAAGACAATGATTCCAATTACCAACATCGGAAATTAATCTAAAACTTGCTCCATGCGTCTGATTATCAGTTCTTCCCGTTACATTAGCTGTAAATCCATTTCCTCCACGGGGAGCAGGTCCAACTTCCAGTTTTACACGGATTTTTTCATTAACAACTGCACTTAAAGGATGCTTTAAAAGCACATATTTATTATTTAATTGCCCATATTGCCAGAAATTTGAGTCTTTACCTAACTTAATGGTTATATTCTGAATGGCTTTTTCAAATGTTTTAACTAAGAAATCATTTCTTCCCTGAATGGGTTGAGCTCCAAATTTTCCGTCGGGAAAGGTGAGATTATCTAATATTAATTTTAATTGAGGAGTAACCAGTGATTTTACTTTATCAGGTATAAATAAAAGTTTAAACTCTGTAAAAATAGCTCTTTCCCAGGCATCATAAATAGAAGCTGCTACCGAAGATGAGTTCAGTTTATAGTCCCAGTCATCAAATAAAGAAGTATATTTCTTATGTTTTTCAAATTCAGGTATGCCTGGAATAAAACTTAAAATTTGTCTTGCAGGTAAAGATAAATAATCTGTTTGCAGGTGCATAAAGTCCTGAACAGATAGTTTTTTGCCGCTCCCTAAATATTCTTTTATTCTTAAACCTCTGTAAGGATCTGACCATGAAAACCCCACTGATTGTGGATAATTAAAATCAAAAGGAACCACATTTTCATTAGCGGTTACAACATAATTACAAAGAGGATTAAAACTTGATGGTCTTTCTGAAATTGGAATATAACCATCCCAATCTTTACTTCCATCTCCTAATACAGGTACCATTCCACTGCTTTTACTTCTGATGGGAGCAATTCCAACGGTTTGCCAACCTATATTTCCTAATCGATCTGCCCAAATCATGTTTTCACCTGGGATGTGAGAAAAGGAACAAGCAAGTTTAAATTCCTCCCAATTTTTAGCCTGATTCATTCTTAAACTTGCCATATAGGGTGCCCCACCCTTTTCCAGCCAAGCACATCGAACTGCTACTACTATATTTTTCTCTTTAATTATTTTCAAAACAGGTCCATGCAAGGTATATAACAAGGAAAAATGATGAAAGCCAAACCCCTTAACGGGTATTGAATCCTTTATTTCCGTCATGTCTATCCATTTTCCATGATATTTATATTGATTATTATTAAGTGGATTTAACTGATAAACGTACATATCTTCTGCATCGGTAGCATGAATAGTCAGCCCCCAGGCTCCAAATTCGTTATGTCCGATAGAAATACCTGGAATGGTAGGTTCGCCCCCACCGATTACGTTCCAACCAGGCGATACAAGATGAGAAATATACCTTAGTGAAGGAGCAGACATTGCTCTATGAGGATCATTAGCCAGAATTGGATATCCACTTTCAGATAATGCTCCAGAAATAACCCAGTTATTGCTACCTATGGAATGTTTCTCTTCATTTAATAAATCCTGATTTTTTAATAATTCATCATATTGAGCCAGATAATTTTCCTCTGAATTTTTATTTTTTAAAGCAATAATATCTTCAGGCGTAAAATTAATTGGACGTTTATATGCTTTATAAATATCAATAACATCAGGGTATGAAAGAATTTCAATTACTAAAGAATCTAAAAATAAATCTGGATTATTAGGGTGGAACCAATTAATTTCTTTTGTTTTAGCCTCGCCTATTTGTTTTACCACTAAGGCGGTTTCCCATTCATCTATTAAATTTCCAAGTAACCCTTGATGCCTGGATATGATATCATCAGGAGTTAAATGTGCAGGTTTAATTCCTAATAATTTAAATTCAAGGGGTAAAGAATCTGGTTTTAAAAGTGCCACATCTATAGCCGAATTGACACCAGCCACAAAAGAATGTATAATTTGAAAACCATTTTCATGATAATGATTAAACTCCGAAATCATATCGCCTCTATATTTAAAGAGTCTGGAAGCCATATCTTTCTTAATTTCTCGTTCTCCCAAAATTTCTGAAATCAAACCTCTGGCTTGTCTTCTCCATATTTCAAATTGAAATAGCCTGTCTGAAGCAGCTTGAAAACCCTGCGCAAAGAACATATCCTTTTCATTTTTAGCATAAATATGAGGTACACCAAATGGATCTATGATAATTTCGACCTCATCAATTAAGCCAGGTAAAATCTTTTTATTTTGAGAAAAAGAAGAATGAAATAAAAAGATTAAAAGCAATAAAAATAAATGTTTCATAGCATTATAAATTTGACTTTTAAAAGTACGATATTCCCTTATTAATTTTAATTTTAGGGAAGAATTTCAAAAACTTCAAATCTTTAACTAACCCCGGACATGGCTATCTCAAGGAAAACATTTGTTAAAAGTATTGCAGCAGCGACCCTCCTCCTGCCTGTAGGTATTAAAGCCGTTTTAGGAAAAGGGAACAATTCTGTGAATAACCATTCAGGTATTTCCAATAAAACATATTCCTGGAAAATGGTTACTACATGGCCTCCTAACTTTCCCATATTAGATGAAGGTTGTAAATTATTTGCAGAATTGGTAGAACAAATGTCTGGAGGCAGGATGAAAATCAGGGTATTTGGAGGGGGAGAACTTGTTCCAGCCTTAGAAATATTTGATGCTGTTAGAAATGGTTCGGCTGAAATAGGCCATGGATCAGCTTATTACTGGGCAGGAAAATCATCTGCTGCTTCATTTTTTGCAACGGTTCCATTTGGAATGAATGCACAACAGGTCTCATCGTGGATAAATGCTGGGGATGGTTTGGCTTTGTGGCAAGAATTATATGCCAATTTTGGATTAATTCCACTTCCTGCAGGAAATACAGGTGTACAAATGGGAGGTTGGTTTAACAAAGAAATTAATTCCATTTCCGATTTGCGAGGTTTAAAAATGAGAATGCCTGGTTTAGGTGGTGCCGTATTAGAAAAAGCGGGAGGATCACCCGTTTTATTGGCCGGAGGAGAGTTATATACAGGTTTAGAAAGAGGCATCATAGATGCAACAGAATGGCTATCACCATTCCATGATAGCTTAATGGGTTTTGACGAAATTGCAAAATATTATTATACTCCAGGATGGCATGAGCCTGGAACAAATTTAGAAATCATCTTAAATAAAGAAAAATTCGAGGAACTTCCTGATGATTTACAAGCCATTATAAAAGCTGCCTCTTCTTACAGTGGTACCTGGCTACATGCACAAATGGAAGCAAAAAATGCGGTTGCTTATGAAGAACTCCTAAAAAAAGGGGTAGAAATAAGAACGTTTCCTCCTGAAGTAATATCTGAATTGAGAAAGTTAACAAAAGAAGTCATTAAAGATTTAGTAGATAAAGACCCTTTTACCAAAAAAGTGTATTCCTCCTATCTTTCCTTTCAAGAAAAAGCCAACAAATATTCGCAAATTGCTGAAAGGGCATTTTATGAAAATCTGCAGGATAATTTATTTTAAGTGAAATAGCATTAAGGGGTAATTAAAAGGTTGGGGAAAAATATATAAATTCCAAGTACAATCAATTGTATAATTATAAATGGAATTATACCTCTATAAATATGTCCAGTGGTGACTGTATCTGGAGCAACTCCTTTAAGATAGAAAAGAGAGAAACCAAATGGAGGTGTTAAAAATGACGTTTGTAAATTAAGCCCAAGCAATACACCTATCCATAAAAGATCAACACCTAGTTTTTGAAAAACGGGGGCTACAACGGGGACAATTATAAAAATGATTTCTATAAAATCTATGAAAAAACCTGCAATGAAAACTATAAGCATCACAAGTAATAAAAAAGCCAAAGAAGACATGTTTGCTTCCTGAATTAAGCTAACCAGAAACACATCTCCACCCAACTCTCTAAATACGAAGGAAAAGGTAGTTGCACCCAATAGGATTAAAAAAATCATCGAAGTGAGATGCGTTGTTTCCAAACAAACACTTTTAATAATTTTAATACTTAATTTTTTTTCAAAAAATGTTAAAATAGTTGCACCCATAGCACCCACAGCAGCAGCTTCCGTAGGAGAAGCAATGCCCATAAAAATAGAACCGAGAACAGAAATAATTAGTATTAAAGGCAACGCGAATGCTCTCCAGACTTTTCCATAAAAATTATTAGATCTAAAGGTATCAATTTCTTCTTTTGGAATGGGTGGCATCCATTCTGGTTTAATTTTTGCCAACAGCAAAACATATAATAAATAACAAAAAACCAATAATAATCCAGGAATTAACGAGGAAGCAAATAACTTCCCTACGGAAACATTTAATACGCTACCCAAAAGGACTAACACAACGGAAGGAGGAATAATTTGACCTAAAGTACCTGAAGCGGCAATTACACCGGTTGCTACCTCAGGTTTATATCCTCTTTTAAGCATAGTAGGTAAACTAATTAATCCCATAGTAACCACGGTCGCACCAACTATTCCGGTAGAAGCGGCAAGTAAAGTACCCACTAAAATAACGGCAATAGCCAGTCCTCCGTGCATTTTTCCAAAAAGTATAGCTACCGTTTCTAATAAACTTTCGGCAAGTCCACTTTTTTCTAACATAATACCCATAAATACAAAAAGAGGAACTGATAATAAAACATAATTACTTACAACCCCCATAATGCGTGGTGGCAATGCACCAAAAGCAGATGGATCAAGAAAAAAATAAGCATACATAATTGAAAGTCCGCCTAAAGTTAGCGCAACGGGATACCCGTACATAATCAATATAAAAATACTTATAAATAATATAATAGCTATAATTTCCATAGTACCTGTCAATTAATTTCGTTTAAAAGCAAGACTAAATTGATTATAAATCAAAATCAATCCTTGAAGAAACAACAATAAAAACCCTATAGGAATAGCCATTTTAATCAGGTAAATGGCTCCAATTCCACCAGGATCAGGCGAAGTTTCTTTGATTAAATAACTAGTTAAAGCATATTTAAAAGAATACCATCCTAAGGTTAAACTCCAGGGTATTAAAAATAAAATAGTTCCAATCACATTAACCTGCGCTTTTTCCGTAGGGGTAAATTTCTGATAAAACAAATCAACTCTAACATGCTTTTCTTTACTCAATGCGTAACCGGAGCCAAATAAAAACAATAATCCAAAGATGTGCCATTCGATTTCGGTGACCCATGCAACTGAATAATTAAAAATATAACGAGAAATGACATCCAGACAAATAATGATAACTAATAAGAAACTAAGCCATGATACACTTTTTCCAAAAAAGGCAACAATCTGAGCTAATTTATTGAACCATTTATCCACTGTAAATTATTTTATTTTACTTAAAAGAGCAAACGAATATAAACATTAAAGGCACAATTCAGAAGTATTACAGCACAAATTCCAGATAATATTGCATAAAAAAAGGTCAGCATAAAATACTGACCTTTTTTTCTAATCATCTGATTCTTCCGGATTCACTCCATCCATCATCAGGAAGGCTTTTAAGAAAGGTTGTAAATCCCCATCCAATACGGCATCCGTCTGAGAAGTCTGATATTGAGTTCGATGATCTTTAACTCTCCTGTCGTCTAAAACATAACTTCTTATTTGGGAACCCCACTCATTTTTCATTTTGCCGGACTCAACTTTAGCTCTTTCAGCTAATTGCTTTTGCAATTCAAGTTCATATATTCTGGACTTTAAGAGTTGAATCGCTTTTTCTCTATTCTGGTGCTGTGATCTTTCCTGTTGACACTCTGCAACCAGACCAGTAGGTAAATGTCTTACTCTGACGGCAGATTCTGTTTTATTAACATGCTGACCACCAGCACCACTTGCCCTAAAGGTATCCCAGTCAAGATCTGCAGGATTGATTTCAATTTCAATTGAATCATCCACACTAGGATGTACAAAAACAGAACAAAAGGAAGTCATTCTTTTACCTTGGGCATTGTATGGACTAACCCTTACCAGTCGATGAACGCCATTTTCACCTTTAAGCATACCGTAAACATATTCCCCAGTAATTTCAATTTCAGCCGATTTAATTCCAGCTACATCTCCTTCGACTTGAGAAAGAGAAGTAACTTTAAAACCAGACCTTTCAGCCCAGCGAACATACATTCTAAAAATCATTTCAGCCCAGTCACAAGCTTCAGTTCCACCTGCTCCGGCATTAATTTCTAAAATTACACCTAGTTCATCTTCGGGTCGGTTCAGTGTTCTGTGAAATTCAAGATCTTCAAATGCCAAAATTGCTTCCCTATATTTATTTTCAACCTCTTCCTCAGTAGCCTCACCTTCTTTTTGAAAATCAAATAATACTTCAGCATCTTCAACTAAGAGTTTTATATTTTCATATTCACCTAAGTATTTTTTATGCATCTTTATTTCCTTCATCACCAATTCGGCTTTTGAAGAATCAGACCAAAAATCAGGATTCAGGGCAAATTGTTCTTTATCTTCGAGTAGTAAAATTCTGTTATCAACGTCAAAGATACCTCCTTAGCGACAACAACCTTTCCCTCAAATCTCGCAACTGCTCGATAGTCATAGGTGTTCTTTTTTTAAAAGATGAATAAATAAAACATAGTGAAATATTACTTCACGTCTATAATTTCCAAATAAAACATGAGATCTGCATTAGCAGGAATGGCTCCTCCTCCTGCTCCTTCTTCGCCGTAGGCGAGTGCACTTGGAATATAAAGAATTGCTTTTGATCCTTTTTTCAATAGACCCATTCCTTCATCCCAACCTGGGATAACCTGTCCAGTCATCGCTTCAAAAGTAAAAGGCAATAATCCTCTTTGGTAAGAATTATCAAACATAACCCCATCTGAAGCTAAAATACCGTAATAATTAGTAGATACTTTATCTCCTTGTTTTATGGAAGAACCACTCCCTTCCTCTAGGATTTTATATTTCAAACCAGAAGGACTTACCTGATAATCAATAGCATTTGATTTTGTATCCTGAAATAAACCATTCACTTTTTCGGCAATGCCCTTTGTAACCTTCTCCACTTCGGTATTAGACATTCTTTTTTCAATCTTAATTTTATAAACAATGAACTTCGTTTTTTCTAATCCAGGAGGACGCATACCAGGAGCACCCATGGAATCGATAGGAATAAATATTTTAATACTATCTCCCACTTCCATTAAGCCAAAAGCCTCTTCAATGGGAGAGAGTTTTCTTGGTTCTTTCGACACATCTGGATAAAAACCTAATTCAGGGAGAGGTTCCGTGATGTTTGTACTCATCAAAGAATCATCAGCCAACATAGTATAGCGAAGATAAAGTACATCATTTGGTTGAACTTTATTTCCACTTTTATTTTGAAAAAGTTCATATTTAATACCAGTACTTGTTTTACCAGTTTTTCCTTTTCCACAGGAGAACAAGGTAAGTGTAGCGATCATCAGGATGAAAAGAATTCTCATTATTTTAAGTTAAAGAGTTAATATTTAAAAACGTGAGCAAAAGTAATATAAAAATCACAGTAAATGACGTCAATAAAAATCATTTTTGGTATAATTGATCTGCATAGAGAGGAAGAAGTTCCTTAAACTTTCTGATAGTTGGTTTTAAACCAATAAAAGAGGCTGCTCCAGAAGCATTTTTATGTCCACCACCTTTAAAGTGTTTAGTAGCAATTTCTTGTACGGAAAAATCACCTTTTGATCTCAATGATAATTTTACAATAGTAGGTTGTTCTGTTATAAGCGCTGCCATTTTAATTGTTTGTAAACGCATTAACATGTTAACTATTCCCTCGGTATCTCCTCTTTGAATATCAAACTCTACATAATCTTCTTTCGTAATGGTTACGATTGCAGTTGAAAATTCTTCTAAAATTTCTAATCGTTTATTTAGGCAATGACCAATAATTTTGAGTTGCTTAACTTCCAGATTATTATGAAGCCTGTTTTGAATACTAACATCATCTACACCTCTGTCTAGTAAAGTAGCCGTTACCCTGTAAACTTTAGAGGATGTATTATACAAAAAGGAACCTGTGTCAGAAATAATACCCACGTAGATAGCGTCGGCAGCGGCTGGAACTAAATATTTGGACAATTCAAGTTGATAAATTAAATCAAAAATAAGTTCAGAAGTTGAACTAGCAGAGGTATCTGAAAGAATAAAATCAGCAAAATTTTCTGGAAATAAATGATGGTCAACGATAACTTTTGGTGCGGTTTGTTTCATCATCAATTCACCACATTTATCAATTCTATCCAGAGAATTAAAATCTAAGCAAAAAAAGATATCTGCTTTTTCGATAGCCAGTTTTGCATGTTCCGGGAAATTATCGTATATAATGATATTCTCCACACCGTTCATCCAACTCAGATAATTTGGATATTCAGAAGGAAGTATAATTTTTACTGCATGTTGCTGAGCTATCAGGAAATGTGCCAAGCCCAGACTTGAACCCAAAGCATCTCCATCAGGATTTCTGTGAGAAAAAATCACAATATCTTTTGGAGAAGTAAGTAAATTTTTAAGTTGCGCTAGATTTTCCATATTCATAATCAAACAAAAGCGTAAATTCGCCGCAATTTAATCACATTTATCTAGAATTTAAAAAAATAGTAATGACAACAGGAAATCGCACCTTCACTATGGTTAAGCCAGACGCAGTAGCTGCAGGCAACACAGGAAACATTCTGGCAATGATTGAGCAAGCTGGATTTAAAATTGTTGCTTTAAAATTGACTCAATTATCTGAAGCCAAAGCGGGAGAATTTTATGCTGTTCACAAAGAAAGACCTTTTTATGGTGAATTAGTAGCCTTTATGTCCTCCGGACCTATTGTTGCAGCTATTCTCGAAAAAGAAAATGCAGTAAGTGATTTCAGAACGCTTATAGGAGCAACAGATCCTTCAAAAGCAGAAGAAGGCACCATTCGTAAGAAATACGCCAAGAGTGTTGGCGAAAATGCTGTCCACGGTTCAGATTCTGATGATAATGCAGCCATAGAGTCTGCTTTTCATTTTGCTGTTACAGATATGATTTAATCATTTTATAGCTACCAGAGTTACGCCATCCCCGCCTAGCTTCGGGTCGGGATGGCTTATTTCCATTTCGACTCTATATTCTTTCAACTTTTTTCTCACTGCTTTTCGCAGAATTCCATCGCCCTTTCCATGTATTATTTCAATTTGAGAAGCACTGTTCATCAAAGCCGAATCCATATAGGTTTCAACAACTTGTAAAGCCTCCTGCATTCTCATACCCCGAATATCTAATTTACTTTCAAATCCAGCGACTTGCTTTATAGTATCAAAATTTAAACTTCGCAATTTTTTATCTAAGGGTTCCGGGCCTTTTTCCAAATCTCTAACATCTATAAATAACCTTAAATCACCCATTAGAACTGTAGCCTTTTCTTTGTCAATGGCTACTAATAAACCAATAGCACCCCCACTTCTTAGTCTGACATAGTCTCCCGCTTTCAATATATTTGATTCGCCTTCAGCATTTGAACCGTAATATATTTCCTCCTTTAATTGAGTTACTTCGAGCATTTTCTTTGCTCTTTCTTCTCTTAATTTAAGGGCAAGTTCGCGTGCTTTTTCAATATTTTTTTCTTCTTTTATTTCTTTAATTAGTCTTTCAACCTCTTTATTCACATTGCCTGTGTCCTGTAATTCCTGTTGTTTCTGCTCCAGTTTAAATCTCTTTCTTCTAAATTCATAATCTTTCTGCATGGATTCATAACCACGTACTAATTTATCAAGCAACTCTTGTTTTTCTTTTAAAGCTTGCAGAGATTCTCTAACCGTTTGTTTCTCTTTTTGTAAATCAACTAATAGTTCATCCACCTCCTTTTCACTCTTTCTGGTTCTTGATTGTGCATATTTAATGACATGTTCAGAAAGACCACTCTTTTGTGCAATCTCAAAAGCATAGGAGGAACCAGGTTTACCTTCCAAAAAATGATAGGTTGGCGTCAGATTTTCCATATCATATGCCATACAACCATTTATAATCCCCTCTGTATTATAAGCAAATATTTTTAAATTAGAATAATGGGTAGTGATGACACCAACTACTTCTTTGGCATTCAATTCTTTCAAAATACCTTCAGCAATGGATCCACCGAATTGTGGATCCGTTCCAGATCCAAATTCATCAATTAAAAGAAGTGACCTATTACCTGACTGACGAATAAAGGTATTCATATTAATTAATCTCGAGCTATAGGTACTTAAATCATCTTCGATTGATTGTTGATCACCAATATCTGCAAAAAATTCTTTAAAGATTCCAAATTCACTTAATGGATCAGTTGGAACGGGAAGACCAGATTGAACCATAAGCTGCAATAAACCCAAAGATTTCATGGTAATGGATTTACCACCTGCATTGGGTCCGCTTAAAACCAAAATTCTATTTTTTTCCCCCAAGGTTAAGGAAAAGGGAATAGTAGGTTTTCCTAAACCCGCATTTTTTAAAAAAAGCAAAGGGTGTCTGCCTTTTATGATTTTAATAGTTGGTAAATCTTTAATGATGGGCTTTTGTGCATTTAATTTTTGAGCAAGCCTTGCTTTTGCTTGAATAAGATCAAACTGAATGAGAACATCTTGAAAAACCTTAAAGCCTGAAGCATATGGTCTTAAAAAGGCACTTAGCGTTTTTAAAATACGATAAATCTCCTTTCTCTCTTCTTGTTCTAAATCAAAAACGTCATTATTAATATCTATAACACCCTCAGGTTCAATAAAAGTAGTTCGTCCAGTTGCTGATTCATCATGAATAATACCTCGTATTTTTCTTTTATGCTCTGAAGGTACACTTAGCACCCTTCTTCCATTTCGATACCCCTCCAAATTATCAGTTAACCAACCTTTATTTCTGTAATCCTGGATGATGTGTCTGAATACCTTATCAAGTTCCTTCACTTTAAACTGAATGGAACGTCTAATTCTTCCAAGCTCAGGAGAAGCATCTGGCCGGATATTGCCATCTGTGTCTATCACTTTATCAATTTCTTTTGCAATGGCAAAATCAAAATGAAGGGATCGAATAATATTATATAAATTAGGATAAATCTGGATTCTATC
>JBEAXK010000107.1:0-6604 GCA_041159865.1 Bacteroidota bacterium
CAACAAACCTGATATCTGTAAGGAAATATTGGTACTTCATTGAAAAATAACTTAAACTATCAATATGCTCATTTTGTAACACTCCCATTTCTTCGGCTTGTTTGAGGCTTTTATCACTAGGCGTAAACTTATATACCACACAGTAACTGACTAAAGTTTTGTAAAAATCTTTTTGATCTATAAAATTTGGATTTATACTAACTAAAGAATCCATTCTATCAATCATTAGTAAATTAAATTTTGCCTGATTCGTATATTCATCCAATTGTTTCAAATCTTTTTTAAGGTCATTTCCAATTGCTTTTTTTATCTGCATTACCTTTTTATTTTCTGAAATTTGATTTCTAAAACTTTCTGACCAAAATCCTAAAAAAACTGCAATCGATATCATTAGAAATTCAAGAAGGTATGATTTTACAGATTTCATCAATTAAAAATTAATATATACTTTACCAAGTATACTTAAACAATTATAATGATTTTTTAGCTAAGATGTAGGAAAACAAAATAAAATTTTCACGGGTCCTCAATTCTTGCATCTATTCGTCCGGTAATTTGTTTTTATTTATAAAGTTATTTAAGAGATTTACTTTTTTGCCAAATTAAAATGGTTTTACATTTTTAAACTGGGAGCTAAATCGTTATCCCCATTCTCAAATCCTCAAATGAATGTGAGGACTGCCAACTATTTGCAAGGGGGCACAAAAGTTCGGCTGGAATATTTTTATAAGATTTTTTTTGGATGAGAGGTAACATACCTATAAAGAAAATGAAAAATTTGGCATTTTTTGAGAAATAAGGAAAATAGTCCGGTCATTTTTTTGTCTAATAACTTTAATTTTTCATTAAAATAAATTAGTTAAAATCAAAGGAATTAGAAGTAATTAAGATTTGGAGGGGCGGATACAATATAAAAAATCTGTATTTTGTAAGTGCTAGTTTTTATACTCCGTGTCACTAAGCGGGATGTTACCGCCAATATTTAAAGGACAAAGACCGTCTACAAAATAAACGGCAGAAATAAAATTTCAACCAATTACATTCAGACACATATGCCTGCCTCAGCGTACATTTTTCTTTGAGATACAATTTGTTATTTAGGTATTTGTATGACCAGGCATTAACCTGATTTAGTCTTCCGTTTTTTGATAAATATACAGGCAAATTATGGAAATATCTGAAACGGATAAATACAATTATCTGGGAATAAGAACTTTCCTTCAATATTCGCTGATTTAAATTTAGGTGGTATCTTTTATATTCCTGAAACTAACCTAATCAAAAGCCGATTAATTAGGGGGCTAAACCTGTGTTAGAGTCATACCTTTAATCGGCACTTTAACCCTGACACAACCCTTGTCAATGTTCTTCCCTGAATCAAGTAAACCTTGTCTGCTATACATTTTACTTCTTTGTAATATTCCAACCGAAAATCCATTTCTACCAAAAAATCTCCTTATTGGCAGTCATAGACAATTTTTTTGTGGTCGAAAACGTAAACATCCTTCTCGCTGATAGGTATGCGGACCAATAGGAAAGGAAAATCTATGGAGGCGGTAGAAATGCATGATGCCCCAGGTTCTTTTTCTAGAAAGTGGATGATAGTTTTTCCCCTTAGGGTAATGATCTTCTCGATTTCCAGAATAAAACCGCCATTCTTTTTCCAGCCAAGAAAAATAGTGACTACGTGGTATTTTCCAAAATCAACTACCGGCTTATCAGGAGGTACGTCCATTTTGGCAAAAGCCCGATTCCAGAGTGCCTGGAACTCCTCAGTGGTTTTCAGCACACGGTTTTCAGGGTATTCGATCAGGCATTGATTGCCGCTTAGAAGGATTTCCCAGTCCATCGAAGAGGGGGTCGCTGAGTTTTGGGCATTCATGGAAGTGGCACAGAAGGAGAGCAAAAGCAAAAAAAAGGGTTTCATGAACTTTGGGGTTTTGTATAGTTCAGGGTAAGGCTTTTAAATAAACCAGGAAAAGCAGAAAGGCAAAATAGGTTATTTCTTTCCGCCTTTCCTGGTGGGTATTTTAACGCTTAGCAATGCGATAAGAACCATTGCAACAGGTTATACTGCCAGCACTTAACGGTGCCCCTCCTCGGGCATGAATAATACCGGCTACAACCGGGGAAGCCATAGAGGTACCCCCTTTGGTAGCGTAACCGCCATTTTTGTAAGTGGAATAAACAGAGGAGCCAACAGCTACCCAATCGACTGAGGGGTTGCCCCAGTTGGAGAAGCCTGAGCAGGTCTTTTCGCAGGTCATGGAACCCACTGTAAACACGTTGGTGCCATTGATACAGCCTGGCAAAGTTTTGCTGGAACCTGCACAGTCACCACTATTCCCTGCTGCCATTACTACAAACGTACCTGCTGTACCCAGGTTACGGATAGCATTTCGCAACGAAGGATCGACGTTTTCGCAGTTGGAGACGGGATAACCCCCCAAACTCATGTTTATGACATCGCCACGGATATCATACATCGCTACATGGTTCAGGCCATTGAGCAAGGCAGCAAAACTGCCATTGCCCGCGTTGTTTAAAACCTTGACGGGCACAACCCTTGCGCCAGCAGATACACCAACAACACCAAAGAGGTTGTTTTTAGCAGCAGCTATACCTGCCACATGGGTACCATGACCATTGCCGTCTTCCACGGTTTCCCCTCCAATAAAAGATTTGGCAAAAGTAGGGGAAGACACCACGTTGAGATCGGGGTGAGCGATGTTAATACCCGTATCGAGAATCCAAATCCAGGTAAGTTTACCAGATCCGTCTGTAGGACCCCCTGCTGTAGCCACTGCACAAGTAGTTTGCTGAGTAGAAATTTTGGGGAACTCCCAGGGAAAATCAGGCAATTGGTAGAAAAAATTAGGTGTCACAGATTCTACATCTGGATCAGCAGTCATACGCTTGGCTGCATCTTCCGAAATATTGGTAAGATACAAGGCTACAGTTGCATCTACAAATACACCGGCTGGTTGGGATACTCCGTTACGCTTGGCGATTTCAACAAGTTGGCCTTGTAAACGGGTACGTAGAGCTGATGAATTTTTAAAGTTGACCTCGCGATCTAAAGAACCATCTGACATTTGCAGAATAATGGCTTTCATGCTTGTTTCTTTAATTTTGACGATGTACTCGCCCGGAACAGGCATAAGTTGCATGGAAGTTTGTGCAAATAATGCTCCCCAGAAGAAAAGGCTAAACAGAAAACTAATCTTTTTCATAGCATAATGTTTTATTTAAAGTTAATCTCTAATTTAAAAAAAAAAAAAAAAGGATCGCAATATTTTATACCAAAAATTATAAAAAATGCAAAATATGATTCCTTTATTTTGATGATTCAATACAAGAATTTTATGTTGAATTCAACATGTTATTTTCTTATTAAAAAAGTTAAAGTTTTTTTTTCATGATTACAAAAATCTCTAATGTGTAATACAAATGTTGAAAAACCACTAAATATTGTTTAATACTAATGGCATCCTATGATTATATTAATCCCAATACTATACTTTGATAGTATTGAACAAAAAAAATATTTAGTTCAAAATGTTTTAAATGCTATAAAAACTTGGTTTATAAACAGAATAATTTTCAATTTTGGTTTTTTACGAGCGAATTATTTTTTTGATTTTAGATGAAAAAATGGAATCCATATTTCCCTGGAATAACACATCCATTTTAATTTTTAAGTACCCTAAATTTTCAAATCTGTAATTGTGAAATTTAATTTTCTAAACAGACCATTAGAATCAGCCTGATGCCACCTTACCTTTTAAATTTCTTACCCTTCTCTGGTATTTTAAACTTCAATGAGTTACTGAAGAAATAATACAGAATGTTTTAAAAATTTAGAATTTCAGAATTTTAAATTTCATAAATAACCTGGTTTGGAACGTTTCCATTTGCTCCTGACATACTTATTAAAATCAGCGTAAAATGAAAACGAAAAAAATTTTAAATGAAATTCTACTTCTTGAATCATACAGTAAACAAGGAGAAAGTTACACGAACGAATCCGGAAGTTTTGGTTGGAGAAATCCTATCAGACAAGATACGGGATCTATTCTTGAAGAGATAACCTCAAAAGCCGATCCTGAAAGAGTATTGGAAATTGGTACTGCTCACGGTCTATCCACTTTATATCTGGTTTGCGGATTAAATGCTAAAAAAAATCCAACAATTGATACCATTGAATTTGATGGACCAGTTGCTGAAGCCACACAAAAAAGAATGACAAAATTGAAAGTACCTGTTAGCGTTCACCATGGAGAAGCCATGGAGGTGATTGCTGGTTTACAAGGTTTTTATGATCTTGTTTTCTTTGATGCTCAGAAGAATCATTATTACAAGCAACTAAAATCACTTATTTCCAAAAAATTAATTGGGAAAGGTACCCTTATTCTCGCCGATAATGTAATTGACCGCCAAACAGAATGTCAACCTTTCCTCAATTGGTTTAAGGTCAATGGAATGGAACACCAAATTATTCCAACCGAATGTGGTCTCCTTATTGCTCAACTTTAATAAATAAAATCATGTCTATCCAACCTAATTCCACTAAGATGAAAACTTTCCCAACTGCGAAAAAAGGAAATAATTTTGGCTTTTTATCAATTGAAAGCGAACAAAAAATTTACCCACCATTCTTTGATTTAGATGCCATTGAGCTACTAAAAGAAAACTGGGAAACTGATTCAAATGATATTTTTATTTGTACCCATCAAAAAGTAGGAACTCACCTTACCAAACAGTTTGTCAGTGAGATCCTTCGGGCTGTGTATCCTTATCCTGAAAATAATCCTATGTCAACGGGCGATATTGGCCACGCAACCATACCTTGGCCCGAAGTAATGGTATCTCAATACGGATATGCCCATTTTCAGGAGTTTATAGCTAAAACAACTCATTTCCCCAGAGTCTGGTATATACATTGCGAAAGTGATGATCTCCCCATGAAAAAAATTCATCCAAAATCTAAATTTATTTATGTTTTCAGAGATCCAAAAGGTGCGGCAGTATCGCAGTTCCATTTCTATAAATCACATCCTTTACTGGAAGTAGAAAAAACGCTGGATATGGATCAATTCACTTCCCTTTTCCTAGATGGTAATTTATATTTTGGCGATTATCACGAGCACGTGAAAAATTGGATTTTAAAGACAGATTTAAGAATTAACAGAGATCATTTTCTCGTTTTATCTTACGAAAATTTAGTTGAAAACAAAATATCCATAACTAAAGAATTGGCTTCATTTCTTTGTTCTAAAATTCTTCCATCCTCTAAAATAAGGGAAATTATTGCGGCGACAGAATTTCAAAACATGAAAAATAAAATTTCTGAAAATCCCGGAAGTTTTCATTTCAATGTAAACACATTTTTCAGATCGGGTAAAACAGATGACTGGAAAACTCATTTATCAGGAAAAAATAAAGCGGATATAGATAAAAAAACAGCAGTCTGCTGGAAAGAAATAATTAAAGAACAGGTATTTTTAAATCATGATTTAAAAAAGACCTCAATCATTTAAGATGGAACATTCATTTATTGCTGATATATCGGAAATTTTGCATCGCGACCTGGAAGCATTGATTACAGAAGTGAACCAGATTACAGAAGAAAATCTATGGAAATCGTATCCTGGAGTTATAAACTCAACTGGAACCATTGCTTATCACCTTTGTGGAAATTTACAATATTTTATTGGAGCAGTTCTAGGTCATGATAATTATATCCGGGATAAAAACAAGGAATTTATACCTCAATATTTTTCTAAAGAAAGACTGATTCAAGAAATAAAAATCACTCAACAAGCAGTTAGAAAAGCCTTGATTAATTTAAATCCTTACCAATTAACAGAGCCTATGCCTGATACACCCCCTCAGCATAAAGGAAGGACTATTCAGTTCTTTTTGATGCAGCTAAGTTGTCATTTATCCCGCCATACTGGCCAAATGAACTATTTAAGAAGAATCTTAGAAAAATGATAATTTTATATCCCTTCTAGAAAGAGGAATGCATATTAGGCAGAAAACTTTGCCTTGTGAAACCAGCATATGCCGTTTAGCTTTATTCAAAAATTTTGATTTTACTAATAGGAGAACTGGGTGCTTGGCAAAGAATGTATGGTCTCAAACCTAAAGGTCTGATTCCCTTATGTGAAAAAAACCATTTAAGATGGAAAGGCTAGGAGAACTATGCCACCCCATCAGGGTTGGATGGGTGTAGGTAATCCTGTTTTTCTATAATCATTTCATCCCTTCGGGATTTTTTAATATTCCAGTTAAAAATTCATTTAAAACTAATTATGTATGTTATATTTTGCTTAAAAGATTTATGCTCGTTTTACGCTTTATCTAAAAAATCCGACATAATATAATCGGTCCTTATTCCAGATGAAAGTTAGAAGGTACCCTTTTTAATCCCCGAAGGGGTGACATGATTATAGCAGTTGGAAATTTATTAGTGCACAAACCCCGAAGGGGTGACATGATTATAGCAGTTGGAAATTTATTAGTGCACAAACCCCGAAGGGGTGACATGATTATAGCAGTTGGAAATTTAATAGTGCATAAACCCCGAAGGCGTGACATG